>ONLY01000020.1 GCA_900318775.1 uncultured Prevotellaceae bacterium | reverse complement strand
AGGCTCCTCATCTGGAAAACACGATTAAAAATCGTGTCCCCCATCTGAGGTTAATATAAAAAGGACAATAGCCTTGACACAGTTCAACTTACACTACCGCTTTTTGTTTTGTCGTATTGTTGGCTTGAATACCCTTTGTATTGCTGCCTGGTTTATTTCTTAGCGTCCTTCTTGGATGGTTGTTTTGAGTAGCGTTTATTGAGTGCCTTCACTACTTCATCAGTCACATCGTATGCTTCGTTAGCATAGAGCACATTGTCAATACCAGACGACTTGCAAAGGATGAAGTCATAACCTTTCTCCTTGGCATATGACTTGGTGAAATTCTGAATGGTGTCTGTCAGCGCTTGGAACTCTTTCTGGTACTCTTCCTGAAGCGAATTGCTCAGACGTGCCTGCAAGTCCTGCAAATCCTGCTGCAACTTAGCCAAACGGGCCTGTTCTGCCTCGAACTGCTGCTGAGTGAACTGGTTGCTCTGATACTTGCGATTGAATTCCTGCATCTGTGCCGTGAACGTCTTGCCCTTGGCGTTGATGGTTGATTCTGCGTTGGCACGCTTCTTGGTGAATTCGTCTTCAAGATCTTTGCACTTCTGATACTGAGAAGTGAGCGTGTCAATCTGCACGTAAGCAATCTTGTAGCCTGCAGCTTTTTGTGTAGCTACTTTAGTTGGCGTGGCTGCAGCTTCTGGAGCTTCTTCACCTGCCTTGTTGCATGATACCATTGATGCAGCAAGGGCTGTCATCATCAGTCCACTGAGGACCCTTGTAGTCATTTTCTTCATACTAGTTATATTCTTCTTTTCTTTTTATTCTTTAATTGCATGTGGCGACTGGTGGCGCATGGCAAAGTCCTGACTTTGTACACAGGTGATGCCACGTTCACGCATGGCCTTTGACTGGCTTACATGCGTCTTCACGAAACGTCCATTCTTCTTGAAGAGCACTCGCACACTCAATAAAAGCATTGCTATGCCAATTATTATGATACAAAAAACAAATGTTTCCAGCATAAATACTTACCTTTGTCACCAAATTAAATGCAAAGATAAGGGTTAATACCGTGCCACTAAACGAAAGCATGGATTTTTAACCTTATTTATGACAAAAAAGCACCTTTCTATGGATAAAAAACAATCACCCATGCCGTTTCCCGTGCACATCAGCGTAGAAAACCGTCTAGAGGATCTCAATGCTACCACTTTGCTGGGAGGCTTTATTGAGCAAGCTTCTCAATCGTTTAATCTGACCATCGTGACACCGCTGACAGGTTCCGACTCTCAAGCTGATGCCACCATCTCTGTTCCTTTTGCAGACCGAGAGCATATCCGCATCGCTTTCAACATCTACGCCAGCGAGATTGAAGACGCACATGGCTTAGGTCTATATTTCCACATGGAAAGCGCTTTCTAAAGGAAAATCACAGAACATACAAGAAACACAAAAGCCCCGAGAGTCATCATGACAATCGGGGCTTTTTCTTTCAACGGCTTTTGGTTTACTCAACCTTCGGAAATGAAATACTTCACTTTTCAAAGCGTTCACCCCACAATTGCTTCATTCGTTCGTGAAGCTTGTTTTCCGAAGCATTCCCCTGTGGATGCCAGAAGCGGGCCTCTGTGGCGCCGTCGGGCAAGAATTGCTGCTGCACAAAGTTGCCCTCATAGGCATGCGCATACTTATAATCCTTACCATATCCCAGTTGGGACATAAGTTTGGTGGGCGCATTGCGCAAATGAAGCGGAACTGGCAGGTTGCCAGTTTCCTTTACATATCCCAGGGCAGCGTTGATGGCCTCATAAGCCGAGTTGCTCTTTGGGGATGTGGCCAGATAAACCGTTGCTTCCGCCAAAGGGATGCGTCCTTCAGGCATGCCAATCTTCGATACTGTATCGAAAGCCGCATTTGCCAATAGTAATGCATTGGGGTTGGCCAGTCCTATATCCTCACTGGCAGAAATGACCAGACGACGGGCGATAAAGATAGGGTCTTCACCACCTTCAATCATGCGTGCCAAATAGTATATGGCAGCGTCAGGGTCACTTCCTCTGATGCTCTTGATGAAGGCAGAAATGATGTCATAGTGCATCTCCCCGTCCTTGTCATAAGCCAGCGGATTCTGCTGAAGTGTCTCTGTAACGATTTCATCGTTTATGATTGAAGATGTTTCTGTTACCAATTCAAGGATATTCAAGAACTTTCGAGCATCCCCTCCACTATATCGCATCATAGCAGTTGTTTCCTGCACGTCTATTTCCCGCTCTTTCAGGAACACATCCGTCTTCAAGGCATGCTCAAGCAAACCTTGCAAATCTTCCACCTCAAGGCTCTTCAGCACATACACTTGGCAACGGCTCAGCAGCGGACGAATCACCTCGAATGAAGGATTCTCCGTTGTAGCGCCAATCAGCGTTACCGTTCCCTGCTCCACAGCCCCCAACAAACTATCTTGCTGCGACTTCGAGAAACGGTGTATTTCGTCGATGAACAAGATGGGCGACACGCCACCTCGCACATTGCCAAAGAACGACGAGGCCTTTGCCTTCTCTATCACCTCACGCACATCCTTCACACCCGATGTGACAGCGCTCAGCGTAAAGAAGGGCACATCCAAGGTTTTGGCGATGATATTCGCCAGTGTGGTCTTCCCCACTCCAGGAGGCCCCCACAGGATGAATGACGAGATACGCTTCTGCTCAATCATTCGGCGTATCACCGCTCCCTCGCCCACAAGGTGCTTCTGCCCGATATACTCGTCCAGTGTCTGCGGACGCAATCTTTCTGCTAATGGCTGCATGATGTCTATATAAAAATTCTATTTCCAATAAAAGCACCAGTTTTCATTTTTCCTCCACCAATCTTCTGTCTTTTACAAAGGTAATTATTCCTTATACGACTTTTCTTCCTGGCATTTGTTGTATCACCTCACCTAACAACAACTTCCCATTAGCATGCTTGTTACGCTTAATGCCATCACTTCCCCATGTGCCCCATTGCTTAAAAAAGAATGCAGCACCTTGTTGTTCCACTTGTCGTTTGATGTTGATGGCCCACTCTGGTTGCATCGGTCTTGCCTTGGGGCCACTCTCACCACCTACAATAATCCAGTCAATACCCTCTAGATTCATCTCTCCCAAATCTTCAATCAACGGCTCACATGACAAGAATTTCACCGTAGCACCTAATTTTCTCAAATGGTCAATTCTGTCTTTGGAAGACTTGCACTCAACAGTCACTCCCAACCACACGTTTCGTGGTATAAGTCTTGTACTGAAATACTCTTCCATCCGCTCTGCTCTTTTCGTTAAAATCTGATACCGATGTTGTGGAGTTCTCACGATGGTATTCATGATTTTATCCACAAAATCAAAAGGAACATCCTCGTGGAAAATGTCACTCATCGAACAGACAAAGATATTATGCGGCTTCTGCCATTGCATAGGTTCCTCCAAATCATCCTCATGCAAGGTCAAGCCAAATCCATTGCGATACTTTTCCAAACCCATCGCCTTCAATCGTCTCGCCATCACCTCCGCATAACAGTGAGCACAACCTGTTGATTTCTTGGTACACCCCGTAATCGGATTCCAAGTTTTGTCCGTCCATTCTATCTTTGTTGTTCTCATTTCGATTGCTTTTTATTGATGATTTAACTTGCTATTTTGATTGCCGTAGAATTGTTCGAAGCACAGGCAAAATGAAAGATAGGCGTTTTCCTGCTATTGTACAAAACAAGAGGCTTTTCTGTCACATACTCAAATATTGTTTTCAACTGTTCAATATACAACTCTGCTATCTTCTCAAACTCCCCACCAAAGACAATGCCTTCGTCTTGGCTTAAACAGTTCGAAATGAGTCTGAAAACATCTTTTTCAAATGTTTCCCCTTTTATTGATGTTGTGTCTATTTCCATTTATATTTAATTATTTTCTATTTATTATCTACTCCCCATACTGCACAAACAAATTGTCTAATTCTTCATTCGTGTTAATAACTGCAACTTTCTCGCGCAACTCGCTATGTGCAGCAAAATCAAGCCTGCGGAGCACATCACCTGTCGCTGTTTTTGTTTGGCGAATCAGTTGAGCACGTCCAATACATGGATTTTCTGTTGTATATTGAGCTAATGCTTTTGCCTTGCTCACATTGTCATCACGAGTAGGGTCGTGTGGTTCAAGTATATCTATAATATAGTCACCTCCATTCTCTTTTCTGATAACCAAGAAATCAGGATAGAATGGTTTCTTTGTACCTTTATAGTTATGGTACAATGTTAATGCATCGCTGCCACGTGATGGATTGCGATACCAACAACGATAGTCCTCACGCTTGCGTTCTTCCTTTATCACATTTTGTTCCCAATTATTGAGTTTGATGCACACCACACCCGTCTGCTCATTTACAAACAGATGGTCATTGTATTCTTCACCCTCTTCATCATTACGGAACATTATATTTTCGCCTAAGTAGAAGGGGACATTTGATATCTCCTCACTATCTCGCACAATGTTTCTATATTTTGTTTTAAGAGCATCCGACAAACGGGTTGTCTTATGTCTATAGGCGTCATTTAACTTGTGGTATTCCCTCTTTGCAAAGTCATGCAGTTGCTGTAACTGTTCCTCGTCACTGACAAACAATATAACATCCACCATGAAGGTATCTTGCTTATCTGGATTATCATATTTCTTTCCATACGCAGCGCCTACTCCCTCATTGTTTAATTTCTTCTCTGCTATTCTGTATTGTCTCTCTATATCAACATTCGATTCAGAGAAAATGCTATTTACGGGCTCTGCCTTTATTATTTCACCGAACGCATCATACACATTTGCAAGCATCTCGAAATTTTCCACTTTAGCCTTTGCTTCTGCATATCTGCCACTTTGCTTAAGTTGTTGAATATAGGCAAATATTCTTTCAATTATCTTGTCTATAACTTGCTCTCTTGCATTCAAATCTAAACCTGATAAAAGAAGAAAGTTGCATAAGCTGAATAATGATTTTAGATAGTCATTCATTTGGAATGAACGTATCTGATAAGTTGGCAGAGACAAGCTATTTATAAAATCAACTATCTTCTCACGATCTATTCCATCATATTCAAACTCTATATTTATAGGTTCAGAATTGCTGCCTTCTGCTGATTGCTTATTCTGGTTTGGTGTATGACTTACGGAAGAATTTTTAGGTGTTGAGTTATTCGTTTCTACATTATCACCATAATCTGTTTCTCCAAATAGTGGAAGGGTATAATTTTTTTGTGGCGCTTTGTGATGATTACGCTTTGAGGTAAGCATTACATAAGTTCCATGTCCGATTTCTTCATCCATAATATCAGTCGGCAATTCCCCACCTTCTTCGTTTTGAAGTTCGTCAACAACCTTCTTAACATTTTCTTTATCGAAGTGAGGAAGGAACAACTGCACATCATTTAGCATATCGTCAACCATTATGCGCTGTTGAATTGGCGTACGCACCATTCTGCCCAATAGCTGAGCTATAGCAGTAGAATCAATATATCTTCGGAATGACATCATTGTCTCTGCTCTTGGACAGTCCCAGCCTGTAGATAGTGTTTCCTTAAAGAACACCACTCTTGCCTGTTTGTTGTCTTGTATCTTCGAAGGCTCTAAATATGGCACATCAAGACCATTTATTGTTATGTTCCCCTTAATATCTCCAAATGAATGTACTACCTCACCTTTATTAAAGGTGAAACCTGTACGCCCCTCAATCTTTGCAAGACATTCATCTAAAGGTGTTTCCGTGATAGTGCTTGCCGTACCATTCAGCACCTGAATAACAAAGATAGGCTTTACCATCCAATGATGTTGCTCTCTACAAAATGTTTCCCAGTGTTGGCATTTTGCTATCCATTCATCTGTTGCTGCTTGAAGTACGGCTATATCTTTCTGTTCATTAATATTCTTGGGGTAGTAAATAATAACTCTGTCTTTCAGTAATCCAGAAGAACGAACTTCTTCAGGACTTACACGCACAGGTCTATTCGTTGCTGTGGAATTCTTTACCAACTGATTGAAACGTTCAATTGTTGCAGACATTCCTATAACTACTGGCACAGGAGGAAGTCCATCTTTCTCACTACCTAAGATGAATTTCTGCATGATGGTGGTAGCACGTCCTGCATCAGTTCCTTTCATACCACGATGCGCCTCATCGATGATAAAGTATAGTTTGTCAGCCTTCTCATATATTGTGTTTGCTAACGTCTCCCATATCGTATATTGGCGATTGTCTGAGTGTTGAGTCAGATTACTGCTCTTGCTCAACTTCTGTGTATTCAGAAAATAAATATGTCCTTCCTCCAGTGTCTCACGGTCAAAAGAATCGTCAGAGATTACTACACATTGGTTGAGTTTTATCTTGTCTGCCTTTGTGTCAATCTTCTCCTTCGATTGCAAATTTAGTTCTGGAGAGTCCGACAACCATACAAAAATGGCATCAGGCTGCTCAACAAACTTCTCGTCACCAAACAAGATGTCTTCTATCAGAGCCGACATGATGATGGTCTTGCCGGCACCCGTTGGGGCAGTGAAGGAAACAACCTGATTCTCTCTGCTATTCTTATATTCATTGTGAGCTGCCGCACAATGGTTGCGCAACTTCTCTAATGCTCGTTTCTGAAAGGTTATAAGTTCGTCTAACATAAAATAATTACTTTAAATAAAGAGGATTAACTTCCCATTCACCATTCTTTCTGCCATTCACACGTTTCAGTGCCCCATATCGCTGCAATAGTCCGATGTTGAATTTTACACCATCTGCAGTTATATCCCCCAAGGCTTCAGCAATATTCTGCCTTGTGGCTTTTGGGTAGTTCTTCAAATACTCTAAAATTCTCTTTTGGGTAGTGTTTAGTGGCTTTTGGGTAGTTGCTTCATCCTTTTGGGTAGTATCAATAAGGTTTTCATTAGCCTTTTGGGTAGTAGAATCATCCTTTTGGGTAGTACGCCAGATGCGAGCAATAAATTGGTTACCATCAGGACGATCTATCAGCTCTACATCGCTACCAGATGCCATCACACGAGGAATACCTGAGCCCAATCCTCTATACGGCATCGTATTTGAACCAAATTGTGCCAACAACATATTCCTTGGGTCAGAGTTACCCAACATTATTTCTTCGATTGTTTGCCCGTCAGGCAGACTACCAGGATTGATAATTTCCACGCGATTATCAAACACTAACAACCGGATTGCTGCAGGTTTCAACAGATCAAGGTGTACGAGGGCATTCTGTATCAGCTCTTCCAGCACCACCTCTGGTATTTCCAATTCGCCGACACTATTGAATGACTGGGCGTTTTGCGGACGATGCAAACAAGATTTCACCCACCTCATAGCCTCTTCATACATCTCTGGTATCGTACCCGTAATGTCTCGACTGTCACGATATTTAGTACCACTCATTTCGTTGCCGTAGAACCACACTGCTTTAATGCAATGCTGAGGGCGGTACTGTTGAGGTTCTTTTGCAAAGAACATTAACCCTGCAATAGTCAGCCGTCCCATATCGTCAATGATATGAGCATTACGAAGCACGTTTCTGCGAGGCATCTTAAAGTCGTCTATCTCTTTATTATACACGTGAATAAAATAACTATCCAATGCCTTTGTATCAATATCATCTTCCGTAGAACCTTCCACACCATCAGCATCAGCCTGATATTGGTGTGAGTTTTGCAATAAACGACGAATCTCTACATTTTCTGTCACCCTACGCTTATCCGAACTCTGCTTTACCCAAATATTTCCAGCCAAGTCCTTATAAGGTTTATAGGCACCATTCTTCACGTATGCAATCACATAAGCCTTACCATCATGTTTTACTGTCTCCGTCTCGATATAAATAACGGGACGCACCTGTTCGTTGGCTGCATTTCCCAACTCACGCGAGGTGTACTGCACTTGTTCGTAAGTCAGTCCAACCATTCTACCTGTTTTGTCTTCAGCGCCAAATACGATGATGCCACCACGGGTATTAGCGAAGGCAACCAACTCCTCAGCTATCTGCTTCTGGGTGGTGAACTCCAATTTGTATTGCACTGTCGTGGATTCACCAAGACTACATAGTTCTATAAGTTCTTTTTCGGTCATCTTGTCACGTTAATTCTAAAGTTATCTAAGTAGTCACGATATAACTGGCATGTCTGCCTCTTTGGAAAATGTTTCGCCATTTCTTTATACATCATGTCACTATCTACTACAAGATATATCATTGTAATGTCTTCATGCTTATCTACTTCATCAACAAACTGCCCGAAAGATTTCTCGTCTGTCAGCACAGCTAAGTGGTTTTCTGGCAATACAAGCATTTCTGGAACACCGTCTTTCTCCAATTGTGGACATTGACCAAAAGCGCCCGCTTTCATCCACAGCATTGGTAGAAGTTCGCGGAACTGGCGTCCTAATGCAACTTGCGTCTTGTCGAGGAAGTCAAGTTTGAAGAATACACAGTTAGATTCAAATCCTTCTTTCATCTGCCTGTGGTCTGTGCCTAAGTATTCACCTTTCAGCGGTTGTCCGTTCACATCGTGTCCTTCTATAGAACATACTGTGCGAGGCCAGTTCACATATCGGGCTATGCCTAATCGTTCCCATTCTTCATCGCCTGGCTTAAAGCCCTGCTTTGTCAGCGTCTTAGCCTCCTGTTCGCTCACCTCGTTGTTGGTCACCATAATACAGCGACGATTGCCACCATCTTCTGCATTCAGCAGGTTAACAGCATGAAGAGTTGTGCCTGAGCCTGCAAAGAAATCCACAATCAATGCATTGGGCTTGTTGGCAACGAAGAATCTGATAGTGTCGTGGACAGCATAAAGGGATTTTGGGAAAGAAAAACGCTTTCCGATTATACTTTGTATGAGTTTCGTTCCGTACTCAGATGCTGAATGTGTAGATATTGCCCATTGTGTCTTAGGGGCATATTTTGCGGTATAGCCATCATTGCTTTCTATAATAGAACCATCTGTCGCATATCCCACAATTTTAATTTCTCCACTTTCAACTTTCTTTTGCCACCCAGGTTGAATGAAGGTAATAGCCATGCTATTCTTGTTAAAACGACCAAGTTTGACATATCCTTTTTCCTGAAGCTTGAGTAAACCTTTTCCATCATATCCCCATGTGCCTTCATCTCCATTTGGGCGAATTGGCCAAACCGCAACAGTCCCTTGTGGCACTTCAATATCACTAATGTTTTTATCCCAAGGTAATGGAGTTCCCACTCCAACAAATTTATCGCCTGCTTTAGAAACAAATATTGGATAAAATAGATTGGGGCGTGCACTTCTTTTTCCATTATCACCATAACGCATTAATTCTCGCCAACGAAGTTTTTCTGTTGTTGTATGCTTAACATTACCAAGCCACTCTTTTTCTAATGGTAATTGCTCAGGGCCACTGCCGCCCAACATAACAAAAAACAAATATTCATCTACACGAGTAAACTCTTTTGAGCGCATTGAACCGCCATTATTAATTACACTACTAATCATCTGTATCTTTGCCTCTGGAAACAATTCCTCCAGCAGACATCCAAGATGTAGGTATTCTTTTTCATCGATAGTGACAATGAGCACAGAGTCTTTCGGATTCAGCAACTTCTTTGCCAACAGCAAACGGCGCTTCATCATTGATAGCCATTTGGAGTGACGATATTGGTCGGAAGAATCAACATAATCATTGTTCACCAGTATTGTATGGCGGGTCAATATAGATGCAATCTACCATTCCCGGATATAGATAAGCCAAGAGCTGCAGGGCATAATAATTGTCTGCCTCTATCAACGCATGCCATAAGTCTTTATCGGGAGCATGCAAAACTTGGTCCATTATTCTGAGAGTAGGATATATAGGACCCTCGTTGAGTCCCTCAGGCATATGATCCTCAAACACCAAGCCGAATTTCTTCTGCTTCAAAAGACGTTTTAATTCCGCATCAATCCTGTTGCGCAAATCATCATCCTTTATTTGAGCTTGCTGCCATATTAAATCCTATTTATAGAAAACCTTGCTTCTCACATCCACAGGGCGTGAACTCTTACCAATCTTTACCCAATCTTCACGGAAACTGGGGTTAGTCAGTATATATACGTATCCAGATTCTTTATCAATCATTTTATTTCTAGGTTTTAGATTTCATCGCAAAGTTACGAATAACGCAGCACAATACTATAAAACAATACAAATAATCTTTTCTTGATATTTTCTTTCGTTCCCCAATATAAGCTACCATTCGTGTCAAAGCACGAAAATAGCCATCCGTATTTACACCTAATATTTTTACGCTCTATTCATGGGAGGGGCAACCATTTTACAAGTCCACTTCATACGCGTCGCACTCAAAAGGTACTGACACGCCGTTTGCTCGAAGGGAAGCGTCTATTTCTGCTTTGCGTTCTGGTGAAATGCGTAATTGTCCGGAGCGGTAACGGCCCAATTGGGTACGATTATTGAAATAAGCCAGCAGCACAGCATAAGCCGCCTTGGCTTCCTTGTATGGGAGCAGGTCGAAATAGTGTTCAAAGCCAACACCGTATGTAGTGCCATTGGCATCCTTATACATTTGACACTTGTCCCCTTTCATCACAATGGCATCTGGATTCACCATCAGCACGGTTTCCAAGGTTTTATCACACTTGCTGCGCACAATCTGACGCAGACACACCTTTGCCGAAGGGCATTCAGAGCGCTGGCATTGCGCCACTTTCTTCTGTAGTTTCTCTATATTCAAGGCTGGAGTTTCCATCTCGTGTTTGTTTGGTTTTAAATTTGTATTTGCAAAGATACGAAAAGTGTTTCAATCTACAAAACATTTCTCTTCACCGTCACACCCACAAACGCACAATAGGCGCGCTATACAGACAACTCTTCCATGTGCTTATGCAACATCCGTAACAGTGCCTGTGTAACATATGCAACACACGGTGTGTTACAAATGTTACAGACGGTGTGTTACGCTTGTCACAGAAAGAAAGACTTCATGATGTTGCAATAAGTAGAGCTCGTCATAAACTCATTGTCGTATGTGACATCGATTTCGTCTGTAATATTCCAGGGAACACGCTATCAGACAATGCCCGAAAAGTATTCGAAAAACATAGTAGATACAGATTCTCTTCATAAGACCCAAAGACAAGAGCCAAGAGCACTTAAATTTATTGACGCTCAATTATAAGACAAAGGGCTCGTAAATAATCGTTAGTTTACGAGCCCTTTGTTTATGGCCTATTGCCAGATAAAATGATGGATACAGAATGAAAGTTCTGGTTAGTAAAGCTTCCTCACATTCCCCTATACTCAGCAATCACTTCATCTGCTATATATCGATTTCCGAAAGTGTAAAGCAAGGTGGAAGGGTCGTGCAATTCTTCACACGTTTTAGACGTGTAAAACAATTCTAACGCACGTTCGGGAGTAATGTTGAGTTGCTCAGCAAGCGCCATTACTATTCCTCCTATTTTATACCACATCTGATCAGGGCGTAACATAATCTAAACAGTTTGGGATTCAACAAATTGAAGGCAAGCATCAACAATAGATTGATTCAGAATACAAATTTGATTGTTGGGTTGATGCTTTGACAATTCCATCAATGCCGCTTCTGCCGACATTCTACCATTCATATAGTCTTCGACCGTATCAATCACATTATCATTAGCGACGCCACCTTCCACCACGTCATACGATTTCCACAAATTACGGCCTTTACGATTGCCCACAATAAAATCAAGCCATGTCTTATCGTATGCTTCAAACTTCAAATATTGACATATCTTCTTTGCCTCTTCCAAATCAAAATCATAAACACTCACAACAGGTGCAGTCAATTTCCTTCTCCCCATCCGTTCCGCCCATCGCACAGCTTGCTCTTTCATATCAGTAACATAAAAACCTTCACCAAAATCAAGGTTTTGTCGTCCTAATGACACCAAGGGATGAACCACCTCAACAATAGAACCATGATATACTTTCATCGTACCCCTCCTTTCTTCTCTTCCCAATACTTTAATGTCTCTATCACATCGGCAGTTACATTCTCGCGGCTCTCTGTGTGTAGCGTGTCATAACAAGCCATCAAATAATCATGAATCAACCCCACCTTATTCATGCGTTGGAATATGGCAGAAGGAGATTCCTTCAGAGCCAATGCAACGGATTCGATACAGGAACTGACAAACGTCATCATGCGTTCCTGCTCAGTGGGATAGGCATAGCCTTCATCCCAAATATAAGTTTCCTTTGATGGGCGGAATATCATATTCATGGATTTTTTTTATGATGTTTCTTTATCTCTATTGCAAAAGTACAACTTATATTCAGAACGAAAAAAGATTTTGATAAAAAAAGCTGCATTTAAGCCTCATCTTAGCAACATACAATGTTCAAGGCTCCTTTAACACCTTACCATTTATAAATAAAATATGCGCTGCCATTACTTTATGCGTATATCTTGAGCAGGGCTTGAAGGTATTCAGCATTCTCTCGGACACGTCGCTCATTGTCATTGATGCCATTGATGAACACTAACAGATTGCGGGTCTTCATAGAAATTAATCAAAGACTTCCTATCTACCGACTTTTTCAATCTGTTCTTCAAAAAACACATCCAATCTACTAATCCACGATGGATTTGTTTGAATATTTACAAATCGTTTGCCTATTACAAGAATTATTCATACTTTTGCATGATTTTTAGGGAAAATCCAAACAGAAACAAAACAATAAACACAATAAAAGCATAAAATGGAAAGAGACAACGTTATCTTCTCTCTCATCGAGAAAGAGCATCAGCGTCAGCTGAAAGGCATCGAATTGATTGCATCGGAGAACTTCGTAAGCGACCAGGTCATGGAAGCTATGGGTAGCTACTGCACAAACAAGTACGCCGAGGGTTATCCTGGCCACCGCTACTATGGCGGCTGCCAAGTGGTGGACGAAATTGAGCAGTTGGCTATTGACCGTGCATGCCAGCTTTTCGGTGCTGAGTATGCCAACGTACAGCCCCACTCTGGCGCACAGGCTAATGCTGCTGTACTGCTGGCTGTGCTGAAGCCAGGTGATGTGTTCATGGGGCTGAACCTCGACCACGGTGGTCACCTCTCTCACGGTTCTCTCGTCAACACATCTGGTATCCTCTACAAGCCTGTAGGCTACAACCTCAACAAGGAGACAGGCCGTGTGGATTACGATGAGATGGAAGCTCTTGCCAAGGAACACAAGCCCAAACTCATCATCGGTGGCGGTTCAGCTTACAGCCGCGAATGGGACTATGCTCGTATGCGCAAGATTGCAGACGAGGTGGGCGCCCTTCTGATGATTGACATGGCTCACCCTGCAGGTCTGATTGCAGCAGGCCTGCTCGAGAATCCTGTAAAGTATGCTCACATCGTGACAACTACCACACACAAGACGCTCCGTGGTCCTCGTGGCGGTCTCATTCTGCTGGGCAAGGACTTCGACAACCCATGGGGCTACACAACTCCAAAGGGCGTAGTGAAGAAGATGTCTCAACTTCTCAACTCTGCCGTATTCCCAGGACAGCAAGGTGGTCCTCTGGAGCACGTGATTGCAGCCAAGGCTGTAGCATTCGGCGAGGCACTGAAGCCTGAGTTCAAGGAGTATGCTAAGCAGGTGAAGAAGAACGCAGCTGTATTGGCTGACGAACTGACGAAGCGCGGTTTCGCGATCGTGAGCGGTGGTACAGACAACCACTCTATGCTGGTTGACCTCCGTACGAAGTACCCAGACCTGACTGGTAAGGTGGCAGAGAATGCCCTTGTAGCTGCTGACATCACCATCAACAAGAACATGGTGCCATTCGACACTCGTTCTGCATTCCAGACTTCTGGTTTCCGTCTTGGCACACCAGCCATCACCACTCGCGGCGCGAAGGAAGACCTCATGGTGAAGATTGCAGCATGGATTGAGGAAGTGCTCAACGACCCAGAAAACGAGGCAGTTATCGCCAAAGTTCGCGGTGAGGTGAACGAGACCATGAAGAACTACCCATTGTTCGCATGGTAATAAGCCCACGCGCTTAGCGACTTTCTCCATCCGGCCAACAAACCGGATGGCATAATTGTTAATTGTCAAATTGTAAATGAACAAGACCCCACTATTAGGTATGACACTGGAAGAGTTGCAGGACGTGTGCCTGCAACTCTCTATGCCTAAATTCACCGCCAAACAAATGGCGCAATGGATATACGGCAAGCATGTGCGTGCCATCGATGAAATGACCAACCTCTCTAAGGCAAACCGCGAGAAGTTGGATTCGTTGTTTTGTGTGGGGTGTGCTGAACCCATAGAAACCACTCGCAGCAAGGATGGTACGATGAAGTACCTTTTCCCCACTGAGAGCGGCAAGTTTGTGGAGACTGTCTATATTCCCGATGGAGACCGAGCCACCTTATGTGTGAGCTGTCAGGTGGGTTGTAAAATGAATTGCCTTTTCTGTCAGACAGGCAAGCAGGGCTGGCAAGGCAACTTGACTGTCAGGGATATCCTCAACCAAATCTACACCGTTGACCAGCTTGTAGCCGCTGAAGGCAAGACACCGCTGAGCAACATTGTCTATATGGGTCAAGGAGAACCGCTCGACAATCTCGACAATGTACTGAAATCAACACAGATTCTAACCGCTGACTACGGCTGGGCTTGGAGCCCTCGACGCATCACCATCTCAACAGTAGGACTGAAAACAACGATGCGGCGCCTGCTGGACGAGAGCGAGTGCCATGTGGCTGTTTCACTCCACTCGCCCATTCATGAGCAGCGCTTGCAACTGATGCCTGCAGAAAAGCAGTTCCCCATCAGCGACATCATTGCCTTGCTGAAGGAATACGATTGGAGCCATCAGCGACGCATCACCTTTGAATACACCATGTTTGGCGGCACCAACGACTCGACGCTTCACGCCAAGGAACTGCTGAAGCTCTTGCAAGGTTTAGACTGCCGCGTGAATCTGATACGTTGGCACCGGGTGCCAGATGTACCTCTGAAGGAGGTGGACATGGCCACCATGGAACATTTCCGCGACTATCTGAACAATCATGGCATCACCGCCACCATCCGCGCATCAAGAGGACAAGATATCTGGGCAGCATGCGGATTGCTAACTACAAAGAAACAACTTGAAAATCAAACGAAATGAAACTGAAACTTATCGCAATACTTTTACTGACAGCATTGGCATTCTCCGCTTGCGACGAACCAACGAATACGGGACGTCGCCGCAGAAGTGCGAGCTTGCTGACACCAGCCTCATCGGGTAACCCCTACGAAGTGATGGTAGTGGCAGACGACAGCGTGTGGACAGGCTATGCAGGCAAATCCATCCAAAACATTTTAGATAAACCTCTGAGAGGTCTTCCACAGGACGAGCCACAGTTTCACAAGAGCCACATTACAGAAAAGCACTTCGACAAGATTACAAACTTGTTCCGAAATATATTTCACATCCACATTGGCAATGAATACACCAAGGCCAAGCTGACGGTGGAGAAGGATGTACATTCCACCCCTCAGCTCATCATGACCCTCAATGCTCCCAGCCAAGTGGAAGCATCAATATATATCACGGAGCATGCCAAGGGCATTGAGAGCCTGATTACAAGCACAGAAATCAACCGCGAGGCGAATGACCTCTATTTTGAGCACAACGTGAAGTTTGCCAAGAAAGTGAAAGAGATGTTTGATTGCGAGTTCTATATTCCAGTTGACATCAAGAAAATGAAAGTGGGCGAAAACTTCATCTGGGCCAGCGACGACGGCCTTTCGTCCATACAGAATATTTGCATCTACTCCCTGCCTTATGTGAGCGAAAAGATGTTCACCAAGAAGCCTTATATTGCTTTGCGCGACACCGTGATGAAGCGCAACATTCCTGGCGGGCACCCCGGCATGTGGATGCAGACAAACCCCGAGTTTGTGTGGACTAAAAACATCAGTGTGAACGGTATGTATGCGATGGAAGCGCGTGGATTGTGGGAAATGCGCAACGATGCTATGGGCGGTCCCTTCGTAAGTCATTCACGCATCGACGCAAAAAATGGACGTGTCATCGTTGTGGAAGGGTTTGTCTATGCGCCCGAAAAGATGAAGCGCACTATGCTTCGACGACTCGAAGCAGCATTATATACCTTAGAAACTCCAAGTGAAGACGATAATACAAAGAAAGAACATGGAAAAGATTAAAATAGGCATTACACATGGCGACATCAATGGTGTTGGCTATGAATTGATATTGAAAACGTTTGAGGCAGAGGAAATGGCATCTGTCTGCACCCCTGTTATCTACGGCTCGCCCAAAACAGCAACCTATCACCGCAAAGCACTGGAATGCCAGACAAGTTTCCAAGTGGTTGATTCTGCAGAACAGGCTAAGCATGGCCATGTCAACATGGTGAATTGCTTTGGCGAAGAAGAACTGAAGATTGACTTGGGACAGGCGACAGAAGATGCTGGAACTGCTGCACGCATCTCTTTGGACTGCGCTCTTGCCGATTTGAAAGCAGGCACAATTGATGCTTTGGTGACAGCTCCACTCAACAACAACACCATTCGTCTGGAAAATGGCGAAGCGTTCAAGGGGCAGACCTCATACATTGAGCAGCAGCTGGAAGAGGAAAGGAAAGCTTTAAAGATATTTGTCAGCAACAATCTGCGCATTGCCTTGGCGACCGACAAGATGCCTGTCAGCGAAATTCCAGCCCATATCAACAAGGAGACTATCGCAGAGAAGCTGGTCATTCTGCATAATACGCTCAAGCGCGACTTCTTCATAGACAATCCACGCATCGCTGTTTTAGCGCTCAACCCGCGTGCGGAAGGCAAAGAAGAGCAAGAAGTGATTGCGCCAGTAATAGATGAGCTCTTCAAGCGTGGTGTGCGCTGTGTAGGTCCCTATTCTGCAGAAGATTTCTTTGGTTCAGGTAACCATAACCATTTCGATGCCATCTTAGCCATGTATTATGACCAAGGTGTATCCGCCTTCAAGGCATGGTCTTTGGATGAAGGTGTCAACTACACAGCAGGCCTCTCCGTGCTGCGCACCGCTCCTGCTGTAGGAGTCGGCTATGAGATGGCTGGCAAGAATCAAGTGGATGAGCAAGCCTTCCGCCAAGCCATCTATATGGCTGTGGACATGGCCCAAAACAGAACCCGTTTCGATCAGGAGCGCAGCAACCCGCTGAAACGCCAGTACTTTGAAAAACGTGACGACTCCGACAAACTGAAGCTCGACCAAGTGACAGAAGAGGAAAATTAATTAGCCTGCATAGGGTCATTTTTCTCATTCAAGCAGATGAAGAATACCACTCGCAATATCTTCTTTGCCTTCGGACTCATCGCAGTTGTCGTGATGCTGTTCACATTTAAGGTGTCATTTGACCAACTGTGGCGAGATATTTGTCATGCGGGGTATTGGCTCTTTGCCATTTTGGGGCTCTGGGTGGTGCTATATATCATGAATGCTTTCACGTGGCGCACCATTATCCTTGGTTCTGGCGACTGTCCCGTTCCATTTTGGAAGATATTGAAACTTACCATCACAGGCTTCGCTCTCAATTATGCTACACCAGCAGGACTGATGGGGGGAGAACCTTATAAAATTCTGGAACTGAAGCCCTACATTGGTACCCAACGAGCCACCTCCAGCGTGCTCCTCTTTGCGATGATGCATATCTTCTCCCACTTTTGGTTTTGGGTTTCCAGCATTGTGGTATATGTAGCACTTGCTCTATTCGGAATTCTACCTATCGGCATAGGCATGGTGAGTGTATTGCTGTTCATGCTCTGTTTCTGTGCGGCAGGTATCTACCTCTTCATTCGTGGGTATAGAAACGGGATGGTTGTCAAACTGATTCATTTCATCGGACACATCCCGGGGTTGAAGAATTGGGCCCATACATTTTCAGAGAACCACCAAGAGGACTTGCAGAAGATCGATCAACAAATTTCAGAACTCCAGTCACAGAACCGCCGCAGTTTCTACGGAAGTTTTTTTCTTGAGTACGTGGGGCGTTTTCTTCAGAGCCTTGAAATCTACTTTATGCTGATTCTTTTCGATGCAGACACTGGCGGGAACCTTACATTCGTGTATGCCTTCCTCATTCTCTCTTTCACCAGCCTCTTTGCCAATTTGCTATTCTTCCTTCCCCTTCAGTTGGGAGGTCGCGAAGGTGGTTTTGCCATGTCTGTGGCTCAAATGGGCATGACGGCAGAAATAGGTCTCTTTGTCAGCATCATTTGTAGGGTGCGTGAACTCGTTTGGACAGCTATAGGCCTGTTACTGATGAAGGTGGGAAATGGAAACAAAAAAGCGGACTGTAAAGAATGCTGAGTAAGGAATTAAACACAGGGAATCAATCATGAAAATAGTTGGAATTAGCAGAGGAACTGTCTATTCGCCCAACATGGCGAGTAACGATGCTGCCATCTTTACGTCGGTAGCCAATGAACTAAAATCCTTGGGAAACGAAGTGGATACCATTTGTGAAAACGAGATGGTGGGTTTTAACTATACGCCCTACGACCGAGTGTTTACAATGGCACGTGACATCTACTCCCTGGTTATTTTGGAGAAGGATACAGATGTGGCAACTCAACAGAAATTCCTCAACAGCATTGACGGCATTTTGACTTGTACAAACAAAGCTTCTGTGGCCTCGCGAATGCTGGATGCCGGTATCCCCCAACCAGAATTCCTTGTGGGTGAGCAGCATCGCTTGATGTTTTGCTCTACAGAAAGCAAGGAGGACATCATTCCCCCACTCTGGCTGAAAAACTGTGATGGTAGTGCTGTGGTGCCTGAAGATGTGGTGTTCTGCCGCACTCAGGAAGATGTAAGTAAAGCACTGAAGGCTATGGAAAAGCGCAATGTGCATTTATGGATGGCACAGGAGCATCAGCGTGGTGACTTAGTGAAGTTCTATGGTGTAGAGGGCACAAACTTCTTCCATTGGCAGTACGCCAGCGAGGGACACTCTAAGTTTGGGCAAGAAGAAGTGAATGGAAAGGAGAAAGGCTATGCCTTTGATGCCAGCCGTATCAAACTCTATGCCGACATGCTGGCCAAGAAACTGAGAGTGCCGGTATATGGTGGCGATGTTGTGATTGATGAAGATGGAGAATTTTGGTTTATTGACTTTAATGACTTTCCCAGTTTCTCCTCGTGTCGAGCGAGGGCTGCGGAGGCGATTGCTCAACGAATTTTGCAACGATGAAGGATACGATAGAAAAGACTTTCAAATCGGGTGATACCGAAGAGTGGCTTGATGTTGTGTGGACTCGTCCCATTGGCTATCAATGGACACGTTTCTTTAACTACTTCGACATTCATCCCAACACGGTGACCATCCTTTCGATGATTATTGGTGTCGCATCCGCTTTCTTCTTTGTGCACGGAAGTTTCCGCACAGAAGGAACAGAAGGGTTGATGTACAACATCGGTGCTGTTTTGCTATTGGCTTGGGCAAACTTCTACGACAGCGCTGATGGACAATTAGCCCGTCTAACCGGAAAGAAGACACAATTGGGGCGTATCCTCGATGGCGCGGCTGGCGATGTATGGTTCTTGGCCATTTATCATGCACTTACCATCCGTTTCTACTTCCATCACACCCTCGAGTTCCAATGGTTAGGAATTGAAAACACCAACCGCAACACACTGATTGCCACCCTTGTGTTCTATGCCTTTGCATGGATTTCCGGTATCGGTTGTCATGCACGTCAATGCGGACTCTCCGACTATTACCGCCAAATTCACCTCTTCTTCTTGAAGGGTAAGGCTGGCAGCGAATTCGATTCATCTGTCCAACAGAAAAGAATCTACGAAGAGACACCTTGGAAGGGCAACATTTTATATAAGTTCTTTCTGCTCACCTATATCAACTATACTCATGGACAGGAGAAACAAACACCGCAGTTCCAACGTCTCAGGCAGACACTCAAAGAGAAGTATGGAGCCACGGAAAACATTCCGCAGGCATTCCGTGATGAATTCCGCCAGTTAAGCCTGCCTTTGATGAAATGGGCCAACATTCTGACATTCAACACGCGTGCCATCACGCTCTATATAGCATGCCTCATTGACTTCCCTTGGTTGTATATGTTGGTGGAACTCACGTTGCTCACTTGGCTATATCTCTATATGCGTCGCACGCATGAAAGTTTTTGTAAACAACTGAACAGTAAATTGTAACAGATTCATGATTCAAGGCATCATATTCGACTACGGAGGCACGATTGACACAAACGCCATGCATTGGAGCGAGGTGTTGTGGATGGGTTACGAACATGTCGGCATTCCTATATCCAAAGAAGATTTCCGCCATAGTTACGTGGTTGCAGAGCGTGCCTTGGCCAAACATCCCTATATCCAACCTCACCACAACTTTCTCGACCTGCTCATCATCAAGTGCGACCTAGAGACGAAAGACTTGGTGAAACGTGGTATTTGGAAGGTAGATGAAACTACAAGAAAGAATCAGAGTGATGCAGTAGCCCACTACTGCTATCAACATGTGCTACAAATACTACAAATCAGCCGTCCCGTCATCGCCCAATTGGCACAGCACTACCCGTTGGTACTGGTCAGCAACTTCTATGGCAACATCGAAACTATCCTCAAGGACTTCCAGCTGGAATATTTTCAGCACATCGTGGAGAGTGCTGTAGTCGGAGTACGCAAACCTGACCCTCAAATATTCCAGTTGGGTGTAGAGGCCCTCCGCCAAGTGACGGGAAAGACTCCAGAAGAACTTCCCGCAGAGGACATTATTGTCGTAGGTGACAGTTACTCAAAAGACATTCTCCCGGCTACAGCTATTGGTTGTCAGACCATGTGGCTGAAAGGGCTGGGATGGAATGAGGAAAAGGTTGATGAATCAGTTCCCACTTACATTATCTATAATATAAAGGACTTGCCAGCAACTATCATTCAGAAATGAGAACACGTTTGACGGGATTTGGGGTGATGCTATTTGTACTGTTATGTACATATATGACGACACATGCGCAGGTGACAGGCAAGGTCATAGACAGCAAGTCACGTGAGCCGCTCGACTATGTGAACGTGTACTACGAGAGTAAGAATGTGGGGGTGCAGACGGAGGAAGACGGTAGCTTCGTCATCAAAGAAGACAGCACGTGGAGGGTGTTGACAATTGCGTCGATGGGATACCAGACACAGACGTTCAAGCTGAAAGAGTTCGGAAAGAATAAAGACCTAACCATCAAGCTGGTACCCGACACAAAAACGCTGTCTGGCGTAACTGTGTCAGCAAAGAAAGGCAAATACAGCCGCAAGAACAACCCTGCTGTAGAGTTGATGAAGAAAGTGATTGCCAACAAGCGACAGAGTGATCTCCGCTCCAAAGACTATTTCACTTATACCAAGTATGAGAAAATGACGTTCTCACTGAACGAAGTGAGTGACAAGGTGTTTGAAGAGAATGAATACAAGCGTTTTGCTTTCATGAAAGATCATGTGGAGCGCTCCCCGCAGACAGGTAAACTCATCTTGCCACTGACAGTTGACGAAACACTTTCGGAAGTGTATTATCGGAAAGACCCTCAATCGGAGAAACAAGTCATCAAAGGGGAAAGCAATAAGGGTGTATCAGAACTCGTCAATTCAGGTGAAATCTTTACGACAACGCTGAAGGATGTCTTCACAGATGTCAACATCTATGACAACGAGTGCCGCCTGCTACAGTTCCCTTTCCGCTCACCCATCGCTGACAATGCCATTTCGTTCTATCGCTACTATCTGCAAGACACCATCTACATGGAGAAGGAAAAAGTGGTTGACGTAGGTTTTCTACCTAACAATCAGCAGGATTTCGGATTCTCCGGCCACTTGTACATCCTTCTCACCCCAGACTCTACATACCAAGTTCGCCGTGTGGAACTCACTCTGCCACGTCGCAGCGACGTGAACTTTGTAGAGAATATGATGATAGCTCAAGATTTCACCGAACTCGAGACGGGCGAGCGCATCACTTCCACCAACGACATGCTGGTAGAGCTGCAACTGACCAAATGGCTTGGAAAGTTTCAAGTGCAGCGTGTCACTCGTATGTCAGACGTATCTTTCGAGCCTATTCCTCGTTCCCTCTTCAAACACATCAAGGGCAATGTGTTCCGAGAACCCGATGCCTCCATGCACGATGACTCCTACTGGAACGACTACCGGCAAGTGAAACTCTCCTCTTCGGAGAGCAAGATGGATAGTTTTCTGGACAGGCTCACACACATCAAAGGCTTCAAATACGTGCTCTTCGGATTCAAGGCATTAGTGGAGAACTTTGTGGAGACGGGCGATTCAATCCATCCCAGCAAGATAGACATAGGTCCTGTCAACACCATTATCTCTGCCAACCACTACGATGGGCTACGCCTCCGTGCTTCAGCCCTCACCACAGCCCATCTGTCGCCACATCTCTTTGCTAATGGCTATACATCTTACGGCACAAAAACTCATCATGTATATTGGAAGGGACAACTCACCTACTCTTTCAACAAAAAAGCATACTTGCCACGTGAGTTCCCGCAGCATAATCTAAGTGTGTATTGGTGGGACGATGTCATGTCACCTTATGACCGGTATGTGCCAACAGACAAAGACAATATGTTTACCGCACTGCATGCGTCAAAAGTGGACCAATACAACCATATCCGCGAACTGCATATTGACTATACCCGCGAATGGGAACAAGGCATAAAGTTCAATGCCCAGTTCACCAGCACCAGAAGCCATCCTGTTGACGCACTTTTTTATCAGCGCCTAAATGGTGCAGGGACTCCCACAAACGACCCTGCGAAATGGCTTTCAGGCATCACCACCTCTGAGTTCAAGGTTTGTGTGTCGTATGAGCCCAACGTCACCTACATCAACACCAAGCAGCGCCGTGTGAAAGTGAACCACGATGCCCCCATCCTCTCTCTCAGTTACACGCGTGGAATTGACGGTTTCCTGGGTGGGCAATACAACTATAACATCACTGAATTAGGGCTATACAAACGTTTGTATCTAAGGCAATTCGGAAAGCTCGATCTCGATGCCAAAGCTGGAGCACAATGGAGCAAGGTGCCTTTCCCTCTGCTGATACACCCAGCAGTAAACACCTCCTATATTATTGAAGACAACACTTTTTACTTGTTGTCCAACCTGGAATTTCTCAACGATCGCTACGCCTCGCTAATGGCAGAATGGGATCTCAACGGATGGCTCTTCAACCGCATTCCATTGCTTAAACGACTGAAATGGCGCGAGTGTGTGGGCATTAATGTGCTGTGGGGACAACTGACTAGCAAGAACAACCCGGCCTCACTTGACTACACAGACCCCGACTTGTTCTATTTTCCAGGACATTTCCGGGCTGATGGCACATACGAACAAAACACAGTACGCATGGATGAGAAAAAGCCCTATGCGGAATGGAGAATTGGCATCCACAACATTTTCAAGCTCATTGAAATAGATTATGTTCGACGCATTACTTATTTAGATGACCCCAACACAAACAAATGGGGCATCCGCTTCAAGGTTCGAATGACCTTTTGACGGATGCCTCTTGGGCTCGTTGAGCATTTAGCTTGAGGAAGTCAAATCATTTGCTTTTTTTGCTGACAGGCACATCTGTCATATCGCCAACAATGAAGATTCTTGTCATCTCTTCTTTGCTATTGGTGAAAATTTGGATGCTCTTCTTGAAACGTGCAGGCATCTTGTTAGAACCATCATAAGTGACTTTTATTTCACCTGATGCACCAGGAGCAATAAAGTCCTTGGGGTATTCAGCCACGGTGCAGCCGCACGAAGCATGTACCTGAGTAATAACCAGTTTTGCATTGCCCACATTGGTGAATTTAAACACGCATTTCTGTATAGGATTATCCATTGAGAAAGTGCCAAAGTCTATAGTAGTCTTCTCAAACTTGATTTGCGGGTATTTCTTGGCCTGCACGTTCAGCGACAAAGCAATCATCGCGATAAATAGTAAAAGTTTTGTTTTCATATTGTGTTGTTTTGTTGATTTTTGACGCAAAGGTAGGAAAAAACTATTGACTCCTGTCGCCAAACTCCCTTTTTTTCTGTATCTTTGCACGGTTTTTTGTATATTTTAAGAATCAACAATAAAAGAACAAAATAGAAATGAACAAAAACACATTGACAGGCTTGGCCCTTATGGTGCTGGTGATGATAGGTTTCTCCACCTATGAGAACTATGCGCGTCGCAATCAGGCAGAGGAAATTCGTGTGCTGGATTCCATTGCTAACGTAGAGGCGAAGAAAGAGGCGAAGCTGGAAAAGAAAAAGCAAGAAAAGCTGGCGGCAGAAGCAACTGACACCTTAAACCCGCTTTTCGAAGCGCGTCAGGGCACTGCCGGCACAACCATCATTGAGAACGAGCTACTGAAAGTGACACTCACCAACAAGGGTGGACAGTTGCAGAAAGTAGAATTAAAGGACGAGGCCTACAAGAGCCGCCAAGGTGGTCATGTAGTTCTTTTCGACGCGAAAGACCAAAACATGCGCATGATGTTGGATGGCAAGACTTCCAACATTGTGACAGACGAACTTTATTTTCAGCCCACCGACATCAAGAAAAATGGTGTGACCATGCACCTGCCTGTAGGAAAAGGTTCCATCGACATTATCTATTCTCTAAAGCCTAACGCCTATCTTTTGGACATGGACGTGAAGGCCAACGGACTGGAAGGCTTTTTCCCCTCCAAGACCAACTCCATGCAGTTGGAATGGACTGAAGACATGAAGCAACAGGAGAAGGGATATGACTTTGAGAACCGCTACTCTACTATCACCTACCGCGATGTGGATGGCGATACCCATGAGCTCTCTGCAAGCGGAGGCAACACCGAAGAAGACGAGTTTGAAGAGAAAATCAAGTGGATTACCTACAAAACTCAATTCTTCAGCCAGATACTCATTGCCGAGCAGCCTTTGGAAGTCAGTGCCATGTCTTCTGAGTACTTGAATGAAGGGTCTGGCTACTTGAAGACCTACAAGACGACAATGACAGCGGACTTTGACACCAAGGGCCTCAAGCCTACTAGTTTCCATCTTTACCTTGGCCCCAACAAGTTCTCCACGCTGAAGGAGAATGAAGAACTGCTGAACGCAGGTGATGACCTTGACCTTCAGTCACTTGTCTATATGGGTTGGCCTATCATCAAATGGATTAACCGCTTCTTCTTCCTCTATGCCTTCGACTTCCTCACAGGCCTGGGCCTGAACATGGGCATCGTGCTTGTATTGCTCACCCTTATCGTGAAGTTCCTCGTCTTCCCGCTGATGAAGAAGAGCTACATCGCCTCTGCCAACATGCGCGTGCTGCGCCCTAAGATGGAGGAAATCAACGCCAAGTATCCCAAGAAAGAGGATGCTATGTTGAAACAGCAGGAAGTGATGAAGTTCTACAGCGAGTACGGCGTAAGCCCTATGGGAGGATGCCTCCCCATGCTGATTCAGATGCCAATCTGGATTGCACTGTTCAACTTCATTCCCAACTACATTGAGATGCGCGGTCAATCATTCCTATGGGCTGATGACCTTTCTACATATGATGACATCATTAACTGGGGTTTCCATATTTGGGGCATTGGCGACCACCTTTCATTATTCTGTATCCTGTGGTGTCTCTCCACTGTGTTTAACTCTGTCATCACCCAGCGCCAGCAGTCTTACGCCATGACAGACGAACAGCAGCAGCAAATGAAAATGATGAAGTGGATGACCTACCTGATGCCACTCATTTTCTTCTTCTCGTTCAACAGCTACAGCGCTGGTCTGAACTGGTATTACTTCATCTCCGGCCTCGTAAGCATCATTATGATGTGGTTTTTGCGTAAGACAACCGACGATACAGAATTGCTGAGCAAGCTCGAGCGCCGTCATGCAGAACGCAAAGCAAGCGCTGGCGACAAAAAGAAGACATCCAGCATCATGGAGCGTCTGCAAGCCATGCAGGAAAAGCAAATGGAAATTTTGAAGCAGCAACAAGAAAGAAATAATCAAAAATAAGACAGACACTATGGCACAACATGGACATCCCAAAGGCCTCTACCTCCTCTTTGTAACAGAGATGGCAGAGCGCTTTAGTTACTATGGCATGAGAGCGCTCTTTGTGCTCTACCTTGTGGCGGCCTTCTTCAATAGTGCTGACGCAAGCCAAATATATGGATCCTACACAGGACTCGTTTACCTCACTCCCCTTTTGGGTGGCTATATCGCTGACCGCTATTGGGGCAATCGACGCAGCATCATTGTAGGCGGCATCGTCATGGCGATAGGCCAATTCCTCATGTTCGCCTCTGCATGCGTTGTACAGCAAAGCATCTTTACAGACCCCGCAGCAGGAGGTGTCATCAGCAACCAAGTCAACAATGGGCTGGCATTGACCCTGATGTTTATAGGTCTTGGAGCCCTCATCATTGGCAATGGCTTCTTCAAGCCTAACATCTCCACAATGGTGGGAGATCTCTACGCTCCACAAGATCATCGCAAAGACTCCGCCTTCACCATCTTCTACATGGGCATCAACACAGGCGCGCTCATTGCTCCGTTGGTTTGCGGCTCCGTAGCATCGAATGGTAACTGGATGAACCCTGGAGCATTCAAGTGGGGCTTCTTCTGTGCAGGCGTAGCCATGATCCTCTCTGTCGTGGTATTTATGTTAGGTAAAAAGAAATACCTCAACACCCCCGAAGGCCTTGCCATTGGCCTACCCCCATCAAAGAGTCCTCTGATGCATCTGAAAGACTTGAAAGAGGAACAGGAACACGCTGCTCAACATGTTGAGAAAGTCAAGAATTCTCCACTACGCCTGTGGGGATGTTTAATTGGCGCCATCGTGCTGTTTGTGGTGTTCTCTCTCGAAGTGGATAATTTCAATGACTACATCTCCGCAGCCATCTATGCTATCTCTATCGCTCTGCCCATCTTCATCATCACAGACAAGGGACTCTCAAATGTGGAGAAGCAGCGCATCGGCGTTATCTACATCATCGCCGTGTTTGTCATCTTCTTCTGGAGTGCTTTTGAACAGGCAGGTTCGTCATTAACCATCTTTGCCGACCAACAATGCGACCGCACCATCGGCAATTGGGAAATGCCAACCACATGGTTCCAGTCCATCAATCCTATTGTCGTCGTTGCCTTTGCGCCAATCATGGCCACCCTTTGGGAAACGCTTGCCAAGCACAAGATGGAACCTGCATCACCCGTCAAACAAGCCATCGGTTTGCTCCTTTTGGCGGTAGGCTACGCTATTATCGCCTTTGGCACCAACGGATTGGCAGATGGCCAGAAGGCATCCATGTGGTGGTTGTTCGCATTGTATTTCATCCATACCATTGGTGAACTTTCACTTTCGCCTATAGGTTTATCAATGGTAAACAAGCTCTCCCCCATCCACCTTGCATCACTCCTGATGGGTGTGTGGTTCATGAGCAATGCTGCCAGCAACATCCTTGCAGGAAAACTGGCAACCCTCCTCCCCACAGCAGAACAGCCCGTTCACTCTTTCCTCGGTTTCCAAATCACAAATCTCACCGACTTCTTCACCCTCTTTGCCGTCATGGCTGGAGCAGCTGCAGTCCTTCTATTCTGCCTCTGCCCATTGCTGAAGAAGATGATGAAAGGTGTAGAATAATATACCGCAACAACTTCCAACCAACATATCAAAGAGCTGTATCCAACGATGCAGCTCCTTGTTTTTTCTTTATCTGCCAGGTATTAAATATTCATAAAGAAAGCTGAAGTCCTCGCAAGCAAAAGCGGGGACGAAGTGGCTATCAGAGAATCGTTTTTTGTACCATAAAGCTATATGGCTTCATTTAATGGTAATTATTTTTAATTTCGACTCTAATTATCATTAATGTTCAATTGACTATGAGTCTGATGCATTAACATAGTGAACCCCAGAAGCTTTCTGTCTAACTTCTGGGGCTCACTTCATTTTGAGACAATCTCTTATTGCTGATAATGTCAAACTGTTTTATCGGATGAAGAGTAGTTCGCGATATTTTGGCAATGGCCATGCCTCGTCGTCAACGATGGTTTCAAGCTTGTCAACATGATAGCGTATCTCTTCGAGAAGAGGTGCCACGGTGTCATGATAGGCAATAGCCTTCTCTCGCTCTGACTCAATGCGATTGGCAACCTTGCGAGCTTCCACCATCTTTTCCACGTTCTCGATAATGAATGATTCGTGGTCTGAAATCTTCTCGATAAGGTGAAGGTTTTCTTTCGATATCTTTTGGGATTTCTCTGCAGGGAAAATGTCTTGCACTTTGTGCACATTGTCAATCAAAACCGACTGATATTTAGTGACTACAGGAATGATGTGGTTAAGACAGAGATCACCGAAAATACGTGATTCTATTTGTATCTTCTTCGTATAGGTTTCCCACTTGATTTCATTGCGTGCTTCGAGTTCCAAGCGTGTCATCACATGAGTGCTCTCAAACATCTTGACGGAAGATTCTTTAAGATAGTTGTCAAACACGAGAGGAGCTGAGGTCTCGCAGTCAAGTCCACGTTTTGCAGCTTCTTCTTTCCATTCATCGCTATAGCCGTTGCCATTGAAGATAATGGGCTTGATGTGCTTAATATCTTCACGCACCACTTTCAGAATTGCAGATTCCTTGGATTCTCCTTTTGCGATGAGTGCATCAACCCGCTCCTTGAAATGGTTCAAGGCTTCAGCCATAGCAGAGTTGAGCAGAAGCATGGCTGAGGCGCAGTTAGCCTCACTTCCCACAGCACGGAACTCAAAGCGGTTTCCTGTAAAGGCGAAAGGTGAGGTGCGATTGCGGTCAGTATTGTCAATGAGAAGTTCTGGCACAGATGGCAAGTCCAGTTTGAATGCAGTCTTGCCTGCTACCGAAAGGTCATTGTCATCCGCTTGCTCTACGTGCTCAAGCAGGTCTGTCACGGTCTTCCCAAGGAAAGAAGATATGATGGCAGGAGGTGCTTCATTGGCTCCTAAACGATGTGCGTTAGTAGCGCTCATGATGGAAGCTTTCAGCAGTCCATTGTGGTCATATACAGCTTTGAGGGTTTCGACTGTGAACACCACAAAGCGCAAATTGTCCATAGCTGTCTTGCCTGGCGCATGCAACAGCGTCCCCTTGTCTGTAGCCAAAGACCAATTGCAGTGCTTGCCTGATCCATTCACACCCTTGAAAGGCTTTTCGTGCAAGAGGCAGCGGAAGCCATGCTTGCGTGCCACACGGCGCATGATAGCCATCATGAGCATGTTGTGGTCAACAGCAAGGTTTGTCTCCTCAAAGATAGGAGCCAACTCAAATTGGTTAGGTGCGACCTCGTTGTGACGAGTCTTGCAGGGGATGCCTAACTGAAGAGCCTGTATCTCTATATCCTTCATAAATTCCTCTACGCGGGCAGGGATAGAACCGAAGTAATGGTCATCCATTTGCTGGTTCTTGGCAGAGTCATGCCCCATCAAGGTGCGCCCTGTCATCACAAGATCTGGGCGTGCCGCGAAGAGCGACTCGTCAACAAGGAAATATTCTTGTTCCCAACCGAGGTTGGAGATAACTTTCTTCACATCGGGATAGAAATACTGAGCCACAGCAGTGGCAGCCAAATCGACAGCATGAAGAGATTTCTTAAGTGGCACCTTGTAGTCGAGGGCTTCACCTGTATAAGAGATGAAGATGGTAGGAATCATAAGCGTGTCACCAATGATGAAGACTGGCGATGTGGGGTCCCATGCTGAGTAGCCACGCGCCTCGAATGTGGAGCGGATACCGCCAGAAGGGAAAGAACTGGCATCAGGTTCTTGCTGCACAAGGAGTTTGCCCTCGAACTCTTCCACCATTCCGCCCTTGCCGTCGTGCTCCACAAATCCGTCGTGCTTCTGGGCAGTTCCTTCCGTAAGAGGCTGGAACCAGTGGGTGTAATGAGTAACGCCATTCTCGATGGCCCAGGTCTTGATGCCTTGTGCCACTGCATCGGCAATAGCACGGTCAAACGGCGCACCGTTATCAATGACATCACACATTTGTTTATATACGTTTGCTGGCAGATATTTATACATCTTCTCCTTGTTGAAGACATATTTGCCAAAATACTCGCTGGGGCGTTCCTCTGGTTGTTCCACATATACGGGAGCACGCATAAACGCCTCGTCCACAACCTTAAATCTAAGTCTTGCAGCCATAATCTGATGTCTGTTTTTTAAATTTGGGCACAAAGGTAAAACATTTTCGCAAGAAATCATTGCTGATAAGAAACAAAATCCCTAATTTTGTGATGTCAAAGCCTGATTCGTAGTAAATAACAATAACAAAACAATCATCCCAAACCGAAAACATATGAAAAAATTATTACTTCTTGCAGCCATCACACTCGGCTGCGTCCATGCGTCAGCACAAGAAACCCTCACGCTGAACACCTATAAGGGAACTGACCTTTCGAAGTATGCGGGAAAAATCATGAATGTGTCAGTCAATCGCTACATCTTCAACGGATGGAACACCATTTCACTTCCCTTCTCCATGACGAAGGATGAAGTGGACGCCACTTTCGGAACCGATTGCAGTTTGGAGAAGCTTGTGGGCGTGGAGAATGACGGCCAAAAGGTAAAACTGAATTTCCAAAACTGCAAGGAAGAAGGCATCAAGGCCAATGTTCCCTACATATTATATTATACAGGCGAGACGGGCAGCATCAAATTCTCTGCCGAAAACGTGCTCATCGTTGACGGAGTCTCCGAGGTTACATTCACCGCAGAAGGGACTGGTGAGACAGTTACTATGGGAACAGCCAAACAGCAAACGGCAGCACAGGGGCTCTATGGCATCCTGGCGGTGGACAATACAGATGCAGCTTTTGTAAATGTTGACCAAAGCAGCAATGGATTTTATGCCACACGTTGCTTCGTTCGGCTCTCTGGAGGCAATTCCAAATTACTCTCCACCAACCACCTCACAGGCAAAGAAGAAGGAACCACGTCGCTCAAAGGCCTTGTGGCTCCAGGTGAACGAGTAGATGTATTCAATGTATCAGGCGTAAAAGTGGCTAGCCAAATTACCGAAGCCGACATCAACAGGTTGCAGAAAGGCGCATATGTAGTAAAAGGCAAAACCTTCCTAGTGCAATAATCCGTGCCTGACAATAGGATTACAGCAATAGAATCTGCATAAAAGGGAGAAAAAATCAGCGAACCATCGATTTTTTCCCCTTTTTCTTTGGCTGTTAATGAAAAAAGCCATTACTTTGCAGTCGAAACAACAAAACAACAAACTTATCAAACCAAAAGGATAAGAAGACAAAACAATGACAACGCTGTTTAACGCATATTGGTGGTGGCGTAACTTGGGATTCAAAAAATCGTAAGTCACATGGTCACACCCCTATGCAAAGATAAACATAAAGCATAGCAAAGAAAGAGCCTATCGTACTTGCGATAGGCTCTTTTTCTTGTCTTAGGCACAAATATAGTTGACGTTGAAAGGGAGTTAAAGTAAAAGTCGAAGTTGAAGGGAAATAAAAGGAGAAATGAATCCCCCCATGAGACTTCTAAAGATTAAGTACATTAAAAACATCATCAATAATATGACTTATCAAGTAGATGAAAATGGCTTCTACGGACAATTCGGAGGGGCTTACATTCCAGAGATTCTCTACAAGACCGTGGAGGACCTGAAGAAGGCTTACCTTCCCATTCTGGAGAGTGAAGAGTTCAAGCACGAGTATCATGCTCTGCTAAAGGATTATGTGGGACGTCCTTCCCCACTCTATTACGCCAAGCGCATGAGTGAGAAATATGGATGCCAGCTGTACCTGAAGCGTGAGGATCTGAACCACACGGGTGCACACAAAATCAACAATGCTCTGGGACAGATTCTCTTGGCGAAGAAGATGGGCAAGAAGCGCATCATTGCTGAGACGGGAGCTGGTCAGCACGGTGTGGCTACGGCTACAGCATGTGCGCTGATGGATATGCCCTGCACGGTGTATCAGGGAGCGCTTGATGTGCAGCGTCAGCACGTCAACGTAGAGCGTATGAAGATGCTGGGAGCTACTGTTGTGCCCGTGGAGAGCGGCAACAAAACGCTGAAAGATGCCACCAACGAGGCTATCCGCGACTGGTGCTGTCATCCTGCCGACACCTTCTACATCATCGGCAGCACCGTAGGCCCACACCCTTATCCCGACATGGTGGCTCGTCTGCAGTCAGTCATTTCAGAAGAAATCAAATGGCAGTTGCAGGAGAAGATTGGACGCGACTACCCTGACTACCTGATGGCTTGTGTGGGTGGAGGCTCTAACGCAGCAGGCACCATTTATCATTACATCAACGACGAACGTGTGAAGATTATCTTGGGCGAAGCTGGAGGCCTCGGCATAGAAACAGGTCAGACAGCTGCCAGCATGCAAGTGGGCACCGTAGGCATTCTGCATGGCAGCCGCATCAAACTGATGCAGACAGAGGATGGCCAAATCATCGAGCCTTATTCCATCTCTGCGGGTCTTGATTATCCAGGCACAGGCCCTATCCATTGCAACCTCTATGAGACAGGACGTGCCCAGGTACTTCCTGCCAACGACGACGAAGCGCTTCGTGCTGCCTTTGAGTTGACACGCATGGAAGGCATCATCCCAGCCCTCGAGAGTGCTCATGCCTTGGCTCTGCTTCCAAAAGTGAAAGACCAGTTCTCAAAAGACTCAGTAGTGGTGCTCACCGTTAGCGGAAGAGGCGACAAAGACTTGGACACGTATCTGAAACATCAAGTATAGTGCTAACACATGAACGGCATACCTTGTGACGGAATCCACTTGCACCAACAAGCAGAAGCAGGATTATTCCGCAAGGAAATTCGTTCATAAGTTTGGAACAATTATTCATAACTTGCGAACAATTATTCATAAGTTACGAATAAGTAGCCACGACATCAAACAACAAATAACACAACAACCAATATGTATAACTATCACACCGCCTCCAAAAAGATTCTTGGCGACCTCAACACTCCTGTAAGTGTTTATCTCCGTGTACGCGACGCCTATCCACAAAGCGCGCTGATGGAATGTTCCGACTATCACGACGGAAAGAATTCACGTTCATTCATCTGCCTTCACCCCATTGGCAGCGTGTCTGTAGAGCACGGTGTGGGCGTGATGAAGTTTCCTAATGGAGAGGAAACACGCACTCCTATTGCGAATGCAGACGATACGGCACAGCTCATCAACGGCTTTCTCAACAGCTTCCACATCGAAGGAGCAGACAAGGGCGACTGTGGTCTCTTTGGCTACACCACCTTCAATGCCGTCCGCTATTTCGAGCACATCGACGTGAAGGACGAGACACAGGCAGAGAACGATGCCCCCGACTTGCTTTATATTCTCTATAAGGACTATATCATCTTTGACCACTTTAAGAACGAGGTGACACTCATCGAGCTGCTGGCCGATGGCGAGGAAGATGACCTCGACAAGCTGGAGCACGACGTGAATAGCCGTCCCTTCCAGCAATATGGTTTCCACCCAGTAGGCAACTACACATCGACACTCACAGACGACGAGCACCGTGAGAATATTCGTCGTGGCATTCAGCATTGCCTGCGTGGCGATGTGTTCCAGATTGTGCTTTCACGCCGTTTCAAGCAGAAGTATGAAGGCGACGACTTCAAGCTTTACCGCGCACTCCGCACCATCAATCCTTCTCCATACCTCTTCTACATGGACTTCGGAGGATTCCGCATTTTCGGTTCCTCGCCCGAAACCCACTGCCGTGTGGAGCGGCTCTCATCCGGCAACACAGCCTTCAAAGCCTACATTGACCCCATTGCAGGCACCACCAAACGTACTGGTGACCCAGAGCAGGACCGCCAGAACGCACTCTATCTGAAGAACGACCCGAAGGAAAATGCTGAGCACGTGATGCTGGTAGACCTTGCCCGCAATGACCTCAGCCGCAACTGCCACGATGTGCAGGTAGATTTCTACAAGGACATGCAGTTCTACAGCCACGTCATCCACCTCGTATCGCGTGTGAGCGGCACGCTCAACGAAGGAGCCGACCCCGTGAAGACCTTCATCGACACCTTCCCTGCCGGCACCCTGTCGGGAGCTCCCAAAGTGCGCGCCATGCAGCTCATTTCCGAATACGAGCCACACAATCGTGGTGCCTACGGAGGCTGTGTAGGCAGCATCAGTTTCGATGGCAGCCTCAATCAAGCCATCACCATCCGCACCTTTGTCTCGCGCAACAGCGAACTCTGGTTCCAAGCCGGTGGCGGCATCGTGGCCAAGAGCGATGTAGAGTACGAACTTCAGGAAGTGAACAACAAGCTCGGCGCGCTCCGCAAGGCCATCAGTATTGCAGAGAATCTTTAAGAGCCCCTCACGTTCTCATTTAACCAATCACTCAATTACACTCATGAAAATAGTCATCATCGATAATTACGACTCATTCACCTACAACCTGAGCCACCTCGTCAAGGAACTCGGAGCTGAAGTGACCGTCTATCGCAACGACAAGTTCCAGATGGAGCAGCTGGAGGCCTTCGACAAGATTATCCTCTCTCCTGGTCCTGGCATTCCCAGCGAGGCAGGCCTCCTGCTCGACGTCATCAAAACCTATGCAGGCAAGAAGCCCATCCTCGGTGTATGCCTCGGACATCAAGCCATCGGCGAGAGCTTTGGCGCACAACTCACCAATCTCTCCGAAGTCTATCACGGCGTAGCAACACCTGCCACCATCACCGTTCGCGACTACCTCTTTGAAGGCCTGCCAGAACACATCGAGGTGGGACGCTATCACTCATGGGTCGTCGATGCCAACAGCCTCCCCGAGTGCCTTGAAGTGACCAGCGTCTCCGACGAAGGCCTTATCATGTCACTCAGGCATAAGCAGTTCGACATCAGAGGCATTCAGTACCACCCTGAGAGCGTGCTCACAAAGGATGGTAAAACAATCATCAACAACTGGTTAAAACACGAAGCACAATGAAACAATATCTTTTGCAACTCATCGATGGACAAACCCTCTCACAGGAAGACACCCATCAGATTATGCTCAACATCGTTGAGGAAAAATACAACGTACAGCAGATTGCGGCCTTGTTTATGGCCATGCAGACACGCGGCGTGACAGTAGACGAACTGCTTGGTTTCCGTCAGGGATTGCTCGAAACGGGCAAGTATCTGGACTTCACCGAATACAACACCCTCGACGTGGTAGGAACAGGAGGTGACGGCAAGAACACGTTCAACATCTCCACCTGCTCATCCTTTGTCATCGCAGGCGCCGGCTATCAGGTGACCAAGCACGGCAACGGAGGCTCTTCCTCTGTGAGCGGTGCCAGCAACGTGCTGCAAGGTCACGGCGTGAAGTTCACCGACGACATCAATCAGCTGAAGCGCTCACTCGACGAGACAGGCATCTGCTACTTCCACGCGCCCCTCTTCGCTTATGGCATGAAGTTCGTAGGCCCCACCCGCAAGGCACTGGGCATCCCCACCTGTTTCAATTTGCTGGGTCCGCTCGTCAACCCATGCCATCCAAAGAACTCCCTACACGGCACCGCCAACCAAGCACAGCTGCGCCTCTACACCAACCTGCACCAGCGCATAGGCGACAACTTTGGCGTCATCACTTCCTATGATGGCTACGATGAAATTTCACTCACAAGCGGTTTCAAAATCTGTACCAACAACTTCGAGAAGGTGCTCACTCCCGTTGATTTGGGCTTGAAGTACATTGAGCAGAGCGACATCTATGGCGGCGAGACAGCAGAAGAAGCCATGAAGATATTTGATGCGGTGCTCGAAGGCACCTCCACTGAGGCACAGAAAAATGTTGTGATTGCCAATGCTGCTTGCGGCATCAGCATCATGGACAGAAACATATCTATGGCCGACTCCGTAGCAATGGCTCGCGAATCGCTCGACAGCGGCAAAGCGTTCCAGACCTTCAAGAAGTTCGTAGAAATCAATTCCTAAGACCCACATGGCTAAAGACATCCTTGAAGAAATCGTTGCCAATAAGCGCATCGAGATAGAACAGCAGAAGGCCGTCATCACACCTGCCACATTATACAGCAATGTGGACACTCTGATGACAGAGAATACAGGCACTCGCCGCTCCATGCGTCAGAGCCTTGCCCAGAGCGCTTCAGGCATCATCGCGGAGTTCAAGCGCAAAAGCCCCTCTAAAGGATGGATCAAGGAAGAAGGCACACCAGATGTCATTCCTGCTTCCTACTGCCAGAATGGTGCCAGCGCCATCTCCATCCTCACCGACGAGAAATATTTCGGAGGCAACCTGAGATATGTGCGCATCGCTCGCCCCACAGTTTCATGCCCTATCCTGCGCAAGGACTTCATCGTCGACGAGTATCAGCTCTATCAGGCAAAGATGGTAGGTGCCGACGCGGTACTGCTCATTGCGGCCGACCTGACCAAGCAAGAGTGCAAGGACCTCGCCAAGAAAGCGCACGAGCTGGAACTTGAGACCCTGCTCGAAGTACATTCAGAACAAGAACTGGAATATGTGGGCGACAACATCGACATGGTGGGGGTGAATAACCGCAACCTCGGCACTTTCCACACCGATGTGGTCAACTCCTATCGCCTCGCCTCACTCCTTCCCAAGGACTACTTGCTGGTCAGCGAAAGCGGCATCAGCAACCCTCAGACAGTACGTGAACTGCGTGAAGCGGGCTTCCGAGGCTTCCTAATCGGCGAAACCTTCATGAAGACTCCCAACCCAGGAAGTGCATTAAGAACATTCATTGAGGAGGTAACCAAATGATTGTGAAGGTCTGTGGCATGAGAGAGGCCGACAACATTCGGCAAGTGGATACCCTGCAAAGCGTTGACTGGATGGGCTTCATCTTCTATCCACCCTCTTCCCGTTTCGTGGCTGAAGTTCCCGCTTACCTGCCACAGCATAGCAAGCGAGTGGGCGTGTTCGTCAATGCAACACTCCCTGACATCCGACACCGCCAGGAAGAGTTTAGTTTTGACCTCATCCAGCTGCATGGCGATGAACCTCCTCTATTCTGCCATGCACTCCGTACCCATCTGAAAGCGGGCACACAAATCATCAAGATGATAGCCATCACATCTCCCGAAGACTTGGAAAAGACACACCCTTACGAGGACGACGTCGATTATTTCCTCTTCGAGACGAAATGCAGCAGCTATGGAGGCAGCGGACAGCAGTTCAACTGGAACATCCTGCAGCACTACACAGGCAAGACACCCTTCCTCATCACGGGAGGCATCGGAGCCAAAGACACAGAAAAGGTGAAGGCTTTCCAACATCCTCAGTTTGCTGGAATCGACCTCAACTCCGGTTTCGAGACAGCTCCTGCGCTCAAAGATCCAGAACTCATCCAGAGTTTCCTTGCCCTCATCAAATAATTCAGTTGATATTCAAATAACAAATCGTCAATCGTAAAATTGTAAATCATATGGTGAACAGAATCAATCAACTCTTCGCCACAAAAAGCGAAAAAATCCTCTCCATCTACTTCTGTGCAGGACACCCCACATTGGAAGGAACAGCAGAGACCATCAAGACATTAGAGAAAAAAGGGGTGGACATGATTGAGGTAGGTATCCCCTTCTCCGACCCTATGGCAGACGGACCTGTCATTCAGAATGCAGCCACCAAGGCTCTGCGCAACGGCATGAGCCTCAAGAAGCTCTTCTCACAACTGGAAGAGCTACACAGAAGCCCCCTCCTAACCTCCCCCAAAGGGGAGGAAAACCATCCGGACAGCACATCATCTCCCCAGAGCAAGGAACCCTGTCCGAATGGCAAATCATCCCCCCTTGGGGGGACAAGAGGGGGGCTCCCATTGATTTTGATGGGCTACCTCAACCCCATCATGCAGTTTGGGTTTGAAGCCTTCTGCAAACGCTGTACAGAAGTGGGTGTCGACGGTGTCATCATCCCAGACCTTCCTTTCAAGGACTACCTGGAAGAGTACAAGCCCATTGCCGACAAGTACGACATCCGCATCATCATGCTCATCACCCCCGAGACAAGCGACGAGCGCATTCGCTTCATCGACGAGCACACAGACGGTTTCATCTACATGGTTTCCTCTGCAGCAACTACAGGCGCGCAGAAAGAGTTTGGCGACCAGAAGCAAGCATACTTCTCACGCATCAACAGCATGAACCTCAAGCACCCTCGCATGATAGGTTTCGGCATCAGCAACAAGCAAACCCTCGAATCCGCACAAGCCAATGCTGCAGGAGCCATCATCGGCAGCAAATTCGTCAATCTCATCGAAGAGACCCAAGATGCAGCCCAAGCAATGGATGCCCTGCTCGACGCATTGAAAAAATAATTGCCACATGTTTTTTCTAAAACGCTGAAGGCCTCTCAAGCAAAGCGAGGCCTTCGGCGTTCTCTAATTCTTGATATGCCCCCGAGCCATTCATTACTCTCTCCATTTCTAGGCTCTACCCAAAGAATCAATGTTATGACCTAATTGATTGCGCAGCAACAAAAAACAGGCCGCTTGGGTAATTATCAATTGCCAATTAAGCAATATTGTCAATTAAATTTGTACCTTTGCGCCCGAATAACAAATCAGGAGAACAATGAAACACATTTTGTTGATGTTCATGCTGTCTTTGCTCTGTTTACAGGCGACAGCACAAACCAAGAAGATTGCACAGGTAAAGACGTCTCCGACAATCATCCGGAAGACGATGGTAATCACCAAGACAAAGACAAGTTCAACTGCTAAATCGGGAGCTGCACAAAGCAACAAGAACGCACAAAGCAGCAAAACAACCACCACAAAGTCAACATCTGCAGCTAAGAGCACTACTGCTACAGCAAAATCATCAGCCGCAGCTGCCACAAAAAAGGATGCCGTCTCGAAGAAAGAGGATGACGCCAAGAAAGAAGTTGCCCAGCAGCCTTCATGCGGCTACCTGTGCAACACGCCCCTTCCCTACATGCCACAGAAGCTGGACGTGCTTTTCATCGGCAATTCGTTCTCGCTCGACACCAGCGCCGCACTACCAGAACTCTTCCGCTCCATGAATATCAGCAACGTCAATGTGTATGTGCTCTACCGTGGAGGCTGTTCCATGAAGCAACACTACGAATCATTCAAGAACGAGGAGAAAGTCTATGACTTCTACCGCTATAACCAAAGTGGTGAACAGTTGATGGAACGAGGCGTGACCATCAGTGACGTGATGCAGAGATATGCCTACGATGTCGTTGTCTTCCAGCAGTACTCATTGGAATCGGGCGATTACACCACCTACGAGCCCTATCTTTCCCGACTGATTCAGGCATACAACATCACCAAGCAGGCGGCACGCACCACGTTCGCGTTCAACGAAACATGGGCCTATTCCTCCACCAACAAAAACATCGCCAAGTATAAGAACCCCACCATGATGTGGAAGAACATCTGCACCTCGGTGAAGAAAATGAAAGCAGCCTCGGGCATCGACATCATCATCCCATGCGGCACAGCTGTACAGAATGCACGCAGCGTAGAACTGCTGAATGTGGACAACGAACTGACACGCGACGGCACCCATATCAATTACTATGCAGGACGTTATCTGCTGGCATGCACCTTCTTCGAAACCATCGTTGCTCCCTGCATGAACCGCAGCTTGCGCGATGACCGCACCGTCTTTGGCAAGGTGACCGACGTTGGCCAAGTAAACGACGAGAACAGGCGCCTCCTGCAGAACTGTGCACGGCTGGCCGTGGCCAATAATTACGAAATCAGCGAGTTCGCAGGACAATAATTGTTAAACAAAATTAAAGAAACTCATATTCACCCCTATATTCCGAGGTGTAATCAACATAGAAGCCCTAACTTTGTGGCACCGTTTACAGACGGGCATCAATAAAACTGAAAGAATATGAAGAAAACAATCCTTACATTCCTCGTGCTCATCGCAACAGCGAACAGCATGTGGGCCCAGAGCAAGAATCTCTACGATGTGGTATATGAAGAGGCTATGAAAGTGGTGAACAACCCCAAATCATCTGATGACCAGATTCAGATTAACCAGTTCAAGGTGACTGCATTGAACTATATGACCATGATGCTCCAGAAGCGTGGCATGAAGAAGGATGACATGTTCTTCGCCACTCAAGCCGTCATGATGTCGTCTTTTGTCACCGACTATCACGCCAACGTACTCAAGGCGCAGGAGATTTCACCAGCCAAGCGCAACGAAATCCTTAAGATTTACTCAGACGCCTGCAAGTACAATCCCATGTTCAAAGACACCAACAAGGAGCGTGCCAATGCCTTCGTGAACGAAAAGGGCTCGCTGACACCTTTCTGTCTCGACACCGATTGGGAGAAGGCCTACGACCAAGCCACCACACTTGCTAAAGCCGCGTTGAAGTAAGACACAAGCACCTCCAAACAAGGCTCAAGACATTCACAAACAACAAACTGACGTAAAAAGGGGGAGAAAATCGCAAGTTTTCTCCCTTTTTATGTGGCATTATTTGTATATTTGCCGACAAATAGAACAATTATATTGTGAACACTATACAAAAACCATTCTCCCCCAACCCCATCATCAAGGTGGACCTGCTGCAATTCCCCACCGACGGGCGGTTTGCTCAGATACCAGGGAAACTAGTGCTAAGTGACAATCTTGAAGAGGACTGGAACGAAGAGAATGAACCACAGCACCCCAGTTTTCCTGTGCAGGTCACCATGGCTGTGAGCATCATTTGCCCATCTGGCGAAATGGTGATAGACATCGACCTGACCGAATACCGGCTGACAGACAGCCACTCCGTGCTTATCATGCCTGGCAGCTTCGTGCGCATGAAACACGTAGCCCCAGGAACCAAGTGCATCTTCATGGCCATCTCGTCCGATTTCATCAAACTTGTGGGCGACGTGAAAACAAGCATAGAGTTTGGACGCATCACGAGAGAACACCCCATGCACGTGCTCCAACCAGACGAGCTGGAAGAAAGCATCAGCATCTACCAGGCGCTGAAAAAGAAACTCACCCAGAAAGACTATCAGTACAAGGAGACGGTGGCTAAAGCCTATTTGCAAATCCTGCAGTCGAATGTGTTTCAGGCATTTTCCCAAGGACAAGGACAGAAAGGCGAGGAGCGCCCCATCAGCAGGAAAGAAGAACTCTTCATGCAATTCATGGCAACGGTGAAAGAACACTACATCAATCACCGCAACATCACCTTCTATGCCGACCAGCTGTGCGTGTCGCCCAAGTACCTCTCCAGCGTGGTGCATGCCGTCAGCGGAAAGTATGCCACCGAACTTATCAGCCAGTACGTCATATTGGAAGCCAAAGCCCTGCTAAGATCTGAAGGTATTTCTATCAAGGACGTAAGCAACAAGCTCCACTTTGCCAACCAAAGCTTCTTCGCTAAGTTCTTCAAACAGCACACTGGCTACACACCTAAAGAATACAAAGAACTATAACCATACACAATGAAAACTATCAAAATCAATCCTGCCGACAACGTGGCTGTAGCCATTGAGGCACTCAAAAAAGACGAAACCATCCAGGTAGAGGGCGAAAGCATCACCATCAACAGCGATGTTCCCGCCGGACACAAAATACTGCTTACAGACCTCAAGCAAGGCGAGAATATCATCAAATACGGCTACCCCATCGGACACCTGAAGGAAAACCACAAGAAGGGTGACTGGGTGAGCCACGAGCACATCAAGACAAACCTGTCTGGCTTGCTCGACTACGAATACCACCCTGTGGGCAAGGAGGAGCTCACCAATCCAGCCTATGCAGAGTGGTTCCCACAAGAACAGCTCACCTTCCAAGGCTACCGCCGCAAGAACGGCGATGTAGGCATCCGCAACGAAGTGTGGATTGTGCCCACCGTGGGGTGTGTCAATGGTGTTGTCAACCAGTTGGCAGGAGCACTCACACACGAGCTTTACAACCCGGCTTCTCCACTCTGCCAGATGCTTCCAGCCGGCACCGAACGCCTGCGCATCGTAGCCTATCCCCACAACTATGGCTGCTCTCAGCTCTCCGACGACCATGAGAACACCCGCAAGGTGCTGCGCGACCTCGTCCTGCACCCCAATGCAGGAGCCGTGCTCGTTGTAGGCCTTGGATGCGAGAACAATCAACCCGACCAGTTTGAGGCTCTTCTTGGCGACTACGACAAAGAGCGCATCCGGTTCATGGTCACTCAGAAAGTGGAAGGAGACGAAGTGGAAGAAGGACTCAAGATATTGCGTGAGCTCTATGTCATCGCATCACAAGACAAGCGCCAACCCATCCCCTTGAGCGAACTCCGTGTAGGCCTCAAGTGCGGAGGCTCCGACGGATTCTCCGGCATCACAGCCAATCCACTCCTCGGTGTGTTCAGCGACTTCATCGTCAGCCAGGGGGGCACCACCGTCCTCACCGAAGTGCCCGAGATGTTTGGCGCCGAAACCATCCTCATGAACCGCTGCGAAAACACCAGCCTCTTCCAGCAAACCGTCAGCCTCGTCAACGACTTCAAGCAGTACTTCCTCTCACACGGCGAACCGGTAGGAGAGAACCCCTCACCTGGCAACAAGGCAGGCGGCATCTCCACACTTGAGGAGAAGGCCCTCGGATGCACACAGAAATGCGGCAAGAGCGCTGTCAAAGGTGTGCTCTCATATGGCGAACGCCTCAGCGTGAAGGGGCTCAACCTCCTCTCCGCTCCCGGCAACGACCTTGTAGCATCCACAGCCCTTGCCTCCTCCGGATGCCACATCGTGCTCTTCACCACAGGGCGAGGCACCCCCTTCGGCACCTTCGTCCCCACCATGAAAGTCAGCACCAACAGCACCCTTGCCAAGAACAAGCCCACGTGGATAGACTTCAACGCCGGCACCATCGTAGAAAATGAACCAATGGTGGAAGTATTCCATCGCTTTGTACAGAAAGTCATAGAGATAGCAAGTGGAGAACCCACTTGGAATGAGAAGAAAAACTATCAGGAAATCGCTATCTTCAAGAACGGCGTCACCCTGTAACACACACAAATTAACATGAAAGCCATCTCGCCGCTATTTGTATTCCTCATACTCTATTTGGCCACCAGCATCATTGCGCAAGACTTCTACAAGGTCCCCATTGCTGTAGCCTTCCTGGTCAGCTCCGTCTATGCGCTGCTCACCGTGCGGGGGACTATGAACGAGCGCATCAACATCTTTGCCCAAGGAGCCGGCAACCCCACTATGGTGCTCATGCTCGCCATCTTCATCCTCGCTGGCGCCTTCGCTGCATCAGCCAAATCCATGGGAGCTGTAGATGCCACCGTCGACCTTGCCCTGCGCTACCTGCCTGAGCAAGCCATCTTGCCCGGCATCTTCCTTGCCTCCTGCTTCATCTCTCTCAGCATCGGCACCAGCTGCGGCACCATCGCCGCCCTCACCCCCCTGGCAGTCGGCATCGCACAGCATTCAGGCTTCTCCGTACCGCTGATGGTAGGGCTCGTCGTGGGAGGCACCTACTTTGGCGACAACCTCTCCTTCATCAGCGACACCACCATCGTAGCCACCCAGACACAAGGCTGCAGCATGCGAGACAAGTTCCGCGTCAACATCCGCATTGTAGCCCCCGTCGCCATCATCATGCTCATTGTCTACTACTTCGTAGGCAGACAGATGCATGCTACTCCCCACTTGAATGAAACCAACCCTTGGCTTGTAATGCCCTACCTCGCAGTCGTCCTTCTCGCCATCAGCGGCGTGAACGTGCTGCTCACCCTCAGCATTGGCGTTCTCCTCACAGGAGTCATCGGCATGCTCCTCGGCACCTACAACGTATTCAGCTGGTTCTCAGCCATGAATGAGGGAATAATGGGAATGTCCGAGCTCATCATCGTCACCATCCTTGCAGGCGGAATGCTCGAAATCATACGCTACAACGGAGGCATCGACCTCATCATCAGGACCCTCACACGCAACATACACAGCACGCGCGGAGGCGAACTCTGCATTGCAGCCCTCACCTGCTTGGTCAACATCTGCACAGCCAACAACACCGTAGCGATCATCACCACCGGCCCTATCGCCAAAGACATAGCAACCAGGTTCCGCATCGACCCCCGCAAGTCAGCCTCCATCCTCGACACCGCCTCCTGCTTCACCCAGGGCCTCCTTCCCTACGGCGCCCAAGTGCTCATAGCCGCAAGCCTGTCAGGACTGAACCCCATCGCCATCATCCCCAACCTCTACTACCCCATGCTCATCGGCGCAGCGCTCCTCCTCTCCATCCTCCTGCGCTATCCACGCAAATACTCCACTAACTAAAACACCCTCTCCCTTCACCCACTTTCGGTTCATGGTTCAAGGTTCACGGTTAATAATTGTTTTCACCTCTCACTTTTCATCATAAGTATTGTATCAGGCACAACTTTTAGTTATTATGGTGAATCAATGAATTGATGTTTCTCCAACAAAGACGATTTTCTTTTTACTGAAGACACTTTTTATTGTGCGTTTACTGTCATTAGACGCTAAAATCCAATTCGTTTGGGAGTGTTTTCGTCCAGTCTTTCATTGTCACAATGGTTGATGAGCATAGCAAGTTTATCTTCCTTGGCATCGTGCAGGATGCTGTCGATGGTGTAGTGTCGGGCGATGTTCTCTATCTGTCCACCGCTGAAATCGTATTTTGCAGCCAGCGTCTTGGCATCCATATCGTTCAATTCCGGTATCATCGAGTGCCATATTAGAACACGGGCTTCAACCGTCGGTTTCTCGAACTTAATCTTGTAGAGGAAGCGGCGCTCGAAGGCTTTGTCGAGGTTCTGCTGGAGGTTGGTGGTGGCAATCATGATGCCGTCCAGCGCTTCCATCTCTTGCAGGATGATGTTCTGGATGCTATTCTCCATCTTCTCGACTGCGCGTTGCGCTCCTTGCTGACGGATGCCGATGATGGCGTCTGCCTCGTTGAAGAGTAGGATTGGGGTCTGCTTGGCTTTCTTCACAAGTTCACGATAACGGTCGAAGAGGGCTTTGATGTTCTTCTCGGAGTCGCCCACCCATTTGCTCTTGATTTGCGGTACATCAACTACCATGATGTCGCGACCTGTTTCGCGAGCCAATTGATAGACAGTTTCCGTCTTTCCTGTTCCAGGACCGCCATAGAAGAGGCAGGCGAAACCAGTTCGGAAACCAGTCTGCTCCATCCGTGATCGTATCTTCTGGTAGTTCTCGGGGACGAAGAACGATTGCAGTTCGCCCACCTGCCTTTGGTTCTCCTCTACATAGAACATCTTCTTCTCTTTTAGGTCTTTTGCCTTGATGACATTGGCCAGTTTCTCTTCTGTTGCGTTAATTTTCATCTCAGCCAGCAACAAACGCTTTGCCTGTTCCGTAAGTTTGTATCGACTGGTGTTTGCTATACCATCCTCACAACGATGCTCGATTATTTTTTTCTTCATCAAATTGTGCTCACCGCTACGTAGTAAAGCTTTCGCATTAATATAGTTCGAAGAGCTAAAGAAGCAGTCTTCCATATCGCAGAAACGAATGTCATCGTCATCTTTATTTACCAGGCGGTGACAGAAATAAAGCAACAGCATTTTATCCTGCGAAGACAGACTAAGTTCCTCAATTTGTTTGGCAAAGCTCACCTGCATATTATCTTTCAAGAGCACATTGATTTCCTCAATCAAGTCTTTGGGGATAATAGCATCATCGCTCAGGTCACTAAACATCTGATCAAGCACCTCAAACAGCGAAGCACAATCCAATCCTGAACGACTTGGTAATTCATATACCTCATTGTGTTTCAGAGCTTTGATTACAGGATGGGGTACATCGAAACTGTCCTCGTCTTTTGCATCCCGATAACGCAGCAACCGGCGACGCACAAGAGCATCGATATCGCTTGCATAGCTCAGTATGCGTATATTGCTAACGTCGAGGAAACTGGCCAGATCATCATAATCTACCCGTCGTGGCCCTTTCTCCATACAGATGCAGAACAGCACAGCCTGCCGTTCGGTAATGTCGAAACTTTCTGCCAGCAGTCCAATCTCTGGTGATGCCTGTAGCATGAACTCTTCGCTCATCTTCGTGTCCTTCGACAGTTCCACCACGCGCTCAATAGCCCGCAGCAGCGTCATTTCTTTCTCAACTTTCGTTCTTTTCACGACTTTTGTTTCAATCTTCTTTGCCATAATATTCCATTTTTAATTAGGACTGATATAATATGGTCACAAACAAGAAAAAATTCAAAAAATCAGGGTAACTTTTTTTGCTTATTCTCGTTATTTTATAAAACAATACACGTGAAGTCGATAAACTTCACGTGTCAGCTTTGCCATTTTCACACGTGAAGCTTTAGCTCGACGCAAGTCAACCAAAGATCGATGTCAGTCAAGTTTGATGACACCAAACGTCAGTTGATAAATTCTTTCTGCTTCTTTTCAAACATCGCAAGTAATCGCTCGTCTTCCGCAATTTGTCGTAGAAGCGTCTGAAGCCCTGTACGGTGGTTAGCCAGACTGCATCTGAGGTCGTCAACGATGTATGCGATTGCCATTTCCTTCGAGTCGAAGGCTTCGCGGTATGGCAGCACTGTGCCGTCAGCAAGCGTCAGTTCGATGTCTTTAAGGAAGTCCGTTGGCACGAGCCCCTTCTTGACAATAGTTGATTTCCTGACAGAATACCTCGAAAAGGGCGAGAGATAGTAAACCGCATCACCAATCTGCAGTTCTTGATGTTTTACCCGGTCCATAAAGGAATCCCTTGTATAATCACTGATAATAGGTATGCCGCGTCTCATAAAAGTTGAAAAGTTTAAAAAGCCCCCTTACGCTGTGAGAGCGTATGAGGGCTGTATGGGTTTGAGATTAAGAAGTTTAGTAAGCCTCGAAAGAATGGAGTTTGTTTGAGAAGAAGAGTTAGTGAAGAGGGTGATAGAGAGTGTGGCGGGAGAGGGAAAAATAGAGATTTTTTTTGAATATAAGAAGTTAAGAAGTTGGTTGAATTTGTTGATTGAATTGGTGGTGATGATTGTTGTGTTCATAATCTTTCTTTTTTTATATTACGAACATAATATAGTCACATCACCAGAAAAATTCAAAGATTGCCCTAACTTTTTTCTACTTCTTCCAGATTTGCCTTTAGCTGGGCTGCAATTCTCTCAGGAACAGGATGTGTGGGTGGAAACACTGTGTAGCAGACAGGATGGATGTGAGAACCGGCTTCGCCAAGAGTATAGACGAGGTAGCAGTCGTCACTCTCATCAAGAAAATGGCTTGGATGCTCACACTCATCGGGATCTTCTTCTAACCGACTGTATTTGTCAGTAGTCAGAGGAAGGGCTCCCACGATGCCCAGATCTGAATAGTTTCCATCTACGACCTCCACGATGTCGCCAACTTTGAAGCGGATGTCCTCTATCTTGCGACCACGATACCATCCCATTTCGTCTAAAGCGACAAAGTCATTAAGTTCTCCATCTGCGTTAAAAGAGAAGCATTTCTGAGGCCGTTCGTTCCGATAGAATGAGCTTTCCTTATTATGGACAAACTGCTCAAACAGAAAGAACCCAAAACAGTCATCATAGTAATTCTTTTCTCTTTGCTTACATACTTTCTTCTGAAACTCGATAGTCGAAAGCATGGCTTCCTCGGCATGTTCCTTCGTGTCAAAGAAACCTAACCGCTGCTGACAGATTCGCCGGCGAGGGTACCGATGGCCCTCTATGCGAATCTGCAGCAGTTCGTAGATGGGGAACGATCTGACGATGACTTTATCTAATTCAGCCTTTGTCATTTTCTTTGCTGACCTTAACTTCTATGCTGCCGTCCTTAATGCCACGAATGAGACGGGTCTGCAGTTGCTCACGCTCTTCTGTCATTAGCTCGAACGCATGTCCGTCGGCTTCTGTCTCAGGGAAGTACTTGCCATCGGCATCATTCTTGAGATAGACTTCGCAACCTGGCTCTTCGGCTTTGTAGTAGATGCGGAGTGATGGATAAACAGCTTTCATCAACTGAGTGACTTCGTAGCAAGGTGTCCAAGCCGTTTCAAAAGTCATACGAAGGATATCACCCTCGCGTTCAAGTTCAGTCCATCCGCCGCGGCACATCACTTCATTTGGGTCTTTACCCAAAGCTTCAACCAGCTGCCCGAGGCTTTGCCCCCGGAGTTCCTTCATTTTCTGATACAGTGCATCGAGTTCATCCTTCTTGCCCTCGATCACATAATTGGTTGTGCAAATGTTTGGCATAATTATTCTCCTTTAATTGATTGGTATGATTTTGTTACTTTTGCTTTCATGTCGTCAATTGTATCTTTGTATCTTGGCATCAGTTTCACATATTTGGCGATGGCGTTCAATGTGAGCATACTAAATGGAATATGGTAGTTATCGGATACGGGATATGTAGCATTGAAGAATGAATCTTTTTCATCTGAGTATGGATAGAAATAACATTGGTACGGCGACTTGGCAAAAAGAAACTCTTTCAGCAGTAACTGGCATCCCTGATATTCAATGACGATGAGTGCATTTCCCCGTTCATGCACATAGGTTTTTGCATCCTGTAATCCCTGTTCGTCCAGATAGGGGCGAAGAACATCCTTGACATAGTCCTCTGGAGAAACGACATAATCTCCGCTCCAATCGCGAAGCCATGGTGTGAAAAGCTTATCACCCGTACTTGTGCTTGCCTGTGTGGTATTCACTATCAACTTTTTGATAGCATTCATCCAAGGCTTCAGTGCCCTACTTATGGCAGAATCCACACTAAAATATGGGGACTTGCGGATAAGAGGCTCCAACTTTTGGGGTATCATCGCATCGTCCCACAGCTTGAAGTCAATGTCATCGGCACTTAGACCATCCATTATGGCAAGTTTATATCCCTTGGCGTAGAACGAGTATTCCTCTTCGGCTTTTTTATAAAGCTCGTAGTCATCAAGCCCTTCGTCAAAAGCTTTGAAAAGGTCATGCCGGATGCTCTTGAGTGGGGTGTGATGCTCAAGATAGCGGGCGAGTTTTGCTTCCCATGTTATGTTCCTTTTCCGCCCATCCTTCCAATATGCTTTATACTCCTTCATTTACTATCTTCATTTTACCAAATCAAATAAATCTATCATTTTTACAGCTGCATCAGACAGACGCGACCTGTCTTGCGCAGCGATTCGTAATGTTGTTTATAGGATAGCTCGTTGTCGATAACCCAGAGAAGTTTGGTTTTCAGAAAGGCAGGCACAGAGGGGACGGGGGCATAACCATCAGTCATGATGATGAGTCCGTCATAGCCGGGGTGCTCTGCCACATAATTGATTGGAGCCTGGAAGTTTGTTCCGCCGCGCCCTTTCACCTCAAATGTCTGCTTGTTCTTCTGTGCCTCTTTCAGAGTAACGGGTTCTCCCTGTACATCGAAAGCGAACATCAGCACATCAATCTCCTGAATGCCATATTTGAAGAAGGTGGTGATGATGCGATAGTAGCGTCCCAATTCTTCTGAACCTACCGAACCACTGGTGTCGATGGCCACCAATAGGCGAGTAGTGAATTCATAGCGGCTACCCATCTGCTCGAAACCAAAGCGGCGGCTGGGATACATGCGGGTGAGATGACGTTTCTGCGATAGGATGGAACTGCGGAAAGCACGCAAGGCATTACGATAGTCAATCTTACCTTCGGCAGCTTTCCGGATGAGTTCCACCATGCTTAGTGGCAGACTTCCCCATTGCGTGGTGCTATGGATGATGTCCGTAATCTGCTGACCCATGAAGGCATCCTCTTCCCACAAAGATGTATAGTCGGAAGACGGGGCAGAGTCGAGAGTTGAGAGTTCTTCGCTTCGTTTAGGCGCAGGCGGAAGAGAATTGAGAGTTGCCTGCGAGCTTCCAGATGACGATGAAGTGCCGCCTACGCCTGCCGCTTCTTGTTCGCCAGAGGAAGGCATTCCTCCCTGACCTTCGATAGGCACAGCTTTTTCGTTACTTTCTTCAGAATCTGCTCCACCGGACAATGCCCCTTCTGCATTCTCTCCCTGCTCGTTTTGCTCTTTATTTTCGCCACTGCTGCCACCTGCCGAATCTTCACCTTGCTTCTCAGAAGGTTCAGATGAAGAAGATGCACCGCCTTCACCTGCCTCGCCATCAGCACAGGAATCTCCTTCGCTGGGGGCTGGTCCATCCATGTGGATTCCCATTGCACTCAGTCGGTTGGCATACCACTCGAAGTGCTGTCCTGTGGGCAAACCGAAATCGTGGGGATGTGTCAGACCTGCCCAAGTCAGGTTATAGGCAGGCGCAATGACCATATCACTCGCCATCTTCAGAACTATGCCAGGACAACCCAGCGGCTGACGGGAGTAGGGATGCTTCAGCAGAATGCGAATCATCTCCACGCTCAGCAAGGCCCGCAACTGATGGTCGGTCATCCGGCCGATCAGTTCCGGGTTGTATTCAATACGCCCTTGTCCTGAACGCAGGGCGCACAACATATTGGGATTGATGGTCAGCCGGTGCGAACAATAGACGGTGAAGAAGAGCGGTTCGGTCAGAAACCACTGCTCCGTCTCTTGTTGTATGCGTTCGAGGGCACTCATAGCGACTGGATAAACTCAATGATTTGCTTATAGGTCTCAGGCAATTCCTTGTTGATGAACAAGAGCATCTGCTTGTAGCCCGTACCGTCGATGAGCGACACAAAGTGGGCGTATGCTTCGCGATGGTTCTTGGCCAGATAATCGTGATAGGCTTTCAGGTTTTCGCGAACCAGTGTGCGCTCCATCGTATCAGCTTGGTCGGTCTCGAAGAAACGGCAAAGGGCATCGTTCACCAATGAGAACTGATGCAACTGATACTTGTCCAGCTGTCGTTTTACGCTCTTGAAGTCGGTGAGCAGTTCCTGCGGTGTGACGAGTTCCTTCTGGAACGAGAGGAACAACTTGGCAGCAGCCTGTACACCCACGATGCCTGCAATAATCTTCTGATGCACAGGCATCGGATTGGGAATGTTCTCCATCGCACGTGCCACTTTCTCCCAAGCCCGTCGGTCGGGGTCTTTCTCCAGTCCCTGTTCCTCTTTGGTGTCACCGCTGCGGTCAAGCAGTTCGGGATTGGCTTGGATGAAGTTGATGACACGCTCGTCCAGTCCCTTGCGAGTTGCCCACAGCAGCCATTCCTCCACAGATGGGCGGAAAGTGTAGATGTTGAAACGCGAAACGAGGGCTGGGTCAAGGTCAGTCAACTGGTACTCGTCGCCGTCGTTGCAAGCCGAGATGATGCGACTTCCCTCTGGCAACATACGCCCTGCCAACTTGCGGTTTAGCACGAGGTCCATCACCGTTTGTAAGATTTCCGGACGGGCGCGGTTCAGCTCATCAAGGAACAACACAATAGGTTGTCCATCGACAGGGAACCAATAAGGTGGCATGAAGGTCGTCTTGCCCGTCGCCTCGTCCTTGTTGGGCAAACCAAGCAGGTCGCCAGGGTCGCTCATCTGTCCCAGGAACAAGGCTATGACACGCATGCCTTTCGATTCAAAATAGTTGGTCAGAATTTGCGACTTGCCGATGCCATGTCGGCCTGCCAGCATGATGTTCTGCCACGAAGGAGTCACCTCCAAGAGAGTCTCCAACTCTTTGGTGTTGATTGCTATTGCCATAATAACTATAATTTTTGTTCAATGAAATCAATGCCTTTTGAGCATCTGGCTCAGTCTTTCAATGTTTGTGTTCATATTGTCTGGTTTTAACGTTATACAATAATATAGTCACTTTCCGAGAAAATTCAAAATACAGAGATCAATTTAGTTACTCTTAACGTGGCAGCTCATCGTCATCATTCTCACTGCCCCAGTCTTCTTCGCGTTTTAACCTGCGCTCCTCAATCAATTCCATCAGCCATTCCTTGTCAGCGGGTCCTATCAGACTTGCTACATCATCGCACTCCAGTATGTCGATAGCAATATTCTGACATAAACAATCGCCCTCACGTGCTTGTTTAATGAGTTCAGTTGCAAATTCCATAGGATGAAGAAGCACATGACCTATGCACTCAACCCACTCCAATACGTCGAAGTAGGGCATTATTCCCGACAATCCGCGATCCACCCATTCTTTAACGGCGCAACCGTCTTTGGCCCTATAGAACTCATCGACAATCGTGTAAATTATATACCAATCATAGGCATATACAGCAATCTCCATGCCAGGATGTAACCGGCTGAGGCGCTCTGCCATTTCCTTGCACATCTTGTCGCGTTCTTCATGTCTTTCTTCCTCGCTCCGTCCGTCTTTCGGTTCCCTGTACTCCAACTGAACCTCTTCACCCTTTCCGTCGATATAAGCGACAAACTTCCAAAGCGTATATTCCTGCCATTTGCCATCGGCTATGACATAGTTCCACACACTTTGCCCATAATCGTCCTGCCGTTCCATCTCTACCTCGGGAAACACTTTAATAACGCATTCCGCTATGGAATGGAAGTCAAGATGGTCTCCGTGGTGTCCATAGTCGTCCCAATAAATGCAGCTTTTCTCCTCATCAATCGAAAGACCGACGAGGTCATCTCCTTTCCTTTCCGAAAGGTCTATTCCTACCTGTTCTATACTTTTTTCACGCACTTGCTGTTTCACGTACGCTGCAACTTTCTCTAAGTCCCCATGATGTTTCAGCTTGAGGGTTGTTCCATGACCTTCGCTCATAGTGAAAATGTGTTATGTTGTTTATTTGTCCGATTATTATAATATAGTCACTCTCGAAGAAAAATTAAAACCACCCCGCAATTTCTTTCATATACTTCTCCTTTGGCATTAGATCTGCCGGATACGTAATCCGCTAAAAAGTTCGGGATGGGCATCGATGTGATCAAGTAGTCGTTGGAAGTCTTCTTTACGCCACATTTTAGGCATAATGGCATGATTACCGTCTGCATTTTCTTCTGCAACGCCTTCGCCTCCCTACGGGCTTCACTCGCCTTCTGTCGCATTTGCTCTTGTGTCATTGATATCATATGGTTGCTCCATGCAAAATGGAGGAAATGTTTTTTATTCTTCGTCCGTAATGAGGCCATTCAGGAAACGTTCATCCATACGTCTTATGGCTTCTCTGTATTTGGTATGGTCCACCCATTCATTTCCGACAAGAACCTGAGGTTCATGATTTTCAATGTGGCGCCCTTTGTAACCACGGGAGATATAGTAATCGGCAACAATGAAGACAAATTCATCATTCCAGTCAAAACCACATACCTCACGGTTTTCGCCTTCTGGAACAAAGATACGTCCTACTAGCTGTTGGCGATTGCCCTTTTCTTTCAACTCAACGAAAAGCATATCACCCACACGTTTCTTCACCTCAAAGAAACGATCTGGTTCACCTTTCTTTTTCAGAATGTATGTACGACTCCAAAGGAATTTCGTTGGCTCTTTAGCATTATTCATATCCAATACTTCTTTGATTCTTTTCTAATATAGTCACTTTGCCAGAAAAATTCAAAGATTAGCAGCATTTATTTTACTATCCGTTGCCAAAAGTCCATCGACTATCAGCAAATCCAATTCTTCCTCGTGACTCAACAACGGTGTGCGATCAATCTCAGCAAGAATTACATCTAAACTTTGTTCCATATCTCTTCAATTCTATTGTTTGTATGGGTAATATAGTAACATGGGGAGAAAAATTCAATAGGCATAATACTAAATGAACTATTTATGGAATTGATGGGATGGAGCTAATGATCTTTGCGATGTCTTTCGCTTCTTTATATATTGTCAAGAAGTTATTGTTTTGTAAATTACAATACAATTTTCCACCCATACTCTTGTCTAAAGCGATTCTTGGCTTCGCTTTGCCTGTTTTAAGATTCTTTGCCTTTGCTATTCCCCATTCATTTTTTGCAAGCTTTACAAATTCAGGATACACTTTACCATTTTTATCATATAATGGCTTAGTATACACATAACTGTTACTTTTAATATAATCTTTGTGAAGCAAAACCACTTTGAAAGTTCCACCTTGAAATTCTATGCTTAGCGAGTAATCACCAATATCTTTTATTGGTTCTATAAACATTGCTATTCCATTCCTCTCGTCATATCTCACAATGCTTGCAATTGTCGGAATATAATTATTAACTATCATTGCCAGAAATTGTTTTTGGAAAATAGTTTCCAACCGATTCTCAACAATATATTTTTCTTCAGGTGTTATATTGGCATTTGATGCTTTTGACTTCGTTAGCTTTTGGAATACATGTGGATACTTACTTATGTTATTTCCAGAATTCAAGAATGTCTTCAACTCTACAGTCATTTTACTGATGGCATCTGTGTATTCCTTTATGAGAACGAAACTCTTAGGGTTCATATAGCTCAACAGATCTTTCAATTCAGAATAAGTATACGATTTCCAACATCTGCTACTGCTATTTGCCACATCTCCTCCTAATGATAAAAGCAAATAATGGTGGGAATCATTGGGGAAATTGTCACATATTATGTGCTCGTACTTTTCTGTTTGCCATATTTCATCTGCGTTTATATTCCACTTCTGCTTTTCATCAGAACTAACATTCGACTTATGTTCTTGAGATTTGAGCTTGTTCTCTATCACCCATATTTCTTTCTGTCCATTACCATCTTCTGTCTCTATCATGATATCAATATCATTCCATTCAACATGAGTTTTGATGGACTTAAATACTCTTTGATTCTCATGAAACATCCCACATAATAATGCTGAACGTTCAGCTATCGGAAATGTCGAGAACAGACTATTTACTCCACCTTGATTAGCAGAAAACGTTGTATCATTCTCATTATCGAGAATCCACGCAATCATAGCAGAATGGACTTTTTCCATATCTGCAACACCAATAGCATTAAAGAAATTCTTCATAATGTTTCTGTCCTAATAAGAGATTCCGTAACATGATTCATTTGGTTTCGTATATCACCATAGCAGTCCAATTCTTCAATACTGAATCGTTGGGATTCGGGGATTCTGCGGTATACTTTATATCGCGTACTTGGATTTTGCCCTCATTATCTTTAAGGAAGTCATTTACTTTCTTTTCAAATGCCTCCATATCAGGAGTCCTATACATGAAAAACTTTATCTGTGTCATAACTTTTTTCCACGATTCCCTATACTTCGCGAGGTTTTAATTTCATTTTGATTGTTTCCTTTGATATTAGTCCAGAACCTGGCCGGTCCAATCCCAATAGATTGTCTCTTCAGGGCCAATTTTAACCATCATATCCTCTCCATTGTCATTAGAGACATAAAAGAAGAGGGCACCTTCTTTGTTCTGTCGACAAAACTCTATTTCTGCATCTGCGAAATGAGAATACTTCTTAAGGCCGGGCAGTTGCTCACGCATAATGGCAATAAGCTCGTTTACCGTATAACTTGTTCCGTTGATGTTATAAGTTTTTTCCATCTTATTTCATTTGGTTGAGACCTAATATAGTCACTTCGCTTGAAAAATTCAAACTATTTGGCCATTTCTTTCAATTTCTCCCACACCTTCACCATCGCCCAGGTGTCGAGTTCGCAGTAACGGAGCAGAGCTTCACGACTGGCAGCGGCCTCTTCTGGTTCCATATCTTTGATGCGTGGGAAGAGAGTCATGACTTCAGATAAGTGACGCTTTTTAGGGATGGGAAGTCTTCGGTTTCAATTCCAGTAACTTTTTTGACGCCCACGCCCAAAGTCAATGTTTCCAGAGAATCAGAAAGGTAGAACACATCAAAAACATTGAAATTCTCAAAAGAGCCCATGATAGAGACATGCTTTAACGCACGACAACCCCCGAACGCACTATACCCGATGCTTGTTACGCTGTTTGGTATGTTAACAGATGTCAAACCACTGCATTTAGAAAAAGCATAACGGTCAATTCTATTTACAGATTCGGGAATGACAATACTGGTCAGTCCTGTACAGCCTTCGAATGCACCTTCCCTAATTACTGTTACTGATTCGGGAATGACAATACTGGTCAGTCCTGTACAGCCTCTGAATGCACCTGCCCCAATTTCTGTTACTGATTCGGGAATGACGATACTGGTAAGTCCTGTACAGCCCGCGAATGCCCATTCCCCAATTTCTGTTACTGATTCGGGAATGACGATACTGGTAAGACCTATACAATAAGCAAAGGCCAGATCTCCGATTCTTGTTACTGAATCTGGGATGTTTGTCGTCTTGCATCCAGCCAACAAAATGTTAGTTTTTGTTTCTATGATAGCATTACAATTGTTTCTTGAATCATAAGTGTCGTTTTCTAAAGAAACCTCTATGCTGTGAAGGCATGAGCAGCCATGCCATGGATTTCTCTCACCGATTGTCTTGACCGATTTGGGGATAACAATTGCCTCTAACTTTGAGCAATTGAAAAAAGCTTCAGAACTGATAATTCTTACCGACTCAGGGATATTGATACGACTTAGACTTGAACAACCCTCAAAAGCTATCCATCCAATTATCTCCACTGATGTCGGAATGGTGACACTGGTCAGACTTTCGTCGTAACGAAATGCTGCTTCGGGGATTTTCTTTGCATCTTGGGGAATAATCCCCACACCATTTATGACCTCAATCTTCATTTTTTTCTTTGCCATAACTTACTTACCGATTCCCTATACATCGCGAGGTTTTAAATTGTTTTGACAACACTTTGACTTTATTTACTCTTGAGCATCTTGATTTGCTATGATATGTTCGGCAATGATTTCATACACTTCGCAATAAAGGTTGTTGATGCCGTATTCTTCAAACATGCACCACTCTCCTTCTTTATAATCCTCTCTAGTAACCTGATAAAATGCTTTGAAACATAGTTTGCCATATTTATTCACCCCGTATGCATAAAGAACAATATGAATATTGCCGACTTTAGTTACAATCCAATCATGGTCACTAATCTGCTTATCAATGTCATCTATAACAATGGCATGATTTTCAACCTTGTCACGCAATAGTGCAATAGCTTCAGCTTTGGCTTCTTGTTGTAGCTTCTCTTGAAGTTCAAAATACTTTTGAGGATCAATACTTTCCATAATTGTGTTGTATTAGGGGGTGGTAATAATATAGTCACTTCGCTTGAAAAATTCAAACTATTTGGCCATTTCTTTCAATTTCTCCCACACCTTCACCATTGCCCAGGTGTCGAGTTCACAGTAGCGGAGGAGGGCTTCACGACTGGCAGCGGCCTCTTCTGGTTCCATATCTTTGATGCGAGGAAAGATGGTCATTGCATCACCTCCATTTTGGCAGCGCTCATCGAGGTTGTGATAGTTGAGGCTCGGCTCATCAGGGAAGAGGGCTGGCAACACACTCTTAATGGAGAACGAACCACCCATAGCTGGAACATAATAGTCGCCAGCTCGGAAGGGGTCGATGAGGTCAACGATGTGGTCTGCGATATTCAACAGATGCGGGGCAAGGTCGGGATACAAAGCAGCTAACTCGCGGATGCGTCCACACTCGAACATCTTATTATATGCCAACGTGCAGACATTCTTAGGGATGTCCTTGCAGAGTTGTTCCGCTAAAGGACGACGAGGGTCGCTGCCGTTGCTTGGAGCCAGAAACTCACGATGCTCATACTTAGCTGTCTCGCTCTCCTTGATATGCAGGGAATACTGGAAAGTGATTTGTCCGTAAACCTTTGCCCCATCATACTGCGGCACAGCATCCTGCATCGTCTCGAAGTCGAGAAAGTAGAGCGGATAGGTCAGTTTTTCAAGGAATTTACGTATGCCATCGGGATTGATAAACACCTTACCAGTCAAAGCAGCCTCTATCTGCATATTCTGAATGAGACCGATATCATTCTGGCGCAAATCCTCAAACGTGACAAGCCCCTGATGATAGCAATCAAGTTTCTTGTTAAAAGTGAAACCGCCACGTCCTTTGCCACCATAGATGTCGAACACAGAAGGCGAAGACACACCATGTTGACGCTTGCAGTAGTTCCAGAAAGCACAAGCATAAGGCTTCATGCAATGTTCTGAAAGTTCCATTTCGGGTTCCTGTTCCTTAGCAAGCAGTCGGGTTGCCCGACGAACACGTGTCGACACTTTCGTGTACTCATTCTCCACCAACTCTTTCATGTCAATGACAGCAAAAAGTTGTTGAAGGTCAAGATCACCCTGTCGCACATAATCGCTGTTCAGACAGACCAGATAAGTGCCCGTCACCTTGACGCCACACTTCTTCAACACCCATTTCTGATAAGCGATGTCGGGAGCATACTTCTCCAACTTCGCCTCATTTCCGTTGAACTCAGGGAAGCTGGTGCTTTTCACCTCGTAGATGTCCCATCCATCACCGTTCTTGCGCAGAATATCTACAGCACAATAATGCGACTCTGTCCATTTTGTAAACCAAGGCTTATCTGGCGGTAATGTCACATTCTCCACAACATGCTCCCTGTCGTAGGTAAACGATGCCTCGCAGATGTTCTCTACGCCATCCTGCATCCACTGGCGGGTCTGTTCCACCATCTTTGCGAGGTCAAGACCACCATCAGGCTTTTCGGCATGAGCTTCCTTGTAATCACCAAAGAGACCCATAGCCAAATCGCCCACTTCATTGCCGCTCTCAAAACGTGCTTCCACACCAGCATCCACTGTTGCCTCTTCAGGTTTGAACACCTTCAGCCACAAGTTCTTGGGGCACTGGCAGAAAGCGGTGTAACGTGATTTAGATAGCCCTTCCATGGATATGTTTTTTTACAATTTTGTTTTTAATTGCCCCAAAGATATGAAAAAAGAAATTAATCTGCCAAATATAAATCTGCAAAAGTGAGCTACACGCTCCAAAACAGTTTTTGACCAGTTTGCATACATGTATACACACAGAACACAGTATCAGAAAAAACCAGAGTAATCTCCTAACTATCTGTGTCCTGTTGTCCAAGTGTGACGAAAAGTTAGAATGCTATATTTCTCGTGCGTCGCTGTTTCTCGACCGATTACTTGTCCGTTACGCAGGTAAAAAGTCATCCCTGCTACACGTACCCTTTTAGGTATTGTCAGTCCCAATACTCCTTAACCTTTCTTCTTCATTGCTCTTTTCTCCTATCTTTAATTTGTTATTATGATACTCATATTATAGATAATTCATATGTTATTCTTTGTTATTTCTTATATCCAACTACACTCTATCCATATAATAGCCTCGGTGTTGCTTCGATGTTCCTTCTATCACTGTCCGCTATTTGCTCGTTATATCATCGGTACTTGTCCGGTCATTTACCGAACATATACCGGACAAATACTGGACAAATACCGGACATCTACCGGACAAGAATTGAGGGTACTCCTTTATTGTATGCTTATTGCATTGAGGCTGCATACAAGATTGATATAAGTTCTTCCATTGTTTTACATAAGACAGAGCATACATCCAGTAAAGAGTGACACCTCAGAAGCTCCCAACGGTAGTTTGTCCAATTATCTCTTTCGTGTATATATAGAACGCTTTTGACATTTTATGCAACATAATATCGTATTTAACGTCGCAAATTCTGCGGCAAAAAATACTAAAATATTGTCAAATCACCAAACAAAACGCCACCAATATTAAACTATTATTTGAAAAGAGTCCTTATATCCATAGAAAGGAACTCTTCAGCGCTTATACCACCGTCACCCACGATAAATGCAGATTTAGGGCGGAACTTTTCTCTAAACTTATCAAGTCCTTTCGTATTCTTTTCTGCATTACTCTTTACCTCGATGGCAACGACTGTTCCCTTCTTGCGAAGAATAAAATCAACCTCGTCGGCAAGTTCACGCCAATAGAACACTTCAATACGATGAACAAAAGACTGACTGACAATCCAAGCACCTATCCCCGATTCAAAGATGCGCCCCCACTCCTTGCGATCCATAATAGCCTGATTGAACGTATGAGGATTATACACCATCGTTAGGGCATTGTTATATACCTGAAATTTGGGAATACTGGCTCGACGTCGGGCTGTATCGATACTATACTTCTGAAGTCCGCACAGCATACCACTCTCATCAAGCAGATTAATATAACCTGCCAGAGTAACGGTGTTTCCTGCATCTTGTAAAGAGCCAAGCATCTTGTTAAGAGAGAGTATCTCGCCAGAGTAAGAAGCACCAAGTTCAAAAGTCTGACGAAGAAGGGCTGGCTTACTGATAGGTGTATTCATCAGGATATCCTTATTGATGGTCGCATCAATGATTGCCGACTGTATATACTGCTCCCAGCGGTCAGCCTCATTTATCAGGCCCGCAGCACCAGGATAACCTCCAAAGAAAAGATACTGGTCGAGTGTAAAGCCAAAACACTCTTTCATTTCAGGATAGCTCCAATGAGTCATGCGTATTTCTTCGAAGCGCCCACCTAACGACTCAGAAAGTCCTTTTTCTAAAAGCACACGACTACTTCCAAGCAGCAACACTTTTATGTTGCGATCGTGTAAGGTATCATCATCCCACTCCTTCTTTACGACCTCACTCCAATTAGATATCTTCTGAATTTCATCGATAACAAGAATCATACTATCAAGGCCTTTGCTCTCCTTCAGACTACGAACAGCAGCCCAACAGTTAGACACCCAAGCAGTATTTGATGCTGGCACATTATCGGCAGAGAACTGCTGATAAGGCAAATCCAAATCTTGAAGCACCTGCTTAACAACAGTAGATTTACCCACTTGGCGCGGTCCCATAACAACCTGAATGAACTTTCTTGGCTCTTTTAGCCTACTTGTAATTATTTGATATTCTGACCTTTTGTACATAATTCAAAATTTTACTCAGTGAAGTGAGTAATTTTACTCAGCGCAAATATATAAATAAAAAGTAGTACCACCTAACATTTTACAAAAAAGATACAGTTTGTCTTGTTTTGTGACTTAAAAACAAGACAAATTCTAAGTACGGGGCATAAGTAACAAAAAAAAGAGCGCAACTCTCGAATGGAATTGCGCTCAAAGTATAATATAGAGTTTTGCTTACTCTTCGACAGCAGCCTGCACGGCTAATATTTTATCTTCTGATTATCGGTTACTTACAGGGTTAATGTAAAGTACTGGCACCTCTTTTTACTAGATTGCTTGACTTCAGTCTTACAATCGTTAACTGTAAATGCTTCGTAAGTCCAGAAGATTGACTTCATGAACAAACACCACATTCTGTTTGCAAATGATGTTTTCCCTCTTGATTCAAATAATTCTTCTTAATTCATATATATTTGCGAAGATAGGCAAAATTCCCGTAATTTTCGTATCTTTGTAGCGAATATTAAAAAGTGAGTATCGTTCTATCCATATTCCTGCTGAGCATCGGCGCGAGTTTCATACAGCGCACCACGGGCTTCGGATTCGGCATCTTCATCATGACGGTGCTGCCGTTCCTCCTGCCAAGCTATGGCGAGGCCACTACCCTCTCAGGACTGTTGGCAATCACGACCTCTGCAGCTATCGTATGGCGGTTGCGTGGCTACGTCACGTGGAACAGACTTTGGCCGATTCTGGTGACATTTATCATCGTCTCGACCATCGCCATATTCGCTCTGACTCGTATCGAAGACCATATCTTGCGGCGCATCCTTGGTGTGGCACTTATCTTGATCAGCATCTATTTCATGCTGTTTAGCCAGCGCATAAAGCTGCCGACTACAAAGAAGGTGCAGGTAGGCGCAGGAACATTGAGTGGACTGATGGGCGGTTTCTTCGGCATGCAAGGCCCGCCTGCCGTGCTTTACTTCATCAAGAGTGAGCCGACTAAAGAACACTATATGGCAATGGCGCAGACCTATTTTCTGATTGGCAACGTGATGATGACTGGCGTTCGAGCCTACAACGGCTTCCTGACTTCGACTGTCCTGACAGATTATTGTTTCGGCCTTGGTGGGGTCGTTATAGGCACGTGTTTGGGAGCCTATGTGTTCAAGCACATCCCCAATCGCATCTTCCGCTACATAGTCTATGCCTACATAACCGTAAGTGGTGTGTTCATACTTTTATCGTAGCTCCATACCCGGTTTGAAGTTCCATTTGCGGGGATGTCTATTTGTTTATGAATGTCCCGTCTGGATGCTCATCAGTGAGAACTCTGCCGTCACCATCCACCTGTATCACACGGTATTAGAATTGGTCAGGCGCATAGAGAAGAATGACTTCGAGGGGCGCACACTGACACTGAAAGTGAAGTTCCTGGACTTCCAGCAGATTACCCGCAGTATCATTGTTGACCACATCTTGCGGACCAAGGACGATATTCTTCCTTTAGCGAAACAACTTATGCAGGGCGTAGAGTTCCACTCCCACCCTATCCGTTTGTTAGGCTTGGGTGTTTCAAACCAAAAGAACGCCACCGCTCAGGAGCAGCAGCCTTGGGTCATGCTTGAACTGGAGTTTGAGCCGTGGCCAGAGGCTTGATTTACACCATGCCATACGACATATAATCCCAAAAGAAGCCCCGGCTTGCATTGCAGGTCGGGGCTATTCTAGTTCTGAGTTTTTAAAGCTATGCTATCAAGCAATCTGTTACGAGACCTCAATGGCCTTGGTGACCTTTTGCTTCTGCTCGGCCTTCGGCATGGTGATAGTCAGGATGCCGTCCTCCACCTTGGCAGAGATCTGGTCTTTCACGACATCATCCGGCAGCGTGTAGTTCTGCTCGTAGTTCGAGTAGCTGAACTCGCGGCGCAGATAGTGGTGGTGCTTGTCCTCATGCTTGTGCTCAGCCTTGTTCTCGATGGCGATGGTCAGGTAGCCCTCGTCGTTGATGCCAACTCGGCAATATTCTTTCTTAATGCCTGGAGCTGCAAGTTCCATCGTGTAGGCCTTCTCACTCTCCTTGACATTGACTGCAGGTGCTGTACTATTGGCACGAGGCATGAAATCAGTGTTAAAGAAATCATCAAACATCGTTGGGAACCAACCATTGCTTTTCATTAATCCGTTCAACATA
>ONLY01000040.1 GCA_900318775.1 uncultured Prevotellaceae bacterium | reverse complement strand
TTGCTGACGGATGGTTTCTCCCAGTTGGTTCAGTGTCTGCTGCATGGCCCGTTCTCCCGAGAGTAATCCATTGGTAGGAAGACGGAAAGTGAAATCACGATTGCGGATAGCCTCCTGCATCATATGGGCACGTATCTTCAGCGAACGCTGCCGGCGCACAGTCCATGCTATGAGCGCAGCGAACAAAATACATATTATAATAAGGAGCCACATCATAAGCGCTTCATTTTATTATAGAGTGTCTGTCGCGTGATACCGAGGAGCTCAGCAGCCTGTGAGAGATTGCCGTGACAGTGGTCAATGGTTCGACGGATATGGTCTTTCTCCATTTCGTCAAGTGTGACAATCTCGTTACGCATTTCGAGGACATCCTTTAATTTGCGAATCAGTTCGTCATTGTCCCACGGTTTGGTGATGAAATCAGCTGCACCGCTCTTCAGTCCTCGTACTGCCAGCGAAACGTCAGCGTAAGCCGTCAGCAATACCACCGGGGTCTGCGGATGCTGTTTGCGGATAGAGCGAAGCCAAAACAGGCCTTCCTGCCCGCTGTTCACGCCAAGTGTGAAATTCATGTCGAGCAATACGATGTCTATCTCTTCCTGTGCCATCGTTTTCAGGATATCATCAGGCTTTTCCAACGTCAATATGCGTTCAAAGACACTATCCAGAAGATAGCGCATGGCTGTCAGGATGGAAGCATTGTCATCTACAACTAATATAGTACCAAATTGTTTCATGGGTGCAAAGATACGAATTTCTGTCAAAAAATCATACGGATGACTGTCTAATTTTTTGACAATCTAACTTTGGCGACGTTAAAACTCTTGGAACATAATGGGAAAATATCTAATTTTGCAGAAGAAAAATTACGAGAACAGGCTGCACCTCGGTAAAGAGCAAGCTCTCTACACTCGGTTGAAACTGTCCTTGCATCACAAAAGAACAATAAGTAATGAAAATATCATTGATCGCTATCTTGACGCTTACAGCAGTTTCAGCCCATGCTCAAAACTCATGGACGATGCAACAATGCATGCAATACGCAGTGGAGCACAACCATGAGGTGAAGCGTACAGAGCTTGAGCTTGACAATTACAAGGCCAGTAAGACAGGTGCCATCGGCCGTTTCCTGCCTGATGTGCATGGAGGCATCGAAGCGCAGTATAATTACGGACGTGCCATCGACCCAGAAACGAATGGTTATACCGATGTGAATACCTTCTATAACGTCTATTCCCTGAGTGCCTCACTGCCCTTGTTCGACGGATTCAGCCGTCTGCATGCGCTTCGTGCAGCCAAGGCAAGTGTACTGATGGGACGAATGGCGCTTCGTCAGCAGCAAGACCTAACGGCTCTGAACGTGCTTCAGGCATATACCAATGTTGCCTACTATCAAGGTCTTGTAAAGATGGCAGAAGAAAAGGTTGAAGAAGCCGAACTACTGCTCAGACAAACGCGAATACTTGAAGAGGTGGGCCGCAAGAGTGCAGCCGATGTAGCTCAGGTGGAATCGCAGCAGGCAGAAGCTCATTATGAACTCACCCGTCAGCAAAGTCTCTTGGCTTCAGCGCTGTTGGACCTGAAAAAGGAAATGGCTTTCCCCATTGCTGACACGCTTTCGCTGTCAGTCCTACAGGATCAGCCAACACCCAACACCCAACACCCATCACCCATCGCCTACGGACAAACCTTTACGAAGGAACATCCGGAACTACAAGTATCGCATTACCAGATGCAGACATCAAAACACGAGTTGCATCAGGCGCGTGCATCCTTATATCCGTCTCTCTCGTTAAATGCGGGTATGAACACCACCTACTACCACACCCTTCATTCTGATGCCGGACAGTCTTTCCGCAACCAGTTCAAGAACAATATGGGTGAATATGTTGTTGCCACGTTGAGTTTCCCCTTGTTTAATCGCCTACAGACCATCACCAGCATCCGACGGGCTAAAAACAACTATCAGATAGCCCGTGAGAACTACGAACAGAAGCAGCTGGAGTTGGAGAAGCTGAGCCGCGAAGCCTGGCAGGACTGGCAAGGCTATCTCAAACAAACTGAGCAGATGATAAAGAAAGTTGAAGCCGACAGTCTGGCCTATCAGCTGACACGTCGCCAATTCGAGGAAGGCCTCTCAACTGCCATTGACCTGCACACCACTTCCTCACAAATGCTGAAATCGAAAGCCACCCTGTTGCAATGCCAACTGATGGTGATAGTAAAAGAACATTTGATAAGATATTATAACGGAGCACCGATATGGACAAAATAATCGAAAAGACAAAGGCACAAAAGTTGAAGAAATATTGGCCGTGGATAGGTGTTGGGTGTTTGGTGCTTGGTGTTAGCCTCTGGCTTATATTCGGCAATCATGCCTCAACGCTGAAAGTAAATGCCAATGACCTGACTATGAGCAAGGTAACGAAAGCAGAATTCAAGGACTATGTACGCACCAACGGACAGGTTCTGCCCATACAGGTGGTGCAGATTTCGCCAGAAGAAGGCGGCATAGTGATGGAGAAGGTTGTTGAAGAAGGCACACACGTCAAAAAAGGCGATGTCATTGTTCGTCTTAGCAACTCCAACCTCGACCTGCAGATCCTGAATTCCGAAGCAGAACTGGCAGAGAAGCAGAACCTGCTGCGCAAC
>ONLY01000041.1 GCA_900318775.1 uncultured Prevotellaceae bacterium | reverse complement strand
ATAGACCTTCTGCCAAGTCCCGACAAGGTTGTTGGCATCGAAATCTTCATCATCGCTGCTGCAAGAGGCAAGGGAGAAAGCAGCAAGCATCGCAAAGGCAAGTCTCCAAATCTTCATTGTTTTCATTTCGTTTTTATATTTGTATGTTTATGTTTCTGTCAATATAAACGCTGTGAAGCGGGAAATCCTGCATCATTGGGCGTTAAATGTTCTTAATCGTCTATTCTTTGAAGTAGGCAGCGTCGGCTCTGAGGCCGACGGCTGCCCGCTATCGACGAGAGAGAGTTTATAATCTGTTCTTTTCTGCATTACCAGCACCTGTGCCTTTGTACTTGCTGCGTGTGGTATTGAAGTTGTAGGTCACTTGCAGTCTGATACCACGAGTCGAACTGTGGTTATTGCAATCCTTACTAATCTCAACGCTGTGCGTGCGCATCTTCCATTTCTCGAAATTGGTATTAAAGATGTCGTTGATGGTGAGATTAAAGGCCAGTGCACCATTGAAGAAACTCTTGTATACATGTGCACTGACGTACCAAAAGGCATCCACTTCCTGCGACATGTTATCGTGTGCGCAAGAATAATTTCCGCGAAGCGCCAACCAGCAAGACTTGTTGATGACAAATTTGTTGTTCAAGTCGAGGAGAAAAGCAGGGCGACGCAGATTGCTCACGTAGCCATAACGCTTGGCATCGAAGAATTGCTGATAATAGTCCATTTCCATTTGCGGTTGATACCAACCAAATTTAGGCTGAAGCACAATTGAGGCACTTACTTCCTGCTTATGGTCGATGTTAATCCAATGGGCATAGGCTACTTCCTGCTCATTATAAATGTCATTCTTCCACAGCATATAGTCCTTGGTGTAGGTATAACCGAGGCTGAAGTTCAGCCATTTCCAGTTGAGCATCGCTTCCAGCATGTGGTTGATGGCTGGCTGTAGGTCAGGACTACCACCCTCATAGGCATAACGGTTATCGTACTGCTGATAACTGCGGAGCTGACCGTAGGCCGGGCGGCGTGTCTTCTTGGCATACGCAAACTGCATCCCCCACTTTCCCTTATTCCACGATGCCGAGAGGTTGGGGAAAAATCCGCTATAACGTCGGCTGACATCAGCATCCTTAACTCCGTAAGAGTAGTAATCGGAATGAACGTATTCATAACGTACTCCTGCCTCTAAGGACCAATGTCCCAACTGCAGACCGTAGGAAGCGAAGCCTGCATAGTTGCTTTCCTGAATCTCATTGTCTGATTCTGCGATATAGCCTTCTGGATTGTGGTTGTCGGCATCCACATGAGAGTGGGTCAGCTCCGTACCAAAGGAAACTTCACCTTTAGGTAACTTGTAGGTAGCTATCAGTTTGCCAGCATAGAGGCGGCTGTCCTGTGTGGATGATGTGTTCACCGTGCGGTTCTCAAACTCCTTGCTCTGCTCGTTGATGTGCTGTCCGCGTTTGACGGTTGTGTGTACAAACGAGCCATCGGCATTGATGTCCCATTGGCCAATCTTTCCTATATAGTAGGCATTGGCATTATGGGATGTCACATCCCACTCATGCTGTGAAGTCTGATTTACTACACCTTGCAAGATGTCATCATGGTGTACTGTATAGTTAGATTGAAGACTGCCATCGTATTTGACAGTTGTTTGGTATCTGTACGATGCTCCAATAGAGTGATTGGCATCGAAGTCATAACTGAGTTTGAAATCGGGCACAAAGGATTGTGTGCGGTTGGTGAACAAGCCGTGCTGCATAGTCTTGGTATCGTGATCGGACAAGTGGAGCGTGCTGCCAAAGTTATTGTCTTCGCCCGAATAGTTATTCACGAAATAGGGGTAGAAGTTCATCTCCAGTCCGTTCTTCCGATAGGTTATCGACACGCCTGTAGCATTGGCGAACTTGTGGAAATAACTTCCTCTTGCTATGCTGTAGAGGCTGAAACCGTCACCGCGCCGTTTGATAGTGTTGATACGTATGACGGAGCCTAATGTGGCATCATATCGTGCGCCAGGCATCGTAATGACCTCCACAGATTTGATGTCCTTTGAGGTCAGTTGCTCCAACTCGCCTTTGTTACGCATCTTTTTGCCGTTGATGTAAATCTGAGGACTGCCTTTTCCGAACACTTCCACAGATCCGTTGGCTGTGACATTGACACGGGGTAACTGCGACAGCACGTCAAGAGCAGAGCCTGCTTGTGAGAGCAGTGTATTCTGCACGTCAATCTCCATACCACCCGAAATCATTTTCATAGTTGGCTTGTAACCCTTCACTGTCACATTCTTCAGCGTATAAGTGTCAGACTTTATCCTGATTACTCCGGCATTCGTTGTCTCGCATAACTTATAAATAGTCTTGTAGCCGACAAAAGATATTCTTGCAAGGACTGGTTTTTGTTCGCAGGGAATAACAAAGAGGCCGCTTTCATTAGAGACTCCACCGGTAATCAGCGTGGAGTCCTGGGGCGAGAGCAGGGCGATGTTGGCGTAGGCTACGGGCTGGCCTTGCTCGTCGATGACGGTGCCCTTGTAGCGG
>ONLY01000018.1 GCA_900318775.1 uncultured Prevotellaceae bacterium | reverse complement strand
AGCCGTGAAGCGGCTGATGTATGGGAAGGCTGGCATTGAGCTATTGAAGAACAAACTTGTATTGGAACATGTACTTTTCAACTAAATTGCAGAAGAACCGAATTAGTTGACAATTTACTAGAAACGTTGACACCCTTACTGGAAACGTTGTCTCGTGTTCAGGTGCTATAAAATTTGCAAGAAAAAAATTTTTTTGCGAAAACATTCGAGAACCGCAATGCCGCTGCCGTACCTTTGCAACGTCAATCTGAGAGACGAAAATTTGCGCTCCTACAAGAAAAAATTTACGGGCCCACACGGGAGCAAAAATTTCAATCGAAATGCGACATGAGAGAGACTTGAAACGTGAGGCTTGAAACGAGAGGCTTGAAGCGTGAGGCTTGGAACATGAGGCTTGAAACGTGGAACTTGAAACGTGAAACTTGAAGCATGAGGCTTGAAACGTGAGACTTGATTGATTGAAGAATATCGCTCAGGTGGAGCATTCAAGGCACAGGTCGTTTGACAGCTTCATGGTCAACATGCTGGGAACTCTGGCGGCGTATTGCTTCTTTCCAAAGAAACCATGCATCGCATGTGAAAGAATATGGGACAACCAGTTAACATTATTCTAAATTCGTCGAACTCACGTTATTTAGGGTACATCCTACTTTCGACATAGTCAAAGTTACGATTAAGTGAGAAAAAACAAATAAATGTTCCAAAACCGATTGATTAAAGTCAAAATAATAGTAAAAATCATAGAATTATTAACAAAATGCTTTAAAATATGAGTGTTTTGATTTACATTTGCACAGTTTTTAAAACAAATAGTGTTTATTATGACATTTTTGGGGATTTGCATAGCAACCATTCTGATGGACAACAATCAGCACCATCAGCAAAGCCTGAAGCAGTTTCAGGGCTTTCAATTGCTTGTAGTGTGAATCTACCAGTCGGATGAATACATATTGATTAAGCACAAACACAACATATCACACAAACACGACAAAGAGGCTGGTTTCGATGGCGAACCGGCCTCATTGTTTTCAGACACATTATTATATACAACACAAACACAAATAATTATATACAACACAAACACAAAAACGCATGAGTATGAACATCAAATTGACGGAACTGACTGACAGCCGCGACTCGGTCAACAAGTGGATGGAGCGGTATGGGGTGCGCTTCGGTGTGTACAAGAACGGTGTGTTCAATGAGCAGCTGTTCCCCTTTGACCCTGTTCCCCGTATCATTGGGAAGGAAGACTGGGCATATTTGGAAAAAGGACTTAGGCAGCGGGTGATGGCTCTGAACAAATTCTTGTGGGATGTCTATCACGAGAAGAAAATCATCAAGGATGGTATCGTGCCTGAGGAGTTCGTCTATTCGTCGAAGGGCTATCTGCCAGAGTGTGAAGGCATCAGTCCGACGGGCGGCGTGTATGCCCATATCGCGGGCATCGACCTTGTGGAAGGCAAGGACGGGCAGTGGTACGTGCTGGAGGACAATCTTCGCATTCCGAGCGGTGCCAGCTACCCGATGATTGCGCGTCAGATAACGCGTCGTGTATCGCCTGCCACTTTCGCCTCGCATGCCATTGCTGAGAACCGTGGTTATGCCGATCTGTTGCGTGATATGATGGACGATATGAACGATGGACGCGGCATTTCAGTCATTCTGACCCCAGGGCGTTACAACTCCGCCTACTTTGAGCACTCCTACTTGGCAGAGAAGACAGGGGCGACGTTAGCTTATCCTGGCGACCTGTATGTGGAGGACAACAAGGTGTATTACTCGGGCATCTATAAGGAACGCACCCGTGTGGGCTGCATCTACCGCCGTGTCAGTGATGAGTACATGGATCCGCTGGTGTTTGAGGCATCATCATTGTTAGGCATCCCCAATGTCATGCAGGCCTACAAGGCAGGCAATGTGGCATTGGTCAACGCCATTGGCAACGGTGTGGCTGATGACAAGGGCATCTACTACTTCGTGCCGAAGATGGTGGAGTACTACTTAGGTGAGAAGCCCATTCTGCAGAACGCGCCGACCTACCTGCCTTACTTCAAGGAAGATTACGACTATGTGCTGGCGAACATGCAGCGGCTGGTCATCAAGGACGTGAGCGAAGCTGGTGGCTACGGCGTGGTGTTCGGCAAAGACTTGACAGAAGAGCAACTCGACGAACTGAAAGCCCTAATCATCGACCAGCCGCGACGCTGGATTGCTCAGGAGGTCATCGATTTCAAGGACTTGGAGATTCTGGAGGACGATGGGGTTAGCACCTCGCCCAAGGGTCTGGTGGAACGTAAGGCAGACCTGCGCGCCTTCGTCGTCAGTGGCAAGGACACAAGAGTGTGGTGTAGCGGATTGACCCGCTTCTCGCGCAACCCCAACTCCTTCGTGGTCAACTCGTCGCAGGGAGGCGGCTTCAAGGACACCTGGGTGATGACGGAATAATAACAAAAAACAGAATGATATGGTAAAGAACACGATTCTATCGGCGAACAAGGCAAACTGTCTGTTCTGGCTGGGGCGCTATGAAGAGCGCGTCTACATCACGCTCCATCTGTTGCGCAAGTGTTATGACAAGATGATTGACGGCGAGGTGGAGGACTATTGGCCCATCTGGCAGAAGCTCGACATACAGGGCATCTATCAAACCAATGAGGATTTCACATTAGGCATGATGTATGACGAGGCAAACCCCAGTTCCATCATGGCCGCGCAGACGAGGGCAATGGACAATGCCATCCTGTTGCGTGAGGAGATCATGTCGGAAACGTTGAGCTATTTGGAAATGAGTGTTGCTCTGATGAAGGAGTGTCGCGACAAGCGAGAGACGAACGTTATGCTCTTGCAACCCGTCATCGACTGGTCGTTGGCGTTTTGGGGCTCGGCAGAGCAGAGGTTGGAGAACCACAAGGCACTCTACCTCATGATGCTTGGGCGTAACGTGGAGAACCTCGATATGCTGCTGCGTTTCGAGTACGGCTACGAACGCATCGCCCGAGCCTACGACTCGCTGAAGCACTATTCGCGTCGGTCATCGGGTCTGCTCGACGAGCACATCGAGAGCCAGTTGGATCGCCTGATTGTGCGTGAGCAGTTCAATCTCAACAATGCAGAGTACAAGAACAAGCTGCTGGCGTTTGTCAACCAGTTGGTGAGAGTGTAAAGATTTAAAACATTGAAGTCTTGAAAAGGTATTTGTATAATTATCAGACGATCGTGACGTTCAGCGAACCCGTGTCGGCACATGGCGTGATGTTGCGCTGCCAACCTGTCACCAACGCCTTCCAGACCATCGAGCAGGAGCACGTTGTGGCATCGCCCGACTACTGGTTGACTGCCGGCACCGATGCTTTCGGCAACCGTATCCTTTTTGGCGGAGCCAATGAGCCGCATACGGTGTTCGCCTACGTCAGCACGGGCATCGTGTCCACGGAGATGTATTTCCTGAAACATCGGGGCGAAAACATCTTTTTGTACCGCCAACCCTCACAGCTGACACAACTGAATGATGCGATGAGGGATGCTGCGGTGACGGATGCTGATGCGTCAATAGCGGAGAGGGCTCAGCAGCTGTGCCACAAGGTATATGAGATGATGAAATATGCGCCTGAGACCACGACGGTGGAAACGCCAGCCTGTGAGGTGTTTAGCAGGCGGTGTGGTGTGTGTCAGGACTACGCCCATCTGATGATTGCCTTCTGCCGCGCCAACGGGCTGCCTGCCCGCTACGTGAACGGCTTTCTTGAGGGCATAGGGAAGACCCATGCTTGGGTGGAGGTGTTTGACGGCTATGGCTGGCAGGGGTACGATCCCACCCACGACCGTGAACTTTTGCATCAGGGCTATGTCAAGATAGCGCATGGGCGCGACTCCGCCGACTGTCCTGTCAGCCGTGGCATGTTTCGTGGACAGGCTATACAACAAACACAAATCAGTGTAACACTACAAGAACTATGATAAAGACTATCGTATCAACCGAGATGCCCGTTGATGAGCAGTTCCGCATCCGCAAGAATGTCATACAGCACGGCAGGGATGGATTGCGCTTCTGCGTGGTCACGGGCACCCACGGCGACGAGCTGGAAGGGCAGATGGTGTGCTACGAACTGGCACGCATCGTCAGTGGGCATCCAGAGTGGCTCAATGGCACGTTGGAGATTTATCCAGCACTCAATCCGCTGGGCATCGACACCATCCAACGAGGTATCCCTAACTTCGACCTCGACATGAACCGCATCTTCCCTGGTGACCCACAGGGCACCATGGCCGAGCAAACAGCGCATGCCATCATCGAGGACATCAAGGGAGCCGACATGGTCATCGACATCCACTCCAGCAACCTCTATCTGCGTGAAACACCACAGGTGCGCATCAACGTGCAGAACGCCGCGTGGCTCGTGCCCTTTGCAGAGCATCTGGGTGTGGATTTCGTGTGGGTGCACGATGCCGCCACCGTACTGGAAGCCACATTGGCACACTCGCTCAACAGCGCAGACACGCCCTGCCTCGTGGTGGAGATGGGTGTGGGACAGCGCATCAACCATAAGATGTGCCGACGATTGGTGGCAGGCATCCTAAACTTGATGCTACGGATGGGCATGTGGAAAGGAACGATGAATGCCGACATGCCTCACCCCATCGTCTGCGAGGGTGACCACGTCACTTTCCTCAACGCCGAGACATCGGGCGTGTTCCTGACGGAGCTGAAATGCGGTGTCAACGTAACCAAAGGACAAACCATCGGACAGATAGTGGATCCCCTGCGTGGACAGGTGCTCAGCATGGTCACTTCGCCTGTAGACGGCTATCTGTTCACCATCCGCGCCTATCCCATTGTGTATGAAGGCTCGCTGATGGCAAGAATCTATCATTCCGAAGAAGTATGAGAGTTGAGACCCTATTTGAAATGACGTCGCCCTACCGGGACAGCTTCCGCATCAAGGGCTACCGCTTTGGCGAGGGAGCCAAAACGCTCGCCATTGTGGGAGCTATGCGTGGCGACGAGGTGCAACAGCAGTACATCTGTGCACAAATCGTGAAACGTTTGGCCTTGATTGAGCAGCAAGGTGGCATTGCCAAAGGCAGGAGTATCTTGGTCATCCCTTCGTGCAACCCGTTCTCAATGAACGTCAGCCGCCGCTTCTGGGCGATGGACAACACCGACATCAATCGCATGTTCCCCGGCTACAGAGAGGGTGAGACAACGCAACGCATCGCTGCCGCCGTCTTCGAGGCTCTCAACGGCTTCGAATACGGAATCCAGCTGGCAAGCTACTATGTGCCGGGAGACTTCATCCCCCACGTGCGGATCATCAAAACGGGCTATGAGGACGTGGACACAGCTCGTCTGTTCGGTATGCGTTACGTAACCACCTACCAGCCTCGCCCCTTCGACACAACGCTGCTCAACTACAACTGGCAGCTGTGGAACACCAAAGCTTTCTCCTTTTATGCAGGAAAGACCCATCAGATAGACCTGAAAGCTGGCAATGAGAGCGTCGATGCCATCTTACGCATGATGTACCGCACAGAGATCATCACCACTGACCCCACAGGAGCTGCCTACGAGTCTGTGCTCATCGATGAGTCAACACTCCAGCACGTTAAAGCACAACATGCAGGAATCCTGCTCCGCTTGACCGATGTCGGCAGCCGTGTGCATCTCGGACAGTCACTGGCTCACATCATACATCCCTACAGCGGCCAGACTCTCAGCGACATCAAAGCAACGACCGAAGGCACTGTATTCTTCGCCCACAACCGCCCCGTCGTGTTGCAGAACGCCCTGCTGTTCATGATTCATACAGCATGAGAAAGGATAGTGAAACAAAAAGAGGGCATTGTGTCCTCTTTTCGCCATTTGACTTCGTCGAAATCCTCCTTGCAAAGCATGGTGCAACTTTCGTGCCTACCTTCGTTCAGCCTCTGTAAGCATTCTGCCCTAAGTGTTGTCTCAAAAGAAAACAGCCAATATAAGCACATACACAACCATTTTTAGTTATATAGAGTTATATTGGCTATCTGCTGTAAGTGACTCGGATGGGACTCAAACCCATGACCTGCAGAACCGGAATCTGACGCTCTATTCAACTGAGCTACCGAGCCATAATGTTGCAAATCGGTTGCAAAGTTAGTGATTTTTGTTGAGAATCGGTATTTTGATTTTGTTTTTTGTTCGTTTTTTTCGATTTTGTATTACTTTTGCAAGTATAAACGAATAGAATGACTTCTTGAAGCAATGAAAAATAGACAATTCTCAAATCGCCTTTTGTGGTGTGTGTTTCTGTGGTTTTGTGGCGTTTGTGTGGCATCGATGCAGGCTCAATCAGGTGAGGCTCGTCATAAGCATGGAGACTGGTTTTGGGGTGTTGGCGCAGGTTTCAGTCAATCATTAGCGGAGAATGCCAAGGGCACCGATTTTGTGCTTCGCCAATTGCCTTCTGTTAATATGTTGTTGGGACACAATTTCTCTCCCAATGTGGGCATCAAGGTGACTGGCGGGCTCAATATGCAGACATCGCGTTGTAGTGATGCGTTAGTGAATTCGATACATGGTGTTTATGGTGATGGTAGATATAATTTCCGGTGTCTGACAGGCTCTGTGTCGGGCATTATCAATCTGACTAATATCTTTTGGGGGTATGAGGTGGAACGTCCGCTCACTTGGGGCTTGGTGTTTGGTGCAGGCGTCATGCGGACATTCAGTTTTGATAAGAAGTTGGAGGCTTGGAATGTGACCCCTAAGGCGAGCCGGCCTTATTATCCGGTCAATAACGCCAACGCAACCTATATCGTAGGGCATGCAGGCATTACGTGCGATGTGCGTTTGAACGAGCCCTGGGACATCGGTGTGGACCTGCGGATAAACGCTACAGATAATGATTATAATGGCGTGTCGAATGGCAATCATTTGGATTTCTATGTGGATTTGATGTGCAACCTGGTTTACCATTTTAAGAATGGCAAGCAGCAGCTGCGCCGTTTCCGTGAGCCCCAGCATGTGGCTTTCGTCGACCCAGTGTTGGTTGACCACACAAGTGAGTATAAGGAGACGGTTCGTTTTGGCGAGTCCATGCAAACGCAGATTCCTTTCTATTCAGGCTTTTCTTACCTGAATACGGCTACGACCAAGCGCTTGCAGTATGTGGCTCGTTTCCTTCAGTCTCATCCGAATGTGAATCTCAATATTGTTGGGCATCCTGATGTCACTGCGGATGTGAATTTGAAGTTTCACGCGGATTTGGCGAGGAAGCGTGCGGAGATTGTTCGTGAGACGCTTGTGGACAAATTCCATGTGCCAGCCCAGCGGTTGCGGGTTTCCTTTGAAGATAGGGCTTTGCAGCCTTATAAGACCGTGCGTGAGTGGGTTCCTGCTGTTAATTTCGTGATGGAAGAGCCTCATGAGGAACCGCAGCCATAGTGTGGTCTTAGGGCACTCTGCTTTTGTGTTTTTCTTGGCACTCATCAAGTCAATTCGTTAGTTCCTGGAGGAGTCGGGCATCATGGTCTTGATGGAACTTCCCCGACAATCATTTCCCTCTCTGTTGTAAGCTTGTCTCTAATGGCAAGCTTTTTTTATTAACTCCCGAAGGCTTGAATGAAGAACCGGTTTCCCGTTACTTCTTCAGCATTTGCTTGCCATTTACGATGTAGATGTGATTAGGCTGAGGCGTGGTGACTGGATGGCCTGATAGGTCATAATAGACGCCATCTGAGCGCCATTCTCCTTTGTCGGCACCCTGTGGCGCTGGTGTGGCTGAAATGCCCACAGTGGCTTCCAAATTGCTGATGTCATCCACGAAACCGATGTATTGCACGGTAGAAGTTCCTGTTTTTGATGTGAGGCCAAAAATGGTGGCGCCTTGGCAGATAGAGAAGGGGTCTCCTGTGTTATTGTCATTCAGGTTCGTTTGTGTCATGTCCCAGATGAAAGCGGTTCCATCCGAAAGTGATTTGATTTTAGTAGGTGCGACGCTGCTGCCTCGATTGACGCCATTGAGCCACCACAGGTAGGCTGTGCCAGAAGTTACCCGTACATTGTTCGCCTTGACCACGAAATACTTCTGAGAGGCTTTGAGCATATCGTCTTCCACTTCCTCGTAATTGAGGCTCAGGCACAGGTTATTAGTGCCTGTGCCTGAGTTAATAGTTATTGTGTTATCGTCGTTGTAAGTGAAGTTGCTCTGTGCCACACGTCCTGCGTCACCCGTTTTCCAATCGGTGGCGTTCCATTGATAGGCATGGTCTTTGTAGTCCTTCAGCAGTCGGAGATAGTAGAGGCCCGGACACATCGTGTTGGGTGAAGCCACAATCTTGAACGTGAGCTTCTGTTTCACCTTGCCCTTGCTGTCCACGAGGAGTTCGTCTGGGATGCGGTATTCCACGTTGAAGAATCCCTGTTCGTCAGCACCCTTCACGCGTTGCTGCACCGTGATGTCGCCAATCTTCTGTCCGTCGATGTAGATGTCTGCCACACGTCCGCGGTCGGAGGTGATGAAGCGGAGCATCAGCGACACGTTGGTCTTGATGCCTTCTGTATTTTCCACCACATACTGGATGTACTCGTTTGCTCTGGCGTCACGGTAGTTCTCGCCACGATAGCTGCCGCTGGTAGAACCTGTAGAGAATTTGACTTCGTGTCCAGCCTCGCTCTGCTGTTCACCCGTGGCCACATAGTCGAGGGTACGAGCCTGCAAGGCTTGCTCTTCTGCGTCTTTGCGTCCCATGTCAGAGTTTGCGTAGTCTTCTTGTGTGCCTTGGAAGAAGTAGCAGGAGTAGCGTGAGTGCTGGATGCTGTAGAATGGTTCAAGAGGCAGGGTCCCCTTGTCTGTTGTCAGCGTGAAGCTCAGTTTGCTCAGGTCAACGGGCTTGATGTTCTCAAGCACCTTGGCGCGCTCTCCGATGAGGAGGGGAGCAGATGAGAGCGGTTTTGCAGTGGAGCGAGCGCCTGGCGAGTGGTCCATACGTCCTTCGCCGCCGTATTCGTTAGGCAGCTGAGCCTCAGTTTCTGTGCGAGCGGCCAAGAGGATAGGACCGTACTTGAAGGCGATGTAGCTGCCGTAGTCAGGGCATTCCTCGTAACGGAGCTTCATGGGCAGTTCCACTTCCACCACGTCGCCTTTTTGCCACTTCTTCGTTTCGTAAGTGTAGCTGGCCTTTCCGTCAGCGCTTGCCCATGCGGGTTTGCGGATAGCCAAAGTGAATGTGCCTCCCTTCGTGATGGTCAGCTTGGTCTTCTGTTCATAAGGGAACTGAGTCTCCTGCTTGATGCCGAACTTCTTGCTGTTGAGTTCAGAAGCGGTGAAGAGGTTCACATACAGCGTGTCGTTCGTGGCACTATGCGTATAGATGAAGTGGCCATACTTCGAGTGGTTTTCCATGCCTGTGCCCACGCAGCACCACATGCCCTGATTCACTTGTGAATAGATGCGGTAGGAGAGGGGACGGAGCGAGGTGAAATAAACGTAGCCGCCAGTCTTGGGGTCTTGAGTGGACATGATGTGGTTCCACATCGTGGCCTCGTAGAAGTCTGCATACTTTGCTTCGTGCGTGTCGTCAAAGAGGTCTTCTGTAAGCTTCAGCATATTGTTTGAGTTGCACGACTCTGGACCCTCCATGTTGTCGATGTAGAGGTGTCCATTCTGGTGGCTCTGGAAGTGCTCGCTGATGGAGTTGCCACCAATGCAGACCGTGCGGTTCTGTGCCACATCATTCCAGAAGTTCAGCACCGACTTGCGGTAATCAGTCAGCGTCTTGTCCTCTTGCCATGCACGCTCAAAGCCGATGTACTTAGGCACCTGCGTGTTTGCGTGCTTGCCGTCAAGGAAGGTTGGGTTGAATGTCTTCATGCCGTCAATCATCGAGCGGTGGCTGTACTTCTTGGCTCCGTCAAGGTATTTCTTGTCGCCAAAAATCTTGTAGGCATCCACCAGCGTCTCGTTCATGCCGCCATGCTCAGAGCCGAGCACCTGCTGCATCAAGTCGTCTGAGATGTTGCTCACCACGTTGACGCTCCAGTCGCTGAGCCCCTTGAAGAGTTCCTTGGCCAAGGTGCTGCCAGTGTAGAGGTAAGCGTCGCGCAGGCCTGCCAATACCTTGTGCTGGCAATAGAAAGGCACCCAGCCGCCCGATTTGCGGAATTCTGTGATGTCGCCAGCATAGAGTCCTGTCCAGATGTGATTCAGAGGCTGTCCGCCAATGAAGCCCTTCAGTCCCTTAGTATCGTTCTTGTAGGCATCCTGACAGTCCTTCATGATGTTGAGGCAATAATCCAGCTTCTCCTTCATTTGTGCCTTCACATTCGCATCGTTCGTGGCTGCGTAGGCCAAGGCAAGCGCGCTCACATAGTGCCCGCCCACGTGTCCGCTGAGGTCAAAGCCTGCATCGCCGCCCCAGTTCGGGAAGTTGGGGTGCTTCTGTTCCCAGTTGTAATACTTCGACGAGCTGTTCTTGCTCAAGCCAGCTTGACGGATGAATGGTGTCATCAGTCGGTCTGCGTCATACTTCAGCAATAGTTCGTCGTTGATTTCCATCATGGTCTTCATCGGACCGTCCAGCAGCGTCACCTCGCTGAGGTTGAAGTGCTGCGGATAAATTTCGCTTTGCGCTATGGCGCTGCCACTCAGGCACAGCGCCAAAGCTGTGGTCAATAGGTGCTTTGGTTTCATATAAAAAAATATAATAGGTTTTGTTTCTGTAATGTTTTGGATTGCAAAGTTACGAAATTCTTGTCAATAAATACCCTTATTGACTCATATAAATTCATTTTGAGGGATGACAAGCTTATCCCACAAGGCTTTTTGCAAGGAAGAAAAGCACGATAATCAGGAAGGCGGGCAGCATATTGATGGTTTTGCAGTCCTTGATTTTCAGGATGCTTAAACCAGATGCGACAATCAGCACGCCACCCACAATGCACAGCTCCGTGCGGAGGTCATCGCTGATGGCGTCTGCCGAGAGCTTGGCCATCAGGTAGAACATTCCCTGCCAGCAGAACAGCACAGGAGCTGCCCACACCATGCCGATGCCGTATGTGGTTGCCAGCACGGCTGAAGTAATCAGGTCAAGCGTGGCGTTCGTATAGAGATAGGTGTTGTCGCCATACAGCGCGCTCAGCACAGGACCCACCATTGAGAATGTGCCGATGCAATAGAGCAGGATGCCCGTCGAAAGGCCTTCGGAAAGAGGAGCGTCTCCGTCTTTCTTTTTCTTCCTCCGGTCCACCAGCTTCTTGAACTTGCCGTCCAAGTTGAGCATGAACCCAATGAGCGAGCCTGCTGCGAGGCTCACAATGAACAGTACCGGGTAGTTGCTCTTCGGCATATTCTGGCAAAAGGCGTTGACCCCCAATGCCAACGAGCATAAGCCCATAGCGTTGAACAGGGCTTGCTGATATGGTGGCTTGATGCCACGTTTCATGTATGAGCCCATCACCGCTCCTGCGATGATGGTGACGGTGTTGACGATGGTTCCAAGCATTTGTCTTTTCGTTTCTGCCACAAAGGTACACAAAATAATCAAGACAAGTGCTTTCTTGCAAGGAAATGCGCATCATGCTCCTTGTGCAGCATTGTCTGTTTCCTCACAAAGTGCTTCTTTGTGCAGTGGCAGCAGCTCTATTATTGAAAAAATGGACGCGTGTCGTCCTTCTCAAATGGACTCTTTCTTCTTTCTCTTGAAATAACTTTTGACCCGCTTCACTCCCTCGGCTCCAAGAATGGTGAGCCCGCCATACTGGAAGGTCTTGGCCAACCCGAAAAAGACGACCCACAGGATGCTCTTGGTGGCAGCGCTGATGGGGAGTGCCATTTGGGCAAAAGAGATGATATAGCATGGAACACAGAGGGAAAGCACGATGACACCCGTCTTGAAAGACAGGAGACTGAGCCAATGTTTGATGCGTTGAAAAAGGTGTTTCATATTGTTGTTGTGTGTTGCTGGAGTGCAAAGGTACGGATTCTTCGTGTGTTATGGGCTTCGTAAACAACATTTTCCGTTTTAGCAGAGTGTGTTTCACCTCTTTTTGCTACTTTTGTCGAAAAAAGCGTCTTTATGAATCTTCCGAGCATCTTCAACTGTTCCAACGATATGGCTTTGGCCGCCAATGTGCGGCAGTATCTTCCTCCCAGACGCATTCAGCAGATGGAAGCCGACTTAGCAGACTTGTCCGCTGTGTGGGCAGACACTCGTTTTGCGGGGCCTTGGGGCTGGAGCCTTGCCACCAAACAGCGGTATAAGCAGATGGGGGTGCCCGTGGAGGTGCTGCCCTCTGATGAATGGCTGGCTGGAGTGAGACGCTTGTCGAGCCGAGAATTTGCCTGCCGATATGTTCAGGAAATGTTGTCTGAACTCAAAGACCCAATGCTCTTGGGCGGAGAAATGCAGTGGTATGACCGTCGTGTTCTTTCGAGTGGTGCATACAGCACCTCAGAACCGACCTCGTCGACGTCGGTAGACCGACCTCGTCGACATCGGTTGACCGACGTCGTCGATGTCGATTTGACGATGCTGGAAGCGTCTCATGCGATAATCTTCAAGTCTCCCTGGTCTTCCTCAGGGCGTGGGGTGTTTGTGGATAAGATGACAGATGGTAAATGTCAGATGTCCACACTCAAACGTTTGCAAGGTTTCCTCTCCTCGCAGGACGGTTTTGTGGCAGACCATTTCTATGAGGACAAGGTGCTGGACTTCGCGATGGAGTTTTTCGTGCATGAAGACCACAAGGTAGAGTTTCTTGGCTATTCTGTGTTTGAGACGGGCGAACATGGAGCCTACGGATATAATTATGTGGAAAGTCAGGAGGAACTGCTGCGCCGCATTGGTGTGGATGCCTCTTGGCTCAACAGGCTTATTGATTACCACAAGGAGCATCTGTCAGTTATAGACTATAAAGGGCCTCTTGGCATCGACATGCTCAAGACAGCAGATGGCAGTATGCATCCATGCCTGGAGATGAACTTCCGCATGAATATGGGCATCTTGGCTTTGCTGCTGCACGAGCAATATGGCTCTGATGCCAGTGTCAACTTGACTCCACTGTACGCGACTGGTTTTCAGGCAAAGCTGGAGAAAGGAAAATTTTTTCTGCAAATGGTTGGCGGAATCAGTCAAAAGGCTTAACTTTGCCTCCGAATATCATGGGAAGCGTTTCAGGCTCCCTCACGAACTAACAACTTCTTAACCTAATTAAAATCACATGAAGAAAACGATTGTAATGGTGTCGGCAGCCATTGTGGCGCTGGCATTCGCTGCTTGTGGAGGACAAGCTGGCAGCAAGGATGAGAGCGCAGGCGACTCGACTGCTTTGGCTGCACAAACTGATAGTGTTGCTGCGGTTGAAGAGGACGCCCCTGCGGTTGCAACTCTCAATGCAGATCTTCTGGGTAAATGGAGCAACAACGTCGACCCTACCATCGATATGGTTGTAGCTGACAAACTGGGCACCTATGATGACAACAAGGGCTTTGGCTACATTCAGGCAGCCAATGAGTTTTATGAATATGACTTTTTGCTGGTGTTCACCAGCGTCACTCCCGATGGCGACAACATTCGTGTGCACTACAAAAAGATTGAGTCTGTCTTCACGGGCGATCCCGACAACTACGACTCTGAAGAGGGTGGCGAATGGGTGACCAAGACTGTGGGTGAAGGCGACCTTACTCTGATGCCTCAAGGTGCTGGCAAGGTGAAGATTGACAGCCAAGAGAAACGCATCAACAAAACTGTGCTGAGCAAAGTGAAGTGATGCCCACTCATACGACAAACAATAAGCCCCACAGAGGAATCACATCCTTTGTGGGGCTTATTGTTTTAGGGGAGAAAGTCGTTCTTTCTAGGTTTGCGCTCTTCCTCGCTTGTTTGTAGTCTTATTTCTTTTTGCGGGTGCTCTTGCCCTTCTTGGCCATATCTCGATTGATGAGCCTTGTCACGTTAATATGCTCAGGCAATTCAATAGCAGGCTTCTCTTCTTGTGCAGCAAGGCTCTCGTTACCCATGCGGTCCATCGCCGTCACAGCATAGTAGCGCATTCTCATGCCTCGTGCATTCACGGTCCATTGGTTGGTGCGCACTCTCGTGGCCAACAGGTTCTCTGCACGTGTCACATCTACAGGATAGGTGTTGGAACCATATACATTATATAAAATGTGTTGAGACGGACGCAGAGGTAGAGACGGTTTCCATTGGAGAGTACCTTCTTCATATTGGATGGCAGCTGGTGCAGCAGGCGCAAGCGTGTCGCCCGTCCATGTCATGCGGGCTGTGAGGGCCGGATAGGGGAAGAACTCGTCACAAGCAGCATCGTAAATGCCCTTGCAGTTCTTGGTGAGGAATTCTCCGCGATAGAAGGCCATGCCGCCAATGCCGCTGTTGCGGGCTGTGTGCATCTCTGCACGCACATCGTTGAGTGTCCATTTTCCCTCGCGCGGGTCGAGGAAGTAAATACCAAGTCCTGGACAAATAGGGTGTCCGTAAGCATTCTCTGCCCATTGGAAGAGGAAGGGGTAGTAGTTGTTGCCTGTGAAGTACATCATGGGGAAGAGAAGGTCTTGCCAGTTCTCTTTCAGCCACAGTACAGGGTCTTGCCATACGGCGTTGTAGCCATTCCATCCGCCAGCGCTGTAGCGGTTCGTGTCTTTGTATTTGCCGATGGGAGAGCTGCTGAGTTTTACCCAGGGCTTGATGGGCTTCACCACATCGTGCACACGTCTCACAATGCGTGTAATGTTCTCTCGTTTCCAGTCAGCCTTGCTGAGGGAAGACGTGCGAGGATACAAGTTCTCGTCAGAAAAATTGTAGATAGATTCAGGATAGCGGATGTAGTCGAGCGAGATGCCGTCCACATCGTAGTTCTCCACAATTTCCTTGCAGATGCTGGCAATGTAGTCTGCCGTTTCCGGCTTGCCTGGAATCATGAACATTTCCCCTCCCTTGGCGGTCTTCACCAGTTCGGGGCGCTTCCTTGTGATAGATGCTGCGCCATAGCCATGTTGGCGTTCCTTTGTGCCGATGGGAATGCACACCACCCATGCATGCAGTTCCATGCCGCGCTTGTGGCATTCTTCAATGCAGAAGGCCAGCGGGTCGTAGCCAGGGCTTCTTCCATGGGTGCCCGTGAGGCTCAGTTCCCAAGGCTCTATCTTTGAAGGGTAGAGCAGGGCAGCGCGCACGCGTGTCTGGAAAATGACGGTATTGATGTTGGCACGCTGGTAGTTGTCAAGAATGCGGATCAGTTCCTCCTGCTGGCGCTTGCGGCTATTGGCATCTGTAGCTTTGATGCGTGGCCAGTCAAGGCCACCGATGGTGGTGAGCCATACGGCTCGGGTTTCGCGCAAGGGGTGCTGCCGCTCATAGAGATATGCTCCGCGCTGACTGTTGGAGGGCTGGGCTTTGGTTACAATAGGCAGAAGTGCTAAAAGCAGTCCCAAAGCCCACATATGGTGTCTGTTAGCCATTATTAACATACAATTTTTTGCAAAGGTAAGGATAATTCCGTACTTTTGTAGGCAATTTGACAGAATAATATATAAATGGTCACCTTTATACTCTCTTTATTGCTCCTCATTTTAGGCTACGTTCTTTATGGAGCATTTGTTAATAAGGTTTTTGGTGCTGACCCTCAGCGACAGACACCATGTTACACTTTGCAGGATGGCGTCGATTATACACCAATGCCTACATGGCAGGTTTTTCTCATTCAGTTCCTGAATATAGCAGGCACAGGTCCTATCTTCGGTGCCATTCAGGGAATCTTGTTTGGTCCTGCCGCCTACATATGGATTGTGTTGGGATGCGTCTTTGGCGGTGCTGTGCATGACTATATGTCGGGTATGATCAGCCTTCGCAAGAATGGTGCCAGTTTGCCGGAGATTGTCGGCGATGAGTTGGGCTCTGTGGCACGAATGGCATTGCGCATCCTCTCTTTGGTGTTGATGATTCTAGTGGGTGCTGTGTTTGCCACCACACCAGCAGGACTTCTTGCCAACATGATTGGTGGTGACACAGTGTTTGGGCAAAACCTCTTCTGGGTCATCACCATCTTCACCTACTACATGCTTGCCACCCTGGTGCCTGTTGATAAACTGATAGGTCGTATCTATCCTATCTTTGGTGTGGCATTGCTGGTCATGGCTGTGGGAGTGGGGTACGGCATTTTTATGGCAGATGGCACCATGCCTGAAATCACGGAAGCATTCAGCAATCATCATCCAACTTCCACGATGCCTATCTTTCCTGGGCTTTGTATCACGATTGCGTGTGGTGCTGTAAGTGGTTTCCACGCGACCCAAAGTCCAATGATGGCACGTTGTATGAAAAATGAGAAGTATGGACGTCCCATTTTCTACGGAGCCATGATTACTGAAGGTGTTGTTGCACTCATCTGGGCAGCAGCAGCCATCAAGTTTGCCGATGCATATGATGTGACACAATTCGGTATGGACAACACTGCAGCACCTTACGAGAAATTGTGGGCTGTGATGACCAATGGCGGAACAGGCAATCCCAATCCTGCCATTCTGGTCAATAGTGTCTGCTCCTCTTGGCTTGGCACAGTGGGTGCCATTCTTGCCGTGCTTGGCGTAGTGGCTGCTCCTATCACCAGTGGTGACACAGCATTGCGCAGTGCCCGTCTGATTGCTGCAGATTTCATGCATTACAAGCAGAATAAGATCTATAAGCGTTTGTTGCTGTCGTTGCCCGTCTTTGTCATTTGCGGCGCTCTCATCTTCGTCAACTTCGACATCCTGTGGCGTTACTTTGCATGGTTCAATCAGAGCCTTTCCGTGTTCACCTTATGGGCCATCACGGTGTGGCTGACCAAACGTGGTGCAACGGAGGGCACATTCAAATATGGTTACCTCGTATCGCTGGTTCCCGCTGTGTGGATGACGATGGTTTGCTCCACTTACATACTCATTGCCCCTGAAGGTTTCCAACTCCACAACTTCATTGCCTATTTGCTCGGTGGCATCGTCACGGTGGGTGTGTTGGTGTGGTTTATTCTTTGGGCTAACGGTCTAAAGTCAAAGGTCTAAAGTTGGACTTTGTGGCCTATGCTAAAACACTCTACAAGCATGAAAAGATACATCTTGCAACCCATAGCCTTCTTCATCGTCGGTCTTGCATTCTATTGCTACTACGGCATCACCTGGAACGCATGGATGTCCAATCTGCCCCACATCCTTGGCTATGCAGCCATCTGTGGCGTACTCTCGTGGGCACTCTACAAGAAGGAGGCGTTGAAACAGAAACGAAAATAAACCGGTTGTGTCATCGTTGTCACGGTATGACGATGGCGCATCTTATAATAAATTGTTATTATGAAAAAACTAGCATTCACACTTCTCTTTGCCCTTGTGGGCATCAGCAGTGCCTTTGCACAATTTGAGAAAGGCAAGTACTATTTGGCAGCGACCACCAATTCTGGCGGACTCTCCTACAGCAAGCACGAGAAATTCCACTTCAACCTCGGTGTCAACGGCGGCTATATGTTCGAGGACGCTTGGATGGCTATAGCCGAAGTGGGCTTTGACTACCACAACTCCGACATGCAGAACTTCTATGTAGGCGCTAAGTGCCGTTATCTCATTGAGCAGAACGGACTCTTCCTTCAGGCCGGTGCACGCTTCTTGCATGGCGCTCCTAACTTCAACGACGTGCAGATCACCCCTGAATTGGGTTACTGCTTCTTCCTCAACAGGCGCCTCACCTTCGAGCCTTCGCTCTATTACGACGTGTCTCTCTCCGACTTCTCCGAGAAGAGCAAGTTTGGCGTCAAATTTGGCCTTGCTTGGTTGTTTTAATCATTGAAGTTCCCCGCTCTTTTGTCCCTCAGTTTAGGAGAGAAAGCAAGTGAACTTTAGAAACCAATAATATTCAAAATACATGTTATCAGTAGAAGAACTAAACGATAGACTCATAGACCTTGCCTTTGCAGAAGACATTGGCGATGGCGACCACACAACACTCTGCTGCATCCCTGCTGATGCCTATGGCGAGAGCAAACTCCTTATCAAGGAAGAGGGCATCTTTGCCGGCGTGGAGATAGCTAAGGAAGTGTTCCGCCGCTTCGACCCCACGATGGAAGTAGAAGTGTATATTCAGGATGGCGCCCATGTGAAACCTGGTGATATTGTGATGTCCGTGAAGGGCAAGGAGCAGAGCCTTCTGCAGACCGAGCGCCTCATGCTCAACATCCTCCAGCGCATGAGCGGCATCGCCACCATGACTCACAAGTATCAGCAGGCACTCATCGATGCTGGCACCAAGACTCGTGTGCTCGATACTCGCAAGACTACCCCAGGCATGCGTATGCTCGAGAAGGAAGCTGTCAAGATTGGCGGCGGCATGAACCACCGCATCGGTCTCTTCGACATGATACTGCTCAAGGACAACCACATCGACTTCTGCGGTGGTGTTCACAACGCCATCTCTCGTGCCAAGCAATACTGCAAGGAACATGGGAAGGACCTCAAGATAGAGTGCGAGGTGCGCAACTTCAAGGAGCTTGATGAAGCTCTTGCTGAAGGGTGCGACCGCATCATGTTCGACAACTTCACACCTGAAGATACTGAGAAGGCTGTCAAGATTGTTGCTGGACGTGCCGAGACCGAATCTTCTGGCGGCATCACCTTCGATACGATGATTCCTTATGCCAAGGCAGGCGTTGACTTCATCTCTTTCGGAGCCTTGACACATAGCGTCAAAGGACTCGACATGAGCTTCAAGGCAGCAGGAAGCGACAAGCTCATTATAAAATAAGTGAAAAGTGAAGAGTGAAAAATCTAAGTTACTTTTGCTAACGAAAGACTATCCGAATGGCAGGTAATTTAGATTTTTCACTCTTCACTTTTCACTTTTCACTCTTCACTTTTCACTTAAGCATCTCGTATTCTCCTTTGCAGTTCCTCCAAGAATTGTGCTGCGTGTCCGCCATCCATCTGGGCATGGTGAAACTGGAAAGAGATGGGGAGGGTTGTCTTGAACCAACCATGCTTGTAGCGTCCCCATGCAAGGAAGGGATTGTTGAAGATGCCGCAGTATTGGTTCACGATGCAATCAAGTTCCGTTTCCACCATCGCAGATGTACCCACAATCATTGCCCCTTCATTCGTGATGTCGCAACAAGTCTCTGCTGCCTGCTGAGTAAGTGCATCATAGTCCTGGCTGAACTGCATCAAATCATCGTTGAAGGGGATGTCGCAGGTGCTGATGCCCCCTTTCTTATTGTTCACAATCACATTGATGGCCATGCAGTCATATCTGTACAGCTTCCCTTGCTCTGGCAATAAGTAGAAATCATCTATCTGGCTTGCCGCCTTGCCGATGCACCAGCACAGGAGCATGTTGAACTTCAAGCCCCTTCGTTTGCTTATCCTGTAAAGGTGCGTCACGTCAAACGTCTTGACGAGTGTCACCATCGGCATAGGAGATTTCATCCATAGCTCGAATGCCTGAGCCCTGCCCGTATCTTTGGAATTGATTTCCTGTTTCATATGGTCTGATGTATGAAAAGTGCTTACTTCGTTCGATACACCTTGTATGCCTGCCATGCCTCCATCAAGTCCTCTGCACGATATCCATCGGTAAAGAACGAGACTTGGCACTCCTCCTTGAAAGGCGTCCAGTTGCCGCAGATGGTGCCATCAAAAGCGACAATTGGTTGGAAGATGCCGCTGTTGTTATGTGCATGATGCCTGTATTCAGATGGAAGTACGATGTCGCGCGATTTATAGCTGATGAGGTACTCGTCATACGGGGAAATCAACAGAAACTTTCCCTTTCGGAACCCTCGTGTTCGGCAGTGGTCCGTCATGTAAAACTCCCGTCCATTCCACTTTTCCACATGAATGCAGTTTCCCAAGAGAGCAATCCCCCTGCGGCAGTCGCTAATGTTCAGTCCCGACCACCACACGAAATCTTCCAGTGTAGCAGGTTGGCGGCTTTGGAAGTACTTGCAGGTGAAGCGCATGAGGGCTTCGTCCCTGTCCATTTCCGTTCTTGTTCCCACCTTGTTAGCCGTGAGCGCATAGGTCGCCTTCATGGGCAATAGTTCTCCGCTGCATAAGGTGCCTGCCATTTCAGCCATGCGGATATGGTATGACAACCGGTGGTCATCCATTCTGATGCCCTTACCGTCCAGCGCCCTCACGAAGTCCTCCTTCGTTACGCTCCCTCCCTCTGCAGCCGTTCGTGCCAAGATGTCTCTCACCCGCATCAGTTCCTCGTTGGGGATAGACACCTTGTTGCTGCTCATCCATCCCTTGGTCACAGCTATAGCCTTTGGAGCACAGAGGCCCAGCATCATCCAGTAGTCCTTGGCCGACACCAGTTGCCACGTGCCGCGCATCAGGTGCAGACGGATGATTTGCCCGTTGTCAAAAGCTTCCTTGAATGCTCAGTGCGAAGGCCTTCGAGTCCGCATTGCCACAGCCCAACGCATCATTCGGTACTCCTGCGCCTGCATGGCCCCCATATAGTCCACCACCTCGGTAGGGGTGTGAAACTGGGGTGCTGCAAGCTGCTGATTGAGCAGTCGGATGGATACAGGATTCATAGGTGTGTTTAGCTTCTACAATTTGTGTGACAAAGATACGCATCGTTTTGTCATCAGCCAAACTTTTGGTGGACAATATCTCCGTTCACGCCCGTTGTAGCAAAAAGTCCAGTTCGCAGCCCTGCTTCTCGTAGTAGGTAAACATTGCAGGCAGTTTCTTCGGGTCATAGCTGGTGACGCAATCGCAGAGCACGTGCACTTTGTAGCCAGCCTTGCGCATGTTAAGGCAAGTGGACTTCACGCAGGCGGTGGCATCAGCGCCTGTCACATAAAACTCATTGATGCCCTTCGCCCCGATGAACGAGGCGAATGCTTCGCTCGTCAGCGCATTGCTCTTAGTCTTCACAAAAACATGGTCCGATACCACATTCAGTTCGGGTGCCAATTCTTCTCCGTGAGTGCCAGGTTTAAAGGTTCGGGTGTTGGAAGTCGTGTTGTTGTGCTTGATATAGACAATGTGTATCTGCTCGTTTGCTGCCCAGTCGATAGCATCATTGATGTGGGCCACAATGTCGTGGTAGTGTTTTGTGATGTCGTTCTGAATGTCAATAACGACAAGAGCTCTGTTATCCATCTTTTTCTCTTTTGAATAATCCTCAATAGAATAATATGTAGTTCAGTTTAGACACGAAAGCATTAGTTGGAAACAAAAGCGAATTCAGGTATGCTTGAGTGTCATGGGCCATAGGTCCAGCTTGTCAGAGATAATCCTGCTCTTTGCAGTCATAGAAAATGTCAATAGCCAAACTGCTGACAAGTGTAAGCACCATCCATGCAAATGGATTGTGAGGCATATAAGCGACTGCAGCTATGCCATCAACGCTCAGCACACCATATATCAATATATATGGCCTGCGTAAGAACGGATGTTCTTTCACTTTGTCATGAAGCATTGCCACAAGCGAGCCGCACACTATCAGCAGCATGCCGCACATCAAACTCATATAAGTCATTGCCTGCTGCTTGGCCGCACTTAGCACCTCCAGTCCGCTATTAACCAGTGGTGTAAAAGTTGCAATGATATGGATGACGCCCATTGCTGCAACCGCCATTGCCATCATTCGAACATATTTCATGTTTTTCCCCTTTTTTAATTTAAAACTTAATTCAATTCATTCTGCGCTTTCTCCATATACACAAATTCCAGTTCCTCATCCACGCGCTTGCGGTCAAACTCCCGATAGCCCAATCTCTGGTACAGCCGTATGTTGTCAACGCTGCGGGTGCTCGTGAACAGCTCATATCGTTTCCGAGGAAAAAGCAGCTCTATTTCTTTCAGAAGTCTTGTGCCATATCCGTGGTGCCAATAGTTAGGATGCACCATCAGTTTCCCGATATAGACGCTTCCCTCCGTTTCCCATGCACGGATAGAGCCTATTGCCATTCCTTCCTCATTCACCATCTTCAAGATGATGCCTTTGTGATACTCTTCTATTACCTCATCCAAGGTCTGCGTCAATGGTGGAATATCCTTGTTGCTGAACAGCGCTGCCTGACTCTGATAGGCCAGGTATTGCAATTGCAGAATCTCAGGCAAATCCTCCATCCCTGCCTTCCAAATACGATACTCGTTTGTTTTCTCCATTTTCATTTCGTTTCTTTGTGACAGCTCAGCCTTTGCCCTTGGCCTTCGCTCGTCGTTCCCGCTTTGGTGCTGCAAAAGTACGCATAGTTGCCCGACTGGCGAAGCATCTGGGACAGACTGCATGGTTTTGTGATGAATGGTAGCAGAGAGCAGTCGTCATATAATAACCAGTCAACTCTATCTAGTCGTCAGACAGAAAACTGACAACCCCAATCAGCGAACTACCATCTTCGCTCTTGCCATACTGCAAGCATACTCATGAGTAAGCCTAGAGTAAGCCTAGAGTATGGCTAGAGTAAGCTTAGAGTATGGCTAGAAGCAGCTTGAAGTATGGCTGGGAGTATGGTAGAGTGCTCGTAAGAGCCCTCCTTTAGTGTTCCTTTAGTCCTCCTTTGGTGCTCCTTTACTCTTCCTTTAGTGTTCCTTTGGTTCGTAGTGGTAAGGTCGTAGGTTGGCTGGCTGATATCAGAATATGTGGAGGTCTTCTGGTTGGCTAATGACAACTTTGGAGAGTTGAGTTATCTGCGCCCCATGCTGGATGCAGATGGATAACTCGTGATGTCGAGCGGTAATCCTGTGGAAACGAGACAATGGAATGCCCTAAAATGTTCTATGTCGGAAAAGATGTCGGAAAAGAATACAATGAATGTTAGAACCATAGAAAGAGACATTGCTATACTTAAGAAGATAGGCGTTCTTGGACGCAAAGGTGGCCGCAAAGATGGTGAATGGGTAATAATGAATAAGAAAAATGATTATAATTGAATCAAAACGTAAGAAACCTGAGACGATTCTGAAACAATATCCAAATGCGATATTGGCTGATGTGACGAGTGGAGCAAAAGATGGACTGGTGAAACTGAGCCCCATTCTATCCTCATGGTGGCATTCCTGTGCCTTTCAGTGATAGTTAAACACAACATGTCTGGATTCGTGAACAATTGAACCTCGAAAGTAGGATGCTGAGCTACTTTCGGGGTTCGTCGTATGGAGAGAAGTATCATTACCAAGTCCAGATGGTTGTGTTGGAGTTGTTGCTGCGCTGTTGTGTGTGGCGATTGCCAAAATAATCTGTGGAAGATGTAGAAGAACCTTGAGTGTATCCGTTTCTGTCGCGATAAGTAGTCGTGGTGTTGCCGAAGTAGTCAGTTGAGGTGGAAGATGAGCCTCTAGAGTTTCCGTAAGAATCAGAGTAACGGGTGTTGGTATTGCCAAGGTAGTCGGTGCTTGATCTATCCGTTCCAGTTGTGTTCCCATAACGGTCTCGATGGGTGGTCGTGGTGTTGCCCAAATAATCCGTTGAAGAGGTAGATGTACCGATGGTATTTCCATATCTATCTCGATGCGTTGTCGTCGTTCTTCCGAAATAGTCTGTCGATGAGGTGGAAGTACCTGTTGTTTGCCCATATTGGTTGCGATGGGTGGTTCTCTGGTTTCCGAAATAGTCGGTAGAGGTGGTTGACGTTCCGACGTTGTAACTTTGTGCATGGGCAGTGATGGCGAATGTGATTGCCATGAGAATAGTTGAAAACTTTTTCATAATTGTGTTGATTTTAATTGTTAATATTGAATGTTTTGAGTTATGTTTCACCCTTTTATACCGAAAAGATGTAAAAGGTAACCGGCTTTTGAAGAAAAAAAGTAATTTTGCAAAAAAATATTTTGTCATGAAGTACTTCGTTGTTGTGTTATCTTTTGTTATGTGCTGCATGAAATGTGTGGCACAAACTTATATTGAGCCTGTTTTTGACAGGACAGATGAACCAAGTTTGCATATCAATAAGATTGAGGTGACAAAGGATACAACGTTCATTCATTGTACCTTAACAATGCCTCCAAATTCATGGGGAACAATATCTGATGCGACATATCTATATAATTATGAAACACATGAAAAACATCCTTTGTTGAAATGTGATGGCTTACCTATTAGTCCCCAAAAGCGAGATTTTACTTTTGGAGGTGTTTTTCAAGTCTCATTTTATTTCCCATCTATACCAGATATTGGCAAACTGGATTTTATAGAGAATCCTAATAAGAAGGCATTTAACATATATGGGGTAGATGTGTCAAAACATTATGATAAGCCATATACTATAGCGGATTTTAATGATTACTATAATATGTCATCAATATGTGAATCCGACAATGATACGATTAAAGCTCTTGAATATAAACAAAAATCGGTAGATGCCATACAATATATTGACGGAGTGAAATCGATCGGATATTTGGGTTCCTTTTTGCAGAAATGCATAATGTACATAGGATATGGGTTTCATCAAAATGCCATTGATGAGATAAAAAAGGTGCTTACTAATGTACAAGGTGACTCGTTGGCTGGAATAGCTTATATTCCTACATATAAATTCTATATAGGTCTCGCAAATATGCAAATGAAGAAGGAACAAGACGCTCTTCATTGGTTTAATGAGTCGTATGCGGATTTTCAGAATTCTCCTGACAAAAATAAATCCTATTTTTATGGGTGTCTTTTGAATAATATGTCAAACATCCTAAGTGTTACAGGAGATTTTAATTCTGCATATCACATCGCGGAAGAAGCATGTTTAGTAGGTAAAGAACAATTTGGTGAAGATCCCGAATTATATGCATCAGCTTTACTCGCGTTGTCAAATGCGGAAATAGGATTAAATAAATCAGTTGAGGCTCTTGCTCATTTGGAAACAGCGGTACAATTATCTGACAGTATCCATATGGATGTTACAACAAAACAGAACATAAAAGACAAATGGCAAATTCTCCAATTAAAATTTCAGAATTTAAAACAATCAGACGATGTTTCAATCTCTCAATCTATTAGTGATAACTCGTGGTTTTTGGATGTCACAAATGATTATACACAAGGGAATTATAATGAGGCTATCACAAAATTGAAGAATCAAAGAAAATTATATGAAGAGAATTGGGGGAAAGCTTCATTGGGTAATTATATATTAGTGATAACTTCTTTATCAAATGTGTTTTGTGAAGAAGGAGAATATATTGAAGCAGACAAAGTGTTGGATGAGTCTCTTCTATTTCTCCAGAAAGAGAATGTACAATCAGATCAAATAAAGAGTATATATGAAGCTAAGGGATATTTGTCTTCTCTCCTTAATAATGTGGAAATGGCCCTTGAATGGTATATGAAGGCTTTTGAGATTTACAAGAAGAATAATGATAAAAGCAGCCTTGCGTATGCACGATTAATGTCTAATTTGGCCGCATGTATTATACAGGTAGGGAATCCCACGGATGCTAAAGAACTTTTAGAATACGCGGATTCTATTTATATGGCATTTTACGATGGAGTAAACGATGGTAATTCTGACGAGAGGCTTATGGTATTGAACAATATGGCAACCATTTATGCCAAAATGAAGGATTTTCCTAAGGCAAAGGAACTATATGGTCGAATTATAGAAGATGAATCTTTATCACAAAATGAAGGTGTAAAAGCTCTTGCATATATGAACATAGGAGAAATCTATTTTTTGGAAAATGATTATAAAAGGGGAGAAGAATGTTTTGTCAAAGTTATGGGGATGGATGCCGCGTCTTATGTAAAGGATATGGCAGAGTTGGATTTGTATGTTATACATTGTTTAACCAAAAATGAAAAAGCCATATCGGAAATTGAGCAATATAATAATGCTATTCGGAATCATTTGGCAGATATTTTTTCTTACTTTTCAGAAGCCGAGCGTGAAGAATACTGGGAGCAGAAATCTGGAGCATTGGTGGCTTTAAACAATTTAGCAGCAACATCCTTTGATAATCCACAGACAAAGCGAATGGCATTTAATAATGCTATATATACGAAATGCCTATTGCTAAAATCTGGAAGATTAATAGAAAACTTGGTAAAAGAATGTGACCAGGCCATACAAGAGACCTATACATCTATGCAATCATTGAAAGAGTTACTTGTTAACAAGAGAACCCCAAGAGACTCTATTGGTAATTATGTGGAAAGAATTAACTTATATGAAAAGCAAGTCATTGCAGCAATACCTGATTTCAGCGAAAGGTTGAGTCGTTCATTCAAATCTATTGATGATGTCAGAACAATGCTAAAAGGCAATGATGTAGCAATAGAATTCACACTCTTACCTAAGATCAAAATGCCGATAGAAGAGTCTAAAGCACTATTAGGGGCATTGATTTTGACATCTAATAGTAATGTCCCAACGTTAATACCATTATGTTCCGAGGATGAGTTAGAGGAGCTGTTTGATTCAAATAATTTAATAAGTCATGAGTTTATTGATAGTTTGTATGATATCCCAAACAAAAAACTCTATCAGATGATATGGGGAAATATAGAGCCATACATAGAGAATGGAGCTTCTGTTTATTATTCTCCCACAAGTTATATAAACAAAATCAATATTTCTGCCATATCTGATGGGACAATGCGGCTGTCAGACAAATACGATTTGTATGAGGTGTCAACAACGGCAATGATTGAATCAATTAAGCAGCAGAAGAAGAATGATGAGATACTGGGTGCTACTTTATATGGAGACATTGACTATTTTGAGGATGCAGAGATGATGGCAACCTATTCTAAGAGATACACCTCTTATTCATCGGGGGCTCTAATGGCAACGCGTTCATTGGATAGAGGTACATGGGATTTGCTGCCTAGCACCAAAGATGAAATCGCATCCATTGAATCGTTATTGAAGAATCGGAACGCTCGTGTTCAAGTTTTCATGCAAAATGAAGCAAATGAAGAATCTTTCAAAACATTAAGTACAAATGTACCAGACATCATCCATGTCGCAACTCATGGTTTCTATTTTCCGTCAGAAGATGATGTGACAACAAGTTTTTTTAGTGGTTTGAGCACTTCTAATCAAAACGATAATTCGTTATTATATAGCGGATTGCTTTTTGCTGGCGCGAATAATGTCTGGACAGGAAAAACACTTGCAGAAGGAGTGGAAGATGGAATCCTTACCGCTGATGAGATTTCGCGACTTGATTTAACAGGAAACAAACTTACCGTATTGTCTGCTTGCGAAACAGGATTAGGAGATGTCGATAATGTCAATGGAGTGTATGGACTTCAAAGAGGATTCAAAAAAGCTGGTGCTGGCACTATTCTCATGTCACTTTGGAAAGTTCCAGATGAAGAGACCAAGCAACTAATGTCCGTGTTCTACGAACATTATCTGTCTGGAGAAAGTGCGCATCAAGCACTAAAAATAGCACAACAGAAATTAAAGGATCAAGGAAAATCCCCTTATTGTTGGGCTGGGTTTGTGTTATTGGATTAAATGAGGGTGTGTCAATCCGACACACCCTCTTCATTAGTTTTTTTAGAAATCGATGTTAACCCCCATTTCTAATCTGCAAATTTGTGGTGTTTTCTCAGGACTTCCTAATATTCTTTTTATAGATTCTGATTCGTGATCCCAATGACATTTTAGTTTCATAGGTAATAGTTTTTCGTTTAAGAAGGATTCTACGCGTCTTTCTAACGGACCACCAATGGAACTAATTGGTTCATCACAGTTCACAACCACTTTAACATGGGTGAAGGGTTTTAATTCACGAACATTGAACCATTCTTCGTGAAACTCTCCCTTGAAATAATTAAGATTGATTATCATAAAAATAAAATATAATTAAGTTAATAAAATGCATGTGCCTCATACATGCTTTATGATTATTATATTTTATTTCACATTGGCTCGATGGCTCGAGCGAAACAAAACAGATCGAGGCTCAATCTCAGTACAAAGGTAAGACATTTGTTTAATCTGCACAAATAATTCAGATGGGGAAATGCATTTGTAAGGGCAAAATACCTCTTCCTGTTCCCAATTGTCTCTCACCTTATTTGATTTTTCTTATGAGCATTGTCATAATACCCGCTTGGAAACGAATAAGGGCATTTGACTTCACTTTTTGTTCAAACCTTGCTTCTTCTTCATGGCTCATCTGACCACGAAGATACTTTTCTATCTTGTTGGTATAATCTTTCATTTTGTTGTTCCTTTCCTATTTATACTCGAAAGATGGGAAAGGTAATCAAAAAGAGGGAAAAAAGAAAAGGACAACCTTGTGGATTGTCCTTTAATCTAATGGAAGTATGATTTTATACATTCTTCTGGTGGTAGGTTGGTTGCCAAACGTGGTATCATAAATGTATTTGTTTTGTGCCACGTCGCTAAATTGGAAACCACACTTTTGGTAGAACTCAACAGCACTGTATTCCTTGGTGTCCAATGCCTCAACAGTCAAAAACATAGTGGCAGAATAGATATCTGCATCAGCCATTCTGCAAATCTCCTCGATGATGTATGTACCCAAATGGTCATCTGGATTTTCACGCATTTCCTTGCATACTGCAAAATAATCAACTTCAATAGCAGGGTACTTCTCTTTGTCCCAGAATTTATCAGCATCATCAGGAGATGGCAGGGCGGAACAGTCTTTTTCTTTGTTCTCCAAGTTCCGTCTGTCTTCGTTGTTAAGCACCAATGCATCTTTGCTCAAAGCGAAGAATGCAACAGCTTTTCCTTCCTCATACACAAGCCACAAATTGGAAAGGCGCAATTTGATGAATTTTGCCAATCCGTTCTCTTTGTCGTGTATGAAATTGTCCATAGAAGGTACACCACACATGAAATCAATAAGGGCTGACGTGTCATCAGCCCTTACTATATCTAAGTTATAACTCTTTTCCATCAAGTCCTATCCAACGTGCCTTGTATCGGCTCCTGATGAGTTTGGAACGTTCCACACTCGCCATTTCCTGCGCATTAAGTTGTCCATTGGCGACACGGGCAACGGCACCACGAATCTGATTCGCGATGTCTCCTCCAATAGGGGGGCGCCTTGTCTTAATTCCTAACATATTGCTTCAATGAGTCTAATGTTTCGATACAAAGTTAAGCACTTTCGTAAATTGTACCAAATTTTTTAATAAGAAATTTATCTTAAGTCTTTAATTCTCTGAAGGAGTTCGTCAGATTTTACGCTGATAGGACTGTCCTGGTTCTCTTCTTTGAGCTTCTCCAGAATAGGAATGGCTTTGTCTATTTGATCATCCTTTATATAAGCTAAAGCGAGGTTCCATGCTATGTCATTCGCATAAGGATGATATGAGTAATCTGAATTAAGTGATGCGTAAATAGATTCCAACTCCTTAATGACATTGGTCACATTGTGTTGTGTTTGGATTTGTTCAAAGAGAGAATAGAGATGGACAACAGTGGTAGAGTCAGTGCCTCCACGAGAGATGTTGCTAATGTCGTATTGGGTGTAGTAAGGGGAGATGGTTTCTTCCAAAGTTCGGTATCTTTGGGCTTTGAAGACGCTGAAAAAAATGACACATACAGCAGCCGCAGAACATGCCCACCACAAGAAGGTATGTGCTCTTGTTCTCGTTTCTTTCGCTGTGGATTTATCAGCCACGATGGAATTTTTAAGAGATTTTTCCTTGTCGGATTCATATGTGCACAACCCTTTGGCAAGTGCCGTCATTTCCATTGCACGATTCCGTAATTCAGGGTTGCTTTTGATTTCCTGCTTGAAAGCCTCTTCCTCGTCTGAACTCATTGTGCCACGAAGAAAAGATTCTATGCGTTCATCTACACAGTCTGTCAATATGTCTTTTTCCTTATCCATGATTTTTATTCATTAGTTCGTTATACCTGTTGCGGAACTTTTGCAGACATTTGTATTTCTGTGTCTTGACAGAGTTTGCATTGGCAAAGCCAAACATGTCTGCAATGGTGCTTGTTGTGAAGTTGTCCCAATAATAGCCTTTGAAGATGTTTTTGCAGGTGTCAGGCATCACTTCGATGATGTTCTGTACAATCCTTTCAGATTGTGCTACTCTCTCCGCGTCTTCGTCTTTTGTACATAATCTATAGAGTTCATCTATCTTGTCAGAACGAAACTCATCTTTGTTGGTTATCGTGCTGTCATCAAACAAAGGCACCACTTTTTGTTGTTTGCCGATGGATTTCAACGTTTGGTTGATGCATATGCGGAGGAAATAGGTGGAGAGGGTACTGGTGAGATTGGCAAGTCTGCCATCGCGTATATTCAAGAACAATGCCATTGATGACTCTTGAAAGATGTCATCCAAGTCATCATCTGAGATGGAAAACTTCTTTCTCAGATATGTCAGCACCTTGCCTTTCTCTTCTGCAAGGAAGTGGTTTAGCTCTTGATGTTGTAAAGGTATATGGTTTGCCATGTTAATAACTTGTTTCTGTTACAAGGTTTTGATTATTGGGCCAATGTCCATCTTTCATGATGGATGCTTTGATGTGCTTAAGGAGCTCGTCAGCATCAGTAGTCAGCTTATACGTTGATAAAGCTTGTGCAATGTTATAGGAAAGCGGTCCATATCGTTTGCCACCTATTTTGATCTCAGAATTGATTTGATCAGGTCTGCAAGCCTCCAAGAACAAGACGTTGGCTTGCTTGGTAGAGGCATCAATCTTATAATGGGATTTCTTCTGCGTAGTAGGTTTAAATACTTTATTATTATATGTAAAGCCAACATTGGTACCTCTTACCACATCATCATGTCCTCTGGATGATGTTCCTGCATGACAAGCATCTATAACTACATAAAGAAATCCCGTATTACCAATCTTCTCTCTTAACTTCTTAACATATTGGTTGAGTTGGTCATCAATGAAATGTCTCTTCCCCTCGTATGTGCCTTTCTTGTACATCTTAAAAGCATCAATGGGTACAATCGCCTCATCCCAACCATCGTCTTCATCACCATTTAAGTCCTCAATAGGTTGCCCATGTGTGGAGAAATGCAGATAGGCGATGTCACCCTTTTTTGTTTTATCGACAAACATGGATAGTTGACGAGTGATATTGTCAAATGTCGCTTGTTCGTTCAAGAGGGCTGTTATAACAAACCCTTGCTTCTTTAAGACGGGAGTAAGCAAATTAACATCTTCCACTCCGTTGATGTTATTCCATTGGTAACCCGTCAATGCTGTATCGTAATGAGAAATACCGACCATGAAAGCCCTTTTCCGTTGTGCATAGACAAAGGAAGAAAGCAATATTGCTGTGAATATGGCAAGAAGTCTAACTCTCATTGTATTTGTATTTGTTGCAAACATACGAATATTTTTTGACATGGTGGTTACCTTTTCTTTTTTTCAGTATAAAAGGGAAATGAAAAAATAAAAATATTAATCATTTAATTAAGAAACATTATGGGATTATTTAACTTATTTGGTTCTAAACCTAAAGAAGAAATTGTGCCTCAGTTCGCTGAAACTCCAATGGAACTGCCTGAGGGCAATAAAGAACAAGATGATTCAACAAAAGTGGAACCATCTGAAAACAAGCAGAAAATCATCACCATTAAGTGGGGAACAGGTATGCCTATTGATGTCATCTTCAACTTCATCCATAAGGATTTTGAAGATGAGGGATACCAAGATGCACTTGTCAATTCAGACTTGCAGTACCGTGAGGCAAGAGAGGGTATCATCCGTAACGACTTAAAGATGCTCTTCAAAAGAATCTCTTTACGTTACAAGAATGATATACGCGAGATTGAGGTACAGATGAGAAATGCTCAAGAATCATACGCTATGTCAAGTGCATCTTTGCTGCAGGCTCGTAAAGAAACCTATGAAGAACATCTGGCAGAAATATCTGAAATGGAAAGACTGCTGGATGACAACGACCCGAAGCTAATGACGATGATTGAGTCGTATCGCAGAGGATTCTTGAAAGGTATTTCAGCTATTACTTTGAAGTTTATCAATAACGAATAAAAACATCTGGAATATGAAAACTATATCAAATATTGGGTGTTTCCTCATTGGATGGAACAAAGACATTCTAAAAGAGTGTGGAGAGGCAAGTTATCGCCAGTTTCGGAAACTGTTGTCAGCCATCTGTATCATGATGGTGTTGTGGGGAACGATTGGGTATTGCTTTGCAGACAGATACATCAACATCGAATCTTGCTGGTTGAAAGTTTGTGTAGCACTTGCTTTCATGTTGATTGTGTTGTGTGTAGAAAGAGTGATTATCTTGACTGTTGGCAAGGCAAGGATGATGAGTTTTATGAGAGTGCTGTTGGCTTTATGTATGGCCATATTGGGGTCTTGTATCTTCGATCAGATTATCTTCCGCAATGATATTCAGCAAGCTATTCAGGAACACAGGGAAGACATCATAAAGGCAACCATCACAAAGAGGCTATCTATTTATGATAGCGATATTCAGCGTATCACGCATGAGATGGACTCGCTCAGCAAGGCCACGATTATATTGGGCGAAGAACTGCAGAAACGTCCAACGATTCAGGGAACTAATGTGAACACTCAGGAGCAGGTGGTGGGCATGGATGAGAATGGCAGACCCAAGAAGGTAAAGGTGCAGTCTGTGAATACGGTGACAATGGCGAATCCTTTGGCTGAGCAGCTAAAAGCGAACAATGACCAAATTCAGATTTATTCTAATCAATTGGAACAATTACGTCAAGATAAAAAAGATATAGCTCAAAAGACAACCGAAGAGGTCAACCGCCGAGCACCGGGTTTCATTGAAGAATTGGAGGCTACACTGAAAGTTGTTTCACAAAGTTGGATTTCGCTGGCTTTTTATGTGATTCTTTTCTGCTTCCTCACATTCTTGGAGTTGTTTGTGCTGACCATCAAGATGGGTGAGAACAAATGCGATTACGAACTGATAGTGGAACACCAGTTGAGTTTGAAGAAGAATTTGATGACAAAGACGGAACAAAGCTTGATAACAAAATAGAAATATAGTATTAACAATCAAAAAACAATCAAAAATTATGGCACAAGATTTTTTTGAAGACTCTTACGAAGAGTATGACGATTACGAGAATGATTCATACACCGGTGGTGGGTATGAATGGACTGAAGAAGATTCATGGGATGCATTGACCGATGGAATGTATGGCGATATGCCGACCGATCCTTTGATGTACGACGCAATCATGGAATCTATGGGCTTCTAGTAGTAAGGTCGTAGGTTCGTAGTGGTAAGATTACTTCGATTACTTCGTCACTTCCGAAAGTTGAGTATAATATAAATATGAGGCACAAAGTCCACCACGGCTTTGTGCCTTTTTGGTGTCTTAACAAAAAAGTTCCCTAAATGTTTGGTAGATAAGAATAAAAGTGGTTAATTTGCAACCAAGAGAGTGCCTTGTGTGCTTTCCATGCGGTGTTTCGATGCCGTGCCTTATTGGATAAATAGAAGCGTTATGCTCTTTCTTGTGGTAAAAACAGATAATTCAGAGAAAATAGAATAGTTATGTCGTATAGTCAGATGGCACAATTGGAATTTCTGAATGCTTTGAATAGCATCAAGTCTGAGGCTGAACTCATGGAGTTCAAAAACCTTGTGGCACATTACTTTGCTCAAAAAGCACAAAAAGGAATTGATGCGCTTTGGGACAATGGTAGTATCAATGAAGAGACAATAGAACAATGGGGCGCAGAGCACATGCGCACCCCCTTAAAAGATTTTGTAATAAATTTGGAATGATTCATTATTATACTCATCCATTCTGTTAGGCACAAAGTACACCACGGCTTTGTGCCTTTTTGGTGTCTTAACAAAAAAGTTCCCTAAATATTGGGTAGATAAGAAAAAAGTGGTTAATTTTCACAAGAAAAACGCTATAATTTGGCAATGAAACTTCATTTCAACACTTAAAGTATTGTTGTATGAAAGAAATTTTGTGTCTTTGTGGTCGGAAATATTTGTTATCATTCCGACCATAATTTATATACAAAATCAATGGAGAATGCAGTAGTACAGCAGATTAGAAAAAGGATTACTCGCAGTAAGTTCGGCGAGATATTCTTTGTTTCTTCTTTTCCCAAATATGATGGTTCTTCGCTAATTTAGTTGACAGTTAAGCTAGCGCAATGCTTATACCTCGCATAGTAGGTAACTCTTATTTCTCACTTTTCACTGTTAACTTTCACTTCGCCAAGGGCGACAGCGCAAGGGTTAAAGTTAATAGGTTAATTTCATTTACTGCGCTTTTTGTCATTTTTTCCTTCCCTCTTTCTTTCATAAAAAAAATAATGTGTACCTTTGCGATTGAGTTGCCTGCATCTTGGTGAAGAACGGCAGCCCCTTATTGGAAATAATAACAGCATTAGCAGTTATTCGGCGTGTCTGAAAGGTGAGATGTTTAGAACACGATGCTTAAATAACGGTGAATGACTAATGTCTGCACTTGATAGTGCGGACGCGTCACTTATCTATTTAAGCAGGTACTTCTCACCACCTCAGACACGGATATAGTGGTCCGCACTATTTTCGTGTCTGTTCGTTGGTTGAGGGTGCCTGTGCCCGATAAGTGCAATGCCCGAAACCTATCGCGAATGAATCAAAGCCAATACAACCAATTGTTCTCGTTCATCTGGAATATAGCGACAGATGTGCTTGTTTATGCCTTCGAGAAAGGCGAGTATAAGAAAATCATCATGCCCATGATGGTGTTGCGGCGCATTGACGTGTTGCTGGAACCCACCAAGGAGGTGCTGTTGGCACGAAAGAAGATGCTGGATGACAACAACATTCAGAATCAAGACCCCATCCTCTATCAGGCGACCGGCTACCCGTTCTACAACACCTCGAAGTTTACCATGAAGACGCTGAAGAGCGAAACAGACCCGCTGCGCCTGAAGATGAACTTCACCGATTATTTGAATGGATTCAGCAAAGATGTACAAGACATCATTGACAAGTTCCATCTGCGCCAGATGGTGGATAACTTGACGGAGGCAGAGCGTTTGGGTAGCATCATCGAAAAGTTTACGGATGACAAAATCAATCTTTCGAACCAACCAGTGAAGGATGATGAGGGCAATGTTCGTTTGCCTGGACTTGACAACCATACGATGGGCACCATCTTTGAAGAGCTGTTGCGTCGGTTCAATGAGGAAAACAACGTAACCGAGGCTGGTGAACACTTCACGCCTCGTGACTATGTGAAGTTGTTGGCTGACCTCGCCGTTTTGCCTGTTGCAGATAAGATAACCGATAACACCTATCACATCTATGATGGAGCGTGTGGCACGGGCGGCATTTTAACGATAGCAAAGGAACGCATCCTTGAAATAGCTCAAGAACGTGATAAGACTGTGGCGGTGAACATCTTCGGACAAGAGTTGCAACCCGATACGTTTGCCACCTGCAAGGCAGACTTGATGATTTCAGAAAACATCAGCGCATTCCAGTATCAGAAGGGCATGGAGACACGAGAGTACATCGCGTTTGATAGTACGATTTCGAGAGATGGTCATGCTGGCGAGACTTTCGATTTTTGCATCTCGAATCCACCTTTCGGTACACCTTGGAAAGAAGACTTGAAGAAACGTGGTTTGGGTGAGAACGAAAAGAAGAAGTTTACCGATAGCCGCTTCACGGTCATTGATAAAGACGGGAAGGAACTCTCGTTCATCCCTGACATTGGCGATGCGCAGATGATGTTCTTAGCCAACAACCTTTCCCGTATGAGAGAAGATACAGCATTGGGCACTCGTATTGTTGAGGTACATAATGGCTCATCACTCTTCACAGGTGATGCAGGAAGCGGGGCAAGCAACTTGCGTCAGTATATCATAGAAAACGACCTCCTTGAAGCCATCATTGCTATGCCTGAGAAGGACTTCTACAACACAGGTATTGGCACCTTCATTTGAGGAACGTCGTAAGGGCTTTGTGCAGCTCATTGATGCAACAGAGATAAAAACACCTTTGCGTAAAAACTTAGGTGAGAAGAATTGCGAGACTTCTGATACAGACAGAGAGCAGATTATGAAGCTGTTGATGGACTTCAAAGAGACTCCCCAAAGCAAGATATTCCCCAACAACGAGTTTGGTTACTGGAGTGTGAAGGTATATCAGCCACAACGCGACGAGCAGGGCACCATCATCATGAAGAAAGGTGAACCTGTGATAGATAAGAAGAGCAAAGATGTAGAGATTATACCTTTCCGCTATGAAGGTGGCATAGAAGGTTTCTTTGAGAATGAAATCAAGCCTTACTCTCCAGATGCCATCATCGACATGAAGAGTGTCGAGACAGGCTACGAATTATCCTTCACCAAGTATTTCTATAAGCCCAAGCAGTTGCGTACCATTGACGAAATCAGCCAGGATATTCGTGGTATAGAGGAGCGCACAGATGGATTGTTGAACGAAATATTGGGAAAGTAGTATGGAGAGGTATAGTTCATATAAAGATAGTGGTATCTCTTGGATAGGTGACATTCCGAGTCATTGGAATGTAATTAAATTAAACCATATTTTCTATCATAACACAGGTAAGACTTTAAATTCCAATTTAAAGGGCAACAATCATCCTTATCTTACAACATCTAATGTATACAACGGATATTTTGATCTCTCAATCTTAAAAGAAATGCCCTTTTTAGATGACGAAATTGAAAGATATAGTGTGACTGCGGGAGATTTACTTGTGTGTGAAGGAGGTGATATTGGTAGGTGCAATATTTGGAAAGAGAATTATAGTATTTGCTATCAAAATCATCTCCATAGATTAAGAGCCAAAATAGATATAAAAGTAGAGTATTATTCATTCCTAATTAACCATATTAAATCTTTAGGTATATTTGACAATATGGGTAAAGGGATTGCTATTAAGGGCTTATCTGCAGCCACTTTGGGAAATACAAGGTTACTTCTTCCTCCTCTTGCTGAGCAAGAGAAGATTGTGAGTTATTTGGAGGATAAGACTTCCAAGATAGATGCTTATGTAGCAGACAAGGAGAAAGAGATAGAACTTCTTCAGGAACTGAAACAGAAAACCATTGCCGATGCAGTCACAAAAGGCTTGAATCCAGATGCGAAGATGAAAGATAGTTCTTCTTTAATATCCACTTTTTGTCCTGCAAGTTGGAAAATTGTAAGAAATAAGTCTTTTATGTCGCTTACAGGTGTAAAAGTGGGGAATAGAGCAGATGAATATGTACTTTTATCTCTTACGACAAAGGGAATAATAGTAAGGGATTTGGAATCAGGGAAAGGAAAGTTTCCTAAAGACTTTGATACCTATCAATTCGTGAGAAAAGGCGAATTGGTGTTCTGCCTCTTTGATATTGATGAAACGCCAAGAACAGTAGGACTTGTAGATACAGAAGGTATGCTGACAGGTGCATATACAGCATTAAAAGTTAACACAGAAATTGCATTACCTGAATACATTTACAACTATTATCTTTGTGTTGATAACATCAAAGCATTAAAACCGTATTATTCAGGACTAAGGAAAACTGTACGTGCTGACAAGTTCTTGCAGATATACATACCTCTTCCCCCTCTCGACGAACAACGTGCCATCGTTTCCTACATCGAAGAGAAGTGCCAAAAGATAGATTCTTTGACCAGAGAACTACAATCAGAAATAGACTATTTGAAGGAATACAAGCAGCGACTCATCGCTGACTGCGTGACAGGACAGATTAACGTGCAAAAAGAAGTCACATAAGGTGTGGAGAATCCATCGCAAAAGTGTTCTTTGACATAGTGACACCTGAAATTTAAGGGTTCAAATAGATACTCTTATTTTTCATCTTTGGGCAAAACGAAGCCGATGGGACGGCGAGGCTTGTCTTCGGTATGCTTTACCTGTAGTTCAGCCATTGCTGTGCTAATGGCATCGAGTTGAGCACGAACATCCTCATTGATGTCATTTTGATCAGCAAGGATGTCATCAATATATAATAAGATGTCCTTTTTCATCTCAATTAAGTCTTCCTTCTTCACCATTGAAACAACGCGACGAAGAGAAACAAAGGCACGCATAATTGTGATGTTAACATCTATAGCAACTTCGCTATTCAATACTCCTGAAAGCATAGCTAATCCCTGTTCGGTAAAGGCATGTGGAAGGAATTTAGTGTATTTTCCCCTGCCTGTTTCTAAAATTCCAATTTGGAATCTTAGAGAATCCCATTCCTCTTTTGTTAGTTGAAACATGAAATCAGAGGGAAAGCGTCTGATATTGCGTTTCACGGCCTTGTTCAAATTGCCTGTGGTGACCTGATATAATTCTGCAAGGTCTTTGTCAAGCATGACTTTAACGCCACGCACTTCGTAGATTTTGCTCTGGATGAGTTGTAATTGATCCATATGGATGAAATAATAAATAGAGTATTGATGATACAAAGGTACAGAATTATCTCGTATTAGTAATCGATTCTGGATTTTTCCTTTAAAAAGTGTCACTATTTTGTACGAAAGCAAATAGAAACCATCAAAAAAGAATATAAAGTTTATGCCTACCAACCTCAGTGAAATGAACCTCGAAGACACCATCCTTGCCTACCTGAGAGATAAGCAGGAATATGAAGAGGGAACGACGAATGACTATGTGAAGGACTACGCTCTGGATACGGAGCGAGTGAAACGATTCCTGCTTTCTACGCAGAAGAAGAAAGTGGAGAATACCGCCTGCTTTTCCAATGCACTTTCTGAAAGGAAGTTCTTTACAGAGTTGGCAAAGCAACTGGCGAATCGTGGTGTGACGGATGTGCTGCGCAAGGGCTTCCGTTTCATCTCGGAACTCTTTGATTTGTACTATCCGTTGCCGTCGGAACTGAACCCTACGGCTCAGGAGTTGTACAAGAAGAACATCTTTTGTGTCACGAAAGAGTTGGCATACAGCAAGGAGAACGACAACCGCATCGACTTGATGGTGTCGCTGAATGGTCTGCCGCTCATCACGATGGAACTGAAGAACCACTATACAGGGCAGACGGTGGAGAATGCCGTGAAGCAGTACCAGACGGATCGTGACCCGAAAGACCCCTTGTTGGCTCCCAAGCGTTGTGCTGTCCATTTTGCGGTGGATGACGACGACATCAAGATGTGTACTTGGTTGTGTGGAAAAGGTTCGTGGTTCCTTCCTTTTAATAAAGGCTTGAATGGTGGTGCAGGCAATCCTGTCAATCCCAAAGGGGTGCGAACTGCGTATCTGTGGGAAGAGATTTTGGCGAAGGAGTCGCTGAGCGACATCATTGAGAACTATGCCCAAGTGGTGAAGAAGAAGGATGAGAAGACGGGCACAGAAAAGACCTCGGTCGTGTGGCCTCGCTATCATCAACTGGATGGTGTGCGACGGTTGTTGGCAGCGACACGGCAAAAGGGAGTGGGGCAGCGTTTCCTGATTCAACATTCGGCGGGTTCTGGTAAATCGAACTCCATCACGTGGTTGGCATATCAGTTGGTGGGACTGTTGGATGGCACTCAGGCTTTGTTGGATAGTGTGATTGTGGTGACTGACCGCATCAATCTCGACACCCAAATCAAAAATAACATCGTTGCCTTCAAACGCTTGCAGAACTTGGTGGCATGGGCAGACAGTGCCGATTCGCTGAGGAAACATTTGGAGAGTGGAAAGAAAATCATCATCACGATTGTACATAAATTCCCCTTCATCTTGGATGCTATTGGTACAGAACTGAAGCACAAACGCTTTGGCATCATCATCGATGAGGCGCACAGCAGTCAAAACGGTTCGCTGTCTGCCAAGATGAACATTGCCCTGAGCGGTAATGCTGGCGATGACGAGATGGATTTGGAGGATAGGCTGTTGGCTGTCATCGAAGGGCGCAAGATGGTGAAGAATGCCAACTACTATGCTTTTACCGCCACACCTAAGAACAAGACGTTGGAAATGTTTGGCACTCCTTATCAGAAGCCTGATGGGGAGATAGAGCACAGACCTTTCCATGAATACACGATGAAGCAAGCGATAGAGGAGGGTTTCATCATGGATGTGCTGGCGCACTACACAACGTATGACAGCTACTACAAACTGGTGAAAGCCATCAATGAAGACCCTGAATTTGAAAAGAAGCAGGCTCAGAAGAAGTTGCGCGCCTTTGTGGAAAGCCGTCCTGAAACTATCAGGCAGAAGGCTTCCGTCATCGTGGAGCACTTCCACACAAATGTCATTGGCAAAGGAAAGGTGGGCGGTCAGGCAAGGGCTATGGTGGTGACGAGCAGCATTCTCCGTGCCATCGAGTTCTATGATGAAATCACACGCCTCTTGGAGGAGCGTAAAAGCCCTTACAAGGCAATTGTGGCTTTCTCTGGAGCAAAGGAATATGGGGGTAGGACATTGACAGAAGTTGATGTGAACGGATTCCCGTCGAAGGACATAGAAGAGAACATGGAACATGACCCTTATCGCATCTTGGTGGTGGCAGACAAGTTCCAGACGGGTTATGACCAACCGCTGTTGCACACGATGTATGTGGATAAGGTGCTGACGGATGTGAAGGCTGTGCAGACGCTTTCTCGTCTGAATCGTTGCCATCCGAAGAAACGCGACACGTTTGTGCTGGACTTCTGCAATGATGTGGAGGACATTCAGAAGAGTTTCCAACGCTTCTATAAAACGACCATCCTGTCGAAAGAAACAGACCCTAACAAACTGAATGACTTGATTGCGGAGATAGAGAGTGCCAACATCTATACGGAGGAAGAAGTGAAAGAAGTGAATGAGAAATATTGGGCTGGAAAACCAAGAGAAATGTTGGATCCCATCGTGAACAAAGCGGTGGAACGATTCAAGTGGTTGGACGAAAATGATAAGATACGCACAAAGAGCAGCATCAAGAGTTTCTTGCGCACTTATACGTTCATTGCAGCCGTGATGCCTTACAAGAGCGTGGAGTGGGAAATGCTGAACACCTATTATTCGCTGTTGGTGCATAAACTGCCAGTGCTGAAAGATGAAGACCTTACAGAAGGATTAATCGATGCTATTGACTTCGACCAATACCGACTCATCAAAAACGAGGAACAAAAGATAGAATTGGAGAACAAGGATTCGGAGATTGACCCCATACCTGTCGGGAATCCTAAAGGTGGTAAAGAACCTGACATGCAGAAACTGAGTGACATCTTGGACGAGTTCAACAAAATCAATTGGACAAACATTGAAGTTGTCAAACAGCAATTGGACGAGTTGCCTACACGACTCCAGTCAGATGTGACATTTGTCAATGCTGTCAAAAACAGTAATAGGGAAACAGCCATGCAGCAATGTGCTTCATCGATGATGGCTATTGTGGCAGGCATGCTGAACGAGAACACCGAGTTCTGTCGCTACTATCTGGATCACCCTGATTTTATGAATGCCATCAACCAACGCGTGTTCTCGTATGTGTACGACCAACTAAACCAAGAGTCAAAGGCTGGCGAATCACATCCCAACACGAAGTATGTGTTCCCCGGAAATGACGAGGTGAAATTTAGTATTGCAGCAGAAGATCAATAAACAATGAAAAAGTCAACACTCTTGCTTTACCCGATTCATTATGTACTACCGTGATGTTGAAGTAATGACGAAATGATTGTACTTGTATCATCAAATACGGGCACTCAGCGCGAAATAACATGCGCTGGGTGCCCGTGATATTATGCGCTGGGTGAGCAAAATGAGAAGCGCACGGTGCGCACTATGGATGTGTAAATCGTTTGGGATCTTTAGTCCTTTCTCTCATAGATTAGTTTCTTGTCACGTTCTGCACTTTCTCTGGCAAAGGGTAATAGTCCACCATCTGTGATGATGTCCACTTCTCGTCCCAACAGGGAAATTTTGATACCTCATTTCGACACCACCTTCAACTTCACCCACAACCATCGGGGAACGAGGCGCCAGAAGAAGACGAGGAGGCGGTAGCGCCAGTCGATGGTGATGATGGAGTGGTTGGCATGGATGCCTTTGGCGATGGAGAGAGCTACGCGGTGCGCATCGAGTTGGAGAGGGTAGTGGTGTCCGTCGGAAAGGAGGGGAGTGCGGACAAAGCCAGGACGGATGTCGTGGAGGTGGATGTGATGGATGCCTCGGATGTGGCAGAGTTGGGTGAGACACTCCATGTAGTGATTGATGTAGCGTTTGGTGGAAGAATAGGCTGGAGCAGCACCTAATCCTCGTGTGCCAGCGATGCTGCTGATGACGGCGAGGTGGGCTTCACGGTCGGGATGCTCCATGAAGTAGTGAAAGGCGGTATCGACCATCTGTGTGAAGCCTGTCACGTTAGTGGCAACGGTTGCCATCTCCTTCTCTATGTTGAGCGAAGGGTTTTGGTAACCAACTCCAGCACTATGAAAATAGAGATCCATGCCGCCCGTCTTACCGATGAGGGACAGGAGACGGCGAGGGGCATCTTCTTTCGTGATGTCGATGCACTCTGTAGCAACAACGTCAAGGTTCTTGCTCTGAATCTGCTGCAGTCGTTCTTGCCGACGACCGGCAATGCCCACCTGCCAGCCTTGTGCGGTGAGCACCTTCACCATTTCGAGCCCTATGCCCGATGTGGCACCTATAATGATAGCTTTCTTTTGTTTCTCTTTCATACCAGGGGACAAATGTACTATTATTTGTTGGATAATTCGAGTGATACATACAAAAATTTGCTTTGTTTTCTTGGATGTTATGAGGATTTTGCTGTACCTTTGTGCTAAACACATCTTTGCTAACATAAATCGGATGAAGCCCCCCTTGTTATTATCTGCTATCTTATGGCTCGTTTCTGCTGTGATGTCAGCAGACGACTGTTTGCCTGTCGTAGAGATAAAGGCGGACCGAATGATGATTTATCCGCAGCGCTTGGAACTGACAGGTGAGGAAACGCTGATGGATGTTCTGCTGATGGTACCCGACTTGATGATTTCCAGCTATGAGGATGTTCTCGCGGGGTATAACCTTCGCATTGACAACGTTCCGATGAATGGTGACTCCAGATTGATTCTCTCCCAGATGAAGGCGAAGGACATCGCTAAGATTCAGGTGTGTGACAATACGGGCGTGCAGAAAGGCACCATCGGCAAGGGGCGTGTGCTAGATATTAACATGCTGATGCCCGACTCGCTGAAGGGCTTTGTGGAGGGGCAAGGAGACTTCGGCAAAAACGTGCAAGGCATTGGAACGGTGCATGCTCTCTATGGCTGCAAGAGCACCGATATCTATGCCAATGTGTCTTACCGATATCAGGAGGGAAACAAGGAGTATGTGACACTGCACATGACGAACCGTTTTGACAGCAGAAACAGGCTTTTGACTTATTTCACCCAGCAGTATCAGGAACTTCCTGCCTCTACGGCACGGAGGGTGATGGGCCGTGCAAGGTTCTTCCACACTTTCAACGACTGGGGCACAGAGCTGCTCCTTGTAGGCGGCTATCAGTATGTCAGCGACCCGCTCCGCTCCAACAGGCTGCCTTTGTGCATTGCCGAGCTGAATACTCCGCTGCTGACTAAACGGCTCTTCATGACGCTGGGATATGAGGGTAACTTTGTCTTGACGGAACAGAAGAGCCGAGACTGCAATTGGGATGTGTTCAATCATGACCTCTACCTGCAGTTCACTTATTCCCTGCCCCAATGGAGGTTCACAGTAGGTGACCGTGTGATGTTCTATCGCTACAAGCTGAAGGAGGGAGGGAATGGCAAGAAGTATGCCGATGCTCGCAACAATATGAACGCCTGTGCCATCTTTGTGCCCAGCAATCGCCATCAAGTCCAGCTGGGCTATTATCGCAAGTTCTTCAATCCTTCGCATGATGTGCTTTTTACCAACATCCTCACGCTGTCTGACGAGGAGTGGGCCATCACGAAGGGGAAACTGGACGAGCGCTACATCAATCAGGTCAAGCTGGCCTATGCCTACAGCAAGAAGAGGCTGACAGTGCAGACTGAAGCCAGCTATTATTCGGTGGAAGATGAGGACAACTATACAGAGGTGGGCGCATCGGCCTATTGGAAAACGAGCAAGTGGATGCTGGCGGGCGGAACCAATCTCTACATGGCTCCTCACACCGTGTTTGCTTCCATACGCTGTGCCCCTACGGTCTATCTTCCTTGCGCATGGCGAGTGGGAATGCAGATGGTGTATTATACAAAGAAATCCCCCATACGTGAGCAGACCGGTGTGCCCGTCTATGGATGCCTGTCGGTGGACAAGCAGTTAGGGCGGAAATGGTGCGTGGGCATTGACTGGCATAATATGTTTGATGCATGCGGCAGCGAGTCAGAAGTGAACAGGCATGCTGGAGCTGTCAGACTGCAATACAGATTCTAATTCCCCTTTAACTTCCCCTTTAACTTTCCCCAACTCAACACATAAAGAATATGGTAAGCGTAGAACTGGATATCATACAAACAGCGGGTGTAGGTGCCTTAGCCCTCATCGTCGGCATGTTTTTAACGCGGAGAATCAGTTTGCTGCAGAAATTCTGTGTGCCATCACCTGTAAGCGGTGGCATCATCTTCTCCTTGCTTTCGCTGGCGCTATATGCATGGTTCCATGTAGAGGTGTCGTTCGACGGCACATTGAAGGATTTTTTCATGACGGCATTCTTTACCAGCGTGGGTTTTCAAAGCGACTTCAAGGTCATCAAGCAGGGCGGCAGACCTCTGCTCTTGATGCTTGTTCTATTAGTCCTCATGATTGCGATGCAGAACCTGATGGCAACAGGAATGACCCGCATCATGGATATCAACCCCTTGATTGGTGTGGCGGCAGGCAGTGTGTCCATGACGGGTGGGCATGGCACGGCTGGCGGTTTTTCTGCTCTGTTGGAAGAACTGGGACTGCAAGGTGGAGGAACCATCGCGATGGCTGCTGCAACCTTTGGCTTGGTAGCTGGCTCCATGATTGGCGGTCCGTTAGCAGAGCGGCTTATCCGCAAGAAGGTGATGCCCAATCAACTGTCCGAGGAGAACGAGAGTGTCTCAGCAATGGCAAGTGGCAAAGAAACGGCAAAACGTGCTGTCATGCATCATGAAGAGTTCCTGCAGTATGCTGAAGCTTCTTATTTCATCCTCCTGACTATGGGTGGAGGCACCCTCGTAAACTGGCTGATTGTAGAGATAGGTCTCACAGTCCCCACTTATTTTGGGGCCATGATTTTAGCCGTGATTGTGCGCAATGCAATGGGACTCATCAAATATAAGCAGCATGGCAAAGTGGTGCAAGCCGACACCCTTCTTCACATGGACCGAATCGTTAGCCTCGGCAACATTTGTCTGCCCATCTTCCTCGGCATGGCCATGATTTCCCTCCAGCTTTGGCAGCTGCAAAGCCTGGCTCTGCCATTAGTCGTTATCCTCTTGTTGCAGGTGGTGATGATGTTGCTGTATGCTTACTTTGTGGCATTCCCTATGCTGGGCCGCAGTTATGATGCCGCAGTGCTGTGTGCCGGACTGTGTGGCTTTGGTCTTGGCGCCACTCCCAATGCGATGGCCAACATGAGTGCTGTGTGCGACAAATACCGCTATGCCGTCAAGCCCTTCCTCATTATTCCAATCATCGGAGGCATGTGCACAGATTTAATCAACGTGGGAATGATAACCTTCTTCCTCAATATGCTTTAGTGTAGCGGAAACTTTCTTTATCCCAAAATATTTGTTTACTTTTGCAGCAGAAAAGTAAAAAAGACTACGGATAATGAAGACAAAAAGTATGATTCTTTCCGTGCTGGCATGGGCCATTTCTGCGCTCATGATGACGGCATGGGCATGTACCAACATCATTGTGGGCAAAGCTGCCAGTGCTGATGGCAGTGTGTTTGTGAGTTACAATGCTGATTCCTACGGCATGTATGGCAATATATACCATCATGTGGGAGGCACCCATGACAAGGGCGAGATGCGGCAGGTGTATGACTGGGATACCAACAAGTATTTGGGAGAGATTCCGCAAGCTGAACGCACCTATACCGTTGTGGGGCAGATGAACGAGAATCAGGTGAGTATCACCGAGACCACGTTTGGAGGACGCACAGAACTCTATGAGACAGATGGCAAGCAGATAGGCTCCGCAGAACTCCCTTTGGGCATCGACTACGGTTCGCTCATCTACATTGCGCTGGAGCGTGCCACTTCTGCCCGCAGTGCCATCGGCATCATGACCTCGCTGGTGGAAACCTACGGCTACTGCTCTGAAGGTGAGAGCTTCTCTGTGTGCGACAAGAACGAGGCTTGGATTCTGGAGATGATAGGCAAGGGAGTTGGCGAGAAAGGTGCTGTGTGGGTGGCTGTGCGCATCCCCGACGATTGTGTGTCAGCGCATGCCAACCAAAGCCGCATCACCCGTCTGAGCCAATACGCCAAGAAGCAGGTGCTGTGCTCCAAGGATGTCATCAAGTTTGCCCGTCAGAAAGGCTACTTCACGGGCAAGGATGCCGACTTCTCTTTCCGCGACGCTTATGCGCCCAACGACTTCGGTGCTGTGCGATACTGTGAGGCGCGCGTGTGGAGCATTTTCCATCGCCTTTGTGAGGGCATGGACCAGTATGTGGAATATGCCAAGGGCAATGACCTCAAGGGCGAGATGCCCCTCTATATGAAACCCAAGCAGAAAGTGGGCGTGCAGGATGTGATGAATGCCATGCGCGATCATTATGAGGACACGCCTTTCGATATTCTCAACACGCTCGGAGCAGGCCCTTACAATATGCCCTATCGTCCCACACCATTGGAGTGGAAGAGTGGAGACAAAGAGTACTTTAACGAGCGCCCTGTATCCACCCAGCAGACCTCCTTCTCGTTTGTGGGGCAGATGCGCAGCCAGTATCCCGATGCTGTGGGCGGCATCGTGTGGGTAACGAATGACGACCCCAACATGGCTCCCTATGTGCCGCTCTATTGCAGCATTAAGGAAGTGCCACGTTGTTTTCGCCGCATTGCAGGCATTCAAGACGATGTCACCTTCTCTTGGGAGAGTGCCTTCTGGTTGCAGAACAGCGTGAGCAACATGGTCTATCCCTACTATTCGAAGATGTTTGCAGATTTGGCGCGTGCACGCGATGTCTTGGAAAAATCCTTCCTTGACGAGATGCAAGCATCGCAGGCCGACTTGGTGGCCCAGTACGAAGCCAACCCCACTGTTTGTGCCCAGCAGCTTCAGAAGCGCAGTACTGCGTCAGCCCGCGAGATGATGGACACCTGGCAGCGTCTGTTCCAGTTCCTGATGGTGCGCCATCTGGACATGGCCACGAAAAAGGTGGATGAAAAGCAGAACAAGATATTCAATCCTTTCCAGAAGACAGAGCACGGCATTGCAGAGCCTCCTTTGCGTCCTGGCTATCCCGAAAACTACCGTAAGGCAATTGTGGAGGAAACCGGAGAGAAGTATGAAAAGAAGTGATTTCACAATTTCACGATTTCACGATTTCACAATTTCACTAGATTGCCTTTTTCTGTGCCGCAGGAGGCGGCGAATCTGCTCAATCTGTTTAATCATCGCGAAGCGGTATGTTGATTGGGACGAAGACGAAAAATGGAACGCCCACGAATGGCACGAATGGGAGCCTTGCGAGGCTCTTAGGCGCTTTTATTGCTGCGCAAGAAATCATATAAAATCTTGTTTAAATCTGGGGGCAAAGCCCAGAAATAGGCTAACATAAGGTCAAGAATTAGAGAATTATAGAATTTGACTTAAAAACAACCATGTCCGCAAAAGGAAATTCTTCAATTCTCAAATTCTTGATAAATTAAAGATTACCTTGTTGCTAACATAAGGTCAAGAGTTAGAGAATTTGAGAATTTTCTCCTCCCTTAGACATTTGACATTTGACCTTAGACCTTAGACATCAGCCTTCAGACATCTCACCTCTCACCTCAACATACACCCCGCATGGCTAATTGTCAACTGTCAACTATCAACTGTCAACTCTCAAGCAGTCGGGGCAAGTTCCTTTAATCACGAAAGAATAGGAGTGGGCTGAGAATCCATCGGGCAGGGCGATGTGGGGAAGGCTGATGTCGTCAAGGCAGAAAGATCGGTGACACTGCTTGCAGTAGAAGTGCGGGTGCATATCCGCGTGGAGGCAGTCGCCATCGTGGCCGCACAGTTCATAGTGCTGAATGCCTCGACCATCTTCGAACGTGTGCACCACATCGTGCTCCACAAATAGATTGAGCACACGGAAAATGCTTGACTTGTCCATCGATAGCAGTTTCTCCTCCAGGTCGGACAGGCTCATGGGATGGCGTGCATCCTCCAGCGCCTGAAAGACGATGATTCTGTTGGCAGTGGCCTTGATGCCCTTGTGTCCCAACCTCTCTGTTGCTTCTTGACTGTTCATGATGATGGTGTTTTATGGGGCAAAGTTACAGAATAAATGAAGATTTTCAAGCCTTAATTCCTCATTTTCAATAAAAAAAAACTTAACTTTGCCACAAACTAACTGATGAAGATGAAAAAGAGACTTTTACCATTACTTGCTTTACAACTTCCGCTTTCCCTGCTTTCGCTGTTCATGATGCCCTCGATGGCATCTGCTCAGTATATCGAACAATTCGAAAAGAGTACTGTGGCCAATGCACCACTGAGCGCTTATGCTGATGCTAAGAGCCAGCTCTTCAATTTCGGATGGAAGTTCCTGCTTGGCAATCCAGAAGGAGCTGAACGTGCCGATTATGACGATAGTGCATGGCGCACCCTGGACCTTCCGCACGACTATCAGTTTGAGCAGCCATGGGACCAGCATGCAGACAAGGGGCGTGGTTTCAAACCCATGTGTGAAGGGTGGTACAGAAAGACATTTACGATTCCTGCATCCTTGAAGAGACGCCGCATCGTGCTCGACTTTGAGGGCGTCATGTATGTGAGCGATGTGTATGTGAATGGCACGAAGGTGGCCAGCAACGAGTATGGCTACACCGGTTTCGAGGCAGACATCACGAAGGCCCTTCGCTATGGCGAGGAAAATGTGGTGGCAGTCTATTCCAGCACAGGCCCTACGAATGGCAGCCGCTGGTACACCGGAGGTGGCATATACAGGAATGTATGGCTGCGTGTGGGCAACGACACTCGCATTGCGCGTCATGGCCTTTATGTGGCGACCGAGGGCGACAAGGTGAATGTGCAAGTCCAAGTCGTCAATTGGCAGAAACACAATATAAATATTCGTGCACGTGTGCGTGATGCCCAAGGAAAGGAAGTGGCATCGGCACACAGCGGCATGCCCGATCATACCAACCAAAACAACACCGAGGTGCAGTTGCCTGCCATGACCGTGCAGCACCCTCTCTTGTGGGATGTGGACTCGCCGCATCTCTACACCGTTGAGGCGCTGCTCGAAGAAGATGGGGTAGTGATAGACTCCGTGGCAGACCAGTTTGGATTCCGCACCATCGAGTACGGCACCGACTTTGGCTTCAAGCTCAATGGCAAGAAAGTGTTCCTTGCCGGCATCGCCAACCATCATGATATGGGTGCCGTGGGTGTAGCAGCCTTCCCCGCAGCCATTGAGCGCCAGCTCCGCCAGCTGAAGGCCTTTGGCTTCAATGCTATCCGCTGCTCGCACAACCCCTATTCAGAGGACTTCTACCGTCTGTGCGACCGCATCGGACTGCTGGTCGTAGATGAGTTCATAGACAAATGGTCGGACAAAGACTACTGGGGCGGACGCAAGCCCTTCATGCAGCTATGGCCCAGCCTGATGCAGGAGTGGGTGAAGCGCGACAGGAACCATCCGTCCGTAGTGCTGTGGAGCCTCGGCAACGAACTCCAGACACGTTCCGACTGGAGCGGCTATCAGACCGATGACTGGGGCATCACCACCTACCGCATCTTCGACCAGATGCTGAAGCGTTACGACAAGACTCGTCCTACTACCGTGGCTATGTTTCCTGCTCGTGCAGGCGCTCAGCGCAATACGCCCGACTTCAAAACCTATCTCGTGCCGCCCGAACTGGCTTGTGTCACCGAAGTGGCTTCCTTCAACTATCAGTGGGATGCTTATCATGGCTACTACGAACACGCTCCACACCTCATCCTCTTCCAAAGCGAGGCTGTGACCAATCAGTTGCAGCAACCCTTCTACGGCATGGATCGTCAGCGTGGTGTAGGTCTCTGCTGGTGGGGCGCTATCGAATATTGGGGCGAGTCAAACGCATGGCCCAAGAAAGGATGGAACTACTCCTTCTTCAGTCACACGCTTCAACCCTATCCGCAGGCCTACCTCATCAAGGCTTCCATCCAGCCACAAGAGCCCGTGGTGCGCATTGGCGTGGTGGATGGCAAGGGCGAGAGCCTCCAGTGGAACGATATCCGCGTGGGACAGCAGCGCATCAACCAAAACTGGAATCAGAAGGAAGGCTCACATCCCAATGTGTTCACATATACCAACGCCGAGGAGGTGGAACTCATTTATAATGGGCGCTCACTCGGCATACAGAAGAACGACACCACCGACCTTGCCAAGCGCAACATCATCCTCTGGAGCGGCATCGACTATGGGACAGGCGGCAAACTCATAGCCATTGCTCGTACGGCAGGCAAAGAGGTGGCACGCAACGAGATAGAGACAACGGGCAAGGCTGTCAGCCTCAAGATTGAGGAAGAGACAAAAGGATGGAGTGCTGACGGCATGGCATTGAAGTATCTGAACATTTATGCCGTTGACAGCAGGGCAGAGTAGTGCCCAACGCTACCGACGAGGTGAGTGTACAAGTGTCAGGCGCTGCCACTTTTGTTGCCCTCGACAATGGTGACCACTACACCAACGAACTATTCCGCGATGTGACCGTCAAAAAGATGCAGACAGGTTATATGCAGTGCATTCTTCGCAGCACAAAAAAAGCTGGCAAAGTGCGGGTTAGTGTCACTTCGCCAACTTTGAAAAGCGCACGATTTGTTAATTGATAATTGATAATTGACAATTGACAATTACCATGCGGCTTGATGATCTATTTGTGCACACCGCGTTAGCCTAATTATCAATTATCAATTGTCAATAGTTTTCCTTCTTCAGTTCGAAGTAGGCCTGTGGGTGTTTGCACACGGGGCATACCTCTGGAGCCTGCTTGCCCACATGGATATGTCCGCAGTTGCGGCACTGCCAAATGCAGTCGCCATCGCGGCTGAACACCACCTTTTGCTCAATGTTCTGGAGCAGTTTCTTGTACTTCTCCTCATGCACCTTCTCGATGGCTGCCACACCCTCAAAGAGGTCTGCAATCTCGTCGAATCCCTCTTCGCGAGCCTCCTTTGCCATGCGGGGGTACATATCCGTCCATTCATCGTTCTCTCCTGCTGCAGCATCCTTCAGGTTCTCCAATGTGGCGTCAATGCCGTGAATCAGTTTAAACCACAACTTTGCGTGTTCCTTCTCTTGGTTGGCAGTCTCAGTGAACAATTCAGAAATCTGCTCGTAACCTTCTTTCTTCGCCTTCGAAGCATAGTACGTGTACTTGTTTCTTGCTTGTGACTCGCCAGCGAAAGCAGCCCACAAGTTCGCTTCCGTCTTTGTTCCTTTCAAATCTTTGCTCATAATCATTTTGTGTTAGATGGTTTGTGAATCGTTGCATCTCTACGTGGATGCAATTCTGTTGCAAATTTATGTGATTCTCTCCGCTTTCACAAGCGTTTTTCCCTTTTTTTCTTGCCTGCCTTCAATGCATTCCCCTTTTTTCTTGTCTTCCTTCTTCCCTCAGCCTTCAGCCTTCGCCCTTTTCCCTTTTTCCCGCTGCAAAGATACGTCCTCTTTTTCGTCCTGCCATGATTGTCCACATGAAACTGCATAAGCGTGGACACGTCCACATTCCTGCTCCGCAGCATGATGGATTTAGAGCCTGCATGAGATTGTCAGGGCAGGAGCGGGAGGCGCGTTAGAGCAAGATAGGGTAGTGCATCAGCGTATTGTGTGTAGTGAAATTGTGAAATTGTGAAATTGTGAAATCGTGAATTTCATGCTATGAGAAATAAACAATCATTGAAAATAGAATGCTATTATGGAAAATGATGATGTAAAGACACTGTCACAGCTTCTGGAATATCTCAATTCATGCTACCCCCAGAGCTCTGATCCAATCCGCTATGACGAAAGGCTGAAAGCCATGAAGGAAATGCGGAATGTCCTTGATATGGTCAAAGAATGTGACACCATCAAGGAAGGAATACACTATGCCCCTTACCGTTTTTATGACCATGAGGAATTGTTGTGGTCTTATTTGAATCAGTGTATAGAGGAGTGTTACCAGAAGGGCAATAAGAAGTCTTTGGCGGCTTTTTGTGATGCCTACATCAATGTGCGCAAGGCTCCCAATGCGGATGAGGTCAAACAGCATCTCAAAGCGATGGCTATCAGTCGCGGTCTTGAGGTGGCAGACATCTCGCAGAAAATAGATGAGGCATACGAGAATTTCCTGAAGTGCAAAGCAGAGATAGAGAAATATCCTTCGGGGTCTAATGGCTATCGTCAGATTCTTCCTCGGTTGAAAGAGGCCGCAGAGTTCCTTCTGAAGAAGCATCATGTTGTGTATGTAAGCTTTGGCTCGTACGGCACTCTGGAAACTGATGTGTTTGGCGAATACTGGAAGAAAGAAAAGAGGCGGGAGGATGTCATCGATTTCTTGAGAAACTGTGTCGTTCTTGTGATTCTCATCCTGTTCTTTTGGGGGGTATTTAACTATCCGCTGGCTGCTCTCGGCATTGCCGCTCTATTGGTGATGTCTGTTTTCATCCTTTATCGTGTCAACAAAGGGAGAATTGCTGTGTAGGATTCTCCACCGCGTCAATCTTTCACTTGATGCGGTGAAGAAACAATATATTCCTGCCCGTCTGGCCGAATGACTGAGATTTGGGTTTGGCTTGGAGCCAAAGTGTCCTCTTTTCATGTTTTTTGTGATTTTTTTGGTTGTGCAGTTTATTCTTCTTAATTTTGTCGCAGAAACCAATGAAAGGGATTGACACAATGACACAAACAAAAACAAGGGGCTGGCGGCGAATAGCTGGAAATATGGCGCTGCTGTGGCTTGCAGCGGGGGCTTATGCTCAGACTGCAAAGGAATTTACTCTGAATCTGACTGATGACGGAGCGGCTCAGATGCGCTGCTTCCTTCCTCAAAATCCATCTGGCAAGGCGATTGTGGGTGTGCCTGGCGGCGGCTATTCGGTGCTGTCGAACACGCATGAGGGCACTTTAGCTGCAGAGTGGATGAATCAGCGGGGCATTGCTTATTTTGTGGTGAATTACCGTTTGCCCAACGGGGACAGAACCAAGCCTATCGGTGATGTGGAGAAGGGCATCCGCACGGTGCGCGACTCTGCGGCGGTGTGGAACATCAATCCGCATGATGTGGGCATTATGGGGTTCTCGGCAGGAGGCCATCTTTCGTCTGTCATCTCCACGCACTCGGCGTTTGAGGTGCGTCCTGACTTCACGATTTTGTTTTATCCTGTCATCTCGATGGATGAGCGTGTGTCGCACAAGTGGTCATGCCGCAACTTCCTGGGGGAAGCGGGGCAGAAGGACCCTGAGCTGGTGCGCGAGTTCTCTACCGACAAGGCGGTGCGCCGCCATCTGACACCGCCCGCCTGCATCATCATAGCGAATGACGACAAGCTGGTTCCGCCTGTGACGAATGGCGTGCAGTACTATTCTGCCATGCGCAATGCGGGCAATGAGTGCGCTATGTACATCTACCCGACAGGTGACCACGGCTTTGGCTTCGGACCTTGGTTCAAGTATCACGACCAGATGCTTGATGACCTCGGAGCATGGCTTGATGCGCGGCAGACTCCGAAGCCTGGCGCTATCCGTGTGGCTTGCATCGGCAACAGCATTACGGATGGTTCGGGCATCGATATGGCTGAGCAGTTTGGCTATCCTGCAGAACTGCAGAAGGTGCTGGGGAAGGACTACTGGGTGAAGAACTTTGGTGTGGGTGCCCGTACGCTCCTGAACAAGGGTGACCATCCTTATATGGATGAGTTGGCGTGGCGCGATGCGTTGGCTTTCAAGCCCGATGTGGTGATTGTCAAGTTGGGCACCAACGACTCGAAGCCGGGAAACTGGCAGTATGGAAGCGAGTTCCAGCAGGACCTGGAGCAGATGCTCAATGCGCTCAATCCTGCAGGAGCACCATCTGCCAAGAAGAGCAAGAAGGGCGGCAAGGTGGCTGCTGAAGCTAAGCCACGCGTCTTTATTTGCACGCCCATCCCTGCGTTCAAGCCGACTTGGGGCATTAATGATTCGGTCATCGTGAATGGCGTCATTCCCATCCAGCAGAAAGTGGCCAAGAAATATGGGGCGCAACTCATAGACCTGCACACGCTCTTTGCTAACGATGGCGACAAGGTGCTCTCTGATGGCATCCACCCCAACGAGAAGGGTGCCCACCGTATGGCAGAAATCATTGCCGAAAAGATAGCTCCGAAAACTGAAATGAACGGAAAATGAAAAAAATCCGAGAACAGCATCGTGTTCTCGGATTTTTGTTTTATCTTTGCAACCAGCCCGATATAGGGCGTTTAACCCCTAAATGGCTAAAAGACTAACGCACTAAAAACTAAAAAACAAATAGTATGGACAACGAACTGATTAAGCAATGTACGGCTGAGGCTCAGAAGTGGCTCTCACCAGCATTTGATGCCGAGACACAGGCAGAAGTGAAGGCTATGCTCGATGCAGAGGACAAGACTGCTCTCATTGACGCATTCTACCAGAATCTGGAGTTTGGTACTGGCGGATTGCGCGGTATCATGGGCGCGGGCACCAACCGCATGAACAAATATATCGTGGGCATGGCCACTCAAGGCTTTGCCAACTATATCCTGAAGGCATTTGCTGGCAAGAAGGATATCAGCGTGGTGGTAGGTCACGACTGCCGCAACAACTCTCGTCTGTTTGCTGAGACCGTGGCTGATATCTTCTCGGCTAATGGCATCAAGGCTTATCTCTTCGAGAGCCTTCGTCCTACTCCTGAGATTTCATTCGCTATCCGCCAGCTGGGCGCTCAGGCAGGTGTGAACATCACAGCCAGCCATAACCCACGCGAGTATAACGGCTACAAGGCTTACTGGGACGATGGCGCACAGGTGCTGGCTCCACATGACACGGGCATCATTGACGAGGTGAACAAGGTGACGATTGACCAAGTGAAGTTCACGCCTAACAATGACCTCATCCAGATTATTGGTGGCGAGATGGATATCGACTACCTGAACGCTGTGCACGAAGCTCTGGTTGACCAGGACGTGATTAACCGCCAGAAGGACCTTTGCATCGTTTACTCTCCACTGCACGGAACGGGCCGTGTGATTATCCCTGCCGCTCTGCGCACTTGGGGCTTCCAGAACATCAACGTGGTGAAGGAGCAGATGGTGATTGATGGTAACTTCCCAACAGTGGTTTCTCCTAACCCTGAGAACTCTGAGGCGATGACGCTGGGCATGAAGTTGGGCGACAAGCTGAATGCTGACCTTGTGTTGGCTTCTGACCCTGATGCAGACCGCCTGGCTGTGGTTTGCCGTGATCCTAAGGGCGAATGGTGCATCCTGAATGGTAACCAGACTGCTTTGATGCTCTCTTACTATATCATTGAGAACAAGAAAAAGCTGGGCCAGTTGAAGGGCAACGAGTTCATGGTGAAGACCATCGTGACAACGGAGACAATCGCTGAAATCGCTAAGCGCAACAATGTGGAGATTCGCGACGTCTATACTGGCTTTAAGTGGATTGCACGTGAAATCAAGCTCTCTGAGGGCGTGAAGAAGTATATTGGCGGCGGTGAGGAATCATTTGGATACCTGCCATTTGACAAGGTGCGCGACAAGGACAGCCCTGCTTCTATCTGCTTGCTCTGCGAAATTGCTGCGTGGGCTAAGGATAATGGCATGACGCTGTACGACCTGCTTATGAAGATTTACCTTGACTATGGCTTTGCTTATCAGAATGCTATTTCTGTGACGAAGCCTGGCAAGAGCGGCGCTGACGAAATTAAGCAGATGATGGAAGACTTCCGCAATACTCCTCCAACATCGCTGGGTGGAAGCCCTGTAGTATGCGTGAAGGACTACAAGACGCTGAAGCAAGTGTGCGACGGCAAGGAATCTGCTATCGATATGCCCGCTACAAGCAATGTGCTCCAGTGGTTCACTGCTGACGGCACTAAGATTTCTGTTCGTCCTTCTGGCACCGAGCCTAAGATTAAGTTCTATGTGGAGGTGAAGGGCGAAATGGGATGTCCAAAATGCTATCCTTCTGCTACTGCTGAGGCTCAGGCTAAAGTGGATGCCATCAAGAAGGACTTGGGTCTGTAATCGATGTCAATTCTCAAATATCTAATAATGAATAAGAAGGAGGACAGGATGATTCCTGTCCTCCTTTTTGTGTGTGGAAATGGCTACTTGGTTAAAAGGCTTTTTCCGTGAAGGTCATCCATTCTCCCGTGGTGGGGTGCTGGAAGGTGATGCTTTCGGCATGAAGATAGAGGCGGTCGGAAGCGGTGCCGTAAAGGATATCGCCTTTGATGGGACGGCCTAAACCATCGGGATGGGCACAATGGATGCGCAACTGATGGGTGCGCCCTGTTTGTGGAAAGAGTTCCACTCGATTCTCATCAACGAACTGATAGCGGGTAATGGCTGGCTTGCCGTAGCGTTGGCTTACTACTTGGCGCGGTGAGTCGAAGGGATTGCGTGACAAGGGTAGGGAGATGGTGCCCGATGTGGGCTTGGAGATGCCTGCAAGAGGTGCATCAAGAATTGCCACATACGTCTTCTTTATATCATGCTGGTAAAACTGCTGCTGTAACTTTTTGAATGCATTTAAGTTCTTGGAGGCCAATAGAATACCTGATGTGTCTTGGTCTAATCGATGCGCTAACCGTATGTCTGGGTTGAGGGCGCTGAGGTGTTCCTGTAGGGATACTTCGCCATGATTGCGGCTAGGTACAGAGAGAAGGCCTGATGGCTTCACTACCACCATGATGTCATCGTCTTCGTAGAGGGTGTGCACTTGCTCAAGGAGTGCCTTTCCGCGTGCAAACAAGGGGTTCTCTTCCACGTTGAGCCCTTGCATCATGTAGGTGAGAATGGGAACGCACTTGTGCTGGCAGGCAGGGTAGAAGTGTCCTTCGATGCGCATGTCGTTGCCTTGTGAGGGGCCTACCCAAAACTCTTCCATGCACAAGGGCTTCAGCCCATGCAGGTAGGCATATTGCAGCAGTTTGGGAGCACAACATTCGCCTGCACCGCCAGGAGGAATGCCCAGTCGTGCCTTAGGTTTCTCGTTGAGGCGCCCTTCTTTGTAGTCAATGTAGTCTTCTTCGGTGTAGGGTGTCTTGTGGTCCTTGAAGATGTCGATAAGGTCTGCCGTTCCTCCCAATGCGTTGCGCATTCGGTATTGACGAAAGGTCCACATCTGCAAGGCGTGTGAGGCATCCTTGCGCAGAGCTTTCAGTTGGGTGCGCTGAGCGTCATCAGTAGCCTCGTTGAGTTGTCGTGAGAGGTCACCGATGCGCTGTTCTTCCTGTTGAAAATAGCCTTTCGGATTCTGCAGGTCATATATGGGAGGTACATATCCATCGTGATGGTAGGTGCCGTTGTAGATGCCCGAAAAGGCTCGCAGATAGTATCGCTGTCCCTCATGCTCCACCACCAGCACACCAAACATCTTGCCTTCCTTGGGGTACATTTCAGGCGTGTGGTAGCAGTCTGCTATCACTTCCTTTGCTGCCCACTGGCACAATGGGTGTGGGCGGTAGCAGAAAGGATAGGTGAATTGTTTGGGCGAAGGAATGCTTGCCAGTTCGGGCGGAAAGGGATGAAGCATGGGCAACCTTGTTTAGTTGAGAGTTGACTGTTGACAGTTGAGAGTTGACGATTGAGAATTGATAATTGACAATTGATAATTAGGCTAACGCGGTGTGCGCAAATAGATCATCAAGCCGCATGGTAATTGTCAATTATCAATTGTCAATTGTCAATTAGATAAGATTGTCAATTCTCAACGTTTTACCTCTACTCGATGGGTGGGTTCCAGCTCCATGTTGCGCTTGTCCACTTGGGTGACGACTTTGGCGGCCAGGCTCATGAATGCGATGCCTTCGGGAGATGCAGGATTGAGTACTGCGGGCTCACCTTTGTCACCTGTCTCACAGACTGACTGGATAAGAGGCACTTGTGCCAAAAGGGGCACGTTCAGCTCTTCTGCAAGGTTCTTGCAGCCGTCTTTGCCAAAGATGTAGTATTTGTTCTCAGGCAGTTCGGCAGGAGTGAACCATGCCATGTTCTCCACGAGTCCGAGGATAGGCACGTTCACTTTCTCGTTCATGTACATGTTGATGCCTTTGCGTGCATCTGCCAAAGCTACTTGCTGAGGAGTGGACACGATGATGGCTCCTGTGATGCTCAGGGTCTGGATGAGTGTCAGATGAATGTCGCTGGTGCCAGGAGGGGTGTCAAGGATGAAGTAGTCGAGGTCTCCCCACTTGGCTTCGGTGATGAGCTGCTTCAGAGCGTTGCATGCCATACCGCCACGCCACAGGGTGGCTTGGTCGGGATTGACAAAGAAACCGATGGAGAGCAACTTTACGCCGTATTTCTCGATGGGCACAATGAGGTCGCGACCGTCCACATTGTCTGCGTAGGGGCGTGCATCTTCCACACCAAACATCTTGGGCATGGATGGACCGAAGATGTCGGTGTCAAGCAGCCCCACTCGGTAACCGAGTTTTGCCAAACCAATGGCAAGGTTAGCCGTGACGGTAGATTTGCCTACACCGCCTTTGCCTGAGCTGACAGCGATGATGTTCTTGACGCCTGGAAGGAGTTTGTCGGGCTCTGGAGGAAGCGCAGTCTTGGCCTTTGTGCCAATGGTGACTTCCACGTCGGGATGCACAAAGGTCTTGATAGCTGCTTCTGCGGCTTTCACTACAGATTTCTTGAAAGGGTCTGTCTCTTTCTCGAAAATCAGGGAGAAAGACACTTTCATGCCATCGATGCGGAGGTCGTCCTCCAGCATCTCGTTTTCCATGATGCTCTTTCCGTTGCCAGGATAGCGTACGGTGTTGAGGGCATCGTGTATGAGTTTGGGGTATATGGTCATGTTTTTATTTAATTGACAGTTGATAGTTGAGAGTTGACAGTTGACAGTTGAGAGTTTGCTTGGCTCTGCTCTCGCTGCTACAAACGTTGATAATTGCTAGCGGTGTGAAATTGTGAAATTGTGAAATCGTGAAATCGTGAAATTGTGAAATCGTGAAATTGTGAAATCGTGAAATTGTGAATTTTCACTATTGTCTTCTTTCACTCCGTAGTCAACTTCCGAATGTCAAGTTCTTGTCATTGGTCTTTTTTACTTGCCAGTCTTCTTGGTGCTCACCACTTCATGGTTGTAGGAGCGGTAGCCATCAACGGGTATTTCGATGTCGGGCTCTTCGAGAGTGCCTTGCTGGGGCAGTTCGAATTGCAGGTACTTGATGGGGATGCCGCGTTCGAGCCACATGCCTTCGTAGTAGGTGCGGATGTCGGTGAGCGATGAATCTGCTTCCTTCTCAGCATAGAGGTCGAAGGTGCATTGCTTCATGGGCAGGCCATTCTTCTCCACCATATACTTAGTATAGGTGGCGAGGAAGTTGGAGTCGGTCTTCACATTGATGAGCCCTCCATCAATGAGGAAGTGGCGATAGCGTTCCATGAAATAGGTGGATGTGAGGCGCTTTGTCGCTTTCTTCATCTGTGGGTCGGAGAAGGTGAGCCAGATTTCTGCCACCTCGCCAGGGGCGAAAAAGCCTGCGATGCACTCAATATTGGTACGCAAGAAGGCGACGTTCTTCATGCCTTCCTCCAGTGCAGTCTTGGCTCCATGCCACATGCGTGCTCCCTTGATGTCGATGCCAATGAAATTTTTGTTGGGGAATCGGCGTGCCAGTCCGATGGTGTATTCACCGCGTCCGCAGCCCAATTCGAGCACGATGGGGTTCTGGTTCTTGAAAAACTCCTCGTGCCATTTCCCTTTAAGCGGAAATCCTTCTTGTTCCAGTTGCCAGAAAGGGCATTCCACTACTAGCGGGTTCTCCGCCATCTCTGCAAATTTTGCTAACTTTCCTTTTCCCATATGTAATTATGCCAGTTCCAACTGGAATACTTCTCTTAGTTTTCTTAGTGCCTGACTCTGTTCCAGCATCATCTGGTATATTTCCTTGCGGCTGTACACTTTTCGCTTGTCTGTGATTTCGCGCAGACGCAGGGTCATGTGCACTTTGCCGTTGCGCAGACGTTGGCGCAGGTAGTTCTCGATGCGTGGAGTCATGTGCTCCAATTCGTTGAGAATGGAGGGGTTGTCTGCTATCACAAGGAAGGTGGTGCCATCCTGTTGAAGGGTAGGTTCCATGTTGTCCATACGATGTGACATGGCGATGTCTTCGTGTGGCAATGCCGCTGCAAACTCTCGCCAAGCAATGGTCAGTTCTACGTTGTCGAAGGGACGTTCTTCTGCGACCACAACAGCTGCCTCTTGCTGCTCCTCCACTTTCTGTTGCTGGGTTTGCTGTGCCGAGCGGCGCAGAGAGAAGGAACGGAGGGTGGGGGTCTGTGGACGTGGTGCCGTCTGAACGACAGGGCGTGCGTGTTCTGCTGGTGCAGTAGCAGACTGTGCTGTTGCCAATGTGGGCTGAGCTACCGTTGGTGTGGTGTGATCTGCTGCACGTGCCGGTTGGGGCTGTGTGGCAGCCGTATCCGTTGTGCTGTTCTGCTGAATAGGTGCGGCTCCTGCTTGCTTGGCGCGCAGGGCCTGAAAGATGGGTTTAAGAATCTTCGTAGGGCAAAGCCCGGATGCGTCCCCGTCATCGGAGGAGAGTTGCGCCATCTCGATGAGGGTGAGTTCCACCAGCAGCCGCTTGTTCTGGCTCTGCTTGTAGTTGAGGTCGCAGGTATTGGCCAGCTTCATGGCGCGGAAGAGGAACTTAGGCGTGCATTTCTTGGCTTGCTCCTGGTATTTTGTGCGCACCTCTTCGCTTGCGTCAATCAAGGCTGTGGTTTGCGGGTCTTGTGCCACCAGCAGGTTGCGCAGGTGACTGGACAGGCCTGTGATGAAGTACTGCCCCTCGAAGCCTTTGGAGAGAATCTCGTTGAGCGTGAGCATGCACTCTGTTATCTTGCCTTCCACGCAGTAGTCGGTGAGGCGGAAATAATAGTCGTAGTCAAGCACATTCAGATTCTCGATGGTGCGCTGGTAGGTGATGTTGCCACCACAGAACGAGGCTACCTGGTCGAAGATGCTGAGTGCGTCGCGCATGCCTCCATCGGCTTTCTGCGCAATGATGTTCAGTGCAGAGTCCTCTGCCGTGATGCCTTCTTTCTCTGCCACATTCTTCAGGTGTCCCATGATGTCGTCCACACCCATGCGCTTGAAGTCGTAAATCTGGCATCGGCTCATGATGGTGGGCAGAATCTTGTGCTTCTCGGTGGTGGCGAGAATGAAGATGGCGTGCTGGGGCGGTTCCTCCAATGTCTTCAGGAAGGCATTGAAGGCGGCCTGTGAGAGCATGTGCACCTCGTCGATGATGAATACTTTGTATTTGCCAATCTGGGGCGGTATGCGCACTTGCTCAATTAACTGGCGAATGTCTTCCACGGAGTTGTTCGATGCGGCATCCAGTTCGTGGATGTTGTACGAGCGCCCTTCGTTGAATGCCTTGCACGACTCGCACTCTCCACAAGCCTCGCCATTGGGTTGCGGGGTGAGGCAGTTGATGGTCTTGGCGAAGATGCGTGCACAGGTGGTCTTTCCCACGCCGCGGGGTCCGCAGAAGAGGTAGGCATGTGCCAGACGGCCGCTCTGAATGGCATTCTTCAGCGTCACTGTCAGCGCGCCTTGTCCCACTACCGTGTCGAACGTCATAGGACGGTACTTGCGTGCCGAAACGATATAGTTCTCCATAATCGTCTGTGTTTTTGATTTTCTAAGATGCAAAGGTAAGGAAAAAAGGAGAAAGAACGAATAAAAAAAGAAGCAAAAAGTTGGCGAGGTCGGAAGAATGTCGTACCTTTGCAGCCGAAAACAACAGGATAGGGGCGTAGCCCAGCTGGTTTAGAGCGCTGCAGTCACATTGCAGAGGTCATCGGTTCGAACCCGATCGTCCCTACTGAAACAAAAGAACAAGGGGCTGAGTCACAAGACTCGGTCCCTTGCCTTTTTTCATGCCTCTGGTGCACCACTTGGGCGGTGTGAGTCACACCGGTATGGTCGGTCTGAGTCACACCGAGGGTGGCGGTCTGAGTCACACCGATTTTGTGGCTGCAGGCGACAGGAGGTTGTGATACAAAAATAGTGAGGGGCAAATTTGTCCAAGCAATGAAAAAGTCGTTACTTTGCAAAGAGAATGTGCGGGCTGAGAATGTCTCGCGTAAATTATTGACATAGAGCTTATGATACAAGAGTTTCAGATAAGGGTGCTGCCCGAAGTAGCTGCCAGTGAAAAGGCCATCAAGCATTTTTTATTGGAAGAGAAGGGGCTTGCAGCAGGAGCGGTGAAGGCGGTTCGTGTGCTGAAACGGAGCATTGATGCCCGTCAGCGCACCATCTATGTGAACCTGAAAGTGAGGGTGTATGTGAATGAACTGCCCGATGATGATGAGTTTGCAAGGACAGACTATCCGAATGTGGAAGGGAAGTCCCAGGCTGTGGTTGTGGGTGCAGGTCCGGGGGGACTGTTTGCTGCATTGCGACTGATAGAACTGGGTGTGCGTCCTGTGGTGGTGGAGCGTGGAAAGAGTGTGCATGAGCGCCGCAAGGACATCGCGCAGATATCTCGCACACAGACGGTTGACCCAGAGTCGAACTATTCTTTCGGCGAAGGTGGCGCAGGCGCGTTCTCGGACGGCAAGCTATATACGCGCAGCAAGAAGCGTGGAAACGTGGAGAAAATTCTGAATGTGTTTTGCCAGCACGGAGCCAGCACGAGCATCTTGGCTGATGCCCATCCGCACTTGGGTACGGACCGTTTGCCGAACATCATTGAACAGATGCGTGAGACGATTATTCGCTGTGGTGGTGAGGTGCACTTCGAAACGAAAATGGTGGGGCTGATGATGTCAAAGGCAGAAGGAGTGGCATCGAAAGTTGTGGGTGTGAAGTGTGTGCAGGCAAATGGAGACGAACAGGCGTTCATGGGGCCAGTGATTCTGGCTACGGGCCATAGCGCACGGGATGTATACCGCTATCTGCATGCGGAGGGCGTAGAGATTGAGGCGAAGGACATTGCTGTGGGTGTGCGTCTGGAGCACCCCTCACAATTGATAGACCAGATTCAGTATCATCGCAGAGAGGGTAGAGGCGACTATCTGCCAGCGGCTGAGTATTCGTTTGTCACGCAGGTGGAAGGCAGAGGTGTATATTCCTTCTGCATGTGTCCGGGTGGCACAGTGGTGCCGGCTGCCAGCGGACCTCAGCAGTTGGTGGTGAATGGCATGAGCAACTCGCAGCGCAACAGCCCGTGGAGCAATTCGGGCATGGTGGTGGAGCTGCATGTGGATGACCTGAAGGACCGCTCCTTGATGGAGTTGCCGCCGGTTCCCGGCATTGATGTTCGCGGCGGAGCGTTAGCGATGATGGAGTTGCAAGAGCGTTTGGAATATACGGCGTGGATGCAGGGAAACCGGCAGCAGACAGCGCCTGCACAGCGAATGGCGCATTTCGTGAACGGAAAGGGAAGCTATGACTTGCCGAAGTCGTCATATACGCCAGGCTTAATCAGTACACCGATGCATTTCTGGATACCTGACTTTGTGTCGAAACGCTTGCAGCAGGGCTTCCGCAACTTTGGAAAGGCCTGTCATGGTTTCCTGACAAACGAGGCGGTGATGATAGGTGTGGAGACCCGCACGTCTGCTCCGGTGCGTATTCTGCGCGACAGAGAGACATTGCAGCATGTACGTCTGCAGGGACTATTCCCATGTGGCGAAGGCGCAGGATATGCAGGAGGCATCGTGAGTGCTGGTGTGGACGGAGAGCGTTGCGCGGAGATGTTGGCTGAGTATCTGAACCATGAACATCAGGGATAGGCAAATCTTGCATATAGCCATGCCCAGCATCGTGTCGAATATCACGGTGCCACTGTTGGGCTTGGTGGATGTGGCCATCACGGGGCATTTGGGCGCTGCAGCGTATGTAGGCGCTATCGCAGTGGGCGGCATGCTGTTCAATATCATCTATTGGCTCTTTTCGTTCTTGCGGATGGGCACGAGTGGCATGACTGCGCAGGCATTGGGGGCGAGAGACTTGACGGAGGTTGTGAGCTTGTTGCTGCGCGCGTTGCTGGTGGCGCTGCTGATGGCGTCGTTGCTGCTGTGTCTGCAAGTGCCTATTAGGGAGGTGGCACTGGGTTTCATTCAGCCTTCTGAAGAAGTGGCGGCATTTGCGCGTGCCTATTTTAATATTTGTGTATGGGGCGCACCGGCGGCTTTGAGTCTCTTTGTGCTGACAGGCTGGTCTGTGGGTATGCAGAATTCCAGAATTCCAATGGTGGTGGCTGTGGTGCAGAATGTGGCTAACATCGTTGTGAGTTTTGCGCTGGTGTATGGATTGCAGATGAAGTTGGAGGGTGTGGCTCTTGGTACAGTAATAGCGCAATATGTAGGACTTGCTGTTGCACTTTCATTGATACTGCTTAACTATCTAAGATTGAGAAAGTATGTTTCTCGTGGATTGATTATTTCAAAAGACTCTTTATTCCGTTTCTTCTTCTTGAATAAAGACCTCTTTTTGCGTACTTGCTGCTTGATAGCGGTGCACTTTCTCTTTATTGCAGCTGGAGCTCGTCAGGGTGATACGGAACTGGCTGTGAACACGATGCTGATGCAACTCTTCACGCTGTACAGCTATATTATGGATGGCTTTGCCTTTGCCGGCGAGGCGTTGGTGGGCAAGGCTATAGGTGGGTGTAGGCGCAACGTCTATGAAGATACGGTGCGGCATCTGTTCCGCTGGGGATGGGGACTTGTGGTTGCATTCACATTGATGTATTGGCTGGGTGGACGTGCGTTTCTCTCGCTCCTTACGGATGATGCGAACATCGCGGAAGCAGCACGGGCCTATCAGCCATGGACGCTTCTTATCCCTGTGTGCGGAATGGCTACTTTTATCTGGGACGGCATTTATGTTGGCGCAACTGCTACAAGGGGAATGCTGCTTTCTATGGCATTAGGAGGAATGGTGTTCTTTGCTCTTTATGCGATGGTTGTTCCAGTGTGGGGCAATCACGGTTTGTGGCTCGCTTTTGTTCTGTATTTGGCGACCAGGGGATTCGTACAATGGATGCTCCGGAAACGAATTTGGTAATAATGTGTAAAAAAACTTGGAAAAACATGTGGCGCTTCAGATATTTTATCATATCTTTGCAACATTAACATAAGTAAGTGAGCTACACATGATACACATGAAAAAGCATCATATCCTTTTACTGACCTTTTTGTCTTTTGCCTTGTTACTTATTGTATTAGGTGCCTGTAATAAAGTTCCTTCTATTAGACGGGTTGCGCCTCCTCATCGGGTGATGGTCATTCACTCGTGGGACAGCATCGGTGAGGAAAATGAATTCTTTACGGAGTGCATGAACAAGGCTTTCAAGGAAAGTGGGCTGAATGTGGAAGTGCGCCATATTTATGCGCGTATGGTGTCTCGTCCGGACGAGGTGTTCTCTCTTAATGATTGGCCAAGGTATGCTGAGAATATCAAGGCGTGGAAGCCAGAAGTAATTCTGCTGAATGACGACCCCATTGTGGAGTGGGTGCTGAAACATATGCGTCATGATTCTATCTTCCAGAAAACACCTGTGGTGTTTGCCGGTGTGAACTCCTTGTTGCGCGACTCGCTGCCTAACTTCCCGCTGATGACAGGATATGAGTCCCGTATTGACTTGGGACGCAATATAAGTGGTATCATGCGTTTGGCTCAGACGCAGAATATTACTGTTGAGTTGGATTATAGTGATATGGATAATCGCTTGAGAGCACAGTTTGCGGAAGAACTGGCTGATTCAACTCGATTTGTAAACAATTCAGATTTCCATCTTCCCGAAATATCAGATGAGTATATGCGCAAGAACCACCCAGGTGTGGCCGCTGTGCACTTTGTTTCATGTAGTAGCCCCTATATGAACCATAGGCCCAATGAGGATGAGCATGAGAGCCGAAAGCGGACAGCTTTCTTCTATCAAAATGCTTGCCGCATGTGGCATATGCAAGTGAAGAAGGACATTTATAGCAATAGTCTCATCGATTTGACGGTGCACCCGCAGTTCACTTGTATTCGTGAATCATTCAACAATCCACAAAATCCGCAGTTTGTGGGAGGCTATTTCACCGGAACCGAAACACAGGTGCTGGATCAAGTGGGCTATGCTGTTCGTATTCTTAGGGGGGAGCATCCACGTGCCTTGCCTATAAGCCAGCATGCTTGTGACTACTATATCGATTGGCGTGCCTTGCAGAAAGTGTTCCCGACGCTTCCTTATAGTGTCATTAGCAAGTATTGCAAAATGGTGAATGTGCCTTATTATCTGGAATATCCAGGGCAGTTCGCTCTTGAGGTGGCCTTGCTGTTGCTGCTGATTGGTGCGTTGATTTATGCTGTGTTCCGCTTTATGCAGCATTGGAAATGGCGTGGGCAGATGGCATTGGTGGAGGAGTTGCAGTATGAGGAGAAGGTGCATGACTTGATGTTCTCGAACGCCAAGGACACTCTTTGGGTGCTGAGCGGTGATGAGTTTTCGTTCAGTCCTCAATTTGCAAACTACTTCGAGTTGCCATCCAATACGTTCACGCTGGAGCAGATGGAAAAGTGTGTGCATGAAGACAGTAAAGCGTCATTTAATTTTCTCAAGAACTTCCGCAACCAGCGCGGCAAGAAGACTGTTCGTCTGCGTCTTACACCTGATGGTGGCAAGCGGTGGTTCTGGACAGAAGCTACTTATACAGCTACAGCCGAGTCGGCTCGTACGGGAGAACTGTATGGCTTGCTGATGAATATCGACCAGAAAAAGCAGACGGAGGAGCAGTTGGAACAGGCACAAATATTGGCGAGTCAAGTGGCACTGAAGGAAAACTTCTTGGCCAATATCAGTCACGACTTGCGTACGCCACTGGGCGCTGTGACAGGTTTCTCTACGATGCTCACCACGCCGGGCATGACATTCGAGGAAGGAGAGCGTGAGCAATATGCTGAGATTATCCATCAGAACACAGATATGATTCTGAACATGATTGACAGTGTGATGGAGAAGGCGCAGATTGAGACTGGTGATCTGGAAATCATTCAGAAGCCTGTTTCGGTGCAGAAGCTGGTGAACGACTGTTACAAGACCAACTACATTATTGCGCCTACTCACTTGCAGTTCTTGTTGGAGATGGATGAGCCTGATGAGACGGTGAACATAGATATGACTCGTACGAAGCAGGTGGTGAACAACTTCTTGAGCAATGCGTTTAAGTTTACTACTGAAGGCAGCATCACATTGGGATGGAAGCACATGGCAGAGAATTCTGATGAGATAGAAGTGTATGTGAAAGACACGGGTATTGGTGTGGCACCAGAGAAGCAGGCTCAGTTGTTTGAACGCTATGTGAAGGTGAACGAGACGGACCGTGGAACGGGACTGGGATTGAACATCAGTAAGACCATCATCGAAAAGCAAGGTGGTACAATCGGCGTGGAAAGTGAAGTAGGCAAAGGCAGCAAGTTCTATTTCCGTCTTATGCGCGTTGTGCAATGTCTGCTGTTGGTACTCACGTTGGGTTGGGGCGCTTTGGCATCTACCTCTTGTTCAAAAGCACCGAAACAGGTTTTGGATAGAAAAGCGCGCGTGCTGGTGTTCCATAGTTATGAGAAAGAATTGCCTGCATATCGTGGCTTCAATGAGAATTTGCTGAAGGGTTTCCGTAATAATGGAATCGATGTGGATGTGCGCCATCTGTATCTTGCCTTAGAGGACCCTGCAGGTGAAACCTATAAAAAGCACTTGGAACTGAGGGATTCACTGATGAAGGAGGGATGGATTCCTGACGTGATGATGACAGAAGGAGACCGTGCAGCTCACGACTTTATTGCTTGGCAAGATTTAGGGATGTTAGATGATATGGATTCTGTGCCTGTTATTTTTGGTGGTTTGCACCATCCCGAATGGGACAAAATCAGAAGGCATAAGAACATCGTGGTCATAAACGACCCCATTGACTATTGCACGAACATCAACTTGGCAGTGGAGATGACGGGCAAGAATTGTGTGGAAATAGAGTTGGATTATTTCTACCAGGACTCTCTTATCCGCAATGAGCTCCGACAAGCAATTAACCGTCCGCCTTATATGGACAATACAGATTTCCATATTGATGATCTTTCAACGGAGAGATTCCAGACAATATGGAAGGATAGTGTGATGGTGCTGACGTTTTCTGCTGCTGACCCTGAACGAAACACAAAGCAGAACCTGTATGCTCGTGATGAGGGTTATGAGAATCTGCGTAAGATTTATATCCACTCATGGAAGTATCCTTCTTTGGTGGTGAAGCATGATTTGTACAGCTCGATGATTGCAGACAAGACTGGACGACCGCAGTTTACAGCAGTGAAAGCCGGTTTTGCTGATGGACGAGGGAAATATTTGTGTGGCTACTTCGCTGACTATGCGACCATAGCGACAGATTTGGCACGTGTGGCTTCTGAGGTGTTGATGGGAGCCGACCTATCTTCATTTGTCGGTCTCGCTCACCAAAAGAATTATTACATGGATTATCAGGCCATGCAGCAGCTGGGCTTGAAGTATAGTGATTATAGTGGCCGCTTTACCATTGTGGGTGCTCCATTAGAGAAGATTTCTCCTCTTTATAATTATGTGACGTGGATTCTGATTGTTGGCGTCTTTATTTTGGGTTGTGGCGCTATCATCCTGGTGTTGCAGGCTTGGAAAGACCGCCATGTGCATGAATTGATTGCCGATGTGAAACGGAGGGCTGAAATCCGCCAGATGGCTTTGCACGGTGCTGATAGCCGCTCTGTGCGTACTGAGGATAACTTGAAGGATATTATCTCTCACATCCATCCTGACTATTCAAATGATATACCGCTCATCCAGCAGGCCATAGAAATTGTAGGTACACATGACTATGAAATCTATGCGAATGTAGATGGAGAGTATCGTTGGTGGCAATTGCGTTTTGTGGTTATCTTTGAGAACAAGGATCATACTAAGCATGTAGACGGTATTCTTATTAACATTGATGAAGCAAAACAATATGAGAAGGATTTGCGTCTGGCGATGGACCTTGCTGAAGAGGCAAGGCAGAAGGAGGACTTCTTGACAACGATTAGCCATGAAATCCGTACACCTCTGAATGCGGTAGTAGGTTTCAGCGATGTGATTGTGGGCATGCCTGTTGATGCGTTCACACCTGAAGAACTGGCAGAATATGCTAAGATTATCAAGGCAAACAACACAAGTTTGTCTGCCATGATTGAAGATATCTTGATGTTCTCTCGTATTGAGAGTGGACGTATTCAGTATGTGAAGGAAGAGTTTGACCCTGCAGCTCTGATTCAAGAGGTTGTGGCCGAATGGACGGATTTAGTGCCTGATGGTGTCACTCTCTACATGCAGGCTGTACAAAAGGGGGTACGGATGAATAACGACAGAACTCGTGTGAAGTACATCTTGAGCCAGTTGGTCAATAATGCTATTAAGTTTACAAAGCGTGGGCACATCATTGTGGGTATGGCATATCATCTGAATAGTGACGAGGTGGAACTCTTCGTTTCAGATACTGGTTGTGGTATCCCACGTGAAAAGCAACAATTGGCATTTGGACTCTTCTGGAAAAATAATGGTTTCATTCCTGGACTTGGCTTAGGCTTGCACGTGGCTAGAAAGTTGGCTGAGGGCATGAGCCTGAAGTTGGATGTGGAGAGTAAGCCGGGCTTTGGGTCTAAGTTCTCCCTTTATGGAAACGGCTTCTTGAAGACACTGGAGGAATTGGAAAATGAAGCATCGTCTTGATGCAGTGCAGGGTGAATATTGGGAAGATGTTGATGTAAAGGAATGATTGTTTTAGGGACTATCATATTATATTTTGCTGTTCTGCTGCTCTTGTCTCGTTGGATAGAGCGACGTGGAAGGCTGATGAGCATGAAAGATAGTGAGGAGAATGACGATGGGAATGCTGCGTTTTTTAGTGGTAACCGTCAGTCTCCATGGCCGCTGGTGGCTTTTGGCATGATTGGTGCCAGTATCTCTGGCTTGACATTCATTGGTGTACCAGGATGGGTGATGGGCACAGATATGACTTATTTGCAGATGTGTCTAGGTTTTGTTGTCGGGTATATCGTGGTGGCTTTTGTGCTGCTTCCATTGTATTATCAGCACAGACTTACATCTATCTACACGTATCTTCATCATCGTCTGGGCCGAGTCAGTTATAAGACAGGCGCATCCTTTTTTATCTTGAGTAAACTGCTGGGTGCAGCAGCGAAGTTCTATGTGGTTTGTGAGATACTCCAGAACTGCTTGTCTGACACCATAGAACTTCCTTATGCACTGATTGTTGTGGTAGCGTTGCTGCTCATCTGGCTCTATACGCGTAGAGGTGGCATCCGAACTTTGGTGTGGACGGATGTAGTACAAACAGCTTGTTTGTTGTTGGCGCTTCTGTTGATATTGGTGCGTGTGGCTGAACTGTTGGACTTTAGCCTTACGGAAGCTTTCTCTGCTGTATGGAACGATGCTCATGCACGCATCTTTGAATGGGATGACTTCTCTTCCAAGCAAAATTTCTGGAAGCAATTCTTGTCGGGCATCTTTGTGGTGATTGTGATGACGGGGTTAGATCAGGACATGATGCAAAAGAACTTGACGTGCAAAGACCTCCGTAGTGCACAGAAGGACATGTGTTCGTATGGTGTGCTCTTTGTACCCATCAACTTCCTTTTTCTGGCATTAGGCATTCTTCTCCTTATGCTTTATCAGCAGTTAGGTTTGGATTTGCCGGCGAAAGGGGATGCTCTGTTGGCCCAAATCGTGTTGGATGGAACTTTGGGACAGGCATGCCTTGTGTTCTTTACGTTGGGTGTTATTGCCAGCGCGTTCTCTTCTGCCGATTCCGCGCTGACTGCATTGACGACCTGTTTTTGTATAGACCTATTGCACCGCGAGAAGGATGAGCGAACACGCAAGCAGGTGCATTTGGGCTTACTCATCGCTTTTGTCATCGTTACACTCGTTTTCCATTGGTTGGGTTCGGGGAGTGTAATGGATTTGATATACACTTTAGTGTCGTACACGTATGGTCCTCTTTTAGGACTTTTTGCCTTTGGCATGTTCACCAAGCGTTATTTGCGTGAGCAGCTTGTCCCTTATGTTGTCATTGCATCGCCTGTTATCTGCTATGTGATAGATGCGGCAGTGCAAGCAGCGGCAGGGTATCAGTTTGGATATGAGATGCTGATGTTGAACGGTCTGCTCACGTTTGTTGGTTTATGTTGGATCTCAAGGAGCGCTGATACGGCACAGAATAGAGACATTGATAAGAAATGAAATTTGTTGATTTGTTTGCAGGTCTTGGAGGTTTTCATCTTGCCCTATCGCGTTTGGGGCATGAATGTGTCTATGCTTCTGAAATTAAGCCTAAGTTGCGCAGGCTATATCAGGTAAACTTCCCTGATGTGCCTATTTATGGGGACATCACTCAGATAGATGTAAAAGATATTCCCGCTCATGATATTCTGTGTGGCGGATTTCCTTGTCAGCCTTTTTCTTTCTCTGGCAAAAAGCAGGGGTTTGATGACGAATTAGGGCGTGGAAACCTGTTTGATGAGATTTGTCGAGTGTTGAAATACCACCATCCTCCATACATCTTTTTAGAGAACGTGTCTGCGTTGCCAGGACATGATGGAGGACGCACTTGGGCCGTCATTCAGCAAAAGCTGGATGCATTAGGATATGACATTGATGGGCGTGTGTTCTCGCCTCATGAGTTTGGCATACCGCAGCATCGCCCCCGCTTCTACATTGTTGGCATGTTGCGCGATTCCGAGGGGAAGAGCGGAATGCGTAAGTTTCACTTCCCGCAACCTGATGAGCGAGTTATTAGTGATGTGCGCACGATTGTGGATCCTTATGATAATGATGGTCTGCAGCCCGTTCGTCGAGCCCTTCATCCCGTGTTCGATGCTTGGCAGGAGTTTGTATATAATGTGACGAAACGTGATGGCTACATGCCGTCTCACTGTATCTTCACAATGGAGTTTGGTGCAGACTATGAGTTTGAAGATACTCCTCCAGCCTTTCAGCCTCTTGAGCGCTTGCGTGGGCGTCGAGGAAACTACGGACGGGTGATTGAAGGCGATACACGAGAAGAGCTCATCGCAGGACTTCCTTTCTATATGAGAAAAACGAAGTATGAAGATACTTATCCTGAGTTCAAGAAGGTGCTGATTCGCCAGAACCGTGACCTCTATCAGCGCCACAAAGATTGGATTGATGGCTGGTTGCCAAAAATCTTGAAGTATCCCCGCACACAGCGTATGCTAGAGTGGAGCACCAACCAAGATTGGGATTTCCGTCACCATGTCATTCAGTTGCGACCATCAGGCATTCGTATCCGCTCGTTGAATTATGTGCCCACCATCACGCTCTGCTCCACAGCCACACCGATTCTTCCTTGGGTATCATACCCTCCAGGTGGTGCGCTTGACAAGAAAGGGAAGCCATACGTGGAGGAGGACTTCCGATGGGGACGCTATATCTCGCACAATGAAGCAGCTCGTATCCAATCCATGCAGGAGCTAAACTACAACGGCTTGTCACGTGGCCAGAAGATGAAGGCTTTAGGCAATGCTGTCAATGTGGATGTAGTAGAGTTGATAGCAAGAAGGCTGATACGTGATGCATAAATAAGTAATAGAAGTATAAAGAAATGAGGACCACTTTCATCTAGAAGTGGTCCTCTTTATGTTGCATGGTGTTCTTACCTTGTCTTATCTGCATGTGAGATGGAAGCACCCTTGCTTCTTCTCATACTTCACATAGCAGAGATTCTGTTTGCGCAAGTCGAAAAGCACCTCCGACAATACTTGTTTCATCGGTTCGTCCCATCTCAGTTGAGGAGTGCTAGGCGAATAGGAACCAGTCAATGGGTAAAAGCGGTTATAAGCGATGTCAACTGTTGTGCCATAACAGTGGCACGAGTTGGTCGTAGCGTTCTTGTTGCCCTTTTGCAGGTTCGATACATCGTCAGTGGTACGTAGCACCGACGTGATAATAGGCAGATGTACAGGCAGTCCTTTCACCACACATGAGTCGATAAAGTTCAGGCAAATGGTGTTCAGCAGATGCTGAGCTTGAGGCACCAAATAGGGAATGGAGTGTGTAAGGTCATCCACTTTATAGAATGGTGAATGGCAGATGTTCACCAGTTGGCGTCGCTTGACCAGCTTCTCTGCCTCATCTCTGTTCCTGACTGGCTTGATGCCATTCTTTGTAGCAGCGATAATCTGCACGTCCTGAATGTCGGGGAAGCATTCCACATAACTCCACACTCCTCGGATACGGTGTGCGTTCTTGGGTTTGGGAGTATCATTTGTTGCGACAGCCTTTTGAGGTATGGTGTCTCCGATGACAAGATTATCCTCAGGTGAGTTCACTGTTGTCTCGTGGTTCTCCGTTCCTTCCATGAGGGAGTCGGGGATGTCGTTATAGAGTTCCTCATCCTCCGTGTTGTTCTCGGCAGCGTTGATTGCCATGGCCGACGATTCCATATCGGGAGCCTTCAGCGAAAGTGTCATGACAGTTTCATGACGGGGTTGGTTCATGGGAATCTCTAATGCGAAGCCATGCCGGATGGCTGCAAACAAACCCATTGTGATGGCGAAAGCGATGTAGAAATTCGCCTGCTTGCGCTTATTCTTTTTCTTCTTATTATTGTCGGTGCTCATGCGCGTCCGGAGTTTTCAATCAGCGATTTTACTTTTTCGTTATATTGGTGAGCATTCATCAGTTGCTCGATAGTCATGTGCATGCGATAGCGCCAATAGTGGCGTGGATTAGCAGGGATGTTGATGCGTTCCGCCATAGGATCTGCAAGGCGCAGATTTTCATCGATGGATAGCCAGTCCTGCAGTGAAAGCAGGGTAAATACAGACGGGCAGAACAGATGGGCTGCTACGATGTCCTCGCACAGCCATCCTGGAGCAGGATGAGGTGCCGTTCCATCTTTGTAGAGTGCCAGATTGTAGAATTGTTGTGCACGTTCTGTATCTTCATCCCACCACATGCGGAGTGGGGGCATGTCGTGAGTGGAAATGGTGGCCACCGAACGGTATGGGTTCTCCCATAAGCGCCCGAACTGCAATTCTGGACGTTTCGGCATGGTCTGGATTTCCAACGAAAGGATTTTCAAGTTCTCCATGACCCATGGCACGCAGTCAGGCACCATTCCCAAGTCTTCTGCACACACCAGCATGCGGGTGGATTGTGTCAGGATAGGCAGCTTCTTCATGGCCTCTCGATACCAGAACTTGTTGTGGCGTCGGAAGAAATAGTCGTTGTAGAGGCGATTGAAAGCCTCCTGCTCATGTGGTGGCAGCGACTCATAGACAAAGTCGCGTTGTGCAGAGATGCGTGGATGATATACCTCTGGATATTTGTGGTCGGGAACGAAGAGCACACATGATGCCAACGCATAGAGTCCGTCGCGCAAGGAGATGCTGTCTTCGTCAGCTCTGTTGGCGAATGCTGCTTCAATTTTGCGCTGACTGGAATACTCGTCTTTCAGATCGTAGCGCCCATCAGTCCGAGGCTGTAAGTAGAGTGCCTTGACCAGGTCTGCGCGATAGCCAAATACGCGTTCCAGTGTCCAGTCGGTAATGAACGGTCGAGTCATGTATTCCGCGTTGAAGCGCAAGCCGTAACTCTCTATTTCGTTCACGCTCATGGGAAGTGCGGGTGAGAATTGCCCCAGCAGTCCGTGTACCGAATGTTGTGGTATTTCCCATATGCGGAAGAAGCCCAGCACATGGTCAATGCGGTAGGCATCAAAATATTCTGCCATCTTTTGGAATCGTCTAATCCACCAATGATAGCCTTCCGCAGCCATTGCGTCCCAGTTGTAGGTGGGGAACCCCCAATTCTGTCCGTTCGTGGAGAAGTCGTCTGGTGGTGCTCCAGCTTGCCCATTCATGTTGAACAAGTGTGGTTGCGACCACGCTTCCACGCTGTTGCGTGAGATGCCAATAGGAATGTCTCCCTTGATGATGACTCCAGCCTCGCGTGCGGTATTGCGCACGTCAAGCAGTTGGAGGTGCAGCTGATATTGGATATAGTAATAGAGTGCCACCTTTTGATACTCGGGACTGTCCTTTCGGGTGAGCTTCTCAATCTCGCGCTGGTTGTACGTGCTATGTTGAGTCCACTTGTGGAAGTCTGGAGTGCCGTATGTGTCGCGCAGATGCGAGAATGCAGCGTAGGGTACCAGCCAGTCCTTGTTGCTGTTGAAGAACTGGATAAAGTCATCGCTTTCCAGCACTTTCTCTCCTTCTTGCGCATAGACCATGCGGAGATACTCCATCTTTATCTGGAAGACCTTCTCATAGTCTATTTGAGGAAGGGAATTCACTTTCTGCTGTCTCATGAAGAACTTCTCCATTGCAAAGCGGTTCTCCAATTCGGGCAGCGCGTTCAAGTCGCAATAAATCGGGTTGAATGCATAGATGGAAATGGAGTTGTAGGGGTATGAATCCTTCCATGTTCCAGTCATGGTCGTGTCATTGATGGGCAGAATCTGAATCGCGTGCATCTTGGTCTTCACCACCCATTGGATGAGCGTTTTCAAGTCACCGAAGTCACCGATTCCGTAACTGCGTGCCGAGCGCAATGAAAAGACCGGTATCACCACACCTGCCACTTTCCAGCTGTCTCTGCTCAGCGCAGGACGGTCTTCCGTCTTAATCCACATTTGCTTCGATTGCAGCTTGGGACAGCGGAGACGGCGGTTTCCGCCCTCTTCCCATCGCAGGATGTTGTTATTGGCATCCACCACCACATATTTGTATTCTGCTTCATCAAACAGCAAGTCTGCATCGATGTTCACTGCCCATTCCTGCAGGTTGATAAGAGCCATTCGCTTTGCGCGTTGCCATTCGCCCAGTTGGGGCGTGCTGCCGCAGATGGCCAGAAATTCGCCTTTGCGCAAACGTGGTTCCACGACGCGTAGCTGCAGGGTGGAAGAATAGAATGTATCGATAGGAGTAGTTCCGTCGGAGTATGCACCGACGCATTCCGTATAGGCGGATGAAAAAAGTGGCAGGTCATCAGGTATGGGGCGCCACTTGTCTGTCAGGATGTAGTGGCTTGTCATGCTGTCAAACTTGACAATGTGCGGTGCCACTTCCCATTCAGTCCACACCAGGGCATTGTTGCGATACATGGCATACTTGTATTCGATGCCCTCGATACCTTGGCTCTGGAGTGTCACTTCGCCTTCCCACATCTTGCCGTCGTAAGTCTCCAGCTGGCATTCCTTCACCGCTTTGTGCAGACCGTTATGATCAATCTTGCACAACTGCACACGAAGGTCTTCACCCCATTGTGTGTGGTACTCTATATTGAATCGGATTTTCATGATGACAGGTTTTGTTTTTCTGTGGACAAAGATAGGCACTTTTTTCTAAGTTTCAAAGCAATCAAATGAAAAAACGTCTTGACAATGTGGCTTTTGTATTTCCATGCTTGCCGCGCTCCTTTTTAGACCTTGCTGTATCTCTTTTTATCCCTCGCCGTGCTCATCTTTTGCCATGGCTCGTTCCGCCCCTACGTGCGCACCGTGCGCATATATAATCGTGCACCGTGTGCGACATTAATTGCGCAGGGTGCGCGTTATTCGTCGTGCAGGGTGCGCGTTTAGAGCGTTTTTGTTTTTTTAATATCAAAGTTTTGGCGGAGAAGAAAAGAGTGGTCTATCTTTGCAGCATAACTTATGCACTTTATAGAGATGAAACTGAACAGATTTCTTTTCATAACAGGCCTTCTTGCCTGTATGGGAATGCTGATGCCGCACGTGGCTTCAGCACAGAAGACACCATTTGCCACGAAGCTGAAAGCATCTGTCGATTCGTTGCAGAAGTCGGCAGATAAAGACCCTGACACCTTCAAAGGCAATATGGTGAAGATGGAAGAAGAGTGGGGCAAGCGGAAAGACCCCGTGGAGCAAAGTGTGGCACATGCTGTGCTGGCTTCGGCATACAGGAAAATGCGCTGGACCTCCATCAGCGACTTTGATGAAGAGACGCGCAACGACTATACAAAGCGGATGAATGGGCATTTTGCTCATGTGCTCGACAATATGGAGGCGCTGGCGAATGCCCGTAGCAGCACTTATGCTCCGTTGCTGTCAAAAGGAAAGGATAGCGACCTCTTTGGCAACGATATGTTGTCGGTGATGCTGGACTTCCTTGTGCAGAATAGCGGCATGGAGGATTGGGAGGAGGCTGCGGCCTATCAACGGGCATGCCGTGTGTATCAGCAGCGTGGAAATCGGAATGCATATGCCAAGATGAAGCAGGAATGGCTGGAACGGATGCGCCGGGTGCCCCGCAAATACGGCGCTCTCACCGAACAGCAATACAAGGATAGCCTTCATGTGCTCCTGATGGAAGTGAAGGGCGAGGAAGTCGGTGCCGATGTGGCCCTTTCCTATATGCGTGTGTTGAACACCCCCGATGACCAGATTGCCTTCTTGCGCTGGGCTTTGGAGAATGTGGGCCATTCGAAGTGTAAGGTCGAATTGCAAAGCGAGCTGAATGGGTTGCTGAGACCATCTGTCAGCATGGACAATGTGGAAGGTCTTTTGGCAGGCCGTGCCAGCGTGACCAAGCTGCACTTCTGGAACTGCGAGCGTGCTCAAGTGACGGTGCGCAAGTATGCTGGTCGGGAAAGAACGAAAAATGGCCGCTTGGGCGCTTTGTTGCGCACCGGCGAAGTAGTGGACCGCAAGGATGTGGCTCTCTCTCTCGATGCTGTCAATGCGGCTCGCAAGCAGAAGGGATTGCCTGTGAAGGGATGGGCTTCCGCCAGCTTTAATCTTGCGCCAGGGCATTATGTGCTGGTAGGTGAAGGCTTGGGAGACAGCAATGTGCAGGAATTCCGTATTAGCACGATGCATCTGATGATTGCAAGCATGAATGATGAGAAGTTCCGCTGTTATGTGGTGGACAATGAAACCGGACGTCCTCTGGCTGGTGTGAAGGTGCAGTGCCGGAAACAGATTCTAGGAGATAAGGAAAAGACAGAAGGGTGGGAGAACCGTAACTTGACATACGAGTACACGACAGGTCCAGATGGCATGGTCGATGTGGATTCGCGTCTGTGGATTCGCGCCGTGAGAAGTCAGGACGACTGTACCGAATACACGCAGCTTTATTCCTATAGGAATGGGCAGCTCGAGAAAGACCAGCATGTGAACATTCAGCTGATGACAGACCGCAGCATCTACCGTCCAGGCCAGAAGGTAATGGGCTCTGTGCTGGTCTATCGGCAGCATGGAGACGAAGTGAAGGTGGTGCCCAATGACTCTGTGACCCTTCGTGTGACAGACTCCCAATGGAAGGAAGTCGCGCAGCTGAAGCTCCTGACGAATGAGTTTGGTACAGCGGACTTCGAACTCGCATTGCCCGTCGATGCCGCTGTGGGCACATGGAGTGTCCGCGCAAAGGGTGCGTCGGGAGGTGAAACCTACGAGTCATTGCGTGTGGAGGAATATAAGCGTCCCACTTTCGATGTCACGTTCGACCCTCGTAAAGGAGGCAAGTTTGGCGAAACGATTGAAGTGGCTGGAACCGCTGCGATGCTGGCAGGAGCGCCTGTGCAGGCAGCACAAGTGCACTACACCGTGCAATGCCAGCCCAACAGGCTCCGCTGGTGGTGGCATGGAAACGCTCGCTCTTGGGAAACGCTCGACGAAGGCGAACTCACAACGGATGATGAAGGCAAATTCCGTGTCCCTGTCTGTCTGACAGACGAATTCCTTTCTGAAGAATACCCGCTGATTCGTTTTCGTGTAAAGGCGCAAGTGACCGACCAGAATGGTGAGAGTCATGAGGCAGAATGGAGCGTGAACGTGAGCGACTTCGGGTATTCCCTCGATGTGAAGGTGAAAGAAGTGCCTGATTTGGCCAAGAAGCCCTCATTCGTCATTGATGTGCTTGATACCGACCGTGTGAAGGTGCCTATGGAAGGAACGTATCGTGTGCTGTATGGTACAGAGACCGTAGCGCAAGGCGCTTTCATGTCGGGCGACACCTTACAGTTGCCCGCTGCGTTAGTGCCAGGTGTGAAGTACGGCATAGAAGCCACCATCGTCAATCCGAAGAATGGGAAAGAAGTCAAGGAGATGGCGTATGTGACGCCTTACAATTCCGCTTTGCCGGTCACTTCTTTCAAGGCGATGGGAACGGACAAGCAGCGCCGTCCTGAAGGGCAGCCAGTTGAGCAGGACTTCTTCTATACGGATTGCTCGGAATACGAAGCCGGCGGACAGGTGGACTTCTATTTCTCCACTTCCGAGACTGATGCCTATATAATATATAATGTATATGGGAAAGACGGATTGCTGGAAAGTCAAAGTGCCGTGACCGATGGCACCATGAAGCATCTGCGTCTGCCCTACCGGAAAGAGTGGGGCGAAGGCATCAATGTGAAGGTGATGTATGTGCGCAATGGGCATGTTGCCATGATGGGCCAGACCTTCAGTTTGGCACGTCCCGAAAAGAAGCTGAAACTGGAGTGGTCCACATTCCGTGACAAGTTGCAGCCAGGACAACAAGAGCAATGGACGCTGATAGTGACAGACAAGAATGGACGCAGAGTGAAGGGCGCAGAAATGATGGCCGTGCTCTATGATGCAGCGCTTGACCGCATCTATCCGCACGCCTGGAACTTCGGTCTTTCGTTCAGCCGGTTCATCCCTTATGTGAGAACCTCTAATGAGTCTTTTGCCTCGATGCCCTCTTTCTACTTGAATGGAAAGGTCTCATCATATAGAGGTTATTCACGCACTTTCGACCAGTTGAATGGCTTTGAGCATGATCGCTTCCGTCAGAGAATGAATGGCCCCATGCTGATGTCGAGTCGCGCTGCGATGAGAAAAGGTGCTGCAGGAGCGCTGATGGCTGAAGTGGAAGAGACTGCTGCCGTGGCGGATGCGGCGGACTTTGCCATTGTAGATGCCGGTGCAGAGGAAATAGTGGAGGAGGACTTCGACAATGCCACTCTTCGCGAGAACTTTGCCGAGACCGCTTTCTTCCTGCCTCACCTTGTGTCGGACAAGCAGGGCAATGTGAATATCCAGTTCTCGCTGCCAGAATCGCTGACGGAGTGGAAGTTCATGGGCTTTGTGCATACGAAGGACGTGGATTATGGGCTCATCAAAGCAACAGCTGTAGCACGCAAGGCGTTCATGTTGCGCCCCAATATGCCCCGTTTCCTCCGTTGGGGCGACAAAGCGGTGATTGCCGCCTCTGTTGTCAATCAGAGCGAGGAAGCGCTGAAGGGTGGGGTGCGTATGCGCCTTATCAACCCTGCTACGAATGAAGTGGTGCTGAGCATGGAGAAGCCTTTCGCTGCGGAAGCCGGCAAGACGGTGAGTGTCAGCTTCGGTTTTGACGTGCAGGCAGAGTGGGGCAATCTTGACTGCGAGCTTGTCGCCGTGTCGGGCCATGTGAGCGATGGCGAGAAGAATCCTCTCCCCATCCTCTCCACCAAGAAGGAAATGGTGGAGTCAGTGCCATACTATATCGTGGGCCATGCGGATGGAGCGGAAACAGCGAAGGTGGTGGATTTGGGCAGCCTGTTCAATCAGAACTCAAAGACCGCTGCCAACCGTGAACTGAAAGTGGAATACACAGACAATCCCGCATGGATGTGCATTGAGGCGTTGCGTGGTGTGAAGAATCCTGCCGAAGATGATGCCATTGATTATGCCGCTTCTGTCTATGCCAATACCCGCTTGCTGGAACTGATGAAGACCTTCCCCTTGCTGGAAAAGTATGAAAGTGCAGACGAACTGCAGCAGAGGGTGATGCAGGCAGAGCAGAAACTCTCCGCATTGCAGTTGGAAGATGGCGGCTGGAGCTGGTTCAAGGGCATGAAGAGCAGCTACTACACCACCATGGCCGTGTGCGAGCAGCTGGCAAAGCTGCCTCGTGCGAATGCCCACATCAAGGATATGCTGGAGAAAGGCATGCAGTATCTCGATGCTCACGAGTGGAATGTGTATAACGAGCAGAAAGCGCAGAAGCGAGTGGCGTGGCCTCCTCATTCAGCGCTCCGCTATCTCTACCTTTCAGCCCAAATGCCAGACAGGGCCGTCAGCAAGGATATCCGTCAGATGCGCGAAGCCTATCTGTCGAAGGTGGAGCAGAGTCCTAAGGATTTGACAATATATGGCGTGGCGAATGCAGCCTATGCGCTCAGAGCCTTCGGGCACGTCAAGTCTGCCGACAGGTTTGTGACATTCTTGAAGGATTACACCGTAGAGAAGCCCGGGCAAGGCCGCTTCTTTGCTACCGATGCTGCTTATTACTCATGGAGAGATTATCGCATTCCCACACAAGTGGCGGCCATGAAAGCCATCCGCCAGCGCGACAAGAAAGACGCTATCCTGAACGATATGCAGTTGTGGCTCATCGCACAGAAGCAGGTGCAGAAGTGGGACAACCCCATGAACACCATTGATGTGGCAGACTTCCTCCTGCAGGTGTCACCCATGGAAACCTTCCATGCGGCACAAAAGCCGGTGCTGAAAGTGGACGGGCATGAACTCCAGCAGATGGAGTACGGAACCATCAATACCGAGCGCAACCAGCTGGAAGGTCGGGAGGCCAACCTGACTCTGCAGGGCAATGTGTTGGCACAGGTGCCTGCCGATGCCGTCAAGAGTGGGGTAAAGCGGCTGGAAGTGAAGAAGCATACCCCCGGCATCTCGTGGGGAGCCGCATATGCCACCTTCCTGGAAGATGTGGGACAAGCGAAGAGCTATGCCACCGACGAACTGAAGATTCAGCGCAAGTTCTATGTGCAGCGCGCTGGCAGCACAGACTGGGCTGACTACAAAGCCGGGCAAGCGTTGCGTGTAGGCGATAAACTGAGAATCCGGCATATCATCACGGCAGACCGCGATATGGACTTCGTGCGTGTATCAGCACAGCATCCCGCCAGCCTCGAACCGCTGCGCCAGCTCTCTGGCTACCAGTGGCTGGGTGGACGAGGTGGATACCTCTCTATCCATGATGCCAGCTTCGACCTCTACTTCGATTGGTTCACACGAGGCACCTCAACAGTCGATATGGATTATTCCGTTGTTCGTGCCGGCACCTACGAGGTGGGCATCTCCACCGTAGAGTGTGCGTATGCCAAGCAGTTTGGCGGACACACCGAGGGGGCAAGAATGGTGTCTGAGTAGCCATCACCTCATTTTTGAGGACTGAGTAGAGCGCTTTCCTCCAATTTTAGGGCGTTTTAGCTCCCTTGATACTGGTATGTCGTGTGGGCGCATAGTTTTGTGTAATGCAGCTGTGTGCCCACACAATTATTGATACACATCAATATATCAACGCAAAAGCGCAAGAAACAAGGGCGTTTCCTTTGCCAGGAGCCGAAGTCGCCGTACCTTTGTAGTGTCAAAAGGAAAGGACGGTAATAACATTATATATAATGGATAAGCCTTTCAACCTTGCGACAGGTAAAAGATTGATTAGGATATATAGGTAAAAAGATTGTTATCCCAAAGAAGTATTAACTTTGAAAAGGTAAACAAGATTGTAAACAGGTTAAGTATTAATTTAATTAAGGTAAAGGAGATTGCTATTATGGAAACAATGACAGTAGCTCTTGTGGTGCTCGTAGCAATGGCAGCCTTCGTAAGTAACGTAACTCTTTTGAGATAAGTTGAGGCTCCTGAGCACACAGGAAATGAAAAAAAGTCCTAAAAGGACATGTAGAGACCTCAATTCGAGGCTCTACATTGCAGGGGAGGGGACAAACAAAGAAACGCCACAATATGGCGCGAAAATAAAAGATTCGGCAAACAGCGGTTTGAGGAGGAAAAAAACGGATTACTGATAATCAGCCGTTTAACGAATCAGGCAAAAAAAACTTAGAAAAAAGTACCGAAAACATTTGGTGGTTTCTAAAAAACTCTCTACCTTTGCACTCGCTTTCGGGAAGGAACGGAAGAAACAACAAAACAACGTCAAGCGAGACCAAGTTATTCTGACGCGAAATCCCACACCCTACAAGGGCGCTTAGCTCAGCTGGTTCAGAGCGTCTGCCTTACAAGCAGAGGGTCGGCGGTTCGAATCCGTCAGCGCCCACGAAATAGTGGAGATGACGGTTCGTTGAAAACACTCCGTCAGCGCCCACAAAAAAGTGGAGATGACGGTTCGTTAAGAAGTCTGTCTGACCTACACAAAGGGTGAAAGCTCATATCTTTGAAAATCGGAAACAATGGCTCGCTAGCTCAACTGAATAGAGCATTTGACTACGGATCAAAAGGTTACAGGTTTGAATCCTGTGCGAGTCACTTTGGATAGCGATAGTAGCAATACTAAAGCTTGGGTAGGTAGGTAAGTGGTTAAAACGGGCAGACTGTAAATCTGTTGCCTTACGGCTTCGGCGGTTCGAATCCGTCCCTGCCCACGAATGAGGAGATGTCGCGGAAGTAGCTCAGTTGATAGAGCACTAGCCTTCCAAGCTGGGGGTCGCGGGTTTGAGCCCCGTCTTCCGCTCTAAAATCGGAACTTCCGATGGCAACACATAAAATCCTTCATGGAGAGGTGGCGGAATGGTAGACGCGCTACTTTGAGGGGGTAGTGGGCTCAGCCCGTGGGAGTTCGAGTCTCCTCCTCTTCACACAAGGAAACAATGCTTCAGTAGCTCAGTTGGTTAGAGCACATGACTGTTAATCATGGGGTCGTTGGTTCAAGCCCATCCTGAAGCGCAAAACATAAGATGCGTCCTTAGCTCAGTTGGTAGAGCAATTGACTCTTAATCAATGGGTCCAGGGTTCGAGCCCCTGAGGGCGTACGAAGAAAGGGATTGAGACAACATCAAAATCCCTTTCATTTTAGGAGGGATGGTAGAGTGGTCGATTACAACGGTCTTGAAAACCGTCGTGCTGAGAGGCACCGGGGGTTCGAATCCCTCTCCCTCCGCAAAGAAAGAGTCACGCAAGTGGCTCTTTCTTGCGTTATGAGGGAAGTGGATGAGAAGCCGTGGGTTCGTTATCGCTTGCGCTTTCGCAGAAATTCACGATTTCACAATTTCACGATTTCACAATTTCACTAGATTGCCTTTTTCTGTGCCGCAGAAGGCGGCGAATCTGCTCAATCTGTTTAATCATCGCGAAGCGGTATGTTGATTGGGACGAAAACGAAAGGACGAAGACGAATTGTAACGAACACGAAAAATGGAACGCCCACGAATGGTACGAATGGCACGAATGGGAGCTTCGGACGGCTCTTAGGCGCTTTTATTGCTTCGCAAGAAATCATATAAAATCTTGTTTAAATCTGGGGGCAAAGCCCAGAAATAGGCTAACATAAGGTCAAGAATTAGAGAATTTGAGAATTTTCTCCTCCCTTAGACATTTGACATTTGACCTTAGACCTTAGACATCAGCCTTCAGACATCCCACCTCTCACCTCAACATACACCCCGCATGGCTAATTGTCAATTATCAACGTTTGTAGCAGCGAGAGCAGAGTCAAGCAAACTGTCAATTGTCAACTGTCAACTGTCAATTTGATAAGGTCGCGCCCAAACCTCAGCGAAGCTAATTATCAACTATCAATTGTCAATTAAATAAAGCCGCGCCAAGGCTCCTCTATTTCTGGGCTCTGCCCCAAGATTTTTTTTAATAGATTTTGATAGATCTCTATCCGTAGGATATAAAAAAGATAGCTGCAGTAGGCAGCAATTAATCGTCTTCATCCTTTCGTCCCAATAAAGGTTCGTGTGCCCCAAAGCAATAATTCAAGGACAAAAAGCGTTACAAAGAATGCAGATGAAAGAAAAGGCAGACATGATACAAGCAGAGATACATACAGACGTGCAGCTCATGGAGCTGATACACGAGATAGGCTTCCTGCCCTTGCTGAATAGCGGCATAGCAGGCTATTCAGCCGAGGAGCTGGTAGATGAAGACTGTCGTTATGTTGTGTTTCCCGATGGCGGATGGGACTGGCCCTTGTGGAAGTGGAAAGGCACCGTCATCACCGAAGGCAGATGCGTGTATGGCAAGTTCTTCGACAAGAAGGCTGGATTCATCAGCAAAGAGTGGTGGCCCGACTTCATCAACTACCGCCGCAGCCAGCACCCAAGGCCTGCCGAAGGGAGCATCGAGGACGTCATCCTCTCCACGCTCTGGGAGCAGGGGAGCCTGATTACCCGTCAGCTCCGCAGCCTGTGCGACTTCACGGGCAAGAACATGCGCGGCAAGTTCGATGCCTATGTCACACGCCTGCAGATGGGGTGCTACATCGTCACAGAAGACTTCGTCTATCCGCGCGACCGCCACAACCGCGAATATGGCTGGGGGTGGTCATTGCTCACCACGCCAGAGCAGCTCTACGGCAAAGAAGCGTGCCAATGCGAGCGCACGCCGCAAGAGTCCTTTGAGCGGCTTCATGCCCACTTCCGCCAGCTGCTGCCCCAAGCTTCCGAGCGCCAGCTGCTGAAGCTCATCGGATAGCCTTCATCTCCCCCCAAGACAAAACAAAAGCCCATCGCGCTGAATCGTCAGGCGATGGGCTTTAGCTTTTTGTTCAGTTCACTCAGTTGGGTCGCACCTGCTTCTGCTCCTCGTTATAGGCGTAGCCGTTCCTCAGCAGTTCAGCCTTCACATCCTCCACCTCTCGGTCGAAATAGGCGCACAATTCCTCCAGCGAGTCAAATTCTCCATCTCTCAGCAGCATGTTGATGCTCGACACCAGCATGAAAGGGTCTTTCGGTAATCTGTCCATAGTCTTATCAGTAATTTTCTGCAAAATTACGTCCTTTTTCAGAAGTTTCCCCCATCACAACCCTTGAAATCAGCGAAAACCCCTATCTTTGTGGCTCAAAACATCATAAACATCACCCCCATGTCATACTTCGTCACAAACTATCAGTCGGAAGAGCAGCGCCGTGACGAGCTCATCCGCATCATCGAGCACTCTGTTGAGCGCCTCACCCTCCAGGAACTCGAAGCCCTCTACTACGACATGTCCACCAAGAACTACATCAACGAGTCACCCATTGCCTCCTGGGAGTAGGAGAGTGATTTCCGTGTTATCTGTGTGGAAAAATGAAAGTTGCAAAAGTTTCTGCTCACCAGTTAACACCCATGTCCAATTCTCATTTACCTATCATGGTGTTCCTTTAGTGTTCCTTTAGTGTTCCTTGGGTTTGTCGTGTTAAGATTGTGGATAAAACATTGTGTATGCAGCGCGTACCTTTTTTGAAGGATTATGCAAGGACATTTGTTGACTTGATTGTGTTTCCGCTGTGTTTCGTGTTTCAGTGCCAGTCTTTTGAAGCCTTGGCGCTGTTTGGAAAAGCTTTCGAAAGATTTGTCATGTTCAAGGAGGATGGTGTGTAGCCTTCCTCCTTTTGAATTGTGAAATCGTGAAATTGTGAAATTGTGAAATCGTGAAATTCTTACCTAATCACTCCTTTTCGGATATTGTTGCGACGGTGTCAAAAAGTATTCGTACCTTTGCAGGTGGAAAGGTAAAAAGATGGAAAGAAAAGATATTGAAATGGCGGTGAAGCAGTATCTGACAGCGCATGGATATGAACGGATGGCGCTGAGGGCTGCTATGTTTGATATGGATGGGGTACTGTTTGACTCGATGAAGAATCATGCGAAGTGCTGGCACGAGACGATGGCGCATTTCGGACTGGACTTGCCTGAATGGGAGGCTTATATGCATGAGGGACGCACGGGCGCTGGCACTATCAATATCGTCTCACAACGTCAGCGTGGATATGATGCGACGGAGGAGGAAATCGAACGTATCTATCAGTATAAGAGCGACTTATTTAATCGGTGTCCGAAGGCGGAGAGGATGCCGGGAGCGTATGAACTGCTCTGCAAGGTGAAGGAGAGCGGGGTGGTGCCGATGGTGGTGACGGGCAGCGGACAGAGGACGCTGCTGGAGCGTCTGAACCGGAATTTCCCGGATGTCTTCAAGCGGGAACTGATGGTGACGGCTTTTGATGTGAAGTATGGAAAGCCGAATCCGGAGCCGTATCTGATGGGGATGGAGAAGTATAAGAGGTTTCTCTCTTCTGACTCTTCTCGCGTGAAGGGCGAGGGGAGGCTATGCGGTGAGTTGGCTCCTAATCATTTTATTGTGGTGGAGAATGCACCGCTGGGCGTGGCGGCTGGTGTGGCTGCCGGGGTGTTCACGATTGCTGTGAACACGGGGCCTCTGCCTGACGAGGAGCTGCTGAGCCAAGGGGCGAATCTGCTGTTCCACTCGATGCAGGAGTTTTGTGATGAGTGGGAGAAGGTGAGAGGGGTGTTAATTGACAGTTGAGAGGTCTAATGTCTAATGTCTAATGTCAAAAGTCTAATGTCTAATGTCAAAAGTCTAATGTCTAATGTCAAAAGTCTAATGTCCAATGTCAAAAGTCAAATGTCTAAGGGAGGAGGTGAGATGTCTGATGTCTTTCTTGTCATACTCGGTCAGCAGTTTAATGATTAATTATATGGAGTGATTAGATGATAATTATATGTTTATTCAACATTAATTTGCCGTTAATTGGAACATTAATTTTTCATTAATTATATTCCTCCAGGGGTTCGAGCCAGGTGGCGGGGACGAAAGGGATAGTTGATAGTTGACAGTTGACAGGTGAGAGTTGAGAGGTGAGATGTCTGAAGTCTAATGTCTAATGTCTAATGTCTAAGGGAGGAGGAAAATTCTATAATTCTCTAATTCTTGACCTTATGTTAGCCTATTTCTGGGCTTTGCCCCCAGATTTAAACAAGATTTTATATGATTTGACTTCGTCGAGCTAAAGGTTCTTGCGCAGCAATAAAAGCACCTAAGAGCCTTGAATGGCTCTTGCTGGATTAGTGGCGCATGATGCCGTTGATGATTCTGCTGTTGATGTGGCGGCGGGCTGAGCAGAAGCGGTCATAATGCTGGTAGGTGTCGATGCCTGAAACGTGGATGTTTTGGGGATTGACACCTTTTTGGATGAGTTGGAGACGGTTGCATTCCCAAAGGTCGATGTGCCACTTCTCTGCTTGCGGATTGCGTGAGTCGGGATAGCGCTTGGCGAGTTTCTCCATGGGGAAGCTGGCTTGGGCAAAGAGGTCGTATACTTCGTCGCCCACTTCGAAGCTGTCGGGGCCAATGCCAGGACCGATGATGGCATGGAGATGGGATGGCTGTGTGCCGAAGGTGGTGTTGAGCACGTCGATGTTGCTTCCGACGATGCGTTTGAGGGTGCCTTTCCATCCAGCGTGCACAGCTGAGACGACATTGGTGGTGTCGTCCCACAGGAGGACGGGAATGCAGTCAGCGGTGCGCACGCAGATGCAGACGTCGTTGAGGCTCGTGGAGAGGGCATCTACGCCGTCGAGGGCCAGCGCTTGCTGGAGCGGGTTCATGCGGAGAAAGTCTTCGTCGATGATGACGGTCTTGGTTTCATGCACCTGGTGCAACGGCATGAAGAGCTGGGGTATGGAAATGGAAACACTGCCATCTCGCGTGGTGGAGAAGGCAGTGATATGTGAGGGGGTAGGGTGGATGTGCATGATTGAGAGTTGACAATCTTATCTAATTGACAATTGACAGTTGAGAGTTGACAGTTGAGAGTTGACAGTTGAGAGTTGACAGTTGAGAGTTGACAGTTGAGAGTTGGCCATTGGGTTATTCCTCATACTCAAAGTCTTCGAGGTCTTCAATCTCGTCCTCGTCGAGGTATTCGATGTCTTCCTCTTCGGGGATGTCCTCGTCGCCCCAGCCTTCGTCATCGTCGTTGGCGATGTCGTCCATGTAGGCAAAGGTCTTGGTGGCATGGATGAGGGATTCCTGTGTGTTGATGGCTGCGATTTTGTTGCTCTCGCTGTTCATCTCGCGCCATAGGATGTCCTTGAGTTCTTGAAGTCCTATGTGTGCCACTGAACTGATGAAGACGACGGGGATGTCGTCGGGAAGGCCTTCTTTGAGCATTTCCTTGAGTTCCTCGTCTTGTCCGAGGAGGTCGCACTTAGTGATGGCGAGCACGCGTCCCTTGGACAGCAGATCGGGATTGAACTGTGCCAGCTCGTTGAGCAGCACATCGTATTCGTGGCGAATATCCTCGGTGTCTGCTGGCACCATGAAGAGCAGCAGGGAGTTGCGCTCGATATGGCGCAGGAAGCGGAGACCAAGGCCGCGCCCTTCGCTGGCTCCTTCGATGATGCCTGGAATGTCAGCGATGACGAATGAGCGTTCGTCGCGATAGGAGACGATGCCGAGTGAGGGTTCGAGGGTGGTGAAGGGATAGTTGTCAATCTTGGGCTTTGCAGAAGAGATGGCGTTGACGAGGGTGGACTTGCCTGCATTGGGAAAGCCTACCAGACCTACGTCGGCCAGGAGTTTCAGCTCGAGAATGACGGAACGTTCCTGCATGGGTTCGCCGGGCTGTGCATAGCGTGGTGCCTTGTTGGTGGGGGTGGCGAAGTTGAAGTTGCCTAAGCCTCCGCGTCCTCCCTGCAGCAGAATGACTTCCTGCCCGTGTTCTGTCACGTCGCAGATGTATTCGCCGGTCTCGGCATCATAAACCGCTGTGCCGCAAGGCACTTCGATGTAAGCGTTGGCGCCCTGCTTGCCTGTTGATTTGTTTTTGGAACCGTTGCCGCCATGTTCTGCCTGGATGTGACGGTCGTAGCGGAGATGGAGCAATGTCCAGTAGTTGCGGTTGCCACGCAGAATGACGTGACCTCCGCGACCTCCATTACCTCCGTCGGGACCTCCTTTAGGCAAATACTTAGCACGGTGCATGTGGGTGGAACCACGTCCTCCGCGCCCTGAACGGCAATAGATTTTTACGTAATCAATGAAGTTGGAATCCATGAGTCGTGATTGGATATTGATAAAAAAGAATTGAAGGATTGAAGTGGCTGCGCGATGTGTCTGCACCTCAGGAGCGTATCCCTTCAATTCTTCAATTCTTTAGTTCTGTTGTTTTTACTTTTGAGTGTCGAGGAATGCGAAGATTTCGCCCAGCATTACCTCCTTGGAACCCTTCCAAGTGAATGCGTTGCGGATGCCTTCCTGCTCGAACCACTTAGAGAGAGGCTCGGTCTGCTTGTGATATACCTCGAAGCGCTTCTTGATGGTCTCTTCGTTGTCGTCAGCGCGGCCCTGCTCCTTGGCACGGTTGAGCAGACGTGCGAGAAGAGTCTCTTCGTCCACGATGAGCTCGAGCATGATGCCCATGTCGTGCTTGCGCTCAGCGAGCATCTTCTTGAGTGCTTCAGCCTGTGCGATGGTGCGTGGGAATCCGTCGAAGATGACGCCCTTGCCTGCTGGAAGCGCATCGTAAGTCTTTGCGAGGATGTCAATCATCAGTTCGTCGGGGATGAGCTGACCATTGTCGATGTATCCTTTGGCGATATTGCCGAGTTCTGTACCGTTCTTGATTTCATTGCGGAGCACATCGCCTGTAGAGATGTGGCCCATACCGTAACGTGCAACGATTTCGTCGCTGTAGGTGCCTTTGCCAGAGCCTGGCGCACCGAAAATGATGATATTCTTCATTTGGGTTTGTATTGTTAGTTAAATGTTGTTTTAACGGTTAAATCCTCACTCTTCACTCCTCGCTTTTCACCACGTAGATGTCTTTGTAGTTGCGGCCGAGGCCGTCGTAGTCGAGACCATAGCCCACGATGAACTCGTTAGGAATCTCCATGGCGCAGTATTTCACGCTGAGCGGAACTCTCAGTTTCCCCGGCTTCATGAGCAGAACTGCTATCTCCACCGTCTTGGCGCCTTTGGCCTGAAGGGTGGGGAGCACTTCTCCCATGGTGATGCCCGTGTCCACGATGTCTTCCACGATGATGACGTCCCGATCTTTGAGGTCGATGGAGAGTCCGATGAGTTCCTTTACTTCGCCAGTTGTCTCCATTCCCTGATAGGAGGAGAACTTGGCAAATTGGATTTCGTGGTTGAAGGTGAGCTGGCGCACTAAATCAGCCGCAAAGATGAATGCTCCATTCAGGATGACAATGAGCACAGGATTCTTGTCCTGGTAGTCTGCGTTGAGTCTTGTGGCCAATGCTGCGACCTTGTCTGCAATTTGCTGATGACTGATAAATATCTCAAATTGCTTGTCCTTTATGGTAATCATGCCGATGAATATAGTGCTTATTTAGTGCAAAGCTACACAAAAAATCCCTATTGTAAGGCAAAAAAGGTGATAATAACTCGAAAAAACGTGAATGAAGTGTGATTTTAGTCAATTTTCGTCTCTTTTTCAATGTTGATTCACTATTTTTGCACATCAAAGCATGTCTGTACCTTCAACCCCAACAGTACAATGAAGATATTAACTGCAGCTCAATTTAAGATTATTGATAATTACACGATAGAGCATGAACCGGTCAGTTCCATTGATTTGATGGAGAGAGCATCGCGTGCGATGGCTGACAAGATTTGTGCCCGTTGGACTGTTGACACTCCCATAAAGATTTTTGCAGGCCCAGGCAATAATGGCGGCGACGCATTGGCGATTGCCCGTATGCTGTGTGAGGCTCGATATAAGGTGACGGTCTATCTTTTCAACACGTCTGACAGCCTGTCGCCCGACTGCGAGACGAACAAGCAGCGATTGATGAAGTATCAGATGGATGAACAGAATGCGATGAGGCCTTATGGCGTGATGTTCACGGAGGTTACTTCGGAGTTTAAGCCGCCGGTATTGGAAAAGGACGATTTGGTCATTGACGGCTTGTTTGGCACCGGGCTTTCCCGCCCCTTGAACGGAGGTTTTGCGTCGGTGGTGAAATATATCAACGCATCGCCTGCCACTGTGGTGGCGATTGATGTGCCTTCAGGACTGATGTGTGAGGACAACACTTACAATGTGATGACACATATCGTGAAGGCTGATGTCACCTACACGGTCCAGAATCCGAAACTGGCATTTTTCTTCCCTGAGAATGAGCCTTATGTGGGCGAATGGGAGGTGCTGGACATCGGTATTCAAGACCCAGAGAATGAGGAGACCAAGACGCCTTATTTCCTGACAGAGAAAGATGAGTTCAAGATGGCGCTGAAGAAGCGTTCTCGCTTTGCCCACAAGGGTAGTGTCGGAAAAGCGCTGCTGATAGCCGGAAAGAAAGGCATGGCTGGTGCTGCCGTGCTGAGCGCGAAAGCGTGTCTGCGCGGAGGAGTGGGGAAGTTGACGGTGCGCACGCCAGAATGCAACGTGAGAGTGCTCCAGAGCGCTGTGCCAGAAGCGGTGCTGAATGTGGATGTGGATAACAACTGCTTCAGCCAGTCGTTTGACACTGCGGACTACGATGCGATGGGCATCGGTCCTGGCATCGGCACGTCTTCCTATACGACACAAGCGTTTATTGAACAGGTCAGCCTAGCGAAATGTCCTGCTGTGATTGATGCGGATGCGCTCAACATCTGTGGCTCTCACCGTGGATGGATTGCCCAGCTGCCCAAGTATTGCATCTTGACACCTCACAAGAAAGAGTTGTTTGGCCTTATCGGCACAACGCGCAACTCCTACGAGGAACTGGAGCGTACACGCGATTTGGCGATGCGCCAGCAGCTGTATATCATCATCAAGGGTGCATATTCTGCTGTCTGCACGCCCGAGGGCAATGTCTATTTCAATTCGACGGGCAATCCGGGAATGGCGACAGCTGGTTCGGGTGACGTGTTGACGGGCATCATCTTGGCGCTCTTGGCTCAGTCGTATCCGCCTGAGATGGCAGCCCGCTTGGGTGTGTATCTACATGGACTGGCTGGCGATATCGTGGCAGAGGAGCTGTGCGAGGAGAGCTTGATAGCCAGTGACCTTGTTGATTATTTGCCTCGCGCCTTCCGTGCATTGCGGGGCAAGCAAAATTGATTGGAACATGAAGAAAACAATGATAATAGCTTTTGCGGCCTTGATGGCATGGGGCGCAAATGCTCAGACACAAGTGACAGAGTTTAATCCGGGCATAGCTGCCAATGGCGTGAATTACGCCTTGCCCAAGACGGTGCTGAATGTGGATGCATCTGCGCAGAAGGTGGTGTATGTGCCCGGTGAATATGCCAAGTATGCAGAGCGGTATCTGCACATTCAGGGTGTCAGCACCGAGCCTTCGACGACATGGACGCTGACGGAGCTGGAAGTATATCAGACGGGTGTGCCCGATACGGCAAAGGTGTACACGGTGAAGATGAAGGACAAGACGGTGGCTCCGATGGCGCAACTGACGGAAAGCGGTATTCTGGTGGCTGTCAACACGCAGACGGAACTGGAGGAACGTTCTCTTCCTGCCAGTCGTTCTACCCATCACCAGCTGGACGCACGTCAGTATTTGACAGAGGATATCCTCTCTGCCACTTCGACGGCAAAGATGGCGGAGCTGACGGCTCAGGAAATTCTGGATATCCGTGAAAGCAAGAATGCTATCAAGCGTGGACAAGTGGAGTCAATGCCTAAGGACGGTGCTTCGCTCAAGATTGTGCTGAGCGAATTGGACCGGCAGGAAGAAGCGCTGACGCAGCTGTTTGTGGGTTGTAAAGATACTACATGGGTTTCAAAGTCATATAGTTATGAGCCTGTAGCTGATGTAGAGAAAGAGGTTCTCTTCCGTTTCTCTCGCAAGTTGGGTTTTGTGGATGCGGATGACCTCGCAGGCGAACCTTACTTCCTCTCGCTCAAAGACCAGCATACGGTGGTATTGCCTGAAGAGAAAGACTTGGTGAAGCGCAAGATAGTAGGACTGGTGTATAATATGCCGAGCATGGCAAAGGTGCAGCTGTCCACAATGAATGGCACGCTGTATGAGCGTGAGCTTCCTTTTGCTCAGTTTGGCACCATTGATACGTTGAGCCCCACATTATTTAATAAAGGGGTGACTACGAAGCTGACGCTGAACCCCGCAACGGGAGGAATTGTGCAACTGGCACAATAATCCCCTTGGCACGACTTGACACAACCTTATTTTATAATCTCTAAAACATTAAAAACCTATGAAGAAGTATTTAGCAGAAATGGTGGGAACAATGGTTCTTACGCTCCTTGGATGCGGTACTGCCGTGTCGCTCAATTGTGGCTCAGACATTGCATCGGTGGTTGGCACAGCTATGGCTTTTGGCTTAGCGGTAGTGGCGATGGCCTATGCGATTGGCGGTGTTTCGGGTTGTCACATCAATCCAGCTATCACTTTGGGCTGTCTCTTGTCAAAGCGCATCAGCGGAAAGGATGCTGCGATGTACATGATTTTCCAGGTGATTGGCGCCGTTATCGGTTCTGCTATTCTGTTTGCGCTGACCTCTTATGACCAGGCTCAGGCGGGTGGCACCTTGACTGGTGCTAACAGTTGCGGCGCTCACGGACTGGTGGCAGGTCTCATTGCTGAGATTGTGCTCACTTGCATCTTTGTATTGGTAGTGCTTGGCGCTACAGACGAAAAGAAGGGTGCAGGCAATTTCGCAGGTCTGGCTATCGGTCTTTCGCTGATACTGATTCATTTGGTGGGCATCCACTATACGGGCACTTCTGTGAACCCCGCACGCTCCATCGGTCCTGCTCTCTTCCAGGGCGGACAGGCCATCAGTGAGCTTTGGGTGTTTATCGTGGGTCCATTCGCTGGCGCTGCCATTGCTGCTGGCATCTGGAAGATTATCGGTTCCGAAGAATAAAGATTGACCGTACTCAAAACGATTATAGAAATAATGAAGAGGGTGTGCCGTATGATGGGGCACGCTCTCTTTTCTTTTGCCCCTATTCCAGCACTATAAAAACGGTGTGACTCAGACCGAGGGTGGCGGTGTGAGTCAGACCGACCTATACGGTGTGAGTCACACCGCTTTTGAGGTGCTGAAACCCCATGCGCGCCATGTGTTCGTGCCCTTGGTGGGTGAGAAAGGTTGTTCTTCATCAATACTTCTCTTTTTTAGGGAAAGATGCGCCATCGGGGTGAGAAAAAAGCTGTATCTTTGCATGGAATTATGGAACAAGCAAAACTTTGGAATGCGAATTATGTGAAGGTGTGGTGTGCCAACTTCATGATCTTCTTCTCGTTCATGATTGTCACTCCGCTTTTGCCTCTGTATCTGAGCGAGACCTATCATGCGGATAAGGACACGATAGGGCTGGTGCTGTCGGGCTATACCTTGACGGCGCTGCTTGCCCGTCCCATCGCAGGCTATTTGGTGGACAGCTTTCCGCGCAGGGTGGTGCTGCTGACGAGCTATTTCCTCTTTTTTGCATTCTTTGCTGGCTATCTGATAGCTGGCACCATGGTGCTCTTTACTCTCATCCGTACGATGCACGGTGCGCCCATGGGGGCTGTCACGGTGGCGAACAGCACTTGCGCCATCGATGTGCTGCATCCTTCGCGTCGTGCTGAAGGCATAGGCTATTATGGCATGTCGAACAATCTTGCCACAAGCATGGCTCCCACGGTGGGCTTGTTCATCTACAGCACCATTGGCAACTATAATATCATCTTTCTTATCGCCTTGCTGGCTGCAGGCATAGGATGCGCCATCAACGCTACGGTACACTTCCCGCCTAAAATGATAGTTCCCAATAAAGACCCGCTTTCCTTTGACCGCTTCTTCTTGGTGAAAGGATGGAGCGAAGGTGTCGTGATGGTATGCGTGGGTGTTTCGTATGGTGTCTTGGCTACCTATCTCGCCATTTATGGCAAGGAAGACTTGGGCATCACGGCAGGCACGGGCATTTGGTTTGCGGTGCTCAGTGGAGGTCTTATCCTTTCCCGTCTGATTGGTGCACGTTCGCTCCGCAAGGGCAAGGTGGTGGAGAATGTCAATCATGGCATCCTCATCAGTCTCTTTGGCTATCTGCTTTTTGCTGCTGTCAAGAATGAAGTGGGCTATTATGGCGCCGCTATCATTATCGGTTTGGGCAATGGACATATCTGGCCAGGCATGCAGACGATGTTTATCAATTTGGCTCCCAACAACAAGCGTGGAACGGCAAACTCATCACAGTTGACCTGCTGGGATATTGGTATGGGCATCGGTGTGGTGATGGGTGGCATTGTGATAGAGCACACGCATTATTCCGGAGCTTTTTGGTTTGCTTTTATCATCAATCTGATAGGTGTTTTGTTTTATTTCCTTTATGCAAAGCAGCATTTTATCCAAAACCGCTTGAGGTAGCGCTATTGTTGGCTGGGAGGCTGAGAAACAGCGATTGGCAGCGCATAAGGCTTCTTTCGTGAGTAAAAGTGAAAGAAGATGTTTCATAGACGGAAGTAAATCAAGGAGATTCGTGTTATCTTTGCAACACGAATTTAAAACCTATTCAATCAATGAGAAAACTATTCCGTTTGTTAAGTGTAGTGGGGGCAATGCTTCCGCTTTCTGCTGCTGCGCAGAATCCGTTTGTTCAAACTTGGTGTACGAGTGACCCTGCTCCGATGGTGCATGGCGACAGAATTTACGTTTACACCGGTCACGATGAAGATAAAGCCGATTTCTTTTGGATGCAAGAATGGCGTGTGTACAGTTCTGCCGACATGGTGAACTGGACCGATCATGGCAGTCCGCTGGCGCTGGAAAGCTTCAGCTGGGCAGATGACCGCGCTTGGGCCAGCCAGTGCATCGAACGCAATGGCAAGTTCTATTGGTACATCTGCGCCCATTCCCGTCTCTCAGGCGGTATGGCCATAGGTGTGGCTGTGGCTGATTCTCCTACAGGTCCATTCCGCGATGCCATTGGCAAGCCTCTCTATGAGAATGGCTCTTGGGACCACATCGACCCGACGGTGTTCATCGATGATGATGATCAGGCATGGATTTACTGGGGCAATCCACGAGTGTATTGTGGCAAACTGAACAAAGACATGATTAGCTTTGATGGCGAGGTGTTCAACCTTGACATGACCGAAGAAGGTTTCGGTGCTCCCGACATGGCCAAGCGTGAAAAAGGCAAGAAGTATAAGGACACCTATACAGAAGGTCCTTGGATTATGAAAAAGCCTCAGATGGCAGCAGCCAAGAAGGGTGCTAAGACCTCGAAGGGATACTATCTTCTGTATGCCGCAGGCGGTGTGCCCGAGCATATCGCTTATTCGGAGGCTCCCTCACCAGCAGGTCCTTGGACCTATAAGGGAACTATCATGCCAGAAGGCGGCACGGGTTCCTTCACTAACCACTGCGGTTATGAGCGCTTCAAGGGACATGATTACTTCTTCTACCATACTGGCAAACTTCCAGGTGGCGGCGGTTTTGGTCGCAGCGTGGCTGTGGAAGAGTTTAAGTTCAATGCTGACGGAACGTTCCCAACCATCCTGCCTACAGATAAGGGTGTGGCTCCTATTGGCACTTTGAACCCCTACGAGCGTGTGGAAGCTGAGACAATGGCTTTCTCAAAGGGTATCAAGAGCGAGTGGAACGACAAGACAGGTGTTTACATTTCAGAGACACATGATGGCGACTACATCAAGTTGCAAGCTGTAAACTTTGGCAGAAAAATACCTCGCACATTCACAGCCAGCGTGGCAAGTGCTTTGCGCGGTGGTGCGATTGAAGTGCGTATTGACAGCCTTGACGGCAAGGTGATTGCACGTTTGGAAGTGGGTCACACCGGTGGCTGGGAGGAATGGAAAGAAGAAGTTGTTGACTTGCGCACTCCTGTAGTAGGTGTTCACGACCTCTATTTCGTGTTCCGTGGTCGCAAGGGCGTGAAGATTATGAACTTCGACTGGTGGAAGTTCCGTGGCATCGAAGAGTGCAATATGCCACTCTTCACCACGAAGTACACCGCCGACCCCTCTCCATTGGTAGTGGGCGACACGCTGTTCCTCTACACTTCTCACGACTCACATCCTGAAGATATCCATGATGAGAAAGAGAAGAACTCAGCAGGCTTCTTTATGTACGACTGGTTGCTTTGGTCCACTACGGATATGGTGAACTGGACAGAGCATGGTGCTGTGGCTTCATTGCGTGACTTCGAATGGCGCAGTCGTGAGAACGGCGCTTGGGCTATTCAGACCGTAGAGCGTAATGGCAAGTTCTACCTCTATGCCCCTCTGCATGGACATGGCATCGGTGTGCTGGTGGCAGACTCTCCTTATGGTCCCTTCAAAGACCCTCTCGGTGAGCCACTCGTATGGCAGAAGGAGCACTGGGATGATATTGACCCCTCTGTATTCATTGATGACAATGGTCAGGCATGGATGTTCTGGGGCAACCCACACGCTTATTGCGTAAAACTCAATGAGGACATGATTTCTACAGATGGTGACATCTATGTGCTCAATCAAGAGGACGGCATGATGCGTCCCGTGAAGGAAGAAGGCTCAAAAATCAATCTCCGTGTGTCTTGGAACCAGAAGGCCAACTGGGCTATCCAGCATTATCAGGAGGGGCCTTGGTTCTACAAGCGCAATGGCCACTATTACATGGCATTCGCTTCAACCTGCTGTCCTGAGGCACTGGGCTATGCGATGAGTGACAGCCCTACAGGAAAGTGGACGGAGATGGGCTATATCATGCGTCCAACAGAGCGTGACCGCGGCAACCATCCTGGCATCTGCGATTATAAGGGCAAGAGCTATGTGTTTGGCCAGAACTATGACATCATGCACATTGACACATGGGAACACCACGAGCGCCGTTCTGTGAGCGGTCAGGAAATCACTTACAATGCCGATGGCACCATTCAGGAGATTCCTTACTGGCTGGATCAGGAGCCTATGAAACAGATAGAATTCCTCAATCCTTACAAGCGCGTGGAGGCTGAGACGATGGCCTGGGGCAAGAATCTGAAGACTTGCAAGATGGGCATCAAGAATACGGGCGTTGTGAAAGATATGCCTTATTCGACAGGACGTGTCAATATGTATGTCACCGATATTGATGAAGGTGAGTATATCCGTCTGAGAGGTGTGGACTTTGGCAGCGCTGGCGCCAAGAAGTTCATGGCCAGTGTGGCTTCAGCAAAGGGACGTGGCAACATCGTCCTGACCATTGACGGAATTGACGGCAAGGAGATTGGCCGCGTTGCTGTGAAGGCAACAGGTGCAGACGAGAAGTTCTCTGCTGTCAGCACGAAAGTGGAGAATGTGAAGGGTGTTCATGACCTCTATCTGCACTTCGAACAGTTGGATGGCACCTTCAATTTTGACTGGTGGCAGTTCCAATAAATATACAAACAACACAAAACACAGATGATAATGATGAAAAAGGCAATAGTAGCAGCAGGACTGATGTGCATGGCTCTTTGTGCATCTTCTCAGTCCTATAAGCCTTGGAATAAGGGTGCATTTGAAACTCGGAAATATCGTAACCTCTTTGTGGAGATGGGCTATTCTAAACAAGCTGTTGATGCCAAACTGCAGGAGGTGTTCAACGATGTTTTCTATGGCCCCAACAAAGTGTACTTTGAGGTGGGCGATTCAATGGCTTATGTGTCAGACATCAAGAACCATGATGCCCGTACAGAAGGCATGTCATATGGCTTGATGCTGGCGGTGCAGTTTGACAAGAAGGATATCTTTGACCGCTTGTGGCGTTGGAGCAAGAAGTACATGCAGCATCAGGAAGGGGAGCGTGAAGGCTACTTCGCTTGGAGCTGTAAAGTGGACGGCACACAGAACTCTGCTGGTGCTGCATCCGACGGTGAACTGTACTTCATTACCGCACTTATCTTTGCCTCGAACCGTTGGGGCAACGACACGGGCATCAACTACAAAGCAGAAGCACAGCGTATCCTCAATTGCACCATGCCCAAAGAAGTGGAAGGACGCCCTATGCCTGCTTTCGGAGGCTTTGGCGGTGGACAGCAGGCCAATGCCGCTCCTCAAAAGCAGAAGATGTTCCTGATTGACCCTGAAACCAAGCTCATCACCTTTACGCCCGATGGTTTTGGACAGCGTTATACAGACCCCTCCTATCATATCCCAGCTTTCTATGAAGTATGGGCAAAATGGGCGGATGACGGACGTGCCGACTATTGGAAAGAATGTGCGGAAAAGTCACGCGCATTCCTGCATAAGGCTTGCCATGAGAAGACGGGCCTGAATCCTGACATGTGTCAGTATGACGGCAGTCTGATGCAAGGTTTTGGCGGTCGTCGCAATGGTGGAAACAACTTCCGTTATGACTCATGGCGTGTGCCCATGAACATTGCGCTTGACTATGAGTGGAGCTGCGCAGACCGTGAGTGGCAGCAGCAGTATGGCGAGAAGATTCAGAACTTCTTCTATTCTCAAGGTGTGAATGACTTTATGGACCAGTACCGAGTGGATGGAACATTGCCCGAAGAAGGGGAAATTCTGGGTGCTGGCGGTTTCCGCAAGCTTCGCCACTCCATCGGTCTTGTAGCCACTACCGCTGCCGCTTCCATGATGTGCAGCCATGCGAAGAGCAAGGAGTTTGTCGATGCTCTTTGGAATGCGAAGCATGTGCCTTTTGAGGATGGCTATTTCGATGCCTACTACGATGGGCTGCTGCGTTTGTTTGCTTTCATGCATTTGAGCGGAAATTATCAAGTGATATTTCCCAAAAAGTAAAACTGATTGATGATTGAAAGATTCTTTTCTATGGTAATAGGCACAGCACTTAGTTGTTGTGCCTTTGCTCAACCAATAGTTTAGCATCCTTTTTTTGCTGTGCTTATTCCTGAATAATCACAACATTGTCCTATCATTAGTTAATATTGTGAACTTTCACGAGCTCAACATATTTGTATCTTTGCAGTCGAAGAGATAAGAGTGGTCTTTGAGCCACGAACCCCATTTCACTTGAAACTTAAAATAACTTCAGAATGTTGAATTATATGAAACTCCCCATGATACAATTTAACCGTAAAACCTTATTGTTGGTCACGACATTGATGGCCGTATCCCTAAAAGCGCAAGCATTGCCCTACGGATCCACTCCCACCGAGAACCAAATACGTAGGCAAGACATGGAAAAGTATGCTATCGTCTCTTCTCCCGACGGAAAGATTTCTGTACGGGTGCAGGAAAAGGGTGGAGCGTACGAAGTGATGTACCAGAACAAGAAAGTGCTGAGTATCCCTGCCGTAGGTATCACTACATCTGCTAAGGATGGCTTGACACCTAATCTGATTCAGAAGAAACTGAAGGGAAAAAAAGTAAATGCCAACTATCAGATGCTGTCTGGTAAGCGGACGAACTGCACGAACAAGGGCAATGAATATGTGTTCAACTATCGGTATGCTGATGGTTCTCCTCTGCGTTTGGTCATGCGCCTTTACAATGATGGCATCGCATTCCGCTATGAATTGGCTGGTCTGAAAGACGAGAAAATCAAAGACGAGCAGACCACCTTCTGCATCCCAGAAGGAATCAGACGCTGGATGCTGCAGTGGAGCGATGGCTACGAAGGCTTCTATCCGATGTCCACCACAGCCAACGTGAAGACGCTGGGTGGCTTTGGCGGTTCTGTTCCTCAAGCCAACGTCAACACCCATTGGGGCTATCCCTTGCTGATGGAACCAGCTGAAGGCGTGTATGCCCTCATCACCGAGGCCAACATCGAACGTCGTCAGAGCGCTTCGAGCCTGTTCAATAAAGGCGAACTCTTCAGCGTGAAGCAAGACCAGAACGACCTCTTGCTCTCAGGCGACTGGCACACCCCTTGGCGTGTGGTCATCATTGGCTCCCTTGCCGACGTGGTTGAATCCACCCTCGTCACCGATGTTTCCGAACCTTGCCAACTCACCGATACCCAATGGATTCATCCTGGTGTCGTCTCTTGGATTTACTGGGCATACAATCACGGCTCCAACGACTTCAACATCATCAAGAAATATGTGGATATGGCCGTCGCCCTCCATCTGCCTTATGTGCTGATTGACGCAGAATGGGACGAGATGGACAAGGTGGCATCCAACGAAGGCAAGACCGTTGAGGATGCAGTAGCTTACGCCAACTCCAAAGGCATCAAGCCCATGATTTGGTACAACTCCTCCGTCGGATGGATCAACGGGGCTCCTGGTCCTAAGTTCCGTCTCAACAAGCCAGAAGACCGTGAGAAGGAATTTGCCTGGTGCGAGAAGATAGGCGTGGCAGGTGTGAAGATAGACTTCTTCTCTGGCGACAACCAGATGAACATGGATTACTGTCAGGATTTGCTCGAAAGCGCAGCCCGTCACCATCTGCTTGTCAACTTCCACGGTGCTCCCATTCCACGAGGCTGGCAGCGCACTTATCCCAACCTCCTCTCTACCGAGGGTGTCTATGGCGCCGAGTGGTACAACAACGTTCCCACCTTCACCACCAAAGCTGCTGCCCACAACGCAACCTTGCCTTTCACCCGTAATGTCATTGGCCCGATGGATTACACCCCATGTGCCTTTTCTGACTCGCAGCACCCGCACATCACTACGCACGCCCACGAATTGGCACTCACCGTCCTCTTCGAGTCGGGCTTGCAGCATCTGGCAGACCGTCCAGAGAGTTTCCTCGCGCAGCCACAGGCCGTGCAGGACTTCCTGGGGCAACTGCCCAACGCGTGGGACGACACGAAACTGCTGGGCGGCTATCCCGGCGAGTATGTCGTGATGGCACGTCGAAAAGGTGCTGCTTGGTATGTGGCCATCATTAACGGAACAGATGCGGACAAGACAATCAGTATTGACTGGTCACGCCTCAAGAGTAAGGCTAAGCATGTGAGTGTATATGCCGATAGCGGACGCGCAGAAGAACCTTGGAATGTGTATGAGACTTCTATCTTGCCTCAGCGTGTTGACCTGAAACCACGAGGTGGATGTGTCCTGATTCTTCGCTAAGCATTCATCAGTCCTTTAACGTCAGAAATTCTATATATTAATATAAAGATGAAACGAATATTCGTATTATTGACCGCATTGCTTGCCTTTGTAGGGGCAAGTGCGGAAAGTCTTCCCTTTGGAAAGGGAAAACTGACCGTCACGGCACTCACACCTGCTTCTTTCCGCATTCAGTATGAAGAGAAGGAGATGAAGGCCTTGCCAGAGTGGATTTATGTGACGGATGAAAAGGTGCCGCTTCGGAAGAAAGTGGCAAATGGAGTGACGGTGTTCACCACCCAAGCAGGAGTAGCCCTCCGTGTAGATGCTGACCGCCAGACCATCAGCGTGGCTGACAAGGCCGGAAAGGAAGTGTTCCGTGCCACAGAGCATTCTCTTCAGGCCTCTACGCTGTCAGGCGAACCCACTTATGTGGCTACTCTGAAAATGAACTCTCCTGCCGATGAACACCTCTTTGGCTTGGGACAGTTCCAGGATGGCTACACCGATGTGCGTGGCCTTTCACGCCGTCTCACCCAAGTGAACACACAGATATCCGTCCCCATGTTTTTGTCTAACAAGGGGTATGGTGTGCTGTGGAACAACTACGGCATGACAGAGTTTAATCCTTCCGACCAGAAAGTGGCGCTCACCAAGCAGGAAGGAGACGGCGTGCAGGAAGTCGTGAATGTCACTTCTACCACAGGAGGCAAGAGCGAGGTGCGTGTGCGCAATATCTTTAAGGGAACTTTCACCGTTCCAGCCGCAGGCACTTATTCTCTCTTGCTCGATGTAGGGCAGACGATGGCACGTCGCCACAATCTCTGCATTGATGGACAGACCCTCATTGACCATCGCAATGTTTGGTTGCCGCCTACAGTGTCCATCCTCTGCCGCCTTACTGCAGGTACCCATACCGTAGAGGCAGAACTGGAGCGCGGAGATAAGCCTGTGCTCTACTACCAGCCTGTGCAGAATGCCACGGTGCTTCGTTCACCAGTGGCCAATGCTGTTGATTATACCGTCTTTGTTGGTTCTGCCGATGAAATTATCGCTGACTATCGCAAGACGACAGGCCCTTCACCCATGATGCCTAAATGGGCTCTTGGCTACATTCATTGCCGTGAGCGTTTCCATAGTTCAGACGAAATTGTAAAGACGGCTCAGCGTTTCCGTGATGAACAGATACCTCTTGACCTCATCGTGCAGGACTGGCAGTGGTGGGGCAAGTATGGTTGGAACGCCATGAAGTTCGATGAAGACCACTATCCAGACCCACGCAAGCTCGTTGACGATTTGCACCAGATGGATGTGCGCCTGATGCTCTCTGTATGGTCTAAGATAGACAAGAATTCTGAAGTGGGACGTTCTATGCAGGCTCAGGGCTACTACATTCCAGGTACAGACTGGATTGACTTCTTCAATCCCGATGCAGCTGCTGCTTATTGGCACAACTTCTCCACAAAACTTCTGCAGCCTTATGGCATTGATGCGTGGTGGCAAGACGCTACCGAACCAGAGAATGACGACCTGAAGGGCAGGAGAGTGTGGGGCGGTAAGTACGCTGGCGAGCAGTTCCGCAATGTCTATCCTCTGTTGGTCAACAAGACCGTCTTCGAAGGTTCACGTCAAGATGCTCCAGAACACCGTGCCATGATACTCACCCGATGCGGATTCCCAGGCATCCAGCGTTATGGCGCAGCCATGTGGAGTGGTGATGTGGGCAATGATTTCGAGACGCTTCGAATCCAGATATCTTCAGGACTGGGCATGCAGGCAGCAGGCCTTCCTTGGTGGACCTATGATGCAGGTGGCTTCTTCCGCCCCGGCAATCAATACAATGACCCGGCATACATCGAGCGTATGCTCCGCTGGATAGAAACCAGTGTCTATCTGCCATTGATGCGTGTACACGGCTACATGAGCGACACCGAACCCTGGCGCTATGGAAAAGAGGCACAAGAGATTATCACTCGCAGCATCCGTGAGCGTTACCGTCTTCTGCCTTACATCTACTCTAATGCAGCAGAAGTGTCTATGAAGGGCAGTACCCTCATGCGTCCGCTTATCTTCGACTTTGCCAAGGATGAGACTGCCCTCAACCAATTGAATGAATACATGTTCGGTCGTGCCCTTCTCATCAATCCTGTCACCGAGGCTAATGTAACCCAGTGGAAGACCTATCTGCCTATGAATCGTGGAGGTTGGTACGACTATGCTACAGGTGCTCATCACGAGGGTGGACGTTCGATTGATGTTCCCGTCACTCGCGCTTCTATTCCTGTCTTCGTGAAGGCCGGCAGCATCCTCCCCATCGGAGCAGACCGGCAATCTTCAGCCCAGCAGGCGGACCAAGAAATGACGCTTCGTGTTTATCCAGGAGCTGATGCTGAGTTCACCCTCTATGAGGACGAAGGCACAAACTATCATTATGAACAAGGGAAATACACCACCATCCGAATGGTTTGGAATGATGCCAAGCGCACGCTGACGATAGACCGTCGTAAAGGTGCATTTGAGGGTATGCTGACCCATCGGACATTCGTGGTTGTCTGTCCTGATGGCACACAAAAAACCGTGGCTTATCAAGGTAAGAAGACCACGGTGAAGTTCTAAAGAAAATTGCAGCGTTGAAAGGGATTTCAACGCTGCAATTCTTTTTCTATCTCATCCATCCATTCCTTCTCGGCTCGTTGGATTACTTTTCCGTGATGAGTCTTGGACGTCGCTGCATGTAAGGTGTGGAAGCCTAATGCCGCAGCCGCTTCAAGGTTGGTTTTTGAATCGTCGATGAAGAGACATTCTTCAGCTTGTGCCCCCACTTGTTTCAGCACCTCCAGATAGATATCATCGTTCGGTTTGGCCATATGCATTTCTTGGGAGAGGAATACGTGGTCAAAGAGACTGTTGACCACCTCTTGCCCACCGAAACATTGGCTGACAATCTTCACCCAGTGTGCTTCGTTCGTGTTGGAAAGCATGCAAATCTGGTAGCCTCGTTGTTTGAGTTCCTTCACCTTGTCCAAGCGGTATTGGGGAATGTCGATGCAGCACGTGTCCCATGCCTCCAGTATCTGTGCCTCCGTTGTGCCGGGGCGGCAATGCTTCTGAATGCCCGCAAGAAAATCATGAGTGGAGATGTCTCCCGTTTGGTAGAGGTGCATAGCTCCATTGGCCACCATGCCTTCACCCAATACGGCTGCCTTTTTTCCTGTGTTGACCTGTTTCTCCGCCTGTTCATACGCTTTCAGGTCGATGCCTAAAGCACTCATCTGTTGCATGCAATAGACAAGGTCAATGTCGAGCAGCACTCCTCCAAGGTCAAAGATGATGTTTTTTATCACAGCGACTTACGATTTGATGTGTACATCCATTTGCTGGAATGGTATTTCAATGCCAGCCTTGCCTAACTCTCGATAGATTCTCTCTGTTGTTTCAAACTTTACAGCCCAATAGTCTGTTGCATCAGCCCACACACGCATTTGGAACACGATGCTGCTGCTGCCCATTGTTGTCATAGGAATGTATGGAGCCTTGTCTGCAGGTTCTTTCATGATGCGCCCATCAGCTTCGATGATGGCATCTAATACCTTTCTCACATCGTCAGGGTTCGTTCCATAAGCCACCTCCACATCGATATCAACACGTCTGGTGCTTGCCTTGGTCGAATTCTTCAAGCTGCCCGTAGCCAAAGGACCATTAGGGATGATGATGGTTTGATTGTCTGGCGTTGTCAGCACGGTATTGAAAATCTGTATCTCCCGTACCGTTCCTGCAAATCCTTGCGCCTCAATGAAATCTCCCACCTTGTAAGGTTTCAGCAAGAGAATGAGCACTCCTCCTGCAAAGTTCTGCAATGTGCCGCTCAACGCCATGCCGACAGCGATACCTGCTGATGCAAACACCGCCAAGAACGAACTGGTGTCAATGCCTAAGATGCCGATGATGATGATGGCCAGCAGCAGATTCAATGAGATAGAGATGAGGCTGTTCAGGAACGACGTCAGTGAAGCCTCCACTTGGCGCTTCTGTGTCACCTTTCTCAATAGCTTGATGGCGTATTTGATGATAAAGCGCCCGATGAAATAAACAACGAGTGCTAAAATCACGTTCTTGCCAAACTGTACGATATATCCAATGACGTCACTCATGGCTATCTTGCTGAAGTCCATGTTGGCCAATTCCGACACGATGTCCTGTCCTGTTCCAATGCTGTTTTCTTCCATTTTTCGTAAGAGTCTTTTTACCTATTTGCCTGCAAAGGTACAACAATAACTTGAATTACAAGGACTATTTAACTAAAGTTTCGCGGCTGCTTATTTCTTCATCAAGAATTTGCGAATTATAGAATTTTCCTCACTAGTGTCTCTTAAAATTATTTAAATTCAGAATTAAAGTTCTCATGCATAACGTTTTAGCCCAGCGATACCCTGTCCGGGTTTTGAAATGCTTACC
>ONLY01000017.1 GCA_900318775.1 uncultured Prevotellaceae bacterium | reverse complement strand
TATTCAACATTAATTACCATTAATTGGAACATTAATTTTTCGTTAATTATATTTTCCCAGAGGTTCGAGCCTGGTGGTGGGGACGAAGGGGAGAGTTGACAGTTGACAGTTGAGAGTTGACAGGTGACAGTTGGGCTGGCGCGGTGTTTTTATTGCTTCGCAAGAAATCAAACAAATTGTTTTATAATCTGGGGGCAGAGCCCAGAAATAAGAGAGCCATTCTTGGCTCTGTGGTTGTATTTATTCACGAAGATTGACGTATGAATTGACGTAGATTGACGTGGAAGGAAAAAGGCTCTCAATGATTTATTTGACGTCAATCCTCGTCAATATAAACGTCAATATTCGTGAATAATCATCAGCCATTCTTGGCTCCAAAATCTGTGGGATCTATGGAATCTGTGTGACATCAGAAAACACCCCTTAACCCTTAACCATGAACCGTGAACCATGAACCCTTAAGGGAAGGAGAGGAGCCTTGCGTGGCTCGGGGGCTGCGATACTCAATTTTTGTTAATTCAGGGCTGTGCTTGCCGTGTTGCGAAACGCCTAAAACACTCTGTTTTGAGTATTGTGCCCTTGGCAATTCTGCCGTACCTTTGCACTAGATTTTGAAAGGGTAGCAGACAATCAATTACAATATTAATTTTATAAGGTAAAATGAAAAAGATTCTATTTCCGATGGCAACAGCGCTGATGCTGATGCTTGCATTTACTTCTTGCTCAAGTGACGACAGCAACGACGACAACAATGGCTCTGAACAGTTTTCTTTCTCTGAACAGACTTACAGCACGTGGAGCAAGGTGGACTTTGCCTATGGCAGCATGTATGATGCCAATGAGACGGTCAATGTGACGAAGGAGGCTGTGACTTTCCACTCTGACACCTGGGGCGACGGCTCTTTCACGGTCAGCTCTTTCACTCGGAACGACAACGGCTCTTATAGCATTGTTGCTGAAGGTACTATCGCGATGAATGGTCATGGAACTGTCAAATCGTATGATGCAACTGTGACTGGCACCATTGCCGCAGACGCACAGACGTTTGTCATTTCTGTTCCCAGTGTCATGGGCGGCACCGTGCTCAATGTGACGGTGGGCGAACTGCCTGTTGCAGCCGCAGTTGAGGGCACTTACAAGGGTGGCACTTACGTGAGTGCGGCGTACTTCCAGAAGCAGTATGCCACAGAGAATGAGAAGGCTGTTCTCAAGGCTAACGAGGCGCTTGACGCTCTTTCGGTTAGTTACACTTCCGAGACCTGGGGAGAGTTCTCTTACGAGAATGTGGTGGCAACCCAGAATGAGGACGGCTCGTATACGCTTGCAGGTGAAGGCAAGTGCCTCATGCCTGGCATGGGCGGTGGTGCAGCCAAGGAGTATGTGGCTACTTTCGAAGGAAAGGTATCTAACAAGACGCTTGTGGCTACCTTCTCTGTGCCCAGCGTTATGGGCGGCACAACCGTCTATTTCAATGCTGAAGACTTTGCAGAGGTGCTTGCCGACGCGCAGGAGAATGATGGAAAATAAATACGTAGCATGAAGATGCACAAATCGTTTCTTTTCGTTGGAATAGCCTCACTTGTGGGGCTATTCTCGTCTTGCGACGCCCTGGAGGACGTGTATGATGACCCCGAAGTGGCTGTGCAGAAAGGGCAATATTATGTGGATGGGGCGGGGCGATTGGTCTTGTTCGTTATTCAATGGGGTGAAAGTTGGGATGATTATTCTATTTCATAGTCATTGTAATTCAAGTTATTGTTGTACCTTTGCAGCAGATGGTGACCATATTAATCATAGGATTGTTGATTCCGCTACTGGGCACGATGCTCGGGTCGGCATTTGTCTTTCTGATGAAGGACGAGATGTCTGAATTGTTGCAGAAGTTCTTGCTGGGCTTTGCCTCAGGAGTCATGGTGGCTGCATCGGTGTGGTCGCTGTTGATTCCTGCAATGGACATGGGGAGTGGCAGTGGAGGATGGACGGTGGTGCCAGCTGCTGTGGGCTTCCTGATGGGAATGGGCTTTCTGCTGCTGGTTGACTGTCTTACTCCTCACCTCCATATTGGAACCGAGAGACCAGAAGGTATCCGCTCGCATCTGTCGCGCACCATGATGCTGGTCCTTGCTGTCACGATTCATAACCTCCCAGAAGGAATGGCGGTGGGTGTGGTGTTTGCAGGGGCTGACAGCGGCGTGACGAATATTTCTCTTGCCAGCGCATTTGCCGTTGCGTTGGGTATCGCCATTCAGAACATTCCAGAGGGGGCTATTATCTCTATGCCCATGCGGGCGGCTGGCAATAGCCGTTGGCGCTCATTTCTTATTGGGTCGCTGAGTGGAGTTGTTGAGCCTGTTGGCGCTGTGGCAATTTTGATGTTGGCCTCGTCGCTGGTTCCAGTTCTCCCTTATATGCTTGCTTTTGCTGCCGGTGCCATGCTCTATGTCGTGGTTGAGGAACTGATACCAGAGGCCTCCAGCGGTCAACACAGCAATCTTAATACCATCGGTTTTGCCATTGGCTTTGTCTTGATGATGGTGCTTGATGTCGTGATGGGATAATTGGGGCACTCGTGTTGCTCTTCTTGTTGGATTTGGTAGGCGATGCGCTCGCTAATGACATATAGATGAATGTGGGAGGCATCTTGGTTGTCTTTCAGAAAAAAGAAAGGTGCCAGTCCGTATGGAAACGGGCTGGCACCTTCATATTGTCGATATAAATGTTTTAGTATGTGCGGTAGAGCAACCATGCATCAGGATAGGAACCTCTGAGCTGGTCACGTGACTGAATGGCTGATGCACGATCATCGAAAGAAGATGCGATGACACGGTACATGCCGGTCTCAGGATTTTGTGCTACTTGTGCAGAATAGCCTTTAGCCACGAGTGTGTTGCGGAGATTATTGGCATTGTCGATGTTGCTGAATGAACCGCAGACAACATTGAAAGCCTTGAGGCTTCCACCATTCATGACGGAAAGGCGTTCCTGACGGTCGTTCTCGGTGTTGGCGGGAGCGACTGGATTGCTGATGACAGGGGTGACAGCAACAGGAGCGGTCTCCACTTGGTCTGCAGCGGCAGTGCGTGCCATCTCTTTTGCTTTTTCTTTCTCGTATGCCTTTTTGTAGCTGCTTTCAGATGACTTACATGAAACAAAGGCTAAGGCTGCAACGAGTGCAAGGCCCATCATGAGTTTTTTCTTCATAAAGTGTATGCTTAATGTGTTAATGATTGAATGATGTGGACAAAGTTAGCCTTTCTTTACCATATTATTTGAGGATTGGATGCAAAAAAACGTTAAACATGGGAAAATGTATTGGTTTTAATGAATAATGTTGTACATTTGACTCGAAATAAAAACAATTTCACCTTTTTATTAACCTCTTAAATTTAAACGATTATGACTAAAGGAGATGGTTTTGCATTAGTAGCAGCCTTTGTAGGCGGTGCTATAGCTGGCGCAGCTGTTGGTTTACTGTTTGCTCCAGAAAAAGGCGTGGATCAGCGTGCTAAGATAAAAGAAGCGCTTCAAAAGCGTGGCATCAAACTTGATAAGGAAGGCTTTGACAAGCTAGTTGAGGACATCAAGAGCATTGGCAGAAAGAAAGAGCCTGTTCCTGCTGTTGATTTTGATGCAGAATAGCGCTTTGCCGAGAGCTGAACGCGGACAGCTCGAAACTCAAAATTATCGCTTCGCTCAAAGTTGATGTGTGCGTTGCCAATCAAATGGCGGGTGCTGTGGCTTTGAGTGTGGCGATAATTTGTATCGTTTTGATAATTTTTATGGATAGAAAAGGCTAAACAAGGATACTTTAAAAGCTTATGGGACTGGATGCTTCAAAGCAAATCAACAATGACCTGAAACAGGTACTATACAGAGCGGAGCGCTACCTGCGCTTGGCTGCAGCGGAACGGCTCACCGTGGTGACTACATGTGTGGTGTTTGCTGCAATCGCATTTGCGTTGGCGACAAGCGCTATCTTTTTCTTAAGCACAGGTGTGGTGAAGACGCTGGCGTTGCTGACAGGCAACGAAATGCTGAGCTATTATATCGTGGGAGCTGTGCTCCTTTTGGCTATTGGGGTTATCTATCTGTGCCGTAAACCGCTCATTGAGAACCGCTATGTCAAAGTGTTCAGCCGGCAGCTATTGGAAGGACCGACCTTGACGGAGGAACTATTGGCAAAGTCTGAAAAGGAGGAGCGCATTCATCAATTGGCTGAATCATTGGCGAAAGAAATGGAGGATTATGAAGAGGAAGGAGGTGACGTATGAAAAAGGTGGCCTATCTTTCGTTGGATGAAATTCGTGCTGATAAGGTAAAGGCACGACGGCTTATGAAGCGTAGCTTTGATGACCTGAGAGGCGATGTGTCAAACTGCTTCATGCCAGCAGACAATCTGTTCTTGAATTCGTCGAACAGGTGGATGAACTGGATTGGTTATGGCATCACTGCCTACAAAACTTTTAAGACATTTAGAAGTGTGTTCAGTTTCATCGCAAGATTGATATAACACGCTCTCTATGTGTGAAAAGTGGAGTGTGAAGAGTGAAATAATCCAGTGTCGGACCGTTGAAAGGTCAAGTAGCTGGGATTTTTCACTCTTCACACTTTACTTTTCACTTTTATTCGCTATCTTTGCAGTCGATTAAGGGTTAACGTACAAGGGAACTGGTATGAATCAGCAGTATTCGTCAGCATTGCTCGAACGTGCAGTGGATGAGTTTTCTAAGTTGCCAGGTGTGGGGCGAAAAACAGCCATGCGCTTGGTGCTGCATATGTTGCGGATGGATGTGGGGCGCATTGACGCTTTTACGGATGCTGTATCAACACTATGTCATGAGGTGCACTATTGCAGGGTGTGCCACAACATTAGTGACGAAGATGTGTGTCAGATTTGTGCGAACCCTATGCGTGATGCTTCGCAAATCTGTGTGGTGGAAAACGTGCAGGATGTGATGTCGATTGAGCAGACCCAAATGTACCGAGGATTGTATCATGTGCTGGGCGGCGTGATTTCACCTATGGATGGTGTGGGGCCTGGACAATTGGAGATAGAAAGTCTGATTGAACGTGTAAGCCACGGGGGAGTGGAAGAGGTGATTTTTGCCTTGAGCTCCACGATGGAAGGCGACGCGACAAACTTCTATATCTCGAGGAAGTTGCAGCGCTGGCCGGAGGTGAAGTTGACCATGTTGGCAAGGGGCATGAGCATTAATGATGAGCTGCAGTACACGGATGAGGTGACGCTGGGACGGTCATTGGTGAATAGAGTGCCTGTAAAGGACAGATGATGGTATATTGTTGAATTTATGGTAAAATATATAGAAAGACTTTTGAAAGCTCTGAAAGTGGAGCTGTTGATAGTGTGGTTGATTGTCGCTGCAGTGGTAGCATTGGGAGAAATCGAAGTGATTCCTAATGGTATGGTGATTCCGAACTCGGAGATGGAGTTTAAGTGGAACACAGTGGTGATTCTTCTGACAGTCGTTGGCATTCCTGCAGCGTTGCGTCTGTTTGTGCTAAATACAACAAAAGGATTGCGTCGCATGAATAACGAGGAGGCTCTGAATGCGTATCATGTGTGGAGTGCCGTGCGAATGGGCATCTTGTGTGTGACAGCGGTGCTGGGCGTGGTGGCGTATTATGTGACGATGAATGTCACGGGCGTCTTCTGCGCATTGGTGGCCTTGCTGACTACATTGTATTGTTGGCCTACTTGCGAAAAAGTGCAAGCATATCTAGAAGGCGTGAACAACGAATAGAACAGTAAAACGCGATAGTGAAACGGTGAAATTGTCTGTCGTCATAGTGAACTATAATGTGCGCTACTACTTAGAGCAATGTTTGCTCTCAGTGGAGAAGGCGCTGTGTGGTTTGTCTGGTGAAGTGTTTGTAGTGGACAATGCCAGTACGGACGACTCGGTTGCATACCTGAAAAGCCGTTTTCCGTGGGTCCGGTATATTGAAAACAAAGAGAATGTAGGTTTTTCAAGGGCGAATAATCAGGCGATTGTGCAGGCGAGAGGTGAATATGTGCTGTTGCTGAATCCTGATACATTTGTGGGAGAGCGCTCATTGAGAGAATGCATGGACTTTATGGATGAACATCCACGGGCTGGTGTCTGCGGTGTAGGAATGCTGAAGGTCGATGGGTCGTTTGCACCAGAGTCTCGGCGTGGTATCCCGACGCCGTTTGTGGCTTTCTGCAAAATGTCTGGTTTGGGTGCGCTCTTTCCCAAGAGCCATCTGTTTGGGCGTTATTACATGCAGTATTTGAATAAGCAGGCTATCAATCCGATTGAGATTGTGAGTGGCGCTTTTATGTTCATCAGAAAAAAAGCGCTGGATGAGGTCGGACTGTTGGATGAGACTTTCTTTATGTATGGCGAGGATATAGACTTGAGCTATCGGGTGCTGAAGGCTGGATACCAAAACTATTACATCCCTACGAACATCCTTCATTATAAGGGCGAGAGCACAAAGAAAGATTCACTCCGGTATGTGAATGCGTTCCACAAGGCAATGGCCATTTTCTTCAAGAAGCATTTCTCGCATTACAGCTTCATCTACTCGTTCTTCATCACGTTGGCTATTGTGATAAAGGGGATGATGACGTATGTAACACAAAAGGTGCGTGCGTGGTCGTGCAAGAAGACTGAGAAGCACCAATTGAAATTTTTGTTGGTAGGCGATGGCATGAATTTGCAGGACATGCAAGCAATTATGGAGAAGCATCGTTTTCAGTATGATGTGTTCCATTCGCGCCAGAATGATTTGCCAAGTTCCGATGTGCTGTATAGGGATTATGACTATGTGGTATTCGACACAGAGAGGTTCCCGTTCTGCTCAATCTTGGATTTCTTTCGGCATGACGCCCCTGGGCGCCAACATCCTACTATTTCTACATACATTCCATCGAACAAGTCTATTATGACTTTTCATGGCGCATTAAATTAATATTTCACCATTTTACAAACGAATAAAATACCTATTACATATGTTACGTATAGCAGTTCAATCAAAGGGCCGTCTTTTTGAAGACACAATGGATCTTCTGAAAGAGACCGGCATTAAAGTAAGCTCAAGCAAGCGCACTTTGCTCGTTCAGTCTTCTAACTTCCCATTGGAGGTATTGTTCCTCCGTGATGATGATATTCCACAGACCGTGGCAGACGGCGTGGCCGATGTGGGTATCGTGGGCGAGAACGAGTTTGTGGAACGTGGTGAAAAGGCGGACATCGTGAAGCGTTTAGGTTTCAGTAAGTGCCGCATTTCTCTTGCTATCCCTAAAGCTGTGGATTATCCCGGTGTGGAATGGTTCAATGGAAAGAAAATCGCTACGTCTTATCCGGTGATTCTTCGCAAATTCTTGGAAGAGAAGGGCGTGAAGACTGAGATTCATGTGATTCAGGGCTCTGTGGAGATTGCCCCTGGCATTGGCTTGGCTGATGGCATCTTTGATATTGTAAGCTCTGGCTCAACTCTGGTAAGCAACAACCTGAAGGAGGTGGAAGTCGTGATGAAGAGTGAGGCGCTGCTGATTGGAAATCCGAATCTGTCAGAAGAGAAAAAGGCAATCCTTGATGATTTGTTGTTCCGCATTAACTCTGTATTGATTGCAGAGGACAAGAAGTATGTGCGTATGAATGCGCCTAAAGCTCGTTTGGATGAGATTGTGAAGGTGTTGCCTGGCTTGAAGAGCCCGACAATCATTCCATTGGCTGACGAGGATTGGTGCTCTGTTCATGCAGTACTTGACGAGAAGCACTTCTGGGAGATTGTGGGCCAGTTGAAAGCGCTTGGTGCTGAAGGTATTTTAGTTACACCGATTGAGAAAATGATTTTGTAATGTACAATGTATAATTCATAATGTATAATAAGGCTGACGCGATGTACACAAGCCGCATGGTTATTATAAATTATACATTATGAATTATAAATTAAGCAAACATGAACATTATTAAATATCCCAGTAAACAGGAGTGGGGGAAACTGTTGGAACGTCCACATCGCGATGCCTCCGAACTGCGAGAGACGGTGCAGACTGTGCTCAATCAGATTCGGCAGGAGGGTGACTCTGCAGTAAAAGCTTTTGAGGAGAAGTTTGACAAAGTGAAGCTTGACACTTTGGCTGTCTCCGAGGAAGAAATTGCTGAGGCAGAGGCATTGGTGTCAGATGAATTGAAGGAAGCGTTGGCGCTGGCTCATGCAAATATTGAGAAGTTCCACGCATCGCAGAAATTTGAAGGCGAGAAGGTGGAGACAGCTCCTGGTGTAGTATGCTGGCAAAAGTCTGTGCCTATTGAGAAAGTGGGCCTCTACATTCCCGGAGGTACCGCCCCTCTGTTTTCTACCGTGTTGATGCTTGCCACACCGGCTAAGATTGCAGGCTGTAAAGAAATTGTGCTTTGTACACCTCCGAATCGTGAGGGCAAGGTGCATCCCGCTATTCTGATGGCTGCGAAAGTGGCAGGCGTTAGTAAGATTTTCAAAGCGGGTGGCGTTCAAGCGATAGGTGCTATGGCATACGGTACTGAATCTGTGCCGAAGGTTAGCAAAATTTTTGGTCCTGGCAATCAGTTTGTGATGGCTGCTAAGCAGCAGGTGAGTTTGTATGAAGCTGCTATAGATATGCCAGCCGGTCCTTCAGAGGTGGCCGTGGTGGCTGACGATACGGCAAATCCGGTGTTTGTGGCAGCAGACTTGCTCTCTCAAGCAGAACATGGTGTGGATTCGCAAGTAATCCTTATTACGACATCTGAAGCAATGGCCCAAAAGGTTGATGCCGAGGTGGCTCGTCAGTTGGCGCTGTTGCCACGTAAAGACATCGCAGAGAAGTCTCTGGAGTATTCGAAACTTATCATTGTCAAAGACATGGATGAGGTGGTCGAGATGACCAACGAGTATGCGCCAGAGCATCTGATTTTAGCCATCAAGGACTATCATTCGTTTGCTGAAAGGGTTGTGAATGCCGGAAGTGTTTTTCTTGGCAATTATTCCTGTGAGTCTGCTGGTGACTATGCTTCTGGCACTAATCATACGCTTCCGACTTCTGGCTATGCTAAGGCTTATAGCGGCGTGAATCTCGACTCATTCTGTCGTAAAATAACCTTCCAAGAATTATCTGCAGAAGGCATACGCTCTATTGGTCATGCTGTGGAGCTGATGGCGGAAGCGGAACAACTGGATGCTCACAAGAATGCAATGACCGTAAGAATGCAATCATTATGAAGAATTTACAAGAATTAGTACGTCCTAATATCTGGGCACTGAAACCATATAGTTGCGCTCGTGACGAGTTCAAGGGCGTGAAGGCGGATGCCTTTCTTGATGCTAATGAGAATCCGTATCCTAATGGAGTGAATCGATACCCTGACCCTCTTCAGGAAGAGTTGAAGCAGGCGATTGCTCCAATGAAGAAAGTGCCTGTGGAGAATATCTTTTTGGGCAATGGAAGCGATGAGGCGATAGATTTGCCATTTCGTATTTTCTGTCGTCCTGGCAAGGACAATGTCGTTGCGATTGATCCTACATATGGAATGTATGAGGTCTGTGCAGATGTGAATGACGTGGAGTATCGCAAGGTGTCTCTGACGGAGGATTATGACATCGATCCTGATGCCTTGTTGGCGGCCTGTGATGAAAATACAAAGATAATCTTTATCTGCTCGCCTAATAATCCAACGGGCAATGCTTTCCAGCGCGAGAAAATAGAGAAGGTTATTGAGGCGTTTCAAGGCATTGTTGTCGTAGATGAAGCTTACAGCGACTTTTCTGCTCAACGGCCATTTCGTTTCGATATTCAGAAATATCCTAATCTTATCGTTCTTGCTACCTTCTCCAAGGCGTGGGGGGCTGCAGGCATTCGCCTGGGAATGGCCTTTGCCAGTACGGAAATCATTGGGCTTTATAATAAGGTGAAGTATCCTTACAATGTGAATATCCTTACTCAGAAGAAAGGTTTGGAAATTCTGGGTAATGTGACTTTGTTGCAGCGCCACATTTCCATGATACTGGAAGAGCGTGAAACGCTGATGAAAGCGTTGGTAATGCTGCCTATCTGCAAGAAGGTCTATCCAACGGATGCTAATTTCATCCTTGCTCGTGTGTCAGATGCTGATGGAATTTATAAGTATCTGGTGCAGAAGGGGGTAATTGTGCGTAACCGCACTCGTGTGCACCTCTGCGGCGACTGCCTTCGTATAACTGTGGGTACAAAGGATGAAAATACTAAATTGCTTTCAGCGTTGCGCCAATACGTATAATTATGAAGACAGTTCTTTTTATTGACCGCGATGGCACCATCCTTGTGGAGCCTGCCGATGAACAGATTGATTCTTTTGAGAAGTTTCAGTTTGTACCGGGAGTAATCCGTAACCTCAACTTTATCCGGACCAAACTTGATTTCGAGTTTGTCATGGTGAGCAATCAGGACGGCTTGGGTACTGCTTCCTATCCGGAAGAGGATTTTTGGCCGACTCATCACTTAATGCTCAACACGTTGAAAGGGGAGGGGGTTACGTTCGATGAAATCCTGATTGACCGCTCATTCCCTGAAGAGCATCTGCCAACACGTAAGCCTGGCACAGGTATGCTGACAAAGTACATGACAGGGGAATATGATCTTGCCAATAGCTATGTGATTGGTGACCGTGAGACGGATAAACAGTTGGCGAATAACTTGGGTTGCAAGTATCTCATCTTGGGCGACAATGTGCACTCGTGGGATGAAATAACTGAGATTCTTTTTGCAGGCGAGCGTACAGCTTCTGTACGTCGCACAACCAAGGAAACAGATATTGACATCAGTCTTAATCTTGATGGAACGGGACAGTGCGATATTTCTACCGGTCTTGGATTCTTCGACCACATGTTGGAGCAAATCGGTAAGCACGGTTCTATAGACCTTCGTATTCATGTGCAGGGTGACCTGAATGTGGATGAGCATCATACGATTGAAGATACGGGTATCGCTCTTGGCGAGTGCATCGCAAAAGCCCTTGGCGATAAGCGTGGTATTGAGCGCTATGGCTACACCCTTCCAATGGACGATTGTCTATGTCAGGTGGCTCTTGACTTTGGTGGTCGTGCATGGCTGGTCTGGGATGCCGAATTTAAGCGTGAGCGTGTCGGGGACATGCCGACGGAGATGTTCCTTCACTTCTTCAAGTCTTTCAGTGATGCGGCTCGTATGAACCTTAATATTAAGGCTGAGGGTGACAATGAGCATCATAAGATTGAAGGAATCTTTAAGGCATTGGCCCGTAGCATTAAGATGGCTGTGAAGCGGGACATCTACAAGTTCCAATTGCCATCAAGCAAAGGGGTGTTGTAATTCGATTCAGGGATTGCCAGTCTGGTAATCTTGAATATAAATAGAGCAGGGGGAGAAGCAGTATTCTGCATCTCCCCCTACTTTTTGTTCATGCTGTAAGGTTCATCTTCCACTATTTACTCAGCTTATGGCATCTTTCTGCATGCTGGATTCTCTTGTGTCTGTTGGGTGTAATATACAAAAAAAATGTATCAAAAACCTCTCGGCCTCTGATACAAAGAATGCTATGAAAAAACGAATGTCTAAATGATGAGCGGAAAACGAGACTCGAACTCGCGACCCCAACCTTGGCAAGGTTGTGCTCTACCAACTGAGCTATTTCCGCACATTTGTGATTCCCATTTTCTCAAACAGGAATCACTAAAAAATCCCTTATTTATTATGAACCATTAAAATTAGAGCGGAAAACGAGACTCGAACTCGCGACCCCAACCTTGGCAAGGTTGTGCTCTACCAACTGAGCTATTTCCGCATGAAACTCTCACTTGAGTTTTGCTTTTGGAATGTGAGATTGAGTGAAGAGGAGGAGACTCGAACTCCCACGGGCTGAGCCCACTACCCCCTCAAAGTAGCGCGTCTACCATTCCGCCACCTCTCCATTCGTGTGGTGCCCACGACAAGAATCGAACTTGCACGTCTCTCAACACTCGCACCTGAAACGAGCGCGTCTACCATTCCGCCACGTGGGCATTTTCTTTTGTTGTCAAAGAATCTTTTCTCTCACAAGAGAGCGGAAAACGAGACTCGAACTCGCGACCCCAACCTTGGCAAGGTTGTGCTCTACCAACTGAGCTATTTCCGCATTCTTTATGAACTTTCAGGACTTTTCCAAACGCTCAAACATCAACATGTTTGTTCGTTGTGTCAGGCTCGTTTCCCGATTGCGAGTGCAAAGGTAGCGCTTTTTCTTGAACTTGCAAAACATTTCAAGGAAAAAATACCGAAGGAAATGCTTTTTCTTTTGTGGCGTTCCTCTCCTACATTATATTATATATGTAGCAATGGGGAAAAATGGATTTTAACGAATCCTATCTAGTGAACGAACCAATGCTTCATCCTTGCGGATTCCTTGGATAGCAAGGCAATTGAGGATGATACTTAGTATCGGAAAAACCGCTGCGAATTTCAGGTGAAAGGTGGGTGGAATACACCCAGAGCCTTCTCCGCACAATGACTCAAGTTTCACTTGATAAACATAGGCGAAGAAGATGTAGGCAGCCACGTAACCCACCAAAAGGATGGTACTGATGATGGTGAGTCTCAGTTGGCGCATACGTTTGCGGAAAAGCATGATGCTCATGAGTGACAGGAACATGGTCAAAATGAGCAATATACCTAAGCACCAAGGGCCGCTGGTGGAATCCATCGACTTGAACTGCCCCTCTGCTCCAAACGTGAAATTGCTGAAATGGGCTACGACAGCATTAGCCACAGTCCATTCACCGATAGTGGAGATAAGCCCCACAAACGATAGAATGAGCACTATGGCTAAATAGACGGTCTGTATGCGTTGAATCATGATTAGAGCTTTCTGTCAGCCTCCTTGGCGGGGTTACGATAGTAAACGTTGTCCTCAAGGAACTCCTGCGTAGCAATGAGTGTGGGCTTTGGCAGACGCTCGTAGTAGCGGGAAATCTGAATTTGCTCTTCGTTTTCAAACACCTCGTCAAGTGTGTCAGTGTGTGAACCGAATTCTACCAACTTTTTGCTGAGTTCATCTTTCATCTCAGCGGCAATCTGGTTGGAGCGCTTAGCGATGATGACAACGCTCTCATAGATATTGTTTGTGTCGCGGCAGAGATCCATCAGGTTGCGCGTTACAGTAGTGGTAGGTGCATTTGTTTTCTTGAAATCCATAGTTTTATTTATTTGTTCTTTTTTTATTTGGCTGATGCGGTTGTTCCAGACTCAACTTTTGAAGAAGAATGTTTGAATATTTGTTCTGCTTCCTTCATGTATTTGCTGTCAGGGAACTCATTTTTGAAACCGTAATATTCGTCAATAGCTTGGCGATAGCGCTCTTCGCGCTTTTCTATTACGCTTTGTTGTGCCAGCTGGTAGCGGCAACGTAAAATCATCATGTAAAGGTCTTCGCGCAAGCGAGTGTAAGGAAATGACTTGAGCGCATTCTCCGCAGTGATGATGCAGGCCTCATAGTTGCTGCCGCCGTTCGGACAGTTGCCGTTGTATCCACCTAAATTGTAGTAAAGTTTGGCGCTGTCATACTCTTTCTGCACAAGGCGGTTTTGCAATTCGAATAGCATGTCCGTTACCTCTTCCCGAAGGTCTGAATAAGGATAGAAGTCCAAAAAATCCTGAAGTTGGCTGATGGCGGTGTAAGTGGGGGATTGGTCTAGACGTGGGTCTGGACTTTCCATAAAGGAGGCCTTTCCGCTATAAAAGCGTGCCAATTCCGTGTATTCTCCTTTGGGATATGACTTGGTGTAGCGGTCCAAATACATGGATGCGGTTTCATAATCGCGCAGGTTATAATAGCACATGCCCAACATGAAAAGCGACTCTTCTGCGCGGTCGGTGCCTTTCATCACCATGAATAGCTCTTCCAGCAGCTGGTATGCCCTCGTGTATTGACCTGCTACGTAGCATTCTTTGGCGACTTCATATTTGTAATCATAATCAGTTGATTTCAGCACTCTGTTGTAGGAGTTACAAGCACTCAACAAAAGAACTGAAATCATTCCGATTGATAAGAATTTTCTCATGTGCATTATAATTGTGACTGCAAAGGTACGCTTTTTTTGTGGAAGAGTGTAACATCGTTGCCATTATTTCACTTTTCTTTAGAAAAACAAGGCGTTTTAATGGTTATTTGTGGGGGAAAGTCGTAATTTTGCAGCTCGATTACGTAGAGAACATGATGGAATTCCAACTCACCTCAAAGTTTCAGCCCACGGGCGACCAACCGCAAGCTATCGAGCAATTGACTCAAGGCGTGCAGGATGGTGTGCCAGCGCAGGTTCTGTTGGGTGTGACTGGCTCGGGCAAGACCTTCACGATGGCTAATGTGATTCAGAGGGTGGGAAAGCCCACGCTCATTTTCAGTCACAACAAGACATTGGCTCACCAGCTTTACACGGAAATGAAGGCTTTCTTCCCCCATAATGCAGTAGAGTATTATGTGAGTTACTACGATTATTACCAGCCTGAGGCGTACATTCCATCAACCGGCACCTACATTGAGAAAGATTTGGCTATCAATGAGGAGCTGGACCGAAGTCGTTTGGCTGCTGTCTCTGCCTTGTTGTCGGGCCGCCAAGATGTCATTATCGTATCCTCTGTTTCGTGCATTTATGGTATGGGGGCCCCTACCAGTTATGCAGACAACATCTTTTCCGTCCATGTGGATCAGGACCTCCCTCAAGAGACTCTTCGACGCAAGTTGGTTGACATGCTTTATACCAATAACGACTTGGCTGCAGCTGATGAGTTGGAACGTGGACAATTTCGAGTAAAAGGCGAGACGGTTGATGTGTATCTTGCTTATGATGAGAAGATTCTGCGTATTTGCTACTTTGATGATACAATCGAGGATATTCAAGAATTGGATGTCCAGACACTCTATCCCATCACCTCCTATACCGACTACAAAATCTATCCGGCCAATCTCTTCATGACAACGAAAGAGCAGACTCAAAAGGCCATTCATGATATCGAGGACGACTTGCATGAACGTATTGCCTATTATGAGGAACGCGGTGAAAAGGATAGGGCTCAGCAGATTGAATTGCGGGTGACCAACGACTTGGAGTGGATTCGGGAAACGGGACATTGCTCAGGCATTGAGAACTATTCACGCTACTTCGATGGTCGTGCGGCAGGTGAACGTCCTTATTGCTTGCTTGATTTCTTTCCCAAGGATTTTCTGCTCATTGTTGATGAGAGTCACCAATCTATTCCACAGGTGAAAGCCATGTGGGGCGGTGACCGCCGTCGAAAGGAAAATCTGGTGGAATATGCCTTCCGGTTGCCTGCAGCGCTCGACAACCGCCCTTTGCGTCTGGAAGAGTTTGAAGAGCTGACTCCCCAAACCATCTATGTGTCTGCCACGCCTGCTGAGTATGAGCTGGAGCGCGCGGAAGGAGTTGTTGTGGAACAGTTGATTCGTCCCACAGGATTGTTAGACCCACCTATCGAAGTGCGTCCGAAAATGAACTTTATGGACGATTTGATGGAAGAGATTCATCGTCGCAACGAGGCAGGAGAGCGCACGTTGGTCATCACCTCTACCAAGCGGCAGGCAGAAGAGGTGTCTGCTTTTTTCAATGAAGTAGGTATCAAGGCCAACTACATTCATTCTGATGTGGACACTTTCGATCGTGTGGAGATTATCAACGATTTCCGTGCTGGTACTTACGATGTGCTCATCGGCATCAACCTTCTGCGCGAGGGCCTTGACATTCCCGAGGTGTCTCTTGTCGCCATTCTCGATGCTGATTATCAAGGTTTTTTGCGCGACCATCGCTCTCTTGTTCAAATTATAGGACGTGCAGCACGCAATGTGCATGGCCTCGCCATCATGTATGCCGAAACCATTACGGAGACCATGCAGCAGACCATTGACGAGACCAATCGTCGACGCAAGAAGCAGATGGCATACAATGAAGAGCATGGTATCACACCTACCCAAATTCAGAAAGCACAAATCGCTATCAATCAGCATAAGCCGGTTGATTATGCAGGTAAGGCGTATATTGAGGAAAATGCATCCTTGGCAGCAGAGGCGGCGGCTGACACCATCTACAATGCCATGACTCCCGATGAACTTCGTCGTGCTATTGAGCGCAACCGCAAGCTGATGAAAGATGCAGCCAAACAGCTTGAATTCCTCAAGGCAGAGGAGTACAAGCAAGAAATCATTCGCTTGGAGGATTTGTTGAACAAGTAGATGGTTAGACATTCTACTATAGAGGGTGTCATGTTCCCTCCATGCTGCTATCAACTCTTTCACAACCAACTGTTGAATGGCCTCTTTTTCTCTGTATGTGCACAGGTTGCTCGGATTTGTTTATTGCCCACGTCATAAAAAGTTGAGAGGGCAGAACTACAATGACATAGAATACATGAACTATGCTTAGAAGCCCTCATCCTCCACAGCTGTGGTGCTCTTTCTGCATAAAGTTGTCGAATCCCCATAGAGACAGGGCTGTCAAGCATCCACCAACGTCGCATTCCCATTGCTGTGATGTGTGCTAGCTCTCTAATATCCCATGCGTGTTCTCAATAACAGATTTTACATTTACGCTGGTACTTGCTACCCAATTCATTTACATTCCTCTTCACAATGCTGCCCGAGCAGTCATTCAGACCTCTACAATTCCTCGTTTTGTGCCATACGTATGCTTCTGGGCCCGTGCATATCCACACTTCATCATCTTGCATATCGCATGAACCACAGAGCAATACAACCATTGCAAGACATACTACAAACAATACTTCTTTCCTCATTCATTAAATATTTATTGTCCAAGAACCCACTTCCCTCGAAATCAAAAATCAATGCTGTTTGACTGCAGAGAAGTGGGCGATATCTGTGATTATCACAGATATCAGATTTTTATGCAGCGAGCAACTCGCCCTTAATCAGACCATTTGATAAATACGATTACCATCCCTCTATATCGGTAGGTTGCGATACTTTTAAATTCTTGTTCAAATAATCAAGAAAGAATGAAGCATAATTCATACATTTACTATTTGCATTAAGAAAAGCCATTGCATAACTCTTTTTATGATCAGAATCTTCTTTGATAGGAAAACAATCAGAAACATACACTTGTTTAAAGCTTGATAATGTAATAGAAGACAGTTTAACAACTTTATATTTCTGTACTTTAATAGCAAATCTTACTCTATTAGGCTTAAAACGAATATCAAATAACACATCGGCATCCACTCGGTTTGATTCAAATCCTGACTCAAAACCACCAATCTTAGGGAAACTCCCTTGGAATATGACAGCATCCACAGGACTATTTGTCTCCATATTAGCTCGAGAAGCATTATTAATATTGAAATAATGCATAATAAAATCGAAACCTATTTTTCTTAACGTATTAATGTTAAGACTATCTGTCGTTTCCATTATATACACATATTCAAAACTTCCGTTAACATCCATTTTATAAAATCCTTTGTCTTTTAATTCTAAGGCTCTCTTTGTGTCATTTCCCTTTATACTATTCCACAACTTAGCATCCTCAAAAAGTTTGGGACATTCAAATTTCTGTGCATGAATTTGTGTGCTTATTATAAACAGCAATAATAGAAAAAATGATTTTGTTTTCATTTTCAATTTGTTTAGGTATTTGAATTAATAGAATATACAAAAAACGTGGACAATCACTTCGTCTACGTTTTCCAGGTATCGGCAAACACCCAAACAGCATTGAACGAGTAATGTGCCCACGCTATCGCGTGAGCATCTACTTCTATCCTTGCTGTTTTCTTCTATTTGCCGATTTCGGAAAACAAGTATAAAAAGTGGACGCTTTTCTTTATGTCTTTTGTTCCTTAATATTATATTTCCATTGGACTATATGTATTTGCTGAAACAATATTGCAAAGATACGACTTTTTTAATATACTATATCCATTTCCTACATCATTTTGTTGTTCATCAATATTTTTTATCAGAGCAACCGTTTTTTGATAAAAAAGGCTTCGCTTTCAGAAAATTAATTCGAACGCATCACCATTACACACCAGAACTGTTCAATTGCATTGATTCCTATATTGTGTTGTACCATGTAGTCATCAAATAACACTGTGTGATATGTGTGACATTGATGGCTGGGTCAAAGGTACAACTCCAAAATGTAAACTATTCCTAATTATTCAACGTGCGTTAGGGCCTCACACAAAAGTGCGTTGAGGCATCACGCTTTAACGCAGTAGGGCATTGTACTTTTGTAGATGATGGCGTTGTTCTCCATCTTGAAGAGTGTTGCTTCTATTCCATTCTATTATTCAACAAGTTCTCTAAGCGAACATGTAGAAGGTCCGGCAGTACGTATGCTGAATTCGCAACCGCAGTAGAGCTGGTTGTAGAAGTTGTATTCGTGCAGCAGTTGGTTGCGGCGGTCTTGCAGTCCTCCTTTGCGCCAGTTCTGTGCCCAAAAGCGTGTACCTTCCACGGTTTCCTCTGCGGCTAATCCTGCTTGTGTGATTTGTTCAAGGCTTTTCCAACGAGAGGAAGCGAGAGTGGTGGCAAAATAGGTGATTCCTAATGCCTTTGCTTGTAGTGCTGTGGCTGTGAGTCGGATACGGAAGCAACGGAGGCAGCGAGAGCCTCGTTCGGGCTCGTTTTCCAACCCCTGGATTTGCTGCAGCCAGGCCTCATGGTCATAGTCGCCATCTATCCAGCGCAAACCCAGGCTTTCCGCGTGGCGCTTGCTCTCGTTCTTGCGGATATCATACTCTTCGCGTGGGTAGATGTTGGGATTAAAATAGAAGATGATAGGGCGGATGCCGTGTGCGAGCATCCACTCCACAATGGCAGAAGAGCATGGGGCACAGCATGCATGGAGCAGCACCTCCTGAAGGCCTTCTGGTATCTCAATGCTTTTATTCTTCATTCGTTCATGAGTTGTAGACTTTTTCTTTCTTCTATATCTCCACGAAGAGTAGGGCGATAAGCCGGGGGTAAAAGAGCATGAGGATTGTCCACTGTTGCATATAACAGCAGACAATCCTTATTGCTTACTTGCTTGCTGCCTCTAATTCTCTGCGGATGGCATCATTGCCAGGGAAACCTATATGTTTGAAGGTTTGTTCACCCTTCGTGTTGTAAATGGCGTAGGTGGGAATACCATCTGATTCATACTTTTCGAGGATATACTTGTACTGTTCTTGGGTCAGGTAGTAGTGGTCGCCATCAATATCCTTGAGCATCTCCTGCCAAGTGGCCAAAGGTGATGAGGGCGAGGTGATGTAGATGAACTGGACGTTTTGCCCCTTCATCTGTTCCTTCAGAGGCGCCATCGCCTTGTGGCCAGCGCGGCAGGGACCGCACCATGTGGCCCAGATGTCGATGAGCACAGCCTTGCCCTTATACTTATCAAGGATGGTCTGAAGAATATTCTCTGGTGCTACATCATCAAACTTCTGATAGAATACGCTTTGTGTGCTGGCCAACTGCTTGGCAATGCGCTGCTGCTCTGCCTGATACTCGCGAATCACGTTCTTGCAGTCTTCATATTTCATGGTTTCGAGTAGTGTGTTCGCAAGGCCAGTATTCTCTGGCTGCAGCAAGGATTGTATGCACTTGAGCTCGTTGTTATAGGCATTCTTCTCTGCGGCTTTCTTGTCGTACGCGCTCAGTGGTGCATCCCAGAACGTCTGGCTGCACGGCGATGTCGGCTCGTTCAGGTACTTCCAACTGTAAGCCGGCTCTAGCCCTTCTTCTGTCAGAGTGAGCATATCCTTGTTCTTCTCCATATTCTCAAAGAGATTACGTTGAGACCAAACCACCGTTCCGTCCTCGTCCACATAATAACAGCTAAACATGAATGCAAACTGGTGCGTCCATTTCACGTAATCCTCTTCTGCTGCCATACAAATCAAGTCTTTTGCTGCTGTAGTAAACTTACTCTTCTTGACGGCAGCGACACGTTGGTTGAAGATGTCCGTCAGGCACTTCATGCGTTCTGCAGGCGTCTTGCAATCCTTCACTTTGAGGAAAGTATTATCGTCCGATTGGTCTGTCTCCAATTCGTCCTCAACTGTTATCAAGTCCATATTGGTCTTGGCAAGATAACCTTTGAAGGCCACGAATGGGCGATGGTCTGAGGTGACTTTCATCAGAATGTCGGTCTCCTCTCCTGGAGCGATGACGATGTTAGAATAGGCCATTCCCTCAACACCCACCGTTACTTCGAGGGCCAGCCAAAGGGGAATCTCCGCCTTCAAGGTGCCATCATCGGCAAAGGCGAACTCCTTGTCGAAGCGTTCCAGAGAACCTAGTGGCTGGAAACCGCCCACATAGAAGTTTAAGTGCATGCCTGGCTTATAGCCTAACATCTTCACCTTGATGGTTGCTACGCCTTTATTAATCTTGGCAGCAGGAAGGGTCTCGTCTTTAGCGTATTTCACATCCTTCCATTCGTCGGGTATCGCTAGTTTTGTCTTGGTATTGCCGTTGCAAATGTTCCAAAACTTGAAATCGCGTTCGTCGTAACCCTCCAGAAAGTCCATTTCCTTGGTGTCGAGCGGAACGGGCTTGAAGTGAAGGGCGAGATTGGCCGTTCCGCTCTCTGGCATCCAGAAGAGCGAGTCGAGTTGAAGGTTTGCCTCCTGCTCGTTGGTCTTTATACCGCTTGTGATGGCATACTTCTTGCCATCGGGCGTCAGCAGGAACGATTCCTTGGCAAAGCGAATCCATTGGTTGGGTGGGTAGTTGGCAGTAATGTGCAGCACTGTCTCGGTCTGCTTCAGCTCCACCTTGGTAATGTTAAACTCGGAATTGTACTGCCCCATATAGGCTGTAGGCTTTTCCCATACAATTGGTTTCTGTGCTTGTATAGCCATTGCTATGAGCACATAGAGGAGGGTGATAAAGGTTTTCTTGTTCATAAAAAAACATTTTGCTTTTGGTTATTTTCTATCTATTGGTATGTACGTGGTTCGTATAGGATATCTTGCAAAATGAACGTTAAAAGATATTAATAGTACAGCTTTTTGTTTGTTGACGAGTTATGTATGATGCTTCGTCTGCCGGCTATTGCTTGAATAGGCTGTACTTCACTCTCATCTTCACGAAAGGCTTCACGTGGTCATACATTTTCATGTAAGTGTAGTTGTGTCCGCTCTCACGCAGTCGCCCGTAGAAAGGGACGGTTACTCCGATGCCAAAGTTCATGGCAATCTCTTTTGTGGCCTGAATGTCGGTAAAGAGTCCGAAACGCTCTGATACTTGGCTTATTTCCGCTTTCTCGGGCAGACCCTTTACTTTGGGACGGAGATAAATCTTGTCTGTCTCCAGTTCCATGCCCAATGCGTATTTCACAGTAGGCGATGCCTGATAGTAAAGATAGTTGTTTGTTTCCAAGCAGTTGATGCTCCAGCGGTCATCGAACTTGTGCGTGTAGATGAACATGGGGTAGAGGGGCCACGAAACTGATGTACCGAACAGGTAAATGGCACCGAGAGCCAAGAAGGTCTTTTGGTTGCGTGTGATGGAGAAGAAGCCTCCGAGCATGGCTGAGGCATCCTCGAATCCGTATTGGGAAAAGTTTCCTGAACTCATGCCCATGAGTGTGAGCGGTTTCCCGAAACACTTTGTGTTGTAGTTTGCCGTCAAACTGCCTCCGTAGTGGTGATGCTCGTTGGGCACATCGAAAAGAGGAGTGGGGGTGTCGGGACGCAGTTCCCGGTTGCTGAAATTATAGAAAGGAGAGACAGAAAGAGAGAACTTCTGGTTTCCTGCCAGTTTTACGTTTGCCCTCACCTTGGCGCTGACGCCATGTATCATGCGTCCGTCCTCTGCTCGTTTCCCGTTGTGGAAATTCCAGTAATAATCTGTGTTTGTCGCACCGTCCACAGCGGCAGAGATGCTGAATTTTTCCCGTGGATCGCTCAGTTGGGCATGCGCTGTTGCGAACAGAGCCCCACAAAATGCTGCTACAAAAAGTCTTGAATGTTGCACGTGTTGAATAATGTAAATTAGTTAGATGTAAGAAGTGGCTTGCAGACTTTGTCTTTTACCCCTTTATAGCTATAGCCTTTTGGCCGTGTCAATCTTCTAATAAACGATTCTTTCTCCTCCATATTGTGTGTGTTAGAGCGTAAATGCCTACCTTTGTAGCTCATTAACATAAATTATGTCATCACTCCTCAATACTCGTGTCTCAATGCTCACTTTTGTAAAAAACTGGATGCTGCCCATCGCCATGCTTGCAGGTGTAGCGGCTTATTTTATATATGTGAATATTCCGGCCCTGAATGGAACCCATGCCGTTGTGAGCCGTCTGATTAGCTATGTACAGCCAGCCTTGCTTTTCTGTATGCTGTTTGTGAGCTTCTGCCGCATGAGCATTCGTGAGTTGAAGCCACGGGCATGGATGCTGGAACTGCTTGCTATTCAGGTCGTATGCTTTGTGGCCATGGGGCTGTTCCTCGTGTGGAACCCCGATTCGGCAGGGCGTGTGGTCATTGAGAGCGGCATGATATGCATGATATGTCCTACAGCTACAGCTGCAGCTGTGGTGACGGCGCGCTTGCATGGCAATGCCAACGTGGTGGTGAGCTACACCTGTCTCATCAATATGGCCGTATCTCTCCTTGTGCCGGCAATGGTGCCATTCCTTCATGCGAGCACGATACCCGGCATGACCTTCGAGACTTCTTTCCTGCTCATCCTTGCTAAGGTGTTTCCTCTGCTTATCATGCCTCTCGTTGCGGCATGGTTTGTCCGCCACCTTTTTCCTCGTTTTCATGCCTACATTTTGCGCCAAACCAATCTGGCCTTCAATCTGTGGGCAGTCTCCCTCTCTCTGGCCATTGGCGTGTCGGTGAAAGCCTTGGTGCATAGCAGCGAACCTCCCATCACCATGTTGGGCATCGCCCTTGTTTCCCTTGCCAGCTGTCTTCTTCAGTTTGGATGCGGGCGTCTTATCGGTCGTCGTCACCATGAGCCCGTCGCCGGCACTCAAAGCCTCGGACAGAAAAATACCGTCTTCGCCATCTGGATGGGCTACACATTCCTTGACCCCGTCACCGCTCTTGCTGGTGGTTTCTATTCCGTGTGGCACAACCTCGTCAACTCTTGGCAGCTTTGGCGGGTAAGAGCAAGGGGATGAAAGGTCTGTTTGGTTCGGTATTCATGATACTCTTGCCCTGTAGGATGTGCACCAAGGCGAGGCACTACCGTCCTCCGAACAGCCTTTGGATGAGGTCTGTCCGTCCCATCTGGCGAAGGAGACGGAGCAGATTCTGACGCTCTGACGGCTTGTACCAGAAGAAGAACTGGCGCTGAGCAAGCTTTTCCTTTTGTGTTTTGGCCGAGAAGACGGGCTCGAGCGTGTAGGGGTGAAGGCCGGTGTACCAAGCTTCTGTAGAGACCGTCATGGGGGTAGGAGTGAAGTCCTGCACCTGCTCCAACTGGAAGTTAAGGTCTTTGGTCTGTGCTGCCAGTTCTGCCATATCCTCTGCGGTGCAGCCGGGGTGCGAACTGATGAAGTAGGGGATGATTTGCTGGCGCAGGTTTTTGCGGCGATTGATATCGTCGAAGATGCGCTTGAACTCATGGAAGAGCTTGAAGGAGGGCTTGCGCATGAGCTGGAGCACATTGTCGGAGGTGTGTTCGGGTGCCACCTTCAAGCGGCCACTGACATGGCGTGTGATGAGTTCTTCGGTATATTGGCGATTGATGCGGTTGATGCGCTCGTCTCCAGTGTCATGGAGCAAGAGGTCGTAGCGCACTCCTGAACCGATGAAGCTCTTCTTGATGCCGGGTATCTTATCGACGGCATGGTAGATGTCGAGCAGGGCAGAGTGATCTGTGTTGAGGTTCTTGCACACGCCTGGATGAATGCAGGAAGGGCGTTTGCACTTGTGGCAGATGTCAAGGTTCTTGCCATGCATGGCGTACATGTTGGCAGAAGGACCTCCAAGGTCGCTCAGATAACCTTTGAAGTCGGGCAGTTGGGTGATGGCCTTGACTTCGCGGAGGATGCTTTCCTTGCTGCGTGAAGTGATGAATTTGCCTTGATGGGCGGAGATGGTGCAGAAGGCGCACCCGCCAAAGCATCCTCGATGCAAGCATACGGAGAATTTAATCATGTCGTATGCCGGAATGCGCTTGCCTTTGTATTTGGGATGAGGCAGACGGGTGTAGGGCAGGTCGAAGGACCTATCGAGCTCGTCCTGGGTGAGAGGCTGATAGGGCGGATTGACCACAGCATATCGCCCATCTACTTCCTGGATGATGCGCTGTGCGGCGTATTTGTTGGATTCTTCCTCGATATGGCGGAAGTTCTCTGCTTGTGCCCGTTTGTTGTGCAGACACTCTTCATGGCTGTGCAGCACGATGTCATCGGGACGGATGCCGCCTGGAATCTCGTTTTTCTGCAGCAGGGAGACGGTCTGCCTCTGTGGAAATCGGGCCATGAGATTGCGGAACATCTTCACGTCTATCTCGCAGTCTTGTTCGACCAGCAGCTGTGCCAAGGAGACCATGGGCTTTTCTCCCATACCATAGATGAGAAGGTCTGCACCAGATGGCAACAGAATGGTGGGCATGAGGCGGTCTTGCCAGTAGTCGTAGTGGGTGAGGCGTCGGAGGCTGGCTTCGATGCCACCAATGACGACAGGCACGTCTGGGTAGAGTTCTTTGAGGATGCGTGTATAGACGATGGTGGGGTATTCGGGACGGAGGTCATGGCGGCCATCAGGAGAGTAGGCGTCTTCGGAACGGAGACGCTTGTTGGCGGTGTATTTGTTCACCATGGAGTCCATAGCTCCTGGAGCGATGCCAAAAAAGAGGCGTGGACGGCCTAACTTCTTGAAGTCGCGGTAGTCGCCATGCCAGTCTGGTTGTGGAACAATGGCCACCTTCAGCCCTTCTGCTTCGAGAATGCGCCCGATGACCGCTGCTGCAAACGAGGGGTGGTCAATGTATGCGTCGCCCGAAAAGAGGATGACGTCGAGTTCATCCCATCCGAGACGTTCAAGTTCTTTTTTTGTGGTTGGTAGCCAAGTCATATTATATATATAATTTATCTTCACTTTTAACTTCAGAAAGTTGACTATATAATTTATAATGTATAACTCAATTTCCCAAGTTGAGATTTTGTGAGTCATAGAAAAGTTGCAGGGGCGTATGTCATGCTGATGGCAAGGTGTCGTCCCCATAACTCCTATATTCCCTATAACTCACACAATGAAGCTTGCGAACCTTAAATTGTCATCATATTGTGAATGAGATTCACCCTGCGCGTGGACTGGCTATTCAAGGAAAGTGATGAAAGCACGGGCAAGCGCATTGAGTTTGTTGTGCTCCTTAATGCTTTCGAGGGGGAATCCGAGACGGACAAATCGGTGTGGCTCGGCAATGGCTGCATAAGAACCGTCAGCATAGGTGAGGATGGCGAAAGCGTTGCCTGATGGTGTCAGCACGGATAGGGTTGGCACACAATAGCTTTCAGGGTTCATCTCACGATAGATGTCGAAGGTGAGGCCGCAGCCTGTAACGGTTGCGCTTGGGCCTTCACCTGTCTGTCTATGCCCTTCAATCTTTGCGCGTTGCTCTCCGCCTCCAATGGCAGGACCGCCAGGGTTGGCAGCGCTGAGCAATAGTTTGCCTCCTTGCTGGTAGTATTGTTCTACCATGCGGTTGGTCTGACTGTTGAACTGCTTTTGTGTGCCATAAATCAGGTCGGCAATGGGGTAGTCGTTCAAGGCGACCTTGCTCGTCAGCAGTGCCTGTTCGCTGCACGATGTGAATGAGTGCTGGCCAGTGAGCATGATGGCGCGGCCGTGGATGACGGGATAGTCGAAGGTGTTGCCCATCATGAGTTGTCCCTCCAGTTCAGCCCCGCTGGCACCCAATCCGTCGCTGGCCTCACTGCCTGCTTTCGAGCGGTCGAAACTTTGTTGGCGACCACAATAGCCTGTGAAGGCTCCGTAAGGGACCCCCGGGTCGGCATCAAGGTCGAATCCTGCTTCAGATTGTGTGTCAATGGCTTTGGGCCCTTCCAGACGCGTGAAGGCATTGACAACCAGCACCGTACCCTTGTTCTGTGGAGCGATGCCGCACGCCAGCACTTCTGATGGGAAACTTTCACCTCCTTCATTTACAGCTGTGATTTTGAAGGAATACACCACGCCGGGATTGAGCGTTACCGTATGGCTGGTTCCTTTCACGACCGTGCCGTTGTCGAAGTCTTGATAACCGCACCGTGTATAAAGAATGTATTCTTTAGGCTTAGCGGTTGGCTCTAATGGGTCATTCACTGGAGACCAAGTTAATGTAGCTGTTTGCTTCTGCTCGTTAAGGGTGATGGCAAAGTTCTCCACGGGCAAGGGTTGAATGACGTAATCGCACTTGTAGAGAGTGGAGAGGTACTTGACAATGGTCTTGTACACGGACCGCGAGAAGTCGAACTTGAAGTGTGGGTCGTAGGCCAATCGCATGTCGGCAAAGTTCTGATGCGAGAGCATCTCAAGGATGCAGGCAGGCGTGAGTGGCACACGCGCTTCGCCATAGTTGCGGTTCCACAACTGGCGCACCTGCCAACCGTATTTCTTTAGGTCGGTGGTGAGATTGGTGAGGAACATGCTGGCGAGGTCGCGTGACACATAGCGGTCCAGTCCTGCTCCGGTTTTCCCATTGTTGAAGTCTGTCATGTAGATGCCCAGCGACCCGACAAGGTCATCGTTTTCTTTTACACCTGCATCCGTGTGGAAAGCTACAGTCAAATCCAATGGCACCTTTGCCCCATTGGGATGCTGTGGGTTGTAGATGGAACCTCCCGACAGGTAATTGATGGCTGCAGAGCGGGAATTGATGTCGTTGTTGTAATCGTTGGTGCCAAAGGGTTCGGTATGGACGCTGTAGGGGAAACCGAACCATTGTACACTGTATTTGGCAGCTTCTGCCCAACGGGGAAGACCTGAGGGCTGGATGCTCTGGTTGTAGCTTGCCGGTACGATGTTGCCCATGCCGCCGCCAAACCTTACAGCATCAGCTGTGACCACGCCTTTGTGGCTGCTTCTGTTAGAGAGTACCACCATGCCGTAGTCATGTTCTCCCTCATCAAACTCATAGGTGCCCAGATAGACCCATGTGCCTCCACCCATCTGCTGGTTTACTTTCAGCTCTGTAGCTCCTCCCTTATGATAGATGGTGTAGGTGGCGTCATTGACAGAGTTCTCTTGGGTCTGGTAGGTCACATACACGGCATACCGTCCTTCAGCAGGTATGTTGGGAATCCATTGCGCTAACCCTTCGTCCTTGGGTGACGAAACCGTAGGTATATAGCGTGCACTGCCATCGGTGAAAGGTGAATCGCATGCTTCATAGATGTCCTTGTAATGGGCAAATCCATAGCGTGCGGTATTTTTCCATTTCAGGTGTTTCTGCTTGTGGCGGAAAGACTCAAGATAGATGCCGTTCTTATGGGGTTGGTCGTTGTCTACAATCACTTCGTGGACTTGGTAGTCGCGTTCGCGAGGTGTGAACACTACTGCTCCTGCGTTTTGGAGCATAGGGATGATGTATGGCACAACGAATGTCTGTGACAGAAGGTCTTCTGTGGTACAGAACAGGCGTGGACGTTGCCAGTACCAGTCGCTCTTTTCTGTTTTATAATAGCGGCCGTGACTTTGCCACAAGGCGATGTGACGCCCTTCCAATCCATGCAGGGCTCTGTAGGGGCGTGACACATTCGTTACCCATGACACTCCTTTGTACACGTCGTTGAGTTGCCGGTGATGGTCTCTTTTGCTTTGGCGAAAGAAATTGGGAACTAAATCCTCAATGGGCCGTCCGTCGGTCTCAATGCTCACCTCATAGTCTTTCTGCTTTTCGGGCAGTAAGTCCCTTACCGCTTGATAAGCGGCTTCCACGATTGCTGGAGTGAAGTGTTGTTCCGGAAAACCTCCGCCCATAACAATGCTGATTGTCTTTTCCTCTTCGTCAATCTGGCACGAAACAAGGGTGGAAGGCTTAATGTTGGCATCCGTCCGCACATAGTTAGCTGCCCAGTCTTTCAGTTTGTTCTCCAAGTTCTGTGCATGAAGCATCCCCAAAAGACTCAGCAGTAGCAGCGTGATGTATATTCTCATTCTTTATAATTGATTTTTTGAAATCCCACAAGTTTGTCGTACCGCAGTCCGAACGGACGGTGATAGACATACACGCAGTATTCGTTCTCTGTTTGATGAAAATCACCCTCGCAAGGGCGTGTTTCTCCTATCGTATCGTCTTCTCCCTTAAATAGGTACATGTAGTTATAGGAACCTTGCTTTAGAGGTGTGATGAGTTCGTATTGGTGGTCAATCAAATTGTATTCCATCTTGTAGGCTTCGTCAACGCGGTTGCCTGTCAAGTCACCGAACAGATAGACATCGCCACCTGGAACCAGAGGCATCTGTAGGGTAAAGTGGGTCATGATGTAATCACTTTCTGTGTCGTTTTCCAAATTGTCGTTGTTGCGTACCAGGTATCGTCCGTTTTGGTCTTGGTCGTAGAGATAATTGATGCGCTGTTCGTCGGCAAAAAGGACTGCATGATAGTATGGGTCTTCGAAGAAAACACGGTCTATATGCATGGTGGGCACGTATTCGTCCAGAATCTCAAAGCGTCGGTATTCGTTGCCTGCAGCAAATATCAGTCCTCGGTTGTGGTTGAAGATGAGCTTGTTCACTTGCATCAGTGTGGGGCGCAAGTTGGAGACATGGGTGTCCCAACGGTGATTCTGCTGTACCACATACTTGAAATCACTCATGGGGTTGCTGACGGGATAACCGCTGTAGTTCACGGCAAAGTTTACCTGCTGGTGACTTTCATACGTGTCTATGTCGGTATTGGCAGTCACATCAATCTCTATGCCCACATGAGGCTCGATGATAGAGAAACAGGCTTGTGCCACAGGCTCGTCCTCGCCGTCTTCGAAGATGTTCACTCGATAGTTGCCTGACACCAAAAGGCGTGTGTCCCGATTGGGCAGCGACAAGGTGTAGTGGCAGTAGTTCATCTCCGTGCCCATGGCAGGTTCGTAATCTTCGATGCGTAACTCGTCGAATCCCGTCATGTATTCGCTGGTGAGCAAGTCGCTCGGTGTCCAATCTGCATTGCAATGGGTGATGGTGCAAGTGTAGCGCTGGTATTGTGCCTGCAAATCGTCAAAACTGATTTCTACACCGTGGCCTCGCCCCATCATCACAACGGGATATTGTCCCCATTCACCATCTACCTTCACCTGCAGGCTTTTGATGCGTGGTGAAAAGCAGATACTCTCCTGAGCCTGCAGCAAGCAGGGGAGGGAGCATATCCAGCAGAGTATGAATAGGGCTTTCTTCATGCCTTTCAGTTAGTCGAGGGTGATGGTTGCGTGTCCACGGATGTCATTCACGCTCGCTCCCACATGCAACGTGTAAGTGCCTTTGGTGAGTGCCCAGTCGTGAGCGGTCTCGTCATAGTAGCGCAAGTCTTCCTTGGGAATGGTGATGCGCAAGGTCTCGCTTTCGTTGGGTCTCAGCGTACGTGTCTTGGCAAAGCCTTTCAGTTCCCTTGCCGCACGTGGCAATCCTGTCTTAGGAGCGTTGACATAGATTTGTGCAATTTCCTTGCCTGCGACTTTTCCTGTATTCGTTACTTGCACACTCACCACCATGTTGCCGTTCTCTTGCGTTACAGTTGGCTTGCCGTAGGCAAACGTTGTGTAGCTCAACCCATATCCGAAGGGGAAGAGTGGTTTCACGTTGTTGGTGGTAAAGTGCCGGTAGCCAACAAAGATGTCCTCTTTGTAATAGACCTGCTTGTTGACGCCAGGATAGGCTTCAGCACCGAACTTCACATACGGATAGTCCTCGTATTTCTGTGCGAATGTTACAGGCAGTTTGCCGCTGGGGCATACCTTGCCGCTCAGCACATTGGCAAGTGCCGTTCCTGCTTCGCTTCCGAGATACCAGCAATGGGTGAGTGCCTTCACTTGGTTGAGCCAAGGCATTGCGTATGGGTTGCCGCCAAAGATAACCACAATCGTGTTCTTTTGAATCTTTGCTAGTTCTGCAATCAGCTCGTTTTGACCAAAGGAAAGGTTGTATGACTCACGGTCACCGTTCTCGCAGTCTTGGCCATGGTTCTTGTTCAGGCCGCCTACAAAGATGATGAGGTCGGCAGATTTTGCCTTTTGAAGGGCTTCTGCCTTGAGTGCAGCCTGCTTTTCAGGGTCAATCCTGTCCACTTGATCATAAATGGTACGGCCAGAGTAATATCCTTGTGCATAGTCTATCTTGTCACCATAGAGACCCTGGAAGGCTTCTAAAGGAGACACGTCACGTAGCGTCTTCAGCTCTGAAGAACCGCCGCCTTGTGTGAGGGAGCGTGTGGCATTCTCGCCTACCACAAGAATCTTCTGGTATTTGGACGCGTCAAGTGGCAGGATGTTCTTTTCATTCTTCAGCAGCACAATGCCTTCTTCACCCACCTGACGGCATACATCGTAATGGGCTTCTGAGCATTGCGAGCCAATTACTTTATTGGGATTCATCGCAGTACGGAAGATAGTGCGGAGCACTCGGCTGGCTTTTTCGTCCAGCACAGACATCGGCACTTTTCCTTCCTCAATGAGCTGCTCGAAAGGATTGCCCAGGTAGTATTGGTCATAGCCAAAGTTGCTCTCCTTGGTCTTTCCGTCGGTGTAGGTGCCCATCTCGATGTCCAGACCGCCATGCACAGCTTCCCAAGTGTTGGTGGTTCCGCCCCAGTCGCTCACCAATGCGCCGTCCCAGTTCCAACCTTTCTTCAGGATGCCGTTGAGCAGCGCATCATTGTGGCAGCAATGCACGCCATTCCATAGGTTGTACGAACCCATGATAGTCCACACATGTGCCTTTTCCACTACCCGTCTAAACGGCTCCAGATAAATCTCATGCATGGCACGTTCCGACACATTCACGTTCACGGCGAAACGGTCGGTCTCTTGGTCATTCAGCACAAAATGCTTCAGGCAGCAAGCCACACCATTGCGCTGGGCGGCTTGGATGTATGGCACGACCATCTCACCAGCCAAGTACGGGTCTTCGCCCATGTACTCGAAGGCGCGTCCGTTCAGAGGGGTACGCTGAATGTTTACACCCGGGCCTAACATGATATCTTTGCCACGGAAAGCAAATTCCTCGCTCACGGCATCACCGTAGGCCAAAGAGAGGCCGCGATTCCATGTGGAAGCGAGACAGGTCAAGGATGGGAATGCTACAATATAGTCATTGGTCCATCTGGCAGGATTCCAAGTGTTCCACTCTAACTCTTCGCGCACACCATGAGGACCGTCGTCCATATTCAGTTGGCGAATGCCCAAACGAGGAACACCGGCACTGGTGAACTTGCTCTGGGCGTGCAGCAACTTGATTTTTTCGTGTGTGGTCATGCGGCTTAGCGCGTCCTTTACTCGCTCTTCCAAGGGAGCATTGGGGTTCAGATACGTCTGTGCCCCGGCGTTCATGGTCGCCAATGCCATGAAGGCTACCATCAAACCTGCTTTCTTGATGCTTCGTGTCATCATGTTGGTTAGAGTGTTTGCTATGGAAAATTATTCTACTGTCACAGACTTGGCCAAGTTTCTTGGCTGGTCCACATCCTTACCCTTGGCCACTGCAATATAGTATGCCAGCATCTGGAGTGGGATAGAGGCGAGCAGAGGCTCGAGGCACTCTTCCGTTTGAGGCAGTTCAATAACGGCATCTGCCATCTTGCGGATGGTCTCGTCACCTTCCGACACAATGGCAATGACGCGAGCCTTTCGTGCCTTAATTTCCTGAATATTGCTGACCACCTTTTCGTAAAGCACGTTCTTGGTGGCTACTACGACCACAGGCATCTCGTCGTCAATCAATGCGATAGGACCATGCTTCATCTCTGCTGCGGGATATCCCTCGGCATGGATGTAAGAGATTTCTTTCAGCTTCAAGGCGCCTTCCAGGGCCACAGGATAGTTATAGCCACGACCCAGATACAGGAAGTTGTGGGCGTATGTGAAGATGCGGCTGATATCCTTGATGGCATCACCCTGAGTGAGCAGTTGCTCCATCTTTTGGGGCACTTCATTCAGTGCCTCCAGCACACGCGAGTAACGTACGTTGTCAATCGTTCCGCGCTCCTTGCCCAATGCCAATGCCAGCATGGTGAGCACCGTCACCTGACCCGTAAAGGCTTTGGTGGATGCCACACCAATCTCGGGTCCTACGTGAATGTAAGAACCCGTGTCTGTGGCGCGTGGAATGCTGGAGCCAATCGCATTACAGATTCCGTAGATGAAGGCACCTTTGCTCTTGGCCAGTTCGATGGCAGCCAGCGTGTCTGCCGTTTCGCCCGACTGGCTGATGGCAATCACCACGTCCTGCTCGTTGATGACAGGTTTGCTGTAGCGGAATTCACTGGCATATTCCACTTCGACAGGAATCTGGCAGAAGTCCTCGATGAGTTGCTTGCCAATGAGGCCGGCATGCCAAGAGGTGCCACATGCCACGATGATGATGCGTCGTGGGTTGAGCAGGTGTTTGCGGTTGTCGATGATGGCTGACAGGGTGACGTTGTTGGCCTCCACGTTCACACGGCCGCGCATACAGTCTTTCAAGCACTCTGGCTGTTCGAAAATTTCCTTGAGCATGAAGTGTGGGTATCCACCTTTCTCAATCTGCGCCAGATTCAGCTCAACGGTAGTCACTTCATGTTCCATCTTCTCGTTGTTGAAATCCACTACTTTCACTTCTTGGCCTCGACGAATCACAGCAATGTCCTTGTCATCCAGATAGATGACCTTGTCTGTGTATTCGATGATAGGGCTTGCGTCCGAGCCCAGGAAGAATTCTTCCTCGCCAATGCCCACTACCAGCGGGCTGCTCTTGCGGGCTGCGATGATTTGGTCAGGATCGTTCTTGTCGAGAATGGCAATCGCATAGGCGCCAATCACAGCACGCAAGGCAATACGTACGGCCGTGAGCAGATCGACGTTGCGCTTTGTGCGTACATATTCTATTAATTGTACCAGCACCTCTGTGTCGGTGTTGCTCTTGAACTCGATGCCATGCTCCTGCAACTGCTTCTTCAGCACCGCATAGTTCTCGATGATGCCGTTGTGGATGATGGCCAGATTGCCTGTATAAGAGATGTGCGGGTGGGCATTGGTTGAGTTGGGTTCGCCGTGTGTGGCCCAACGTGTATGGGCAATGCCGACGGTGCCCGTCGTGTCCTTGTCTGCAGCAAAAGCTTCCAAGTCGGCCACTTTGCCTTTGGTCTTATAGACTTGTAGGTTGCCGTCTTTTGTCAAGAGCGCCACACCTGCGCTGTCATAACCTCTATACTCCAGTCTTTTCAGTCCCTTGATGAGGACGGGGTAAGCGTTGCGCTTGCCTAGGTATCCAACAATTCCACACATATTGATATTCTTTTAAATGTCCAACAAATAATCGTATAATGTATGGGTGCAAAGATACACAGAATATTTCTTTTTGTTGTCAATTTATAGGCAGAACCTCATGGAAAAAAGCAAATTGGAGGGTGTTTTATGGAAATTACTTGCCAATAAATACAATGCTTTGCTAAAAAGAGAGAGATTTGTTTGGCGCAGACGGAGGAAATGCCTACTTTTGTGCTGTTAATTCATTCAATCTAATAAAAGCATGAACAAGAAAGTGTTTATTTTCGTCATGAGCGTGCTCATGAGTTGTGTGAGTGTTTGTGCGCAGCAGAAGAGCGATTTGCAGCAGCGTGCTGAACAAGAAGCGGCCAAAGGGATGTCTATCAGTGCACGTGCATTGTGGATTCAGGCTTACAAGGATTATGTGGGTAAAGGACAGCTTGCTCAAGGTGTAGAATGCGCTTTGAAGGCCACCCCGCTCTATTATCGTGAAAACCTTTATAATGAGGCATTCGACCTGCTGCGTGGCGTTGATGCGCACATTGCAGTCAGCAAACAGAGTAGTGCCGTGAAGGCTTCATTGCGTTATGCCGTGTCTAAGGAGCGTATGTCCATGTATCTGCGGATGCGCAAGAGTGAGCGTGTGAAGGAGTATATTGAGCAGATGGAGAAGTGGTCCAGCGAGTCGGGCGATGAAGACCTCAAGAATGACTTCCTCTATCACAAGGCCATTTACTATTACACCTTTGGAAAGACATCTGAAGGCAATGAGGTAGTGAAGGAGATGACGGTGAAGATGACTGCTGCCAAGGATTACAAGAAGGTGGATGAGGTGTTCAAGACCTTGATTGCGGGTGGACGCCGTTCGGGCAATGCCAATATGGTGGCACAGGCCTACGACAACTATATCGCTTGGAAAGACTCTGCCAGCGCCAAGATTTTGGCTGAGGAGACAGGGGCCTTGAAGAAGCAGATTGCGGCTCATGAGAACACAATTGAAGAGAAGGACAGCACCCTCGCTGTTCGTCAAGGTGTCATCGTGGGTCTCAGCATCTTGGCCGCAATATTGGCCGTCGTGCTTGTCTTGGGCGCATTGGTTCTGCTGCGTTTCATCGCCTTGACGCGCAAGCAGAAGAAGACGATTGCCCGCCTGAACGAGAACAATGCTCTGAAGGCTTCGTTCATCAGCAATATCTCTGCCCAGCTGACTCCCACCTTGCAGCGTCTTGATGCCCAGCAACCCGAGGTGAAAGCTCTTGTGGACTTCTCCGACCACATTCAGACTCTTTCTCAACTGGAAACAACAGTGGACGAGTCAGTTGAAGTGGAGGATGTTCAGTTGGCAACATTCTGCGAAGGCCTCATGGACCAGGTTCGTGGCAAACTGAACCGCGATGTGGAGGCTACCGTCGATGCACCCAAGATGAGTGCCTCTATCAACAAAGAGTATGTGTCCCACATCCTGCTGCACTTGCTTCGCAACGCAGCACAGTACACGCCGGCAGGTGGTCACATCGTCTTGGCCTTCAAAAAGCGTGGTGCCCACAAGCTTCAGTTCCTTGTGTCCAACACCGGCAGCAGCATCCCAGAAGAGAAGCGAGAAGATGTCTTCAAGCCATTCCTCGAGGTGAAAGACCTCACCACCGGCGATGGTCTTGGTCTGCCTATCTGCAAGCAAATGGCCATCAAGATGAATGGTGACCTCGACATAGACCCCGAATTCACGAAGGGCGTGCGTTTCGTGCTGCACCTGCAAGGTTAACAGCCCCACAGAATCCATATGCAAGCATGCCCCACACCCGTGTAAGGTGTGGGGCATGCTTGCATAAAGAGCGGATTTTAATTGATAACGTTAGTTAATTGATAATTGAGCTAACGCGATGCACACAAAGAGTTTTCTCAATTCACCAACACCCCGCATGGCAAAATTATCAATTGTCAATTGTCAATTGTCAATTAAATCTCTTCTCCACCACATTCCAGTCAATGATAGCCCAGAGAGCGGCGAGGTGGTCAGGGCGGCGGTTCTGGTAGTCAAGGTAGTAGGCGTGTTCCCATACATCGAACGTGAGCAGGGGAGTCAAGCCGCGTTGCACGGGGTTGGCTGCATTCGTCTCCTGCGTGATGACCAGCTTCCCGTCCTTGTCAGCTGACAGCCACACCCATCCACTGCCAAACAGCGTGGCGCCCTTCTTCTGAAACTCCTCCTTAAATGCGTCGAAAGAGCCAAAATCCTTTGCGATAGCCTCCGCCAATGCGCCTGTTGGCTCCTTCTTCGTGGGCTTTCCGCAAAATTGTCCGAAGTACAGCTCATGGTTCAGAATCTGTCCTGCATTGTTCAAGATGCCACCGCTGGCCTTGCAGACAATCTCCTCGAGCGTGGCATTCTCAAAGCCGCTCCCTTCCAGCAGGCCATTCAGATTATTCACGTAAGCAGCCAGATGTTTCCCGTGGTGGAACTCCAATGTTTGTTGGCTGATAACAGGCTCCAATGCGTCTTGTGCATAAGGCAGAGCCATCAAAGTGTACTTTCCCATAACGTTTGTGTTTTTAAGATTCATTTAAGTTCCGAAAGTCTTATTCCCTTTTAACTTTCAATGAGTTCGCAAATGTATAGGAATTAGGAGAAACGTCCAAATAATTGTTCCTTTTTTTATTCAATCGCCCTGCATTTTTCCATCCGTAAGTGCGCCACTTCCTCTTGGATTCCTTCTTTCAATTCTTCTTTCACTCTTAAAGTCTTGTGTGACACACCCTATGTAACGTTTGTAACACACCGTATGTAACGTTTGTCACACCGGGTGTGTTACAAGTGTTACACATGAGAACTGAACATGCCTTGTCACCATGCGTGGCATCAAGGCGTGTTCCTGCGTGAAAAGTGTATATATGAAGTGAAGAGAGGGAAAAGGCCATTTTCCTCAGGATAGACCCTGTTATTGAGGTTCGACATGCACGACGACGTGGGTCTCCCGTCCGTAATGCTTCCGGAGCAGCGCCTCCACCTCTGAGGCTTTGCTGTGAGCCTCGCGCAAAGTGATGTCGCCATCCATCAGAATGTGCATCTCTATGGCATAGTGGTTGCCAATGCGGCGTGTGCGCAGGTCATGGGGTAGGGTGACACCGTCCACCGAACCAGCCAGTCGCAGAATCTCCGCCTCCACCTCGTCGGGCAGCGATTCCTCCATCAGGTCACCGATGCCGCGCCGCAACAGGCTGATGCTCACTTTGACGATGAACAGACCCACGATGACGGAAGCCACAGGGTCGAGCACCGTCCAGCGCTGACTCAGGAAGATGGCCCCTCCAATGCCGATGGCCGTGCCTACGGATGAGAGCGCATCGCTGCGATGGTGCCAGGCGTTGGCCTCAACGGCCTGAGACTGCAGTTGGCGGGCTTTAGCCATCGAATAGCGGTAAACAGCCTCTTTCAGCACCACCGACAGCAGCGCTGCCCAAAGTGCCAGCAAGCCTGGAGCTTTCAGCTCTTCGCCGTTCGCCCATGCCACAATTTTCATGGCACCACTGTAGAGAATGCCGACTGCCACAGCGAGCAGCGCTATCCCAATAAGGGTCATGGCCAGCGTTTCATACTTGCCGTGCCCATAGTCGTGTGACTTGTCCTTGGGCTTTCTGCTGATGTGCACAAAGACGAGCACAATGACATCTGTCACAAAGTCGCTGAGCGAGTGCACCGCATCTGCCACCATCGCGGCACTGTGTCCCACAATGCCCGCCACAAACTTGAACAGCAGCAGCACCACGTTCACCACGCCGCCTATCAGCGTCACACGATAGATGTCCCGTTCTCTGGGGTCCTCAATGGCTCTCTTGATTTTTATTCTCATGACTTCAAATGTTTGTGTGACCAATCATGCCCCGCATAGTTGAAATTTGTGACGAGTTCGTTCATGCTCTCTGACAGAATCCCGTCCGTATTCTATGGTCGTTGTGGCAAAGGTACAAACTTTTTCCGTGTTGGGAAATGTAAATGAGCAGTTAAGGTGAAAAATCCTATTTAACCTCCATGCGCACAGCGATGAATGCTTTTTCTCCTATTGGTTTTAGAAATGCAGGAGCACTCTTATTTTGCACTGATTATATTTGTAGGTGAAGGGGAAAATGCCTACTTTTGCCGCGCGAAATGTTAAATAACGCCCATTCTCCCCTGTAAAAGAAGTGAGTTTCATTATACATTTCTTGAAAAACGGGGATATGCCATACACTACAGTCATACTTACTAACTAAAAAACTTTGTACATGAAAAAAATTTTGTACCTCGCCATCGTTGCATTGATGACACTCAACCTGACCGACATGAAAGCAGGGGAAGACCCACATGGACTCTACCACCTCGCGAGATCCATCTTCCATGATGGCGGAATCAAGGTTCCTGCCTTCCAGCAATATAAGTATGCCGCAGATTCGGTCGGGCTGCTCGTGATGTGGCAAGAGGCGACAGGTCCCAACCACTGGGGACGGCTCCAAGTTGAGATACGTGAGAATTATCCACTGAAAAACACTGGCGAAACGCCGCAAGGCCCTGACGGACACGGCACCCAAGTCTTCAACGTCAATGCCAACCAGTTCTACTTCAAATGGTATAACAAACAATGGCCAAACGTGAGCAAACTCAACGAGTTCGTCACCGAAGTATATACCAAAGACAACATCAGTCCCACCGTGGCAAAGGCTTTCAGCATGCTCGAAAACAAAATGGCCCCGTCAAGCAACAAGTTCGCTGGCTGGTGGGTTCGCATCGCCTCGGCAGCCAATCCCGACGGTTCTGGACAGCGAAAACCCGTACAGACACTTTGGAAAGCATACACATCAGACATGTCGATAGTCGTCTATATGCTCAACAACGGCAACGTGCTTGGTTGCAACACCGCAACTGGCACCAAATACGAAAACGACACCACCATCTATGAGGCAGGACACCCCTGCAACATCCACTGGATCAACAAAGACTGCCACGCACTCACCTTCGTGCAGGAAGACAACACAAAACTCACTGAAATATGGGTGCGCGGAGGACTGCCACAGACTTGGCAAAACATCTTCAACACCGATGTGCCCCTCTACAAAGATGGTAGCCAATGCATCATCGACGCCGTGAAATCAGCCATAGAAGGCAACCTGAAACAGGCTGAAGCATCACTCGCCGAGGCTGCTGACGAGAAGGATGTACCCATCAACAACCTATGCATGGGAATATCCGTCATCGCTGAGAATCTTTTCCGAACAGCTGAAAATCAGGGTGACAAGCAAAAATACACTGAATGCCACGACTTCTGCGAACGCCAACTGCAGAAGATAAACGACTACGCCAATGCTGGACACACACACGATGCCCAATCTCGAACACACACACACTTGATAGATATTCTCAAAGCCCTTGCTATCCACCGTACAGGAAAAACCGAAGAAGGGAAGAAACAACTGGAGGAACGCAAATCTATCATCGATGCCGAAATCAACCGCTACAAAAACGTAGCCGGCATGGAATCATACATCAGCTCACTCCACTACGTACAACTCTGGATGTACAGCCAGGCCTACGACATCTTTGGCTCATTCCAGACAATCCTCATGCTCGATGCCCTGACACTCATGGCACCAGGCGTCACCACCTCCTTTAAGCCCTTGCTTCTCAATACCTACGCCAATTGCCATCTTCTTGACGGCAAACAAGCAGAAGCCAAAAAACTGTGGCAACAAATCAAGGAGCTTGATGCCAATTACCTCAAGAACCAACCAGACAACAATCCGCTGAAGAAGGCTTTCGGTGAATAATTCACTTCTAAAGATCCTCATCATCTTTGCAGCGTCGAAGCCGTTCTGAAGCGATGCCTATTATGAGGTAGAGAAAAGATGATGAATGTACAAAAAACGCACTAGAAAAATGCAGTTTTATCCAATAATTGCATTTTTTTAGTGCATTTTCTTGAATAAAAAGGATGCCGATCCTGAATGGAACGGCATCCTTTGGGATGATGATATGTAAGTTTACATTACTCTGCTGAGTAATCAATCTTGCTCATGCGTACGTAGGTAGCGTAGCGGTGCTGTGCTGCCTTCTTGGCTGCGTCGAAGAGTTCCTGAGCCTCGGTTGGACATACCTTCTTGAGAGAGAGGTAACGAACCTCGCCGTCGAGGAATGCCCACGCTGATATGTAGGTAGCCCATATTGCTTGCCTGGTAACGAACCTCGCCGTCGAGGAATGCCTGGAAGTTATCCCAGTTGGGAGCCTTGGGGTCGAGTTGGAATGGGTTCTTGCCTTCCTCTGCGAGACGTGGGTCGAAACGCCAGAGGTGCCAGTAACCGCACTCAATAGCCTTGGCCTCTTCTGCCTGTGACTTGCCCATGCTGCCTTTAGCCTTGAGGCCGTGGTTGATACATGGAGCGTAAGCGATGACGAGTGATGGGCTGTCATCAACGCTGCTCTTTCTTGGTTATTTGGATTTTAGTTCTGCAATCAAAACACCATCTGTTCTTTTACTTCCAACAATAGTATTGCACACAGGGCAGTTGGCATCTTCACGCTCATAGCATCCCGCCATACCAACGGCTCCCTGTTCATGAATTGTTAGTTTAGCGCCACATTTGGGGCAAATTGTATCATATAAAATGCTCATATCCTTTTTTGATTTAATCACCATTTTCTTTATTTGGATTCCATTTTATAATGCTGAATGTTCATACAATAATATTATAAGTCATCAACATTCCACATTGCCGTAGGGTCATCTTCAAAAGCGGTTTTGTATGCTTCGTTTAAATCTTCATTAGACCATATATTGGCACGTTCATAATCTTTGTGAATTGTTAATTCTTTTCTTCTTTTGTCAAACACTATTAAATCGCCATTTATATTCATGCGTAAACAATAGTCATCCCCATCTTCTTCTTTAAATATACCACCTCCTCTCTCATAACATAAAACTACATATTGGTTGTTTTCAGGATTAAGATAGATTTCGTATCCGTTTTTATAGCTAATGCTTTCGTAGCCATGAAGATTGAAAGTGTAACCATTGTATTCTAAGATAAACTCTTCATTTATTATATAACCAAAATCACAAAATTCAATATCTTGGAAAGTTTGAGGACCAAAGATGATACCTTTGGCTGTAGAATACAACATTATAGATTTAGCTGTAAAATCGATAAACTCTATAATATTTGTCTTTTTCTCATAAGAATCCCATTCGTCTTTTATTGATTCAACAACTTTAACTCTCTCACACTTGATATTTTCAAGAATCCATTTCTCTTGTATGAGATTATAAATACCTCCCATATGCCCATCTTTAGAAAGGAAGATGAGACATTCTCCTTCATCGTTCCAATACAAAGCCTTTATTAATACATGAAGTTTGGCATATCCGTTTCCATCCAATATTACTTTCTTTTCTTTGAGAAGATAAAAACGGTTTTGATGATAACGTACTTGAAACTCGGTTTCTTTTCTCCGACCAATCTGTGGATAAGTGGGTGTATGATATTCTTGGTATCTCTGATAAAGTGGAGTGGAATAAAGATTATATGTTCTTCTCTCTACAAATTGTCGTTTATGGTTTCTCATATATGCCGTTGATTGGAGTAATGATAAAGCGGAAAAGGAGATTGCGTCTCCTTTTCCGCTTATTATGATTTCCTTATTATTCAGCTGAGTAGTCAATCTTGCTCATGCGAACGTAAGTGGCGTAGCGGTGCTGTGCTGCCTTCTTGGCTGCGTCGAAGAGCTCCTGAGCCTCGGTTGGACGTACCTTCTTGAGAGAGAGGTAACGAACCTCACCGTCGAGGAATGCCTGGAAGTTATCCCAGTTTGGAGCCTTGGAGTCGAGCTGGAATGGGTTCTTGCCTTCCTCTGCGAGACGTGGGTCGAAACGCCAGAGGTGCCAGTAACCGCACTCAACTGCCTTTGCTTCCTCAGCCTGTGACTTACCCATGCCGCCCTTAGCCTTCAAGCCGTGGTTGATACATGGAGCGTAAGCGATGACGAGTGATGGGCCTGGATAAGCCTCTGCCTCGCGGAGAGCCTTGAGACACTGTGCGTTGTCGGCACCCATTGCTACTTGAGCCACATATACATAGCCATAAGTTGACTGCATGAGACCGAGGTCTTTCTTGGTGATGCGCTTACCACCTGCTGCGAACTGAGCGATAGCACCGATTGGAGTTGCCTTTGAAGACTGGCCACCAGTGTTAGAGTAAACCTCAGTATCGATCACGAAGATGTTGATGTCCTCGCCAGATGCAAGTGCGTGGTCAAGACCACCGTAGCCAATATCGTAAGAAGCACCGTCACCACCGATGATCCACTGGCTGCGCTTCACGAGGTAGTGAGAAAGCTCGGAGAGCTGCTTGCAGATGGGGCAACCAGCGTTGCGACCTGCCTCGATGGCTGGAGCGAGCTTAGCTGCTGCTGCCTTTGAAGCGTCTGCGTTGTCCTTGCCTGCGATCCACTCTTCAGCGGCTGCCTTGAACTCAGCAGGAGTGCCTTCCTGAGCGCAAGCCTCGTTGAGGAGAGCTACGATGCGGGCACGCATCTTCTTGTTGGCGATGGCCATACCCAGACCGTATTCGCAGAAGTCCTCGAACAAAGAGTTAGACCATGCTGGGCCCTGACCCTTAGCGTTCTTGGTGTATGGAGTAGATGGGATAGAACCTGAGTAGATAGATGAGCAACCTGTTGCGTTAGCTACCATCTGACGGTCACCGAAGAGCTGAGAAATCAACTTCACGTAAGGAGTCTCACCGCAACCGGAGCATGCACCTGAGAACTCGAAGAGTGGAGTGGCGAACTGGCTCACACGTGGGTTGGCCTTGTAGTCGATGAGGTCTTGCTTGCTGGCCACGTTCTTCACGCAGTAGTCCCAGTTCTTTGCCTCGCCGAGCTCGCCCTGCAGAGGAACCATCTTGAGAGCCTTGTTGCCCTTCTTGCCTGGACATACATCCACACAGTTGCCGCAACCGAGACAGTCCATGACGCTCACCTGCATGCGGAACTTCATGCCCTTGAGCTGTGCAGGAGCCAGCATGTCGAGCTTAGCAGCGTCGATGCCTGCGGCTTCCTTCTCGTCCATAACGAATGGGCGGATGGCTGCGTGAGGACAAACGAAGGCACACTTGTTACACTGGATACAGTTCTCGCTGTCCCAAGTAGGAACGAAGGCAGACACACCACGCTTCTCGTAAGCAGCTGTGCCCTGCTCCCACATACCGTCTTCGTAGCCCTTGTAGGCTGAAACGGGAAGGAGGTCACCGTTCTGTGCGTTGATAGGACGCACGAGCTTGTTGATGAATTCTGGATCGTCGTTAGCCTCAACAGGATCAGCTGGGAGGTTCTTCCATGCTGGATCAACGTCGAGCTTCTTGTACTCGCCACCGCGGTCAACGGCTGCGTAGTTCATGTTCACAACGTCTTCACCCTTCTTTCCGTAAGACTTCACGATGGCCTTCTTCATCTGCTCAACTGCGAGCTCAACAGGAATGACCTCTGTGATGCGGAAGAATGCTGACTGAAGGATGGTGTTGGTGCGGTTGCCCAAACCAATCTCCTGTGCAATCTTGGTAGCGTTGATATAGTAAACGGTGATGTTCTTCTCTGCGAAGTACTTCTTCACGTTGTTGGGCAGGAAGTTCACGAGTTCCTCACCCTCGAAGATGGTGTTGAGGAGGAACTGACCGTTCTGACGAAGACCACGGAGCACGTCGTACATGCGGAGGTAAGCCTGCACGTGGCATGCCACGAAGTTAGGAGTCTTAATCTGGTAAGTGGAACGGATTGGCGTGTCTCCGAAACGGAGGTGTGAGCAAGTGAAACCACCTGACTTCTTAGAGTCATAAGAGAAGTAAGCCTGGCAGTACTTGTTAGTGTTGTCACCGATAATCTTCACTGAGTTCTTGTTGGCACCTACAGTACCGTCTGCACCCAGACCGAAGAACTTAGCCTCGAAGATGCCTTCGCCACCGAGTGCCATTTCCTCTTCGATAGGAAGTGAACGGAAGGTAACGTCATCGACGATACCGAGGGTGAAGTGATTCTTGGGCTCTGGGAGTTCAAGGTTCTTGTAAACGGTGAGAATCATCGTAGGAGTTACGTCTGCAGAACCGAGACCATAGCGGCCACCGATGATGAGAGGAGCGTTCTCCTGACCGTAGAAGGCATCCTTCACGTCGAGGTAGAGAGGTTCGCCGTTAGCACCTGGCTCCTTCGTGCGGTCAAGCACAGCGATGCGCTTCACGCTCTTTGGAACAGCAGCAAGCAGACGCTCTACAGAGAATGGACGATAGAGGTGTACTGACACCATACCGTACTTCTTGCCGTTGGCGTTCGCGTAGTCGATAGCCTCACGAGCTGCCTCAGTGGCAGAACCCATCAGGATGATTACGTCGGTAGCGTCTTCTGCGCCGTAGTAGGTGAATGGCTTATACTCACGACCTGTAATCTTGGAGATTTCAGCCATGTACTTCTCAACCACTGCAGGAACTTCATCGTAGAAGGGGTTGCAAGACTCGCGGTGTGCGAAGAAGGTCTCTGGGTTCTCAGCCATACCCTTTGCTTCAGGATGCTCTGGAGAGAGGGCGCGAGAACGGAACTCTGCCACCTTGTCCATTGGCACGAGAGGACGGATGTCTTCCATGTCCATCTCCTCAATCTTGTGGTACTCGTGAGAAGTGCGGAAACCGTCGAAGAAGTTGATGAATGGAACGCGAGTTTCCAATGCTGCCAAGTGAGCAACAGCTGAGAGGTCCATCACTTCCTGTACAGAACCTTCGCAAAGCATAGCGAAACCTGTCTGGCGGCAAGCCATCACGTCACCGTGGTCACCGAAGATACAAAGTGAGTGGCTGGCAACGGTACGTGCAGAAACGTGGAAGACTGAAGGAAGCAGCTCACCAGCAATCTTGTACATGTTAGGAATCATCAGGAGAAGACCCTGAGATGCAGTGAAGGTGGTTGTGAGCGCACCTGCCTGGAGAGAACCGTGTACAGCACCTGCTGCACCTGCCTCTGACTGCATTTCCTGTACAAGAACTGTGTCGCCAAAGAGATTCTTGCGACCTGCAACTGCCCACTCGTCCACATGCTCTGCCATAGGAGATGATGGAGTGATGGGGTAGATGGCTGCCACCTCAGAGAACATGTAGGCTACATGAGCGGCTGCGGTGTTACCATCACAAGTGATAAACTTTTTTTCTTTACCCATAATTTGATAATATATAATTTATAGTGTATAATGTAGAATAGCCATTCGGCGTGTTTTTTAGTCCTTTAGGTTTTCACGTGTTTTCTTGATGATTGATGTTAGTAATTTGATCAATTCAACACATTCTTCCTTCAAGGTCTGTATTTCGTTGTCTGCCAAATATTCTGTGGCATTCAACAAATCAATCCAGTAGTCAGTCTCGTTAGCTTCACAGAGAGCAATGTTTAGTTTCGCTACAAACATGGGCTTGGTCTGCCCAGCTAACGCTTCTCTGATATTTGCTCCGATGCTCGTGCCAGAGCGAATAACTTGCTCTGACAGCACAAATTCCTTCTTCTCTTTTGTGAGATAATTGTATAATTTTACAATTCTCATAGCAAAGGCAAAACTCTTGTCTTTAATGATGTTTTCCTCTTTCATCCGGATATGCTTTTTGCTTTATTGTATGCGTGCATCCCGCATGGCAAAATTGTCAATTCTCAATTATCAATTGTCAATTACCAAACATCCCGCATGGCTATTATAAATTGTAAATTATACATTATATATTAATAAAGGAACCCGAAAAGCCAAAGAGGAATCTGGTTGCCTTCACCGATGTCACACTGGTTGACTGCGTAGAGGGCTTTGGCCTTGCTCTTCAACTTGGTGCTGTGCTCAGCAATCTTGAATTCCACCTGCTCGTCCACGAGGAAGGAGCAGAGGTTGCCATGCTTGTTCACCTTGTGGTCTTTCCAGAGCGTGTTGCAGAAGAAGGTCTCCAGCACATCATGCTCGTCGAAACAACGGGGATAGAAGCTGTACATCAGGTTGGAGTTGTGGAGCAGCACACGGGCTGGCTTCTTGGGGAACTCGTCTCCCTTGCCATAAATCATGTTGACCAGACGGGCCTCTTCCAGATATTTGATGTAATGCATCACGGTCGCACGGCTCATGCCGAGTTCCTGTGCCAACTGACTGACATTGGGAACGCTGCTGCCGCTGGTGGTGAGCATATAGAATAGTTGCTTGATTTTTGCCAGATACTTGAGCTCTATCTGCTTGACGAGCAGAATATCGACCTCAATCATCATGTTCATGTTTTTCAACAGGTTCTCGCTGTAGTTGGCCTTGTCCAGGAAGAAAGGATAGAATCCGTGGTGAAGATAGGCTTGGAAATACTCGCGGGGATTGACCTGACTGAAAATGTCGGTGGCAATCTGCTGGTGGTTAGATATGATTTCGTCAAGTGTGTATGAACGCAGCTGTAAACCCGTAGAGAGATTTAAGAACTCGCGGAAAGAGAAGCCTCGCAGATTGTATGATTTTACAATGCCGTTCAACTCTGGGTTCTCTTCTTTCAGACGCATCACGGGAGAACCCGTGAAAACAATCTTCAAGCCTGGGTAGCGGTCATAACATTCGCGCAATTGGGCACTCCAGTCAGGCTGCTTAAACACTTGGTCGATGAGCAACACCTTACCGCCTGAATGATAAAACTCGCCGGCGAACTCTGTAATGCCGACATTTTGGACGTAAAAGTTGTTAGTGTTGATGTACAGACACGAATGGTCGTACGGAGAGAAATGCTCTTTAGCATATTGCAGCAGGAATGTGGTCTTACCCACGCCGCGAGCACCTTTGATGCCAATCATGCGGTCTTTCCAATTGATCTCGTCCATCAAGTCACGACGCACGGGAGCTTTCAGATGCTCAACTAAATAAGCATGTGTCCGGAAAAAAGATTCCATGTCTTTGATTTGGTTTTAAAGTGTCTTTGACTTTGTGCTGGTCTTGGCTGTTGCCATAGGGGGCAAACAGAAGGGCACCGGTTTCGCGCGGACAAAAATGTACACGTGACGAAAGTTGCTGCAAAAATAGAGCTTTTATTTGTAAACTGCAAACTTGACTTTGCAAAAAATGCTTTTTTTGAAAAAAAAGTATAAAATTCTTGACTCTTTAAGGAAAAGACACTATATTTGCACGCTTTTTTGACGCATTCGTATGAGACAATTAAAAATCACTAAGTCAATCACGAACCGTGAAAGTGCTTCCTTGGACAAGTACTTGCAGGAAATTGGTCGTGAGGAGTTAATCACCGTAGAAGAAGAAGTTGAACTGGCCGCCAAAATCCGTAAGGGTGGTGTGGAAGGCCGGAGAGCATTGGAGAAGTTGACGAGGGCAAACCTTCGTTTCGTCGTGTCTGTGGCGAAACAGTACCAGAATCAGGGCTTGAGTTTGCCAGACTTGATTAATGAGGGCAACCTCGGTCTCATCAAGGCTGCAGAGAAGTTTGATGAAACTCGTGGCTTTAAGTTTATCTCTTATGCGGTATGGTGGATCCGTCAAAGCATCTTGCAGGCTTTGGCTGAGCAGAGCCGTATCGTGCGCCTTCCTTTGAACCAGGTGGGTTCGCTCAACAAGATTGGTAAGGCTTTCTCAAAATTCGAGCAAGAGAACGAGCGTCGCCCTTCTCCTGAGGAGTTGGCGGCTCAACTGGATCTGCCTGTCGATAAGGTGGCTGACACCATGAAGGTGAGCGGTCGCCACATCAGTGTGGACGCACCTTTCGTGGAAGGTGAGGACAACAGTCTTTTGGATATTCTCAGCAACCCAGATTCTCCTTCTGCCGACAAGACGTTGGTGACTGAGTCTTTACAGCGGGAGATTGAGCGTGCACTGGACACGCTGACAACTCGTGAAAAGGAAATCATCAAGATGTTCTTCGGTTTGGGCGAACCTGAAAAGACGCTGGAGGAGATTGGAGACCGCTTCAATCTTACTCGTGAACGTGTTCGCCAAATCAAGGAAAAGGCGATTCGCCGCTTGCGCTCTCAGTCTAAGAGCCGTTTGCTGAAGACTTATTTGGGATAAACAGACTCCGGAAGTGTCTGGTGATGAACAAACTATGATATGAGGATGAGAAGAACGATTATATGGGCATTCATGCTGTTGATGACACTGACGTCAATGGCCAAGTCTAAGCCTGAGTCTAACGGGAAAGGACGAGGCAAGGTCTATCTCTTTGGCGTGTGCCAGCAACTGACGGATTCGATGGTCTATATCACGTCCATTCAAGAGATTGATAGCATCGACTTGGAAAGAAAAACAAAGTTCTTGCCTTTCCGTTCTGAGTTCAGCATTCAGCTCAAGGAGTATATGGAGGGGACTCTTCAGCGAAGGTATCAGACTGCATGCGTCTTTTATTCTTCGAAACGCAAGAAGATTTCCAAGAAGTATTACAAGATTAAAAAACGCTACCTGGATAATTCTTACACACGGGTGGTGATGCTTGATGATACTCGTTTCCGCTTTAAACACCCTTTGGACTCTTTCTCGCATGAAAAATAGCATCCCGACATATAGAACGGTATTCACAGGCATATGTGGCAAAGTTGCAACAGTGATTTTCTTCATTGTTGCAACTTGTTTGTTTTTAGCCTGTGCTCAGGATGATGACGATGCGGGAAAGACACCGGATGAAGGTTCGGAGAATGGACGTACTGTCATGGTGTATATGGTGGCGGAGAATTCTTTGGGAAGCCCTGAGCTAAGGAATGATATCACGGAGATTCTTCGAGGATGGAGAAGCTTGAATAATATTTCAGGAGACCGTCTTGTTTTGTATGTGGATGACAATGGCTTGCCTCGCATCTACGAACTGAAGAAGAACCAGAAGGGTACAGGATTGGCTGATCTCACTCCTGTCTATACCTACAAGGAGGATGCCAATTCTTCCTCTGCAGATCAATTGAGAAATTTCATTCATTACACGAAGCAGCGTTACAAGGCAGAGAGCTATGGACTGTTGATGTGGTCGCATGCTTCAGGGTGGATTCCTTCTACGTATGCGGGAGATAAGACAAGTGGCACTTCCGCCAAGAGACGCTCTTTTGGCCTTGATAATCAAAAGAATAGCTTTGTCAATGATGGCTATCAGATGGAAATCAAGGATATGGCTGCTGCGATAGAAGCAGAAGGTGGTGTGGATTTCATGTTTTTTGATGCTTGTTCCATGCAGACGATTGAGGTGGCTTATGCCTTGCGGAATGCGACGGAGTACATCATTGCTTCGCCTGCGGAGATTCCGGGTCCTGGCGCTGATTACTCTACGATGGTTCCTGCCATGTTCCAAAAGGAGGATCCTGTCCAGCAGATGCTTTCTGCCTATTATAATGCTTATTTGTATAACAGGCTGTATGGTGTTGTGATTTCTGCGGTCAAGACGGAGGCACTGGAGGATTTTGCAACGGAGATGCGTGGGATTGTGCAGCGATACAAGTCACAACTGATGGACTTGGACAAGCAGCCATTGCTCAACTATTTTGTCTATGGCACCTGGGGGACTGTGAGTCCTGACTGTCTGGATATGCAGGCGGTGATGCAGACGGTGCTTCCTGAGAACGAGTATGGACCATGGAAGGAGAAGCTGGATGCATTTGTGTCTTGTCAAGCCACGGACTTCTGGTATTCTGCTATTCAGCCGGATGGTTTTGGTGAACCGGGTAGCCGTGTGTATGTCATCCCTTCACAGTGCAGTGGCATCTCGATGGCCATTCCTTTTGAAGTCTATTCAAAGAACGCTGCTCGCTACGACTTGTCGTATCTTGAAACAGCGTGGGCGCAGGCCGTATGGAACGCTGCTGCGGACGGAGAGAGCGGAAACTTAAAATAGTACGGAGAATACGAGGATGGAACGGTTCTATTACGAGGTCGGAAAGCATATGTATAGTGTGCAGAGTACGAGTGCTGTGGATATCATGGCATTGCTCTCTTCTAGCGAGCCTTTCCGTCTTCAGCAGGCTCCCGTCTCGCCTGTTCCGTTGCTATTTGAAATGTGGGTGGATACCGATGAGGCTTCTGGAGAATCAGGAAGGGAGATTGCTACCTTCGACGAACTGGATTACCACTACCATGTGTGTCAGGGGGAGGACGGCTCCTATCGCATCGCCATGAATGCCTTGGAGGACCAGGCGGCTTGTGTGCTGGAGGCTTCATCTGACTTTTCGAAGGTTCGTGTGCACCTGCTGGGGGGCACTGAGGGGTATGCTACGATGTTGAATTGTGCGCTGATGATGGCGTACGCTTTTGCGGGTGCTGACAAGATGACTATCTTGATGCATGCGTCGGTGGTGAGAAAGGACGGGAAGGGCTACCTCTGTCTGGGGGTGAGCGGTACGGGGAAGAGCACGCATACGCAGAACTGGCTGAAATATGTGGAGGGGACGGACTTGATGAATGATGACAATCCTGTGGTGCGTGTGGGAAGTGACAACGTGGTGCGTGTCTATGGTTCTCCTTGGAGCGGAAAGACACCTTGTTACCGTCAGGTGGAAGCGCCTGTGGGAGCGTTCTTGCAACTGAAGCAGGCGCCTTACAATAAGATATGCCGGTTGGGCACCGTGGAGGCTTACGCATCGTTGATGCCTTCGTGCTCTGTCATGAAGTGGGATCGACGTGACTATCTGGGAACGAACGACACGGTGGCGAAGATTCTTTCTTTGGTGCCTGTGTTCTTCTTGGAGAATCTGCCTGATGAGGCTGCTGTGCGCATGAGTTACGAAGCGATGACTGGAGAGCCATGGAGACGTTGACGAAGGATAATCGGGTCTTTCTCCCTGAGGTGGTGCGCTTGGTTCGTGAGGGGCATCGCGTGAAGATTGTGGCTAAGGGCTACAGCATGCGCCCCTTTGTGGAGGATGGCAGGGATATGCTGGTATTTGATGTTCCTGGAGCCTTTGCGGTGGGGGATGTGGTGCTGGCAGAATATGCTGAAGGCAGTTATGTCTGTCATCGCATCGTGCGGATGGAAGGTGAGGTGGTCACGCTGCGTGGAGATGGCAATGTGCGTGGCGTGGAAATCGTGAAGCGGACGGATGTGCTGGCGAAGGTGGTGCAGATTGAACGGAAGGGCAAATTGTATGATTTGGCTTCTTCTCGTTGCTGGAGGTGGTACTCCACCGTGTGGTGCGGCTTGTTGCCCATACGACGCTATTTGCTGGCTGTTTACCGCCATCTATGGCTGAAAGTGGAGAGGTGGAGCCTGAGGCGTTGAATAGGAAGGTTTGAATAGGATTTATATTCATGCTTCTGACATTCTCCTCAATAGGGAATGGGGAAGCCTAAATAACTGAAACAATGCGAATGAAGAGCGGTTTTGAATTGCGAGACATTTGTGGAGAGCACATCATCGTTGCCTACGGTGCCGAGAATGTGGATTTCACGAAGTTGATTACCCTGAATGAGTCTGCTGCTTTCTTGTGGAGACAGGTGGCTGACAAGGATTTCCAGGAGGAAGACCTTGTGCAGGCACTGTGTGGTGAATATGAGGTGGGGGAGGAGCAGGCCTTGACGGATGTGAGGGGGCTGTTGGCTTCGTGGCGACAAGTGGGTATCGTGGAGTAAGGAGGATAAGCCATGGCAAAAGTACAGATAGAGACCTCGTGGCAGGAGAAGCTCCAGCAGGAGTTTGACGAGCCTTATTTTGAGGAACTGATTGAGTTCGTCAGACGGGAGTATGCGCAGGGTACATGCTATCCTCCTGGGAACTTGATTTTCAATGCGTTTAATCTGTGCCCGCTGCCTCAGGTGAAGGTGGTGCTCATCGGGCAGGACCCTTACCATGAACCCGGACAGGCGCATGGACTTTGCTTCTCTGTCAACGATGGAGTGCCATTCCCTCCCTCTCTCCGTAACATCTTTCAGGAGATACAGACGGATTTGGGCACACCGGTTCCTGCTTCTGGCAATCTGACTCGCTGGGCGGAACAGGGAGTGCTGCTGCTCAACGCCACGCTGACGGTGCGTGCGCATGCTGCTGCCAGCCATCAGAAGCATGGGTGGGAGCGCTTCACGGATGCGGTAATCCGCTTGGTGAGCGCTGAGTGCGAGCACGTGGTGTTCATCTTGTGGGGCAGTTATGCACAGAGCAAGGCGGCGCTCATTGACAGTACAAAGCATTGTGTGCTGCGGTCTGCACACCCCTCACCGCTCTCTGCTTATCGGGGGTTCTTTGGCAATCACCACTTCAGTCTTTGCAACCAGTATCTGCAACAGCATAACATAAAACCTATTGATTGGTAACCGTATGAAAAAGATTTATTTAGCAATTCTCGTCTCTATCTTTGCTTTTGGCGTTTCTTTCGCTCAGAAAGCATCGAAATCTGTCACTATCTTTGGCGATAGCTACTCTACGTTCGAGGGCTTTCTTACCCCCGAACATAACCTCTCGTGGTATTTTCTCGACCGGAAGCAACGGGACAATGATGTCATCGCGGTGGAACAGACATGGTGGCACCAGCTTCTGAAGAAGAATGGCTGGAAATTGTGTATGAACAACTCATACAGCGGTTCTACGATTTCCTCGTCGGGCTATGGCGGAGCTGACTATACTGATCGCTCGTTTGTTACTCGTGCCACGAATCTGGGCAATCCTGATATCATCTTCATTTTTGGCGCGACGAACGACTCGTGGGTGCCATCGCCTGTGGGCCAATATAAGTATAGCGGATGGACCAAGGAGGACCTCAAGTCTTTCCGTCCCTCATTGGCGAAGATGCTGGATTATATGACAAAGCGCTACTTGGGCGTGGAAATATACTTTATTCTCAACAGCGAACTGTCTGATGCTATCAACGCTTCTGTCTTCACCATCTGCGACCACTACAAGGTGCCTGTCATCGTGCTGCATGACATTGAGAAGAAGCAGGGACACCCCTCTGTGGCGGGCATGAAAGCTATTGCGGAACAGGTGGATGCCTTTGTGCGTCCAGGGAATGTCCAGAAACTGCAGACTGCTGTCACAAAGATGGTTGAGCCCATCAAACAGGCCAAATCCTCAAAGAAGAAAAAATAAACTGATGATCAAGAAATCTCTATTGCTGCCTCTCCTGCTGCTGATGTGTGCCTGCTCCTTGCGTGCACAGACTTCCGACTCCCTGATGGCGGCACATCTGCGAGCGAGGGGTGTGAATATCTATGATGGCAATTCTGTCCATCTGCTTACGACGGGGCACGACAAGTTTGAGGACCTCTTTGATGCGGTCCGCAATGCCAAGTCGTTCATCCATCTTGAGTATTTCAACTTCCGCAATGACTCCATTGCTGGACTCCTCTTTCATCTTCTGGCACAGAAAGTGGCTGAGGGTGTGGAAGTGCGGGCGTTGTATGATGCCTTTGGCAATGCTTCTAATAATCAGCCTATCAAGACGCACATGCACGATTCTATCAATGCGCTGGGTATCAAGCTGGTGAAGTTTGACCCCATCCGGTTTCCGTGGGTCAATCATATCATTCCGCGCGATCACCGCAAGATTGTGGTGATTGACGGGCGCATTGCCTACACCGGAGGCATGAATGTGGCGGATTACTATATTGAGGGCATCCCGGAGATTGGTGACTGGCACGACATGCACATGCACATCGAAGGTCCGGTGGTGAATGAACTGCATCAGATATTCCGTCACATGTGGTACAAGGCCACAGGCGAGTTCCTCCCGGATGCCAAATACTTCCCCTTGGGACAGCCTCAGCCGGAGAATCAGCGCCTCGCTGTCATTGACCGTCATACAAGGATCACCCCGGATGCCATCCGCGACCTCTTCGCGGAGATGCTCAATACGGCACAGCATAAGGTACTGCTCATCAATCCCTATTTCGTGCCTACCCATCGGGTGCGCAAGGCTCTGAAGCGTGCCATCGATAGGGGAGTGGATGTGCAGATACTCCTCTCTGCCAAGAGTGACATACCGCTCACGCCAGAAGCCTCCCACTATGTGGGCAACAATCTGGCCAAGCGTGGTGCCAAGGTCTATCTCTTTCACGGAGGGTTCCACCACACCAAAATCATGATGGTGGATGACCGCTACTGCACGGTCGGTTCCAGCAACATGGATGCCCGTTCCTTGCGTTGCGACTACGAGGTCAACACCGTCATCTTCAGTCAGAAGACCACCAAAGAGCTGACAGACCTGTTCAACGAGCAACTGAAGTCCTCCACACGCATGGAGAAAGGCTATTGGGGCACCCGTTCCGCCGGCAAGAAGTTCCAAGGCTGGTTCGGTAACCTCCTCACCCCCTGGCTGTAAAGACCCTCCTGCTAATTGATAGTTGACAGTTGACAGTTGACAGTTGATAGTTGACAGTTGATAGTTGACAGCTGACAATTGATAATTGACAACGTTTGTAGCAGCGAGAGCAGAGTCAAGTGCACTTGAACTATGCCGAGTCGCGCCCAAACCTCAGCGAAGCTAATTGACAATTAACTAAGATTATCACCTCTCACCTGTCACCTTCGTCCCCACCACCAGGCTCGAACCTCTGGAAAAATATAATTAACGAAAAATTAATGTTCCAATTAACGGCAAATTAATGTTGAATAAACATATAATTATCATCTAATCACTCCATATAATTGAATGTTCCAATTAACGGCAAATTAATGTTGAATAAACATATAATTATCATCTAATCACTCCATATAATTAATCATTAAAATTTATGTTGAACCTTTCACAATACGCTAATACAGTATACAAGATTATTGGTGCTGCTATGACGGTGCATGAAGAGCTGAGCTGGGGACTTTTGGAGGCTGTATATCAGGAGGCTCTGCACCTTGAACTATTAGACCGGGGTATTGATAACCAGCGCGAGAAGGAGATAGAGGTCTACTACAAACAGCGGCTTCTTGATAAGAAATACAGGATGGATATTGTCGTGGGTGATATCATTGTTGAACTCAAATCTGTGGTCAATTTGTCTTCGGTTCACCGTGCCCAGCTATGTAACTATCTGCGGTTGACCCACAAGCCCTTGGGATTGCTGATAAACTTCGGTGAGGCGAGCTTGATAGGTGAGCGATGGGCTTATGATGCAGAAACCAATGAATGTTTCATCGTAGACCGCTACATGGAGCCTATATCTGACGCTGATTATGTTTATCTGCTCGACACGGATGGCACCGAATAATTTAATTAACGAAAAATTAATGTTCCAATTAATGGTAATTAATGTTGACTAAACATATATGCAGTATACAAGCTTATGTTTATCTGCTCGACACGGATGGCACCGAATAATTTAATTAACGAAAAATTAATGTTCCAATTAATGGTAATTAATGTTGACTAAACATATAATTATCATCTAATCACTCCATATAATTAATCATTAAAATTTATGTTGAACCTTTCACTATTGAGCTGCAGACCGAGTATGACAAGAAAGGCTTCAGACATTTGACTTTTAACATTTGACTTTTGACATTAGACATTTGACATTAGACATTTGACATTTGACTTTTGACATTAGACATTAGCCCTCTCAACTATCAAAGCATATGAAAAAAAATCTACTACTTATCCTTTTGAGTCTTACGATGACTCTTGCTTACGCCGCCACCAACCCCAAGCGCGAGTTTCGTGGCGCATGGATTCAGTGTGTCAACGGGCAATATCTGGGCAAGTCCCCTGCACAGATCCGTCAGATGCTCTCCAGCCAACTGGACTCCCTCCAGCAGTGCGGCATCAACGCCATCCTCTTTCAGGTACGTGCGGAAGGCGATGCACTCTATCGCTCCAGCTACGAACCCTGGTCACGCTACCTCACCGGCACACAAGGCATGGCTCCTGCTGACGGGTGGGACCCCTTGGCATGGATGGTGGAGCAGTGCCACCAGCGCGAGATGGAGTGCCATGCGTGGATTAACCCCTATCGTGCCAAGACCAAGTTCACCCAAGAACTAGCTTCCAATCACCCCGCCACACGTCACCCAGAACGTGTGTTCGAGTACGACGGACTGTATATCTTCAATCCTGCCATCCCAGAGAACCGCACCTACACCTGCATGGTGGTAGAGGACATCCTCGAGCACTACGATGTGGATGGCATTCATATGGATGACTATTTCTATCCTTATCCCGTCGCAGGTCTCCCCATGCCCGACCAGGCATATTATGAGGCTGACCCACGTGGATTTACCTCCATCGAGGACTGGCGCCGCGACAACGTCAACCTGCTCATTCGTGACCTCCATCATTTGGTGCGCTCCGTCAAGCCCTGGGTGAAGTTTGGTGTCTCTCCTTTCGGTATCTACCGCAACAGTCCTACGGGCGAGAACTGCAAAGAGGGTAGTGCGACCTCCGGAACACAGAACTACGATGACTTGTATGCCGACATCCTTCTGTGGGTGAAGGAGGGATGGGTCGATTACAACATACCCCAAATCTATTGGAACATAGGCACCAAGGCGGCAGACTACGACGTGCTCGTGCATTGGTGGAACGACTACTGCAATGGACGCCCCCTCTTCATCGGGCAGGATGTGGAACGCACCGTCAAGGGTGTGGACCCCAATAATCCCAACCAGCATCAGATGTTTGCCAAGTATGACCTGCAACGCTCCATGCCCCATGTGCAGGGCTCTTGCCAGTGGTATGCAGCCGCCTGTGTCAACAATCCCGGCAATTACCGCACCGTCCTGGAACGCATGTACCATGCCACCCCTGCCTTGCAGCCCCTCATGCCCTTCATTGACAAGAAGGCGCCCGGCAAACCCGCCCATGTGAAGGCAAAGCCCCATGCGATGGACGAGACCATCCTGACGTGGGATGCCCCCAAAGCCAAGACCGAGATGGACCGTGCCCGCCAGTTCGTGGTCTATCAGTTTGCCAAAGGAGAAAAACCAAACCTCGACAAGGCAGACCATATCCTCACTGTCACCAGTGCCCACACCCTTACCGTTCCCAGCGCACCCCATGGCACCCTCTATGTCATCACCGCCCTGGACCGCCTTCACAACGAGTCCAAACCCGTCAAGGTGAAACAGCCCTAAACAAGTTGATAGTTGACAGTTGACAATTGACAGTTGATAGTTGACAGTTGACAATTGACAGTTGATAGTTGACAGTTGACATTTGGCATTAGACCTTAGACTTTTGACAGTTGACAATTGGCCTTGCGCGGCCTTTGAGGGGAGGGATAGCTTCGCTAGAAATCAATCAAATAAAATAAAAATCTAAGGGCAAAGCCCAGAAATAGGCTAACATAAGGTCAAGAATTAGAGAACCTCAAATCCGCAACCTATAGGGTTTAGTGGGATTTTGCTTGCAAAGCGACAAAATTCATTTTATTGTACATATTTCTTGCACAACAGAAATGT
>ONLY01000021.1 GCA_900318775.1 uncultured Prevotellaceae bacterium | reverse complement strand
GGCACGCTTGAAGGCGCGTGCAAAATGTTGACCTTTTCTCATAACTCTTTTTAACTTTTAAGAGCCCTAGAAGGAGTCAACGTATTTCAGGCTAAGACAATCCCCTTATAATATGCAGAAATGAAAGTTTGTTTAACGCATTGGCATCAGGGGGGATACGAATCTATAATAATATCTTGACCAGGAAAAAATCATCATATTACCAAAGACAATATTGCGTTACAGTGTTACAGTGTTACAGTTCAAAAATCAATTGTGGAGAGTCAAAAATAAACTCTATATTTATATAAATATAGAGGTATTTTTAGGGAGTTGATAAACCTGTTTGACAACTGTAACACTGTAACAAGTGTAACAGTCAAGTCAGCACACAAAAAAAAATTCGAAATCATCATTCTTTTTTGCGAAAACATTCGAGAACCGCAATGCCGCTGTCGTACCTTTGCAACGTCAATCTGAGAGACGAAAATTTGCGCTCCTACTAGAAAAAAATTACGGGCCCACACGGGAGCAAAAATTTCAATCGAAATGCGACACAAGAGAGAGCTAATTCTCAACTGTCAACTATCAACTATCAACTGTCAATTATCAACTATCAAAAGACTATGGCACTGAAAGTAAAAGCAAAAGAACAAATGCAGCCTTCCCCAATGAGGAATCACTCGTCCCTCCTCTCCTTCACCAACAGCACCAACAGCAGAACAGCCACAATCACATCCACCACATTCCACATGGTGCGTCCAAGAGCAATCTTCACAATCGGCTGAAACAGCACGGCAAGAGCCCCAAACGTGACCGCCAACCCCATCTTGCTCTGGCTATAAAAACGATATGCGATTACACCAAATGCCACCATCGACACAAAACGGACTAACATATAGTAGCCGTATGGCATTGGAAGGAGACACAGGAGAAGGAGAATGGAAAGAATTAAATAGAGGTACTTCATGGCTTAATCATTATATTTTCATCAAATAAAGACAATTATTGTCCATTGTTCGTTTTGTTATACATTTTTTGCCATTGTTTATAATGGGGCGCAAAATTATCACGTAAGCATTTCCAAGCATTTTTTCTCGTACTCCACCCCTCCTTTTTTGACAGAGAATACAGAAAAAACACCAATCGGGATTATCACCATTTTCAATTAATGCTACTTCTAGAGTTCGCCACATCTTGGCACTTGGAAGAAACCCCGAATATAGGTGCAAACACAACTCCTTAATCCCTTCATAAATTGTATACTCTATGCGAGTTGCACTTTCATAATGATCTATACCTTCTTTCATCATCGGTTCTTTATTACTCATATATCAAGAATTTCATTATGTTCTTCCATTTCCAAATAAAGCAGTAAGCACTCCACTGACTGCCATATAAGCAGGGAGTGAAAAAAACGCACCCAATATAAGACCATCAAGAAAAGAACCTGTTAAGCACCAGCCTACGATCCAACTTGCAACATTGGAAAGGACATTGGCAAAGCACTTGACACCATCAAACTCCCAATTGGACATAGAGAAAAAGCCACGACTCTTGTCAAAAAGCATCTCTTGCAATCCCCAGAAAAGGAGTAAGCCACCAAAAATGTAAAATCCCCACCATATTTCATAGTGGTATAATGCCCATCCTGCAGCAGGCAGTAAGGGCAATAATAAAATCATAAGACAACACATAAGGCAATCATCATTATTCATTAGGATTTATAAACAGAAATAGCGATAAAAAGCCATAGCAAAGGAACTCTATAATTAAAGTAATGATTGCTCCAACTTGGTAAAAAGCTCCTGCTGCGTCCTTGACCATACATAGTGCTTGTTCACTATAGAAACCCAAATGAGTTTCTCCTAAAAGATAAGCGCATTCTCCACCGAAGTAGTTGATGAAAATGAGTATTACAACAATGGCAATAAACTTAGAGCCTTGAACCGTATAGGTAAAACCACCCATCAACAATGGAGCAACAAAGCTTAGAATTGCACTGGCAATACTTAATACTACCATATACAATACAAGGTTCAAGAAACTAAATTCACTAATCATGTGTGCAGTTCCTCCAAACAACAGCAAAGTCAAATAACGGATTGCAACAGACGATATGACAGCAAGCACTACTGCGCCTATAAAACGTAATAGTTTAATCATAAAAATATGTAATTATAAGTTCTTATTTATATAGTTATTCACAACTGTGCCTGTAAGTCCATTACCCCATCTTGCTCTGGCTATAATAACGATATGCTATCACGCCAAATGCCACCATCGACACGAAACGGACAAGCATGTAGTAACCGTAAGGCATTGGAAGGAGACACAGGAGAAGAAGGACGAAGAGGATTAAATTGAGGTATTTCATACCACTTTATGATTATGTATTTATATCATTTTTATCAATATCTATCTCATTATTCAATGCTGTCACATTATCTATGAGAGATTTGGAAAGAAATACCATAAACAAAGCAAACAACATTGGAACAAGCATGAAAGAAACAAATTCATACTTAGCAAAAAAGAACAAAAAGTTTAAAATAACGAGCGCATAAAGTACTATGTTGATAACATATAAAACTTGTAAACGGATTTGGAAAACCTTATAAACCCAGTTAACAATTATAATTGTAATTGGGAAAAACAGAAAGGCTAAAAAAACACCTTCAAAATCTTCCATACAGTCATATATGTAATAATCATCACCGGCAATTGGGATTGTGTATATTATCATGAGGAAAAAAATCGGAAGAATGGTGTTCACCATAGAATAATGCTTTTTCAGAAGAGTAAAAACAGACGTGAATCGCCGTTGTGATTTTTTATCCAATTCGGTAGGGTGTATACGTTTCTTTTCTTCTTCAAGAAGAATTGAATTCTTTTTATTTATCATGCTATACTTATATTTATCTTGAATGTTTCGTACTCCTTTCTTCACACTAGGAGTAATTGCAAACAAAATCACCATGAAAGTCAACAACCGAATCTTCATTTCATCATATGTCTGAATGTCCTCCCTCATAAAAAAAGTGAGAAGGAAAGCCATTAAATAGCATCCCCCAATTTTACATAAATACAGCATAACCATATCATTCGTATCATCTTTTACTAACAATGTAAAATTCTGCCTATATTTCTTGCAAACTAAGCGATACCCTAATAGATTCATTAATATGATAAAAAGAAAAAACCAAGCAGAACCAAGCAGAACACTTATAAAAGATAGAAATGCTGAAATATAGATAAAGACAGAAAGATTTCTATATGATTTCTTCGTCATCATTTCATTTATTTTTTCCATTTGAATGTTTTTATTGATTTAAACAAATCCTTGAATTCCAAAGAGTCTTTATCATGATAAGCCATCATCATTTTAATAGCCTTGTCATAATTCTGTATAATGAAAATATGCACTGAAACAGGACCGTCACCAGTCAAGCCTTTTCTCCGATAATAAGTATCCAATATATTTGCATATTCTGGAACAACTTTATCCCGATTCCACCTATTCGTAGGAAACATATCAACAAAAGGACCATTCAAAATCAAATCTTTGTCTTCAACCTCATCATATGCCATTTGCTCAAGCTGTCGCATTACATCAACATTATAAACATCGTCTTGAGGCTTAGCAAAAGTACCAGCTGTTCCCCTCATATAGTCAATATATACCCGAACATAATAATGCTCTTTCTTCTGTTCTGTTAGGAATCTTCCCCAATCAACACTATCATTCTCATAGCAAACTGTATCCACATAAGAAAAGTTTGTACCTCTTTTTTCATCAATTACATTCCATCCATCCATCTTTGTCTGTCGTATGTTAGGAGGCATCATGATACTACATGCTCCATCCATTAAATCATATTCTTTCCAATCATCTGGGACATCATAATCATCAAAATCCATAATACATATAAATGTGTTTCCATATAGCTCGACCTCGTTTACCTTACGATTAGAGCAAGAAGTTGTCATGGTAACAGCTATAATTAAAAGAATCACGAGTGCTTTATTATTCATAATCATTCTTATTTGCAACACAGCAAAAAGAAAGGTGTGAGACTTGCCCGATTGCTAATTCGAGGTATCGCCAAACACCTTAATCCATACAACCATGAAGCCCACACCTAATGGTGAGAGCATTCACTATTACTGTTGATGGATTAATTCTTGAATTGGCGATTTTCGAATTACATCAAGTAAAAGCAAACACTTACTTTTCTCTATGTCAAGTTACACAATTAAATCATATTTTCTGTTTTATTGTTATTTCGCTGCAAATATACTACTTAGTTTTTATTTTCATCATCTCTTTGAAAGAAAATGTATGTCGATGAATGAATCACATATGTTGCTGACCTTTAAAGTATTCCTCTATCTCGGAGTTGAGGAGAGCATAGTCGCGGTCGTAGTCCTTGATGATGCATCCATGTTCGAGAAGAGTGATGCGCGAACAGATGTCGAGGGTGTGGGTGAGGTTGTGAGAGGACACGATGACGGTGGCATGCTGCTCGCGACTGTAGGTCTCAAGCAGGTACTTCATGGCCAACTGGGAGGTGGGGTCGAGAAAGTTGAAGGGCTCATCGAGCAATAAAAGACGGGGATAGTGAAGCATAGCTCCGATGATGCCGACTTTCTGCTTGTTGCCCATAGAGAGATTGCGAATAAGTGTATGCTGCCCCAACACTTCCCCGTTCATGAAACCGTCAAACTGAAGCAGGCGGTCGTTGAGCACTTCGTCTGATATATCAGAGATTTTGGCGATGAACCGGAAATACTCCTCAGGAGTGAGGTAATCAATCAGGAAACCGGCATCGACAAAGGCGCCCGTATAGGACTTCCACGACTCGCTCTTGGCGGTATCGCATGACACATTGCGACCATCAATGACTCCATCCACGGTGACGCTGCCGGTATCAGCCTTCAGCAAGTCAAGTATGATACGGAAGAGCGTGGTTTTCCCTGCTCCGTTGTTACCTACAAGGCCAATGATTTCGCCACTATGAATGGCATAGTGGGCAATGTCGAGCGCTTTCTTCTCTCCAAATGATTTGGTCAAGTTTTCAATTGTCAAGTTCATGGTGTTTCTTTTATCTGGAACTACGGAAGCCTTCCATATTCTGGTATCTCCGCTGCATGAATCGCTTGTATATATTCTTCAGCCAAAGGGGATGGGCAAGAGTGCCCAACAGGCCGATGGCAGCCATCACAATGGCTGCGGTCTGGTCGCCCCAAAGGTCGACGAGTGACCACATGATGAACATAGGCAGGAACATGGCTATGCCGGACATGAGCATCTGCACTTTCGTGTCACGTCCTGTACGTGTCAGTTTCTTGTTGAGATGGATGGATGTATCGTTATACACAGCCAGTTGGAAGATGAAAGGAAAGACCACGCCGGTGGTGAACAGCAGACATCCCAAAGCAGTCATCCACGTCATCTTTCCCTCCATGATGGGCATGAGAGAGAAGAGGAACGGCACTACCAGCATCAGGCATTGGAAATAGTATTTGGCCTTGAGCAGCGAGAGCACCGTCTCTTTGTGCACCATGAGTCCGTCAATATAGTTTCCTTCGGCACACATGACGGTGGTGAGGGTCATCACTCCCAAGCAGTTGAAGCAATACACACAAATGAATATGCGCATAAAAGGAAGGGAGTCGTAAATGTGGGAGAAGGAGAACAGGGAGCACAACATAAGCATGCAGCCGGCAGCAATGAGGAACTGCTTGCGCACGACAAGGTTGCGCATGGTGGACTTGATTTCAAGCTTAAGGTATTCCCCAATGATGCCGAACTTGTCGAGAAAGACCATGTTGCGCGTCTTGAACGACTTCACTACTTCTGCCTTGGCTATCTCCACATAGATGGCCACCTGCTGCAAACGGTAGTTGACATAATAGAGAGGCACTACCGCCAGAGCAAAGAAAACAAAGCCAAGAGGATTCCATTGGATGAAGCCACGCATGAAGCGAATGGCTGCCTGAAAGAGCCACTGGTTCTTTTCGTCGAAGAAAAGGCCGAAGTATATCAGCAACGCATAAATGAGCAATGGAATCAGGATGGTGGGGACGTAGCGATTGATGAGGGTACGCCAGAACAAGTACCAATAGCTATTGAGAATGAATATGAGCCACCATCCCAAAAGAAAGCCTATCAACCCGACAATTCCATAAAACTGAGGAATTGCCAAAAAGCCGAAGGGAACAAAGAAGAAAGCCCAAAAGAGATTGTAGGGCTGCAGTCCCATACGGCACAGGAACGTGTGCAGCATGAGACCTGTTGGGATGTTGAGCAGCTTGTACTGCTTGATGTTTTGAGCCGGAGTTTCTTGCAAGAAAAAACGCAGCAGGAAGTCTGCGAGCAAGAACCATATCATGCCTCCGTCTATCCAATCGAACGCTTCAAAGGAAGTGTCCTTGAAGAAGGTGTAGAGTGACACGCCAAGCGCACTCAGATAGGCAGCTATAAATGCAATGAAGACATAGCTGAAGAGCTTCATCACCCTATTCTTCTCGAACATCGGGTGGCGACGCGACTGCAGACGCTGATTGTGGGCAAGCGCCTTATACAAGAAATATGCCCTGGAGAGATTCATGGCTGAATCTTGAAGAACTATCGAAGGTCAACGATGTCAGCCTTAGGATAGTTCTTCTTGTTGAACTGGAATGTGGATGCTTGATATTTTTGATTCTTCAAAAATGAGTTGCAGCGAATAACAGTCGTTCCTCCCTTGGGAGTGGTAAGCTGAATGCTGCCCGGCAAATGGGTGGACTTGTTGATACGAATCACCACCCACTTGTAAGCGCTGGATTCTTCACCTGTCAAAACCACTTCATACTCTTTAGAAGAGCTGTTTCCCATGCGTGCGGCATAACCATGCTTGTAGAATGTCAAGAACGCATAAGGGTTCATCTTTGCAACTTCCTCTGCAGAAGGTGTGGTCACGTTCACCTCTTCATTCTTCTTGACATAGCTCCACATCGTCTTACCATCAAACCATGTGATTCGCCCCGCCATATTCACCACAAACTTCTGCCCTTGCAGTTTAATATAGCCAGTAGAAGAAGCTCCACTGGCTTCGTAGGTAAAACCAATCTTTGTGTTGCCAGCAGCCTTGAGTGTGGCAGCAGTCTTGTCAAGCACCTTGCTGGCCTCCTGTCCTTGAACAGAGAGACACACAGCAATCAAGCACGCGAATACGAATACAAATCTTTTCATTTTCCTATATCCTTTTTTCTATTTCTAATTGTTGCAGCAGCCAAGAACAGAGTCAAGGCAATCGCCTTCACCCATAGCAGATGGAGCTAAGGCCTTTCTTATCCCAGCGTATTCAGCAGACCTTCAAGTGTAAGGGGATCCTTGATAATGACTTCACGGGGTTTACTGCCCACTTGCGCACCTACAACACCCATCTTCTCCAGCTGGTCCATAATCTTACCTGCACGGTTGTAACCGATGGAGAAATTGCGCTGAATCATGGAAGTGGAACCACTCTGATTATTGACCACAAACTTTGCAACATCACCAAACATAGGATCCAGATGGCCCTTGTCCACAGTGCCCATTCCTGCACCGCCATCACCTTCAGCATCTGCGACTTCTGGCAAATACATCGGATGAAGGAATCCTTGCTGCGCTGCTATATAATGACAAATATCATTCACTTCCGGAGTATCGACAAAAGCACATTGCACACGCACAGGCTCACCACCCTGCAGATACAACATATCGCCTTTACCTATCAATTGATTAGCACCACCACGGTCAAGAATCACACGAGAGTCCATCATGGATGCCACCTTGAATGCAATACGTGTAGGGAAGTTCGTCTTGATGGCACCACTAATAATGCTGGCTTGTGGACGCTGCGTGGCAATAATCATATGAATGCCTACGGCACGTGCCAATTGGGCAATACGACAGATGGGGAGCTCGACCTCTTTACCTGCAGTCATGATAAGGTCACCAAACTCATCGACTATCACAACGATGTAAGGCATATATTCATGCCCGTGCTCTGGATTCAGCTGACGATTCTTGAACTTCTCGTTGTACTCCTTGATGTTGCGCACATGGGCACGCTTGAGGAGATCATAACGGGTGTCCATAAGCTGGCAGAGAGAATTGAGCGTCTTGACCACTTTCTGCACATCTGTAATGATACAGTCTTCTTCTTCCTCAAGACGAGCCAAGAAATGGTTCTCTATCGGGCTATAGATACTGAATTCAACCTTCTTAGGGTCAACCATCACAATCTTCAACTCCGACGGATGCTTCTTGTAAAGCAGCGAAGTCACAATGGCATTCAGGCCGACAGACTTACCCTGACCGGTTGCGCCAGCCACCAAGAGGTGAGGCGCCTTAGCCAAGTCAAACATGAACACCTCGTTGCTAATGGTCTTGCCCACAGCGCATGGAAGTTCCATCTTGCTCTCCTGATACACACGGCTATTGATGACACTTTCCATAGAAACGATGCTCTTCTTCTTGTTTGGCACTTCAATACCGATTGTGCCCTTACCAGGAATAGGAGCGATGATTCGGATACCCTCTGCCGCCAACGACAAAGCGATATCGTCTTCGAGATTACGAATCTTGCTGATGCGAGTTCCCTCAGCAGGAACAATTTCATAAAGCGTGATGGTTGGGCCAATGGTTGCCTTGATGCTGGCAATCTCCACACCAAAATTCTTCAAAACGTGAATGATGCGGTCCTTATTGGCGTTCTGCTCAATCATGTCTATCTGAGGACCCTCGTCATTCGCCTTCTTCAGCAAGTCAAGCGTGGGGTACTTATAGAACTCCAAATCCAGTTTGGGGTCATAAGGAGTATTGATGTCGCCACGCAAAATGTCGCCATCACCTTTATCCGTCTCATTCATTTCCACAACCAATCCGCTTTCATCACCAGCAACCAGCCCGTTCTCTGGAGAATGAGACATTACATCTGCAGCAGGAAGGTCTTCTGGCAACACGCCTACAACACCATCTCCTGCCTCAGCAATATTCTCACCAAAATCAGCATCGTCTTCCACTGAAGCATCCGCATCAGAGGCATCTTGAGCATCGGAAAGATGGTCGAAGTTCAATACCGTTGGCCGATTATCACTTTCCTCTACTCTCTCTTCTGCTACTGCTGCAGCATGCTCCTCCGTTTCATCCACCTCATCATCCTTACCATCAATCGGCATCACACCATCATTCTCGTATTCGTATTCATCATCGTCATCATCACGTCCCACAAAGCGCTTCAAGCGCTCTGCGTTCACCTTTTTCAGCATATTCAAACGGAAGGCATTCCGAATGATTTCTATAGTCTTTTTGCTCAAATAGAACAAATAGAGCACCGCTGTTATTGCCAACACCGCCAACAAACCTGGAACGCCAACAACCTGCGTGAGGATGTTCACCACATTGATACCATGATTGCCACCCAATTTGAGGAACGAGCCTTCGAATGCAGGGAATAAATAACTAAAACCAGCTAAGAAAACACTTAGCCACAACATCAAAACGGTGGAGAGAATGAATTTACGAAGCAACGTGAACTTGAAACTGCGCATCAGCCGCAAGCCCAGAATGACCATAAAGGGCAACATAATGAACGACGCCAATCCAAACAGGTCGTTCAAAAAGAAATAAGCTACTATCGCCCCCAATGATCCACACGCATTCTTGTATTGCAATGCCTTATTGAAAGGGTCAGCTCCTTGTTCCAAAAGACTGTAATCAGCCTCACCTGTCAGAAGATAGGAAACGAAGGCCACAAACATAAACAAAGCCATCACCACCAAGAACAAGCCCACAAAGAAAGAGAATATCTCTCCTTTGCCGAAGCCTGTGAAAAAATCAGTGGCTGTCAATTTCTCTTGCTGCGCTACACTATTGCTGGCTTTCTTGCCATTTCGAGAAGTCTTTTTATTTGTCGCCATCAGAAGGTTCTCTTTTATCTATCAGAAGGTTATGAAAAACATGCAAAGATAATTATTTTCTGAAACATCTACAACATTTCCTCAATTTAATCGGCGTTCCAGGTCTATTTACGCTTTTCCAGAGCTCGCAGCTCCCTACCCTTGTTCAATTTGAAATAAGTTTCTCGAAGACCAGACAGCCACAACTCACGATTTTCCTCATCAAACGCTCTTGCTTTTTCAAAGGCAGCACAAGCCTTCTTGTACAATTCATCAATAGACTTCTTTTTTGTCGCATAGTTCGGGTCGGAAAGAGCCACGTTGAAATGAGCGTACGCCTCATGTGCATCGTGCAGATAGATGTTCCCCATTGCAGAGTACGATTCTGCATCATCAGCCTTTATTTCTATACATCGTTCAAAAGAGACCAATGCAGCTTCATATTGCCCCAACAGCATTTGTTCCTTTCCTGCCATATACCAATAGTCACGTATATTGGGGTATAGCTGAACCATTTTCTGCACCCGCTGCAATGCCTCTCCATATTGTTCCGTATCATTATAATGCTTCACCAAAGTCATCAAGAAATACTCCACATTGGGGTAAGCATCAAACCCCTGTTCCAACAACGCCAACATGGCAGCTTCATCGTGCAACTCTGCGGCAGCTTTAGAACCCACCTCCAACAGTTTCGCCCTCAAACTCTCATCATTCAAACTGGCAGGCAGATAAGCCATCGTTCCAGCATTATCACCTGAAGCATAAGCACTTAAAGCCGCCAATACCGCTACTTCTGTTTTATCATCCGTCCAACCTTCTGATTCCTTTGTCGTAGACAAAAGCTCTGAAGATTTCGCTTTTGCATACATATCCAGAAAGCGGAAAGCCTGCTTATAATTCTTCTTCTGATAGTGGAATTTGCCCGCATTCAACAAGTTCTTCATGTAAGGCAGCATGAGTTGCCCCACCCCCGTACGCAATTTCGGTTCTGCTTTTTTACCCTGCGCACGCTTTTCTTGCAAACGCGCCTGCTCTACACTATCACACTTCATTCCCATTGCATAGAGGTCATACATATAGTTGAAGTACCCCACTGTATCAGGTCTGGTATTCAGATAGATTTTTCTGTTTTCTGCCCCTATCAACTCATTCAGCGCATCCATGCTATATCGATACAGCTGAGGGTCAGCTGCAGCATCTGCATGTGTCCTTATGGCATCTTCCACCGCTTGCCTCGCCTTTGCATAATTTTTCTCCTTCATACTCGTCCGATAGGCCTTCATCACAGCGGACTTCTTATAAGTCCCCGCAGCAGGCTTTGGAACATTACCGCTTGGTTGTCCACAAACCCTGTTAGGACAACATAAAGCGAGTGACAACAGCACGGGCATTACAGCGATTTTCTTCATTTCTTTGCAAGAATGGAAATTGCATCACCCCATAAAGAGGTGATGCAATCAGTACATAATAAGATTCTGTTTATCTGTCGATTATAATATATTTCACATAGAATCAGTTAAACCACTTCACATAGCAGAAGTCCTGACGGTGTGGCAGGTCAGCATTCTTCGGATACATACGGTATGCTACCTTAAAGCTACCTGCTGTAGGAATCACGTGAGTACCCTCAAACGTGTAAAGGTTACCCTCGCGCTTCGTTACTGTGAGCGGATCAATCTGGCTGATATGTTCACGACCGTCTTCATCACGGAAGATGGTAACAAGCTCGAATCCGACAGCATCATCAAGTCCTTGCTCATCAATGACATATTTGAACTTATACTTCTTGCCAGAAAGCACATCGCCCTTCAGCATGTCTTCCTCCTTCTCGTATGAAACAATCTTGATGTCATCCCAACGTGAAGCCACAAGTTCCTTCCATGCAGCAATATCCCTAGCCTTCTTGTAGTTGTCGGCAAAGAGCTGCTTGCGGCGCTCGGCCAATGGAACATAGAATTTGGTGAAGTAATCATCAAGCTGACGCTTCATGGTGTAGTGAGGAGCTATTTGAGCAATAGAATTCTTCACCGTCTGAATCCAACCTTCAGAATAGCCCTTTGAGTTGCGAGCATAGTAAAGAGGCAGGATTTCGTTCTCAAGCAACGAATAGATGGTTGCAGCATCAAGCTGGTCTTGCTGTTCCTGATTCTGGAACGTGCGCTTATCGGTGAGCGCCCATCCGGCACCTTCGCGATAACCCTCAAGCCACCAGCCGTCAAGCACAGAGAGGTTGACAACACCATTCATCAACGCCTTTTCGCCAGATGTGCCAGATGCCTCCAAGGGGCGTGTAGGTGTATTCATCCAGATATCCACACCTGTTACGAGGCGACGAGCCAACTTCATGTCATAGTTCTCAAGGAAAATAATCTTACCCAAGAACTCGGGACGACGGCTGATTTCGTAGATTTTCTTGATAAGTCCCTGGCCTGCGCCGTCTGCAGGATGTGCCTTACCAGCAAACAGGAACTGTACTGGGTAATTCGGATTGTTTACAATCTTCGCCAAACGATCAAGGTCGCTGAAGAGAAGATGAGCACGCTTGTATGTAGCGAAACGACGAGCGAAACCAATCGTCAATGCATTAGGATTGATTTTCTCCACGATAGACACGATACGAGATGGATCTCCCTGGTGCATCAACCAATCCTCTTTAAAGGCCTTCTTGATATAGTCAATAAGCTTTGCCTTCAAAGCCAAACGCGTATTCCATATCTCCTGATCTGGCACATTATAAATCGCCTCCCAAATCTTCTCATTTGACTGATCTGCAAGGAAATTCTTATCGAAGGCTTTCGCATACACTTCCTTCCATTCAGAAGCAGTCCAAGTTGGCATATGGACACCATTTGTCACATAGCCCACATTGTCAAGTTCCTCTGGGAAGTAGCCCTTCCAAATGCCGTTGAACATGTCCTTAGACACCTTGCCGTGGAGCCAGCTAACACCGTTGACCCAAGAGCAAGTATTGCAGGCAAAGGTTGACATACAGAAGCGTTCACCCTTATCGTCTGGGTTCACTCGGCCCATTCCCATGAAGTCATCCCAGCTGATGCCCAGCTTTTCGGGATACTGACCCATATACTTGCCGAAAAGAGCCTCGTCGAAGTAATCGTGGCCAGCTGGCACAGGAGTGTGCACCGTATAGAGAGAAGAAGTACGCACAACTTCCAAAGCTTCATTGAAGCTCAGACCACTTTCCACATACTCAACCAGACGTTGAACATTGGCCAATGCGGCATGTCCCTCGTTGCAGTGGATGATATCTTTCTTGATGCCCAGCTTGTTAAGCAGCAGAACGCCACCGATACCCAGCAGGATCTCCTGCTTCAAACGGTTTTCCCAATCACCACCATAGAGAGCGTGAGTGATGGAACGATCATATTCAGAGTTCATGTCATTGTCGGTGTCAAGCAGATAAAGCTTCACACGACCTACGTTCACACGCCAAACCAGTGCATGAACCGTATAATTGTTATAAGGAACGTCTATCACGACCTGATTGCCCTCAGCGTCAAGTTCACGCTCAATAGGCAATGTTGGGAACACCTGTGCCTCATAGTTCGCCACCTGCTGACCCTCCATCGAAAGCGTCTGAGTGAAGTAGCCATAACGATACAGGAAACCAACAGCACAGAAATCGATGTTTGAGTCTGATGCCTCCTTCACATAGTCACCAGCAAGAATGCCGAGACCACCTGAATAGATTTTCAGCACATGGTTCAAGCCATACTCCATACAGAGGTAAGCCACAGAAGGACGCTTTGCATCAGGCTTCACGTCCATATAAGCACGGAACTCTTTATATACTTTATCTATACGGTCAAGAATCTTCTTGTCTGCAGCAATAGCTTCCAGTTTTTCATAGTTCATACGGCCGAGAAAGAGCACAGGATTCTGCTCAACCTCATGCCAAAGAGCAGCATCCATATCGTTAAAGATATGGCCCACTTCGTTATTCCATGACCACCAAAGGTTGTGAGCGATCTCGTTCAGCGGCTCAAGAGCGGCTGGAACAGAAGATCTCACGCTAATTTCACGCCAATTGGGATTGTTTGCGTTACTTGCTTTAATTCTCATAAAAAATAAGTGTTATTGAATGATTTTTAATGTTTATCGTTTCACACGCTCATCGCGTTTTGCGAGAGCCTTATTGTATGCCTTGTAGTAGTACTTGATGAAATGCTTCCACAACGCCTTCTCCGCAACCTTCTCCGCATGCTTGCGAGCTGCGTTTACCTGCGCCTTGTCCATCTGCGAGAAATGCAGAATCGTGTCGCGAATTGTATCGCTCACTTCATCAAAGTTATAGTCAGAACGATGCACCGTCTTCACGCCATCCTCAATTTCGCTAGGGCCACCTTTCAAACTATTGGCCCACAAGCCAAAGCCGGCCAGGTCTGTCGTGATGCAGGGCACATGGAAGGCCACAGACTCTGTTGGGGTATATCCCCAAGGCTCATAGTAAGATGGGAACACCGTCAAATCGTTGCCAATAAGCAAATCGTAATAGTGCATATTGAAGATGCCATCATTCCCATCCAGATAGCACGGCACAAAGATGACCTTCACCTTGTCTTCTGGACGGTTATGCATATCAAGCCAATTCATTTGTCCCAGCACCTTGTCACTGTCCTGTTCATGGAGCACATGCGTGATGCGAGGATCACCGATAGCACCAGCCTCAACAGGATTGTACTTCTTGTTAGACAATGCAGCCTTCAAATCCTCACGCGCCTCTTTCATCCAGGCAGGCACCATCACAAAAGCCAACACGTTTCGGTCCAAGCGGTCATCCCAGCGCAAACGATTCAAGGCATCAACATACACATTGATGCCTTTATTCTGGTATTCGTATCTGCCACCAGTACTTATAATAATAGTGTCATCGTTCAATTCAGTTCCCATCAGGGTGTTGGCAACCTTCAGCAAAGTCTGGCGAGCCGCCTTACGTGCCGCATTGAATTTTGTCGCAGGCGAAGGCACAAAGTCATTCTCAAAACCATTCATCAGAATCTCGTCAGCCGGTTTGTCAAGCAGCTCCGCACATTCCCGTCCTGTAATCTCACTCACAGTTGTAAAGCAATCTACATTCCATGCAGCCTGCTTTTCCACCGAATGTTTTGACTCCACATTCAACTCACAAGCCATTTGGTCGCCATTATATGCTGGCAAATGGTCATAAAGCGGCTTGTTATTGCCCGCAATAGAGCGTCCAATTGTTGTAGCATGAGTTGTGAAAATGGTAGCAACCTCTGGCACATATTTTCTCACATAAAGAGCAGCCAAACAAGTCTGCCATTCGTGCGCTTGGAGCACCACGTTGTCCTCTTTTGAAAGACCAAAGAATTTGTAGAAGCTCTCCACCACTTTGCCAGCAGCCCACGAGAATACGATACTTTCATCATAGTCGCCATAAGCATTTAGAGAGTTCACGCGAAAATTCTCCCATGCCCAGCCGAATATCTCATCACGCTGCTCAAAAAAAGGCTTGAAGTCCACCAAGATGGCAATGGGTTCACCCGGTATTTGCCAGCGTCCCAAACGCATGGAAATGCCATCATATTCCAAAGCGCTCTTCCGCCACTTAGCAAGCAATGTCTTACTTTCCTTGAAAAGAGGGTTCTTCTTACCTGTCCAAAAGTCGGGGCCAATAAAGAACACCTTGTCTGTATGTTTTTCTTGCAGCGTCTTAGCGCGCGTTGATAGTACCGTATAAATACCGCCAACCTTATTGCATACTTCCCAGCTTGATTCAAATATATAGTGCGGTTCTTGTGTCTTCTTAGTCATCTTATTGGATTTAAATGCTACAATCTATTCTACTGAATCCGCTGCAAAGGTACTGATTTATTTTGATTTAGGAAATTTTTAGTCAAAAAAAGCACTTTCCATGAATAAAAAAGAACCAAACCAAGCCCCCATGCAGCATTACAAGTTCAATACCATCATTTGAGCATCGCCAAGAAATCCTCTTCCGACACAAGAGGCACTCCCAAACTCTGAGCCTTTTCCAGTTTGGCCGGGCCCATATTGTCGCCAGCAAGGATGAAAGAAGTCTTTTTCGAGATGCTGCCCACATTCTTGCCACCGTTCTGCTCAATCATAGCCTTATACTCATCACGCGAATGCCGCTCGAACACGCCCGAAATGACAATGCTCTTGCCAGCAAGCTTATCCGTCTGCCCTGACAATTGTTCTTCTGAGAGCTGCATCTGCAGTCCCTCACTCGCCAGCCGGTCAACAATCTCCGCATTCTTGGAATCTTGAAAATACTTCACCACCGATTCCGCAATCACCTGCCCCACTCCATCGACTTCCATCAGCTGCTCCACAGAGGCATTACGCAAAGCTTCCATCGATTTGAAGTGACGAGCTATCAGTTTCGCCGTAGTCTCCCCCACAAACCGGATGCCTATAGCAAACACCACACGCTCAAACGGCACTTGAAGCGTAGACTTCACGCCATCCACTACCTTTTGGGCAGACTTCACCCGCGTCTTGTTCACTCCACATATATCCGCCACCGTCAACTTATACAGGTCCGACACATCATGAATCAAACCACGCTGATAATAGTCATCCACCGTCTCTGGTCCCAAGCTGTCTATATTCATCGCCTTGCGAGAGATGAAATGCTCAATCCTTCCCTTAATTTGCGGAGGGCATGCACTATCGTTGGGGCAGTAATGCGCAGCCTCACCTTCAAAACGCACCAACTGCGCTCCACACTCTGGACAAGTCTTGATAAACTGCACCTTCTGCAGACCCGGCTGCCGCTGGTCCTTATCCACCCCCACCACTTTGGGGATGATTTCACCACCCTTTTCCACATACACCATATCACCGATATGCAAGTCCAGCTCCTCCATCACGTCCGCATTATGCAACGAAGCCCTTTTCACCACCGTACCGGCCAACTGCACCGGATTCATGTTTGCCACAGGCGTCACTGCGCCCGTTCGTCCCACTTGATACGTCACCTCATTCAAGCGCGTGCAAGCCCGCTCCGCCTTGAACTTATAGGCAATCGCCCAGCGGGGGCTCTTCGCCGTATAGCCTAGATGCCGTTGCTGACGCAGCGAATTCACCTTCAAGACAATTCCGTCCGTAGCCACAGGCAAGTTCTTGCGTTCCTTGTCCCAATAGTCAATAAACGCCAACACCTCGTCCACGCTCTTGCACTTCTTCATGCCTTGTGAAATTTTGAACCCCCACGCTGCAGCCATCTGCAAGTTCTCATAGTGAAACCCATCTGCAGGAATCTCATCACCCAATAAATAATACAGGTATGCGTCCAGGCCACGCTCTGCCACCACCCGCGAGTTCTGCGACTTCAACGTACCGCTGGCGGCATTTCTCGGGTTGGCGAACAGCGGCTCCTCCCTCTTTGCCCGCTCCTCGTTCAGTTTCTCGAACGAAGTCCAGGGCATCAATATCTCGCCACGAATCTCAAACTCATGCGGATAGCCACTCCCCTCACGCAACCTCAGAGGAATAGAGCGGATAGTCCTCACATTGCTCGTCACGTCATCCCCCTTCACACCGTCGCCTCTTGTCACAGCCTGCACCAGCTCGCCATCCACATACGTCAGCGAGATGCTCAACCCATCATACTTCATCTCTGCGCAAATCTCAAAATCCTCACCTTCAAGCCCCTCCTTCACACGGTTATAGAAATCACGCACTTCACCCTCGTTATACGTGTTTGCCAGCGACAGCATCGGGTACTTGTGTGCCACAGCCTTAAACGACTGGTTCAAGTCGCTACCCACTCGCTGTGTCGGCGAATTCGGGTCAGCATACTGGGGATAGAACAATTCCAAGTCCTCCAGATGGTGCATCATCTGGTCAAAGTCATAATCCGAAATCGTAGGTTGGTTCAACACATAATAATTATAGTTATGCTGCTCCAGTTCTCGTCTGAGCTGTTCTATTTCTTCTTTGGGAGTCATAGTGCTAATAATCTATTTCTGTTGCAAAAGTACAATAAAAAATAGACTCACCAAAAATTGATGAGTCTTTTTCATTCTATATTCAGTAGTAAAAGCTACGAAAAAACATCAGAACACTCCGCTGAGACTTATGCCGGTGATGAGTTGCGAAAATCACACATCATTTCGATTGGACGAAAAGAATTATAGTGTGATTTTTCTTCACCTTACCTATTTGTGCTTGAGAAGCTGCAACGCAGAACAATGCAACGGCACACTAATATTGAAGCCACACTTATTGAGGGAGCAGAAAAAGAGCCGCCGAGGCTCCCTTTTTGTGACACTCTAACGCCGCCTTGTGTTACAAGTGCAACATACGGTGTGTTACAAATGCAACACAAGGCGTGTTACAAGTGTAACATAGGGCATGTTACAAACGCGGCACAAGGCACATAACACTTGTAGCATAGGGTGCGTGTGCCCTGCAGACTGCGTATTGAGCCCCATCATGGGCTGCCTATTGCGATTGAACCCCGAAGCTTAAGAGAAAAAACAAAAAGCCCCCACATCATGATGGTGCGAGGGCTATCTAAATTTAAGATGATAAGGTTTCTCAGATAAGAGGCATGCCTGTTGCGATACATTCCTTGCGCATCTCTTCAGGCCAAATGGAGGCTTGAATCTCACCTACATGAGCCTTATGGAGAAGCACCATACAGAGACGGCTCTGGCCAATGCCACCACCTACAGACAAAGGAAGTTCGTCATTCATTAACTTCTTATGGAAGAAGAGATTGAGACGCTCCTTCTTATTTTCAAGTTCAAGTTGACGAAGCAAGGCTTCCTTGTCCACACGAATGCCCATAGAACTGAGCTCGATGCTGCGGTTGAGAACAGGATACCAAATGAGAATGTCGCCATTCAGTCCCTTGTAGCCTTCCTCGTTAGGCGTGCTCCAGTCATCATAGTCGGGTGCGCGCCCGTCGTGCTTTTCTCCATCGCTGAGCTTGCCTCCGATGCCCATAATGAACACAGCTCCGTACTTCTTGCAAATAGCGTCCTCACGCTGTTTGGGAGTGAGGTCGGGATACTGCTGCAGAAGCTCTTCCGAATGGATGAAATGTATCTCTTCAGGCAAGAATGGCTTGATTTGCGGATAGGATTCGCACACCAGGTATTCTGTACGCATGATGGCGGCATAGATGTCGCGGACAATCTTTTTCAAAAATGCGAGATTGCGGTCCTCGGGGCGAATCGTGCGCTCCCAGTCCCATTGGTCAACATACAGAGAGTGTGTGTTGTCCAGTTCTTCATCACCGCGGATGGCATTCATGTCTGTGTAAAGTCCGTAGCCCGGCTGGATACCATATTCCCCCAACATCACACGCTTCCACTTAGCCAATGAATGTACCACTTCGGCTACTTGGTCGCCCATATCCATGATGGGGAACGAAACGGGGCGCTCCACACCGTTCAAGTCATCGTTCAATCCCAATCCGCGCATCACGAACAAAGGCGCCGTCACACGGCGCAAACGCAATGCGGTGGAAAGATTGGCCTGAAAAAAATCCTTGATTTGCTTAATGCCCAATTCCGTCTGTATGGGGTCAAGCAGCTGCTTGTAACCCTCTACCTTAATGAGTTTACTCATTTTTTTCTTATGCAGTTTATGCTTTTTCTTTGTCATGCCAACGACGATTCTTTGCCGAAAGCGATGCAAAGGTACAATTTATTTCGATAACAATCACAAAAAAAGCGGTAAAAATATTGCAAAGTGTAAGAATTTCGTTTCATTTTTCTTACACTATTGCAGAAATCCAACTTATTTATATATTATTATGACACTCCAAGAGCATACAACTTGGCTGAAAAAGTTGAGAGGAGAGTTCGGTGCCTTGCGCAAGTTTACCTATATAAATGATGTGTAGTTCAGTCTTTTTTCTTAACTTTGCACCGTTTTTAGCTTATTTAGAATTAAGAGAACCGATTTTGAAGATGGATTTCAATTTAGACGAGATTATAGATGAAGGCCACGTAGAAGGCAAAATCAGTTTCATCACCAGCATAGACAATCCTTCGGCAGGAAACTTGGAGCAGGAGATTTCACCCGAAAAAGTTATCTCCGTTCTGCCACTGCGCGGCATCATGCTCTTCCCTGAGACCATGGTGCCCGTATCGATTGGCAGAGATTCGTCATTCAAACTTCTGAAGGAGGCACAAAAGAAGAATTCCCCTATTGCTGTATTCTCTCAGGTAGATGATGCTGCCGATGAACCTGACTACGAACAGCTGTATCACACAGGTGTGATTGGCAAGGTACAGAAAATCATCAAGCTTCCAGATGGAAGCAAAACTGCATTGATTCAAGGCTACACACGTGCCCGCCTGATTGACATGGAGTGGAACGGAAATTACAATGTGGGCCATGTGGAGATTTACCCAGAGGATGTCCCCGAACGGGGCAACCGCGAATACATGGCCATTGTGGACACTTGCCGAGAGACTGCCATCAAGCTTATGCGCACAAATGAGCAGACTGTTGGCTCAGCTTTTGCGCTCAATAACATCACGGACAAGACACTTATCATCAATTTCATCTGCAGCAACCTGAACATCAGCAACAAGGAACGCATCGTGCTGCTGGAAGAGAACAATTTGTTTGACCGCGCCTACCGCCTGCTCGGCATTCTGCAACGCGAATATCAGTATATGGCGTTGAAGATGGATTTGCAGATGCGCACACGTGAGGAGCTGGACAAGCAGCATAAGGAATACTTCTTGCGCCAGGAGATGGAAACGATTCAGGAGCAACTGGGAGAGAAAGGTGAAGATGAAATTACGACGCTGAGGGCAGAAGGCAAGAAAAAAAAGTGGAGCAGTGCTGCAAGCAAAGCATTTGAAGAAGCTTTGGACAAAATGTCGCACATGGGCAACCACACTCCTGACTACCAAACAGAATATACCTGGGCAAAGACCATGCTTGAGTTGCCTTGGGGCGAATACACAAAGGACAACCTCAACCTGAGCAATGCGGAGAAGGTGCTGAACAAGGACCACTATGGCATGGAGAAAGTGAAGGAGCGCATCATTGAGCACTTGGCTGTGCTGAAAATGAGAGGCGACTTCAAAAGCCCCATCATCTGCCTGTATGGCCCTCCAGGTGTGGGTAAAACCTCGCTGGGCAAGAGCATTGCGAAGGCCATGAAGCGCAAGTATGTGCGCATGTCGCTGGGCGGCTTGCACGACGAAGCAGAGATTCGTGGACACCGCCGCACGTATGTGGGTGCTATGGCCGGACAAATCATCAAGAATATCAAGAAAGCAGGCAGCAGCAATCCTGTGTTCATTCTCGACGAGATTGACAAGGTGACGCAGAACACGAACCACGGCGATCCTGCATCGGCCTTGCTGGAAGTGCTTGACCCAGAGCAAAACATTGCTTTCCACGACAACTATCTGGACACAGATTACGACCTCTCGAAAGTGATGTTCATTGCCACAGCCAACAACATTTCAACCATTCCCGCTCCCCTGCTCGACCGTATGGAGCTTATTGAAGTAAGTGGCTATCTGACGGAGGAAAAGATTGAGATTGCGAAGCGCCATCTTGTGCCTCAGGAACTGGACAACCTTGGAATGAAAGATAGCGGCGTGAAGATTTCAAAGGCTGCCATCGAGAAAATCATAGAAGATTATACCCGAGAGTCTGGAGTGCGTGACCTTGACAAGAAAATCAACAAGGTGCTCCGAAAGGTTACACTCCAATATGCCAAAGAGGGCGTTTTGCCAAAGAGTGAGCTGAAGGTGGGAGACATCAAGGAATATCTGGGCACCGAGCCTTTCAGCCGTGACAAGTATCAAGGCAACGACTATTATGGTGTAGTCACAGGACTGGCTTGGACAAGCGTAGGCGGAGAAATCCTCTTTATCGAGACTTCTATCGACAACGGCAAGGGCGGCAAGCTCGGCTTGACCGGTAATCTCGGCGATGTAATGAAGGAGTCTGCCACGATTGCCTTGCAGTATCTGAAGGAACATTGCGACATCATCGGCATCACGCCCGATTTCTTCGAAAACCATAATATCCACATCCATGTGCCTGAAGGCGCTACACCTAAAGACGGGCCATCGGCAGGCATCACCATTGCCACCTCGCTGGCAAGTGCCATCACTAAACGCAAGGTGCGCAAGAACATTGCTATGACGGGTGAAATCACACTCCGTGGCAAGGTGCTTCCTGTGGGTGGTATCAAGGAAAAGATTCTGGCCGCCAAACGTGCCGGTATCACAGATATCCTCATTTGCCACGAAAACAGGAAGAACATTGAGGATATTCCAGCTAAATATGTGAAGGGTGTTGAATTCCACTATGTGGAGAATGTGAAGGATGTGCTGGATTTTGCACTGATATAAAGACAATAGGAGCTAGTATATCTAGTAAAGCGAGTATATCTAGAAAGACTAGTATATCTAGCAAGTCTAGAGGAAGCAGCTCCACAAGAAGAAACTGAAACGCTACAGAAAGGAAAGATGACATTCACCCTCGAACATAACGACACGAAGACGAATGCACGTGCCGGCCTTATCCACACAGACCATGGCGACATACAGACACCTATCTTTATGCCCGTTGGTACTCAAGCAACAGTAAAGGCCGTGCATCTGCATGAACTGAAAGACGATATCAAGGCCCAAATCATCCTCGGCAACACATACCATCTCTATCTCCGTCCTGGACTAGAGGTACTGGAGGCTGCTGGAGGCTTGCATAAGTTCAACGGATTTGACCGTCCGATGCTGACCGACAGCGGTGGCTTTCAGGTATTCTCTCTGGCAGGCATCCGCAAAATCAAAGAAGAAGGCGTAGAGTTCCGCAGTCACATTGATGGCAGCAAACACTTTTTCACGCCTGAAGGAGTCATGGATATCGAGCGCTCAATTGGCGCAGACATCATGATGGCATTCGACGAGTGCCCTCCCGGCACCAGCGACTATGAATACTCAAAGAAATCGCTGGCGCTGACAGAACGCTGGCTGGACCGCTGCATCAAACGCTTTAACGAAACGGAACCGAAATATGGCTACCAGCAGAGCCTCTTTCCTATTGTGCAGGGATGCACCTACAAGGACTTGCGCAAACGCGCAGCCGAGAATGTGGCATCAAAGGGTGCAGACGGCAATGCCATCGGCGGTCTGGCTGTAGGAGAGCCTACGGATGTGATGTACGAGATGATTGAAGTGGTGAATGCAATTCTGCCGAAAGACAAGCCCCGCTACCTGATGGGGGTGGGCACTCCCATCAACCTGCTGGAAGCTATCGAAAGAGGCGTGGACATGTTTGACTGCGTGATGCCAACCCGCAATGGCCGCAACGCCCAGATATTTACCAAACATGGCACCATCAACTTGCGCAACAAGAAATGGGACTTCGATTTCTCACCGCTTGACCCTGAAGGAACATCGTATGTGGACACAGCCTACACGAAGGCTTATGTGCACCACCTCTTCAAAGCACAAGAGCTGCTGGGCATGCAGATTGCCTCCATCCACAACTTGGCCTTCTATCTTTGGCTTGTTGGTGAAGCGCGTCAGCATATCATCGCTGGTGACTTCAGCATCTGGAAAGCCAAGATGGTGGAAGAATTGGGAAGAAGGCTGTAAACACAAGAAAGGGACGCTACACATTTATTATATATAAGGCAAAAGATTATCTGTTTTGGCAACATTGGAAGAACATAACGGGAAAGAGGCTTCGCCCCAAAGCGAAGAGGAAACGACTGCCGACAACGCAAACGCAAAAAAGCTGTCAGGCAAACGGGCACGCCATGCTTGGCGTGCCAGGGCAAAACGATATCCGAAAGTCGCTAAATGGCTTGCGGAACACTCTCCTGTTTCCCGGCTTGACCGCTACATCATCGGCAAGTTTCTCGGCACATACTTCTTTTCCATCATTCTCATTATCAGCATCGCGGTAGTGTTTGACATCAATGAGAATATCGACAAGTTCCTTCAGCATGATGTGCCTATAGAGGAGATTCTGTTCGATTACTATCTGAACTTCATCCCCTTCTATTCCAATATGTTCAGCCAGCTGTTTGTGTTCATCGCTGTGATTTTCTTCACGACCAAACTGGCTGACAACTCTGAAATTATCGCCATGCTATCGACAGGTACCAGCTTCAGGCGGCTGGTGCGGCCATACATGATTTCTGCCGGCATTATCGCTATGCTCAATTTCGGTTTGGGTTCATATATCATTCCCAGAGGAAATGTGAAACGTGTACGATTCGAGAATCAATACAAGAACCGAGGCCGACAAGATTTTGCATCGAACGTGCAATTGGAGGTAGATTCAGGAGTGATTGCCTATATTGCCCGATACGAAGAAAGCCAAAAGACGGGCTACGAGTTCACGCTTGACAAGTTTGAGAATAAAAAGCTGGTCAAGCACTTGCAAGCGATGACCATTCAGTATGACACGCTATCTTATGAACCTTATCATTGGATTATCACAGGCTATCAGACACGCGACTTACAAGGACTGAAGGAAATCGTCAAGACGGGAAACAAACTGGATACTATCATCAAGATACAGCCCCAGGACCTCATGATGGCACGTGATATGGAAACCACGATGACCACCCCAGAGTTACGTCGACATATCGAGCGGCAGAAAGCACGTGGATTCGCGAATATCCAGCAGTTTGAAGTGGAATACTGGAAACGAGGCGCTACAGCCTTTGCCACATTCATCCTGACCATTATCGGCGTATCCATTTCTGCTCGGAAACGCAAGAACGGAATGGGCATCGCATTAGGTATCGGTCTCGCATTGATATTGGCTTATATCATGTTCCAAACAGTTGTATCCAGCCTGGCTGTCAACGCCAACTTCCCCGCAGTCATTGCGGTATGGATTCCCAATGTTGTGTATGCCTTCATCGCATTCCACTACTATAAGAAGGCACCCAGATAACAATATTAGACATTAACACTTTACATTATATCACAAATGTATTTTGACGAACTAAATATTTCAGACGAACTGCTTGATGCTCTAGACGCTATGAACTTCGAGCAGTGCACCCCCATACAAGAGCAAGCTATCCCCAAGATTCTGGAGGGACGTGACCTCATGGGCATAGCACAAACAGGCACAGGCAAAACCGCAGCCTATCTGCTCCCTGTGCTGGACGAGCTCAGTCACGGCAATTACCCCAAAGACTCGGTGAACTGCATCATCATGTCGCCCACTCGCGAGCTGGCACAGCAGATTGACCAACAAGTAGAAGGCTTTGCATACTATCTTGACGGCGTTTCGTCTGTAGCTGTCTATGGCGGCAACGATGGCATCCGTTTCGAACAGGAACGTAAAGGGCTTGAACTCGGTGCAGACATCATCATTGCCACTCCAGGACGCTTGATTAGCCACCTGAACGGAGGTCACATTGACTTGAAGAAGGTATCCTTTTTCATTCTTGACGAAGCAGACCGCATGCTTGACATGGGTTTCTACGACGACATCATGAAGATTGCCAGCTACCTGTCTGAGGAACGGCAAACCATCATGTTCTCTGCCACGATGCCTGATAATATTCAAAAGCTGGCACAGAACATTCTTCATGACCCCGTGGAAGTGAAGATTGCCGTATCTAAGCCTGCTGAGAAAATCCAGCAGCAAGCATATCTTTGCTATGACGGCATGAAAGACCGCATTGTTGAGAAGGTGCTGCGCCAGGAAGACCTGGACCGCGTCATTCTTTTTGCGTCTTCCAAGATGAAAGTCAAGGAGCTTAGCCTCACGCTGAAACGCAAGGGATTTAATGTGGGCGCCATGCACAGCGACCTGGAGCAGCGTGAGCGCGAGGAAGTCATGCTGGCTTTCAAGAATCACAGAATCAGCATCCTCATCGCAACCGATATTGTGAGCCGAGGCATTGATATCGATGACATTCAGATGGTCATCAATTACGATGCACCACGAGATCCTGAAGACTATGTGCACCGTATCGGCCGTACCGCACGCGCAAACAGAGAGGGGCAAGCCATCACGTTGGTCACCCCTAAAGACTGGCCTCACCTACTCAAGATTGAGAAACTGATTGAAAAGGAGATAGAAAAGCCCGAACTGCCTGAAGGCTGTGGTGAAAAGCCACAGATGCCTACAGGGAAGGCGGCTTCGAAAGGTCGCCACAATGGAAGCCGTAATGGGTATCGCGGCCCACGCAAGGGAGCTCAAGCGAATCAATCAGCCCCCAAGGGAAAAAGCCAAACATCTCACAAAAAGCGCAGACCTCAAAAAACAACGCCAAAGGCGTAAAACTACCAAGAATAACGACCTTTCAGTTTTTTTAACTTGCTTCGGCAAGTCCAAATTTTGAATAGTACACAAAAAGGCGTAATTTTGCACTTCAAAAAATAGACACCAACGACAGAAAATGATCAAGAAATTTTCACTTGTCCTCATCACAACATGGCTCGCAGCTAACGCCCATGCCCAAAATGGCATTAGTTCGCCCTACTCCCGCTATGGCTTTGGCATTCAGTCTGAACGTGCCATGGGATTCAACAAAGGTATGGCTGGCGTGGCCCAAGGCTTCCGGAACGGACAAGAAATCAACATAGCAAACCCTGCCTCCTATTCCGAAGCAGATTCGCTCACCGCCCTGTTCGACCTTGGCGTATCCTTGCAGAACAACAACCATAAGATGGGCGGCATGCGCCAGAACATCCGAAACTCCAGTTTTGACTATTTCGCGTTCCAGTTTCGGGCAGCCAAGCATCTGGGTGTCACACTCGGCCTCATGCCCACAACTAACATCAAATACAACTTCGCTTCATCAGCAGAACCACTCGAAGGCAATGAGAATATCTCCTCCAATTATAGCTTCAGCGGTGACGGCGGACTTCGTGAGGTGTTTCTTGGCATAGGATGGCGCCCTTTCAAGCCTCTGTCCATTGGTGTCAATATGGGGTATCTTTGGGGTGACTACACGCATAACATGACCATGTCATTCAGCGAATCTACCGTATTCAAGATGGCACGTGTCTACACGGCAGACATCAGCACTTACAATCTGCAAGGTGGTTTCCAGTACATCCAGCCCCTCGGCCACGACAACCAGTTAATCATCGGTGGAACATACACCTTTGGTCACAAGGTAGCGAATGAAGCTTACCGAAAGACAGAAACACGCACCAGCTCATCTGCTATTGAATCGGAATCGACCGACACTATCAAGAATGCATTCCAAATGCCTAACGCTTTTGCTATAGGTGCCACCTATTACCACGCAAACAAACTGCGCGTGGGTGTTGATTTCGAGCTTCAGAAATGGGGACTTTGCCGTTTCCCCGACCAGTCGGGCACAAGAGAGACATACAGCAGCAACCGCGGACAGCTCAATGACCGATGGAAAGCTGCAGCTGGCATGGAATGGACACCCAATCCATCTTCCAGCCAATACTTCAACAAGTGCAGCTACAAAGTCGGCGGCTATTACTCTCAGTCTTATGCCAAGGCAGATGCAACAGGCTCCATCACAGGAAAGCCTTGCGAGGTAGGAGTCTCTGCTGGCATCACGATGCCAATTGCCAACCGAAACATCTGGCACAACGTTCCGAAGATTAACATCTCTGTACAATGGGTGCACACGGATATCCCCTATCTGAACGCCGCCACACAGCGACAGAGCAAACTGACCGAGAATTATCTCAAGCTGTGTCTCGGCCTCACCTTCAGCGAACGCTGGTTCTATAAGTGGAGAGTACAATAGGAGTTTCCCCTTCCAAAAAGAGGGAATACCCCCCTGCAATCAGAAAACCGTTCCATAATTTTGCATCGACAAAACCAAAGAATTGGTAGAGATAAACGAATAAAAAAAATACAATTAAACCATCACTATTATGAAAAAGATTTTATTTGCATGTGCCCTCGCACTCGTTTCTGCTGCAGGCTCTGCACAGAACCTTAAGGGAACATCCCTCAACGACCGCATTGGCCACGGTCAAGACTCCATTGACGTGCTCGGCAGCCTGTCGCTCTATCAGGATGCCTTCAAGCGCAGAAGCTATGTGGAAGCAATCGAGCCATGGGAGTTTGCCTTCACCAAAGCTCCTCTCTCTATGGTACGTGTATACACCGATGGTGCCTGGATGTTCGAGACGCTCATCCAGCAGGAAACTGACGCTGCCAAGAAGAAGGAATACTTCGACAAGCTCATGAACATCTATGACCAGCGCCTGAAGAATCTGGAAGCGCTCAACTCTTTTGCCACTCCTAAGACAATTTCTACTAAGGGCAACATCATCTGCCGCAAAGCATATGACTACTACTACTTCTGCCCAGAGATGAACAACAACGTGGCATACAAGATGTTTAAGGAAGGTATCGATGATATGGGACCAAACACAGAGGGCTTCGTGCTCTTTGGCTTCATCGAGTGCTCTTACAACCGCTTTCTCCAGAATAAGGATAACATCGATATCCGCCAGGATTTCATTCAGGACTACATGAACACCAACGAAATCTGTGACCGTCTGCTGGATCAGGCCAAGGAGTATCCTTCAGAGACCATCCCAGCCGACCCAGAGTCAGAAGATTCCACAAAATGGGTTGAGCAGGTGGTGCTTGCTCCTGAAGCTCAGAAAATCGTTGACAACTACCAGCCAGTACAGAACAAGGCCAACGACTTGTTCGTATCCTCTGGCGCTGCCGACTGCGATGCCCTCGAGAAGATTTATGGCGCACAGGTTGAAGCCAACAAGACAAACCTTGCTTACCTCAACTCTGTTCTGGCCATCCTCAACAACTTTGAGTGCGACAAGTCCAACATCTACTATGTAGCAGCTGACTATGCTTACCAAATCAACAAGACTCCACAGGCTGCCATCGGTAAGGCTTCTAAGCTCCTGAAGGAAGGCGACCTCAACGGTGCCATCAAGTACTTCGACGAGGCCATCGGTCTTGAGTCAGACAATGCGAAGAAGGCTAAATACTCATACATCGTGGCAGCCCTCATGTTCAAGAAGGGCAACCTCGGCCAGTGCCGCCAGTACTGCCGCAAGACTCTCCAGTACAACCCATCCAACGGTGGCGCTTACCTGCTCCAGGCCAACTGCATCGCACGCTCTGCCTCTGGCGACCACCTGCAGAGAAGCTACTACTACTGCCTTGCCAGCGACTACTGCAACCGTGCCAAAGCTGTTGACCCATCATCTGCAGCCAAAGCCAGCCGTCAGGCAGCAGCATACGCCGCTCACTTCTATCCAAAATCTGAGGCATTCTTTGCAGGCATCAAGGCAGGCCAAACAGTTAGCGTAGCAGGCGAGACCACTACTCTCCGTCTTCGTTAATAGGCCCGCGCAATAGCAGATAGCCTTACGACTATTACAACTTTTGGAGGTTATTATATATATATTGTATAAGCACTCGTTTTGAAAAAGAATCTCACACATACATGTAGTGTTGCGGCAGTCATCATGGCTGCTGCAATGCTATTTTTTCCAGCATGCAGCCACGACGACAAGCCCACTGGTCCAGATATTGGCGAGCGCGACTCGCTGCCAACCCTCCGTTCTGTCGGAGTCAGCACCTTGGTGAGTGACTCTGGAATCATCCGCTACAAACTCATCACCGAAGTGTGGGATATCTACGACAAGAAAGAGCCACAACGCTGGGCTTTCGAGAAAGGGCTGTTTCTGGAGCGGTTCAACGAATCCTTTCAGGTTGATGCCTTCATCTCGGCAGATACAGCATATTTCTACAACCGCAAGCGCCTATGGGAGCTTCGTAGCAGAGTGCTTGTCAAGAACCTCAAGGGCGAGACATTCAAGACCTCCCTTCTCTACTGGGACATGGTGTCCCACCGCATCTACTCTCCTGCCTATATGGAGATAGACGGCGAGACACGCCAGCTTTCAGGCTACGATTTCAGCAGCAACGAGCAGATGACCGACTACATCATCCACTCTTCCAAGGGCCTGTTCCCGCTTGAAGACACAGAGCCCACACCAGAGCCAGACCCAAGCATTTTGGTGGAAAACGAGCAGGAGTAACCCTTCCAACTCTCTGAAACAGGGCACTTCCTCAAAAAAAAATAAAAAAAGGTTCCATTTCCTTTGCCAGTATCGCAAAATGTTGTACCTTTGCACTCGCAAAAGGGAAACAGAGGTTCCCCAAGAAAAAATAACGGTGCGTTAGTTCAGTAGGTTAGAATATCTGCCTGTCACGCAGGGGGTCACGAGTTCGAGTCTCGTACGCACCGCTAACAAGACTAAAAGCTTTCCATAGTCTATAAACAAAAGGGAACACTGGTGCGTTAGTTCAGTAGGTTAGAATATCTGCCTGTCACGCAGGGGGTCACGAGTTCGAGTCTCGTACGCACCGCCAACCCACAGAGAGCGGGTGTGTCAATCAAAGACACACCCGCTTATCTTTTTCTATTCTCTTTGCTCTTAACAATCACCCTTTTTCACTTCCATGAGCGCCGAGAAAAGACTTCCATGAGCATAGCGGAAAAAACTACGCCATTCACTTCCCTATTTACTTCCGACTCTTAAATGAAAAAAGCCGCTCGAAAACCTTTCATTTCTTATTTGGCATTTGGCGTTTGGCACTTTTTCATTCCTCCCTCAAACGAAGCCAAGGGGAGCAATTCACACTTTTTCACTTCCCACATTAAACGAAACAGAGGGAAACACGTCATATAAAAAAGAAATAACTACAAACACATTATATGACAGCTTTACAAAAAAAACTTTTACCTTTACTACTATTATTACTCTTTTGTGCAACAGCTCAAATGGCCACCGCCCAAACACTATTGAAAGGCAAGGTGGTGGACAGCGAAAATGGTGAAGCGCTCCTGCGCAGCACCGTTCTGGTGATGACTCCCGACACAGCGCGCATGGTCACAGGCGGAACAACAGCCAACGACGGCTCTTTCAATCTGAAGAATGTGAAGGATGGCACCTACCTGCTGAAAATATCTTATGTGGGCTACCACAACTTCTACCGCACCATCAACGTCAAGAGCGCCGAGAACAAAGGCACGATGGCCATTGGCACTGTGATGCTGGTGCCCAACACCGTGGAGCTGAAGCAAGCCGTGGTGACGGCACAGATGAAGGAAGTGGAAGTAAAGGAAGACACGCTCATCTTCAATGCCGATGCTTTCAAAGTGCCAGAAGGAAGCGTGCTGGAAGAGCTCATCAAGAAGCTGCCTGGCGTGACAATTGAAGATGGCGTTATCAAGGTGAACGGCAAGACCGTGAAGAAGATTCTGGTGGGCGGCAAAGAATTCTTTGGCAACGACCAGAACATGTCCATGAAGAATCTGCCTGCCGAGATTGTTGACAAGGTGAAAACCTACGACAAGCAGTCAGACTTCAGCCGCATCACAGGCATTGACGACGGTGAAGAGGAGACGGTGATTGACCTCACCATCAAAAAGGGCATGCAGAAAGGCTGGTTTGGCAATGTGGATGCTGGCTACGGTTCCTACGACCGCTATTCGGGCCGTGTGATGGTGAACCGCTTCAAGGAGAATTTCCAGTCGAACGTGCTGGGTTCGCAGAACAATACGGGCAACAACGGCAACACGACCAACAAGCAGATTGGCGGGCGCTTGGTCTTTGACGTGAAGAATTTCGAGTTTGGCGGCAACATCCGCTACAACTACAACAAGAGCGACAACCAGACGTTCAACAGCACCCAGAATTTCGTCTCGACAAATGCCTCGTTCAGCAACAGCCACAACAAGAACATCAACCGGAACACCAATGTCAACGGCGACTTCAAGGCTGAATGGAGAATAGACTCGCTCACCACATTAGTTTTCCAGCCACGCTTCTCCAAGGGCGACTCCAAGAGCTCGTCGCGAAATGCGTCGGCCACCTTCAACGATGACCCTTACCAGAATGGCATCACCAACCCGCTCAACCAGATGGGCGACATTGACGAGACTATCAAAATCAACGAGAACACGTCCAGAAACTGGAGCGATGGCGACAACTACAACATCAGCGGCAATCTCATGCTCAACCGCCAGCTGGGCGGCGGACCGTGGTTTGGCCCCAAGGCTGTGACAGGACGCAACGGGCGCAACATCAGCCTGCGCTTCAACGGCTCGGTGAGCGACAACAAGAACAAGAGCTTCAACTTCTCCAACGTCATCTACCACCAGCGCGAAGGAGCCACCGACTTGACGTTCCGCCACCGCAACAATCCGTCCGACAACAAGAACTACAGCCTGGGACTCTCCTACTCCGAGCCCATCCTGCGCAATCTCTTTGCACAGCTCAACTACAGCTACAACTACTCCAAGCGCCACAGCGACGGACAGACTTACGACTTTGCCAAGGAAGACGAAATCGGGCAGGAGCTATGGGAAAACTACGGGCAGTACGGCATGCTCCCTCCCAACTACTTCGAGTTCCTCAGCGACTCTCTCTCTCGCTATACCGACAACATCAACAAGACGCACAACATCGACTTCTCCTTGCGCTTCATCACCTCGCTGCTCAACATCAGCGCCGGCATCCGCATCGAGCAGCAGAACCAGGAGATGAAGTACCAGTATCAGGGACTGGACACCATTGCCAGCCGCGACATCTCGCGCATCACCCCCTCTCTCAACGCGCGCTTCCGCTTCAGCCGGCAGCACACCCTGCGCATCACCTACCGCGGCAACACCAGCCAGCCGGACATGACCGACCTCTTCACGCTGACGGATAACAGCAACCCGCTCAACATCCGCGAGGGCAACCCGAACCTGAAGCCCTCATTCACGCACAACATCAATCTTGACTACAACAACTACTTCGAAGCCACCAAGCAATCTGTCTTCGGACGCTTCTCCTACAACACCACACGCAACAGCATCAGCAACCGCACCGAGTATATCGAGGAGACAGGCGGACAGATTACCCGTCCAGAGAACATCAACGGCAACTGGAGCATCAGCGGCAACATCGGCTTCAACACACCGCTGGGATGGGAGAAGCTGACGCTCAACACCAACACCTCCGCATCGCTGCGCCACAACGTGGGCTACATCTACCAGAACAAGGCCACCTACAAGAACGACGTGAAGCAAAGCTCCCTGGGCGAGAACCTGAGCATCACGCTGCGCCTGGGCAACTTCGACGTGCGCGCCAACGGAAGCATCAACTGGTCCAAGACATCCAGCGGAATGGTGGCAGCCAACAACCAGAGCACCTACAACTACCACTACGGGCTCTCTTCCACGGGCAACTTCAACAGCGGCTTCGGATTCTCCACCGACATCAACATGAGCTCACGCCGAGGCTATTCCTCAGCCAACATGAACACCAACGAGCTCATCTGGAACGCGCAAGTCAGCTACCGCTTCCTCAGCAAGAAGCAAGCCACCGTGTCGCTCCAGGCATATGACCTCCTGCACAAGCGCAGCAACATCAGCCGCACCATCAGCGCCTACTCGCGCCAGGACCGCGAGACCAACAGCATCTACAGCTACGTGATGGCACACTTCATCTACCGCTTCAATCTCTTCGGCGACAAAAACTCACGACAGAACCTGCGCGACATGCGCAGCTTCATGAACGAGCGCCCCGACTTCGGTGGTCAGGACTTCCGTGGCGGTGGTGGCGGCGGACGCGGAGGCTTCGGTGGCGGAGGCGGCTTCAGTGGAGGCGGCGGACGCTTCTAACACATACGGTCGCGATAATCTTCGTAAGAAAACTGACGGAACAGTTCAAATGTTCCGTCTTTTTTTAGCATGCCAATAGACGGATGACCAATGCCGTTGAACATGGTCGTCTTCACCGTAGTGTAGTGAATCATGTCCTCAAAAATAAGCGTTTCCCCCACCTGCAGCTCATGGTCAAACTTCCAGTAGCCCAGGAAGTCGCCGCTCAGGCACGAGTTGCCGCCAATGCGGTAGAGAGTGGACAGTTGAGAGTTGACAGCAGAGAGTTGGGGATTCTCCACTATCTCAGCGTGGCGGATGGCCGGCATGTAAGGCATCTCCAGGCAGTCGGGCATGTGGCACGTGAAGCTGGCATTGATGATGGCCGTCTTGATGCCGGCATTCTCCACCACATCCACCACCTTCGCCACTAGCGGTCCCGTCTGCCAGGCAAAGGCGCTGCCAGGCTCCAGAATCACCTTCAGATGCGGATAGCGCGCATGAAACTCCTGCAGGGTTCTCACCATCAGCTCCACGTCATAATCCTTGCGCGTCATCAGGTGGCCACCGCCAAAGTTAATCCACTTCAGCTGACCGAACCAGCCCGAGAACTTCTCCTCGATATGCGCCAGCGTGCGCACAAACACATCGCTGCCCGACTCGCAATGGCAATGGATGTGGAAGCCCTCCACATCGGCAGGCAGCTGACTGGGTAAATCCTGCGCCAAAACGCCAAAGCGCGAGCCTGGCGCGCAGGGGTTGTACAGCTCCGTCTCTATCTCGCTGTACTCCGGATTCACGCGCAGGCCCACCGAGGCCCTGCCCTTCACCTGCGGAGCGAACCGCGCATACTGCGTCAGCGAGTTGAACGTGACGTGGCTCGAGCAGCCCACAATCTCCTCAAACTCCTCCTCCGTGTAGGCAGGCGAATACGTGTGCGCCTTGCTGCCAAACTCCTCCTTGGCCAACCGCGCCTCAAACAGCGATGAAGCCGTCGTATGGCCGATGTACTCTCTGAAAATAGGAAAACTGCGCCACAGGGCAAAAGCCTTGAACGCCAAGATAATCTCCACGTCAGCACGCTGAGCCACACTCCGAATCAGCTCCAGATTTTTCCGCAGCAGCGTCTCCTCCATCACATAGCAGGGCGATGGAATCCTGTCCAAATTCTGTTCCAGCAAAGTATTCATTTCCGATGTTCATTCATTTCCCTGCAAAGGTACGACTAAGCATGTGAAGTGCCAAATATATTTCCCCATTTCCGAAACGCAGGCCCCTCTCTCTCCGCAGCACACCACCGCCGCGTAAGCCCAATAAGAAAAAAACACCCGCGCAGCGAGATGCTGCACGGGTGCTTTTGCTTTGTTTTTGTGGCCCCTGCCTTATGCCTGGATAGAACCAGCGATGAGGATGAGCACGAGGAGGCCAAGGATGGCGTAGAGCTCAGGGAACACGGCGAGCACCATTGTGGTACCGAATGCGTTGTGGCCGCCACCGATGGCTGAAATGCCGTTGGCACATACCTTTGCCTGACGGATGGCAGAGAAGAGGGCCACTGCGCCAAGAGCGAAACCTGCACCAAGCACGGCGCATGCTGCAAACATGCTGATGTCGGCAGTCACGAGAGGATTGAGGATGAAGAAGCCCACGAAACCATACAGACCCTGTGAAGATGGAAGGGCTGCGAGACCGATGTAGGAACCGCTGGCTGAGGGGTTCTTCTTGAATGCGCCGATTGCGGCATTACCACAGATGGTCACGCCATAGGCGGAACCGATGCCGGAGAGTCCTACTGCGAGGGCTACACCGATGTACGCTAAAAGTACTGGAGACATAATTTAAAAATTTGTTTGTGGGTTAACTCTGTCACCCATGAGAAGGGCTGTCTGACACGGAGAACCCGAGTTAATAAATATTTGTTACTTAACTTTTCACCTGAAATGGCTGATATTCCTTGCCATTGCCTTCGAAATCGGCATTCTTGAAATACTCGACGAAGGTGAGTCGCATGGGGTGCACGAAGGATGATATCATGCACAGGCCGAAGTTGATGCCGTGGCCAAACAGAAGGATAATCAGCATCACCACCTCATGCAGGACGGGTATCTGCGGGCTCATCTCAACTGCCAGCTGGTTGAACACCGAACCGAGCACACCGCCCGTGAGGCCGAGGGCAAAGAGGCGGATGTAGGAAAGCAGGTCGCCAAGCAGTCCGGTGGACATGCCATAGGTGGCCCACAGGCCGGCACCGAGATTGCTTCCCACGCCTAGAGCCTTGCCCAGAGCCGATGGCTTCTTGTAGGCATTGGGGCTGTTGAGGAAGAAGATGCCGAGGGCTGACAGGGCGATGAGAGCATAGAGCACATACTGCACAGGCTGCGCGAGCTCTGCTCCAAAGAGGGGCAATCCGAAGAGTATCGTGGCGCTGAGGAGTGCCACTACCCACGAAAACTTACCAACGCCATAGATGAAGCCGTAGTTCTTCACGGCCTTGCAGCCAGCCAGGGTCATGCCCAGAAGCACCTGGATGAGACCGATGATGACGGAGATGACCATCATGGGGGAATAGCCGAAGAAGCTCTCCTTCATGGAGTCGTTGATGAAGTATGGCTGCAGGGGCTTGATGAATTCCCAGTCCACCTTGGCGAGGTCGATGCCGAAGAAGGTGCCGGTGATGAAGCCACAGATGCAGGTCATGCCGCCGAGCAGCGCTCCCAGCTTGCCGAACGCAGCTTTTTCAGGACTGGCATAGATGATGGCTATTCCTGCCGCAAGAATGAGCAGGCCATAGCCCATATCGCCCATGCAGAGTCCGAAGAACAGCATGAAGAAGGGGGCAAAGAACGGCAGCGGATCGATGTCGTGATAGTTGGGCAGCGAGTACATGCGCAGGATGGGCTCGAAGAGCGACGAGAATTTGTCGTTCTTGATCTGGATGGGCACATTGTCCTCGAATGCGGGGTCTTCCAGCTCGTAGTAGATATGCTCCTTTTCCAGGTATTCCACTACCCTGTCGGCATTCTCTTTGAGTGTCCAGCCAATCATGAGCTTCACGGCTCCGCCAGCGATGGACTCATTGCTGAGGTGCACCTTGGAGAGCTGGATGTCATTCTCGTTGGCCGTCTGGCCAGCCTCAATGGAAGGGCGGTCTTCAACATTCACCTGCAGCAGCTGCTCGTGTATGCTGGCCAGCTGCTCCATCAGCTGCTTTTGCCTGTCGAGATAGACAGAGAGAGACTCTTCTGGAAGGAAAAGGCGCTCGGCAGCGATTTCGGGCTCTTGGGCCTCGTTGGAGAATGCCACAAAGTATGTCTTCTTGTTCACCTCGCTGATAGGGGTGGCAAAATACTTCTCGGCCCACTCTGCCTTGTACATCTTGCTGCTGGCCGCATAGAAATAAGGCTTGTAGCCAGACTGTTCCAGCTGGCGGATGCTGTCCCAGCTGAACTCGCCAAAAGGCTCCAGCTGACGGATGGCATCATTGGTAGCGTCGATGCTGTGCTTCACGCTATTCTCTTCACGCAGCAGACGCTCTACTGTGTCAATGAGCGCCACGCCTCTGGAGGCATCAGCCGCTTGAGGCGTATAGGAAGCCGAAGAGATATAAGTCTCGGCAGCATAATCCAGTGCCTGGAGCGCATTCTTGTAACGAGCGGCCAAGTCTAAGCCAGCTTGCAGCTCTGCGCTGGTGGAACCTTGCTGCAGTTCCTCCACATGAATGACGCCCAGCGTGCGGATATCTTCGATGAACTTGTCATATTCCCCGCTTGTGATGAGGAACGTGAGTTTCTTCATGTCTTGTATCATACGGCAAACTCAACCTCCTTTCTGTCGGAAGGGGCTTCTTCCTCTTCCTGTTTCTTTCGTGCCTCCTGCAGAGACTTCAGAATCTTCTGTGACGACTTGGAGAGATTCTCCTCATCTTCCATGAATCGCTTAATCTTGCGGATTGCCTCCTGATAGCCAGGAATCTGAACCTTCTCGAAGAGGTTGACCTTCTGCGTGGTCTTGCGGCGGGCACGGTCAAGCAGTCCGAGCTTAGCCAGCACGAACTCACGCTCCACCGCAGTCTTGGCAAGTCCCTGCAACAGATTGATGCCATCAAAATACCACTTCGGGGCGGAGAACAGTCCGAAAGGCTTCACGTCCAGCTCAATGTTTGCCAGCACAGGCACACGTACACCTGCCACTTTCTTCACATCCAGCTTCACGTCCTTCAGACTGACCAGCGACGCGTCGAACTCACCCCACAAGGCATACATCGACTCGTAGCCACCTATCTGACTCTGCAGCTTCTTCTCCAAGGCTGACGCTTCTTCCTTGCACCGTTTCACCTCCAGACGCAGAGCAGTCTCCTTGTTCTTGATGATAGGCAAGGTGCGCTGTCGCATCTTCAGGTTTTTCTCAATCTGCTGAAGCGATGTCTTGTTATATTGAAACTTTATCATAATGGACCTTTTAATGAGGATTTGGAAGTTAGGAATTAGGAATTGATACCTACCATGAGCATGCATGACATTACATTCAATTCCTCATTCCTAATTCCTCATTCCTAATTCCAATAGATGTCTGTGAATTCCTTCTTGATGTTCACCTCTTCAATCTTGAAGTGCTTCTTAAAGAGCGACCACGTAACGTCCAGCATTTCAGTCGTGTCAAGATTCACGTCGATAGCCAAAAGCTTGTCGGCATACTCCTTGGCAAACTGCAGGCAGCGGTTATCGTAGTCAGTCAAATCGAAACCGTTCTCCAACTTCGTCTTGGCATTAGCCGCATCTGAGTAAAGGCGGATGGCGGCATTCATCACCTGAGAGTGGTCCTTACGGGTCTTCTTGCCAGCAACCAGCTGCTTCAGACGTGAGAGAGAACGGAATGGGTCAACAATCACCTTGCCGATATCCGAATCACGGCGCAGATAGAGCTGACCCTCGGTGATGTAACCCGTGTTGTCAGGCACAGCGTGTGTGATGTCGCCACCAGACAGCGTGGTCACAGCGATGATAGTGATGGAACCGCCGCCCACACTCTCAGGGAACTGCACAGCCTTCTCATAAATCTTTGCCAAGTCAGAATAGAGCGAACCAGGCATAGAATCCTTAGAAGGAATCTGGTCCATACGGTTAGACACGATAGAGAGAGAGTCGGCATAAGAAGTCATGTCCGTCAAGAGCACCAGCACCGTCTCATGCTTCTCCACAGCGAAGTACTCAGCAGCAGTCAAAGCCATGTCTGGAATCAGCAGACGTTCCACTGCAGGGTCTTCCGTCGTGTTCATAAACGCAATAATGCGGTCGAGCGCACCAGCATTTGAGAAAGTGTTCTTGAAGAAATAATAGTCATCGTTGGTCATACCCATGCCACCAAGAATGATTTTATCCACCTTGGCACGAAGCGCCACAAGTGCCATCACCTCGTTGAAGGGCTGGTCAGGGTCAGCAAAGAACGGAATCTTCTGACCTGACACCAACGTGTTGTTCAAGTCGATACCAGCAATACCTGTAGCAATCAGCTCTGATGGCTGCTTACGGCGAACGGGGTTCACGGACGGACCGCCAATCTCCACGTCCTTGCCTTCAATCTCTGGACCTCCATCAATTGGATTGCCATACGCATTGAAGAAACGGCCTGCCAGCTGGTCACCCACCTTCAGGGATGGCGCCTTTCCAAGGAACACCACCTCCGCATTTGTGGGGATGCCACCGGTACCTTCAAACACCTGCAGGGTCACATCGTCACCTGCAATCTTCACAACCTGAGCCAGCTTGCCGTTGATGGTAGCAAGCTCATCATATCCAACTCCCTTTGCTTTTAGGGAGACTGTAGCCTTTGTAATCTGGCCAATCTTTGTGTATATTTTCTGAAAAGCTGTAGCCATAATGATTTATGCGGCAAGCATTGCCTTAATTTGTGAAACAAAGTCGTTATACTGTTCGCTCTTGTACTGCGAGTAGTTCATCTGCTTGCAGAGGTTGATAAGCTTGCGGAAGTAATCGACACAATCAAGGAAGGTGTCAAACTTGAACTCCTTCTCGCAAATCTCTGTCACAAGATTCAAGATAGATTCTTGGCGCTCCAGCGAGGTGACAGCATCTACCTCGTCAAAGGCATCCTGCTGCAGAATGACGAAGTCGATAATTTCAGACTTCCAGAACACCACGTGGTAATCTACAGGCACACCATCATCACCAAGGATGTTAATCTGCTCGGCAATCTCCTTACCACGCTGCATGCGGGTCTTCAGAGCCAGCACCTTTGGTATCCACTTATCGTTAATCTTCTTTGAGATATATTCTGCAAATTCTGGATATTCCAGATATTTTGAATATGAATCAATTGGATTGACAGCAGGATAACGCTTCTTGTCGGCACGATCCTGTTCCAGGCCATAGAAGCAGCGAGCCACCTTCTTCGTGTTCTCAGTCACAGGCTCCTTCAAGTTACCACCAGCAGGAGACACCGTACCGATGAACGTGATGGAACCCACTTCGCCATTGTTCAAGTACACATAGCCTGCACGGCCATAGAAGTTGGAAATCAATGCGCCCAAGTCCATTGGGAAAGCGTCAGGACCAGGCAGTTCCTCCATACGGTTAGACATCTCGCGCAAAGCCTGTGCCCAACGAGAAGTGGAGTCGGCCATCAAAAGCACACGGAGGCCCATCGAGCGATAATACTCAGCCATCGTCATGGCGGTGTAGACAGATGCCTCACGGGCTGCCACAGGCATGTTTGACGTGTTAGCGATAATGATGGTGCGCTCCATCAGCTTGCGCCCTGTATGTGGGTCCACCAGTTCAGGGAACTCTGTGAAGATTTCCACCACCTCATTAGCACGTTCACCACAAGCAGCGATAATCACGATGTCGGCCTCAGCCTGCTTAGAGATAGCGTGCTGCAGCACGGTCTTACCCGTACCGAAAGGACCAGGGATAAAGCCTGTTCCACCTTCTACGATGGGATTGAAGGTATCGATAGTGCGCACACCCGTCTCGAGCAACTTGAATGGACGTGGTTTCTCCTTATAGTTCGTCATAGCAAACTTCACAGGCCAATGCTGAACCATATCCACCTTGATTTCTGTGCCATCTTCTTTTTCAAGCACAGCCATCACATCATGAATCTTATATTTGCCTGCAGGCACAATGCTCTTCACCTTGGCAGAACCTTCCATCTGGAATGGAGCCATGATTTTCAACTTCTGTGAATTCTCAATCACTTCACCCAGCCAAGCAGAGCCCTTCACCTCATCACCCACTTTCGCTATTGGTGTGAAATCCCATTCACGCTCATTGTCAAGAGGCTCAGTGTACTGACCACGCTTCAGGAATACACCTTCCATCTTGTCAAGGTCATTCTGCAGACCGTCATAATTCTTAGACAGCATGCCTGGGCCCAGCTGCACTTCAAGCATATGTCCAGTAAATTCGGCAGGCGCACCCACCTTGAGTCCACGTGTCGATTCAAACACCTGGACATACACGTTATTGCCAACCACTTTGATGACCTCGCTCATCAGCTTGTCACCACCAGTCTCAATGTAGCAAATCTCACCCTGCTTCACAGGACCATCGACAGCCAGCGTGACCATATTGGCAATAACGCCACTAACAGTACCTTTTGTCATATTGTTGTCTATTTATTGTTCTTTCTATTTAAACGTTAGCCTCCTTGGCCGCATAAGGTGACTTCACCTGAAACTCATCAGGCACCCTAGCCTCTCCACGGAGATTCTCGATAATCTGGCGGAAAGTCTCTTGACCCTTCTCCACATCAAGCTTGTCCCATCGAGCCAGCATCTCCAATTTGCAGAGATAAGCAAACACAGCTTCGATTGAGAACATGTTGAAGAACGTCTGGTCTTCCAGCCACAGCCATTTGAAGGCATCAATCTTCTTCTCTTTCTCAACAGGGTCTTCACACTCCACAATTTTCATCAAGTCAGCCACATAGTCAAACTCTGCAGCCAAATTGAAGTCTTTCGTGTTGTTCGTGAGAATCATCTCCGTCACCTCATTCTCGCCCTGAATAAAGTCGGCCACATTCCAGCCATTCTTGCGAGCCAAGAACGCGGTGAGGATATTGGTGATGTCCAAGTTGAGCTGATACCATTTGCGCACCATCTTGTTAGGACAAGTATCAATTGCATACTGATAGAATTGATACAGGATTTTATCCTCAGGATAATACCCTTCCTTATCCTTATTGTAAGCGTAATCGCGGGCAAACTCACTCATGAAAGCGGGATAGCGGTGAACGTTGAAGTTCATCTCGCGGGCAGAAGTCAGCAAGTCCGTATACTGTTCCAAGCTATAGTTGCCGTGGTTGTCCACTTCGGCCGCAGGGTCTTTCAACAGCTTGACAAGATTTGAGCAGTCGTTCTTGAGGAAGAAATAGAACAGCACCTTCTTGTCAAGAGACGACAAGATAGCGTCCAGTTCTTCACGCAAGTCGGGGATGCTGACTTCAAACTTGGTGTCATCCAGTTTCAAGTCGGGCAAGCCTGCCATTAAGCAATAATAATTCGCCATACTTAGAAAATCATTTCTACGAGTTGAGGACGGAGGAAGTTCTTGAAATATGCCTCAAACTCTGCTTCGCCAAAGTTAACCTTATAGGAGCCATCGGCTGGCTGAACCGTGAAGAGTGTCTTCTGGCCATTCACCTGCTCAATCTTCAAGCCTTTATCCAGCAGCGCCTTTGCCTTCTTTGCGAAAAGCGCCTTCAGGCTCGCAGCGTCAGCAGCAGAGATAACCAGTTCCTCGCCTTCTCCCCACTTTTCTGCCAACTTCAGCATAAACTCATTCATGAAGTCTTTGTTGCCTATCACCTCGGCTGTAGCTTCTTTCACAACCGTATCACATACGACATTTGCAATTTCACTCTTCAAAGCATTCAACGCCTGAGCAGCATACATCTTGACCTCGCTCTTCATATTCTCCTCCATGCCTTTGGCGTTCTTCTGAGCAGCCTGCTCAATTTCAGCAGCCTTGGCCTCGGCTTCAGACACAATCTGTGCAGCCTTCTCTTGCGCCGCAGCAATTATTTTTTCTGCTTCCGCGTTGCCTTTCTCCACTCCATCCTTCAGGAGTTTCTCCGTAAGTTCTTGAATCTTATTTTCCATATTCGTTAACATTTAAATATTTTTCTGTACAAAGAAACAAAAAAAAATCCAAATAGATTGTATTATCATCGAAGAAATTGCAAAAAGCATCCTAAAAGGAGCGCCAACGCTTCATTCATGCGCATTTTCACCTCAAAAAAGAGAGCCATTCCATACTTTTGAATGTACAGAACAGCCCTCCTTGTGGTGCATTGCCTCGACGGCAGCGCTAATCAATATATTTTGCTGCGCAGCTCCTTAATGTCGTCGCTGTGAACATAGTCATCATACTCCATCAGCTTATCAATATGGCCCTTCGGACCGAGCTCAATAATGCGGTTAGCCACCGTCTGGATGAACTCATGGTCGTGGGAAGCGAAGAGAATATTACCCTTGAATTGCTTGAGGTTGTTATTGAAAGCCTGAATAGATTCCAAGTCAAGGTGATTGGTTGGCGTATCCAAAATCAAGCAGTTAGCATTTTTCAGCTGCATACGAGCAATCATACAACGCATCTTCTCACCACCGGAAAGCACATTCACCTTTTTCAGCACCTCTTCGCCGCTGAAAAGCATACGTCCCAAATAGCCTTTGAAGAAGACATCATTGCCCTCGCCATACTGGCTGAGCCACTCCACCAGATTCTTGTCGCTCTTGAAGAATTCCGTGTTGTCAACAGGCAAGTAAGCCGTTGTGATGGTGACGCCCCATTTATAGGTACCAGCCTGTGGCTCGCGGTTACCGTTGATAATCTCGAACAGGGCAGTCATAGCACGAGGGTTGTGCGAAAGGAATACGATTTTCTCTCCCTTCTCTGCAGTAAAGGAAAGGTCCTTGAACAGTACCGTTCCATCCTCTTCGATAGCAGTAAGCCCTTCCACTTCAAGAATCTGATTGCCAGCCTCACGGTCCATCGTGAAGATGATGCCAGGATATTTACGAGTCGAAGGCTGGATTTCCTCCACATTCAGCTTCTCCAGCATCTTCTTGCGCGAAGTCGTCTGCTTGCTCTTAGCCGCATTGGCCGAGAAACGACGGATAAACTCCTCCAATTCCTTACGTTTCTCATCAGCCTTCGCCTTCTGGTTCTGTGCCTGACGGAGAGCCAGCTGAGAAGACTCGTACCAGAACGAGTAGTTACCGGCAAAGAGGTTCACCTTGTTGAAGTCAATATCCACCGTATGGGTGCTGACCGCATCAAGGAAGTGACGGTCGTGGCTCACCACCAAAACGGTGTGCTCAAAGTTAGCCAAGAAGTCCTCAAGCCATTCCACCGTGTCAAGGTCGAGGTCGTTGGTAGGCTCGTCAAGCAAGAGGTTGTCCGGATTGCCATAAAGCGCCTGAGCCAGCATGACACGCACCTTCTCCTTACCCGTCAGTTCAGACATCATCTTGTAGTGAAGGTCCTCCTTAATGCCCAAACCCGAAAGAAGCTGAGCAGCATCACTCTCAGCGTTCCAGCCATCCAGCTCAGCGAACTTCTCCTCCAGCTCAGCCGCACGAATGCCATCCTCATCGCTGAAATCAGACTTTGCGTAAAGGGCATCCTTCTCCTGCATGATGTCCCACAACACCGTGTGTCCCATCATGACCGTATTGAGCACAGTAAAATTATCAAACTTATAGTGGTCCTGAGAAAGCACAGAAAGACGCTCACCCGGTCCCAGCGTAATCGTTCCTTTTGTAGGCTCCAACTCACCGCTGATAGCCTTCAGCAGCGTGGATTTACCGGCGCCGTTTGCGCCAATCACACCATAGATATTACCATTCGTAAACTTGATGTTCACATCCTTGTAAAGAACGCGCTTGCCAAACTGAATGGCAAGATCTGAAACTGTTATCATTTGCTTTAACCTTTAATTTTCAGCTGCAAAGGTACGAATAAATGAGCACAATACAAAGTGAAAAAGCCTTTTTCACCTTTATTGTCGAATGCCAGTACCTTCGACGAAGTCAACGGTACGAATAAATGCCCTTTCAGAATCAACTGTTCCACAAATCCCCTCCTTACACATATATATAATAATAGAGTTGAGTCCTACTTTCCTGCAGCAAAACGGGAGCTAAAGCGAAGTTCTTGCTCTACTCCCCGAGAGCTTCGAATAGACGAAGACGAAAAAGGGAACGCCCACGAATGGAACGAATGGCACGAATGGGAGCCTCGGACGGCCTAATATAATTGACAATTGACAGTTGATAATTAGCCATGCGGGGTGTACTTCCCTAGACCTTAGACATTTGACCTTAGACATTAGACATTAGACCTCAGACCTCCTCCCTCAGACCTTAGACATTTGACCTTAGACTTTTGACATTAGACTTTAGACATTAGCCCTCAAGCAGAAGTTGCGCACACTTTTTGCAACACGCAGTTGACAAAAGCAACTTTTTCTTTGTCATTTTGTTGGGCAATCAAGGGTCTCAATCAACTACCCGTCAGTTTTTAAAAAGAATTAACGACAAAAATGATTCATTTTGATAAATAATTCGTACCTTTGTCGGCGGTAAAAGATTGGGGATACACCTTTCAGGCTTTATTTCCCCCTAAAAACACAAGGATACACACAGTTATTATTAACTCAATAAATTTATTAAATCAATGACAAAAGTAGCAATTAACGGTTTTGGCCGTATTGGTCGTCTCGCATTCCGTCAGATGTTCGAGGCTGAAGGTTATGAAGTAGTAGCAATCAACGACTTGACAAGTCCTAAGATGCTCGCTCACTTGCTGAAGTACGATACTGCTCAGGGTGGTTTCTGCGGCAAGATTGGTGAGAACAAGCACACTGTAGAGGCTACAGACAACTCTATCATCGTTGATGGCAAGGAGATCACTATCTATGCTATTCCTAACGCTGCTGAGCTGCCTTGGGGCAAGCTGGACGTAGACGTTGTTTTGGAGTGCACAGGTTTCTACACATCTAAGGAGAAGGCTTCTGCTCACCTGACTGCTGGTGCTAAGAAGGTTGTTATCTCTGCTCCTGCTGGCAACGATCTTCCTACTATCGTTTACAACGTAAACCACAAGACTCTGACTCCTGCTGACACTGTTATCAGCGCTGCTTCTTGCACAACAAACTGCCTTGCTCCTATGACTAAGGCTCTGAACGACCTCGCTCCAATCCAGAGCGGTATCATGACAACTGTTCACGCTTACACTGGTGACCAGATGATCCTCGACGGTCCTCAGCGCAAGGGTGATGTTCAGCGTGCTCGTGCTGGTGCTCAGAACATCGTTCCTAACTCAACTGGTGCTGCTAAGGCAATCGGTCTCGTAATTCCTGAGCTCAACGGCAAGCTCATCGGTGCTGCTCAGCGCGTTCCAACTCCAACTGGTTCTACTACTATCCTGCACGCTGTTGTGAAGGGTGAGGTAACTGTTGAGAGCATCAACGCTGCCATGAAGGCTGCTCAGAACGAGTCATTCGGCTACACTGAGGAGAAGCTCGTTTCAAGCGACATCATCGGTATGAAGTTCGGTTCACTCTTCGACGCTAACCAGACTATGGTAAGCAAGATGGAGGACGGCAACTCACTCGTACAGGTTGTTTCTTGGTACGACAACGAGAACTCTTACACTTCTCAGATGGTTCGTACTATCAAGTACCTCGCTGAGCTCAAATAAGAGAACCTCAACCATCAATAAGAAGGGGAAGCCAAACGGCCTCCCCTTTTCTTTTTTTCCTTCCAACAAATCAAGTGGCCCCACTTCCATCTCCTGCAGAAGTGAAGCCACTTGCCTTATTCTATTCCACGTTTTGATGCCGCAAGTAGAAGCAAGCCACCGAAGCGCAACCTTACACCCCTGCACTATCGCATTTTATGGCTTTTTTTCAAAAAGACACACGCCCCTGCACAGCCACGCATCTATCCGCAGTTGCAATGGTGCGCTGTTGAACACGCCACCAGCAGCAGCAACATACCCAGAGAAAGTATCAAAAACACTTTATTTTTCATTTTTTCCACATTTATTTACACCATTCACCGCTATTTTTGTAACTTTGTGCCGAGTTCCATACCATAGCGGACAGAACAAATAACGACTATTAGTCATACATTATTATAAAAAACGATTAAGATTATGGCAAAATTTATTGACGAATTCAAAGAGTTTGCCTTCAAAGGCAACGTAGTTGACATGGCTGTCGGTGTCATCATCGGCGGTGCATTCGGTAAAATCGTATCCTCTGTCGTAGGCGACCTCATCATGCCGCTTATCGCAGCCATCTGGAGCGTCAACGTCAGCGACTTGAAGCTCGAGCTCAAGCCCGGAGCCGAAGCCGTAGTGAACGAATCCGGCGAAGTAGTAACAGAAGCCGTTGAAGCCGTCACCTGGAACTACGGCGCATTCTGCCAGAACGTGCTCGACTTCTTCATCATCGCTGTCTGCATGTTCATCATCGTGAAGGCAATTGCCAAAGCATCCGCCCTCCGCAAGAAGAAGGAAGCAGAAGACGCAGCTGCCGCTCCTGCACCAGAACCCACCAAGGAAGAAGTGCTCCTCACCGAGATTCGCGACTTGCTGAAGGAAAAGAAATAAAAACGAACAACCATCATACAAAAGCGCCGGTTCAACACATCATGTTGAACCGGCATTTTTTATAACAACTTCGGAGCACAAACTGGTGTCAATTTGCTATCTCAATATCTATTTTGTAGTTAAATATATATAAAATTGTATCATAATTACGATAATTAGAGATAAATACGCTTTCTTTACTAAATATTATTTGTATTTTTGTAGCAAAATTACGATAATAGACAAAATATTGTGGTATGATACGAGATTTCTGGGTAAAGAACTATCTTTCCATTCGCGACAAGCAGGAATTAAGCTTCGTGGCCAAGGGACCATCTTCGGAACTTGTCACCGAAGTGGCTGATGGTGTGTTCTTGTATAAGTTAGGCATCCTCTATGGTTCAAACGCTTCAGGTAAATCAAACATGCTAATTGCCATGAACGAGGTGTTCCGTCTATTGGTTATGCCTAAGTCGGATGCGACAGTCGAAATAGGCGGTTGCATACCCTTTGTGCTCACCAAAGATGAGCCAACGGAAATGCACGTATCATTCTATGCCGATGGCATCCGATATGACTATGATGTCAAGTTCAACGGCAAGCACATTTTGAGTGAAGCCTTGTACTATTACCCAAACAAATCTAAGTCTCTGTTCTATGAGCGTAGTTTTGTGGGCGAGAATGTACAGGCAGACATCAAGTTTGGTGCGAGTCTCAAACTGCAAGTCAAGACGCAGGAGAGCATCCGCGAAAACACACTAAACAATCACAGTGTGCTGTCCGTTTGCCGAAAGGCGGCCTTGAAAGAAGATATTGCTCCATTCAACACGCTTCACGCTTGGATTATGTCCAATTATCACGATGTAGATGGTGATGTAGAAAAGGGACTCGTTGAAATCTTGAAGGATGCTTACAGCAATCCTAAGAAGCGTAAGTTCTATAATACGATGCTTCAGAAGGCCGACTTAAACATTCTAGAATATCGTCCTATTGTTGAAGACCGCATTGTGCCTAACGATTTCCGCGAGCGAATCCAGAAAGAGAACATCCCAGAGGAGATGAAAGATGTTCTGTTGAAGCCTACCGCAGATTCCATCACCTTCTTGAATCATTCCGACAATGGCGACTTTGACATTCCCCTCAGATGGCAGTCAAAGGGTACTCAGAAGTATATCCGTATATTGGATGCCTTGTATGACTTGATAACGAGTCCTCACGTGTACTATCTTGATGAACTGGGCGAGGACCTGCACAACGACTTGTTGTACTACTATCTCAATGTTTTCATCTTCAACTCAGACAAGTCGCAGCTGGTTATCACGAGTCAGGAGACCACCCTCTTGTCACAGGATATGATTAACGAGAACCGAGGTGTGGTGTGGTTTGTCGAGAAGAATAAAGAGACAGCTTCATCCGAATATGCCCGTGGCGACTCCTTCGGTTTGCACAAGAACCTCTCGCTATACAATTCATATCGTATAGGCAGATTGGGAGCAAAGCCGGAACTGGGGAGTATCTTTATAAATCTGGAGGACTGATATGGGAAAGCTACGACAGACAGCACTCATCCTGGGTGAAGGGCCAACGGAGTTCTTCTACTTCAAGTCCCTATGCGACGTGTTCAAGCGTCTGACCATCAAGCCTGACTATCCGAAGCATACCAATATCAAGAAATTGGATGCCAAGATAGCAGAGGGTGTGGCAATGGGTTACAACCATATCTTCTGTATCATCGATATGGACACGAAGGACAAGGAGCCAGAACGTTCACAATACCAGAAGCTCAAAGCAAAGTATGCCAAGCCTATCAACAAACCCAAGAAAGGCATCTACTGCGAGGTAGAGTTCTTCGAGACTCACCGCTGCACAGAACTGTTCTTCCTCTATTATTTCCGTTACACCTCACGTCCATACGAGACACAAGAGCCATTGCTTAAAGACCTCAATCAAAATGTGGAGTATCGAAAAACGATAGAGTTCTTCATCAAGACCAAAGGACTGCACGGTTACTTCGAACACAATGGTGGCAGTCTTGAAAAAGCTATCGCCAATGCAAATCGTTCAATGGATGAAAAACAGAAGGATGGTAGAGATTATACTTACTCGGAGCTGGGAAGGTTGATGGAAAGGTTAGAGGTGCTGCACAATGATTCATAAAAACAGACATAGGGCGACATGGTATATCTGGCATATTCTATTATTGCAGCGATAGTGTCCTTCCGCCTCTGTTCCGGCTCCTGCTCATAAGCCTTGCATCGCTGTCTGCATGTTCATCATCGTAAAGGCTATAGCCAAAGCATCCGCTCTCCTCCCTCCACCCTCCGACATTAGACATTAGACCTTAGACATTAGCCCTCATCCCTCAGCCTTCATCCCTCAGACTTTAGACATTAGACTTTAGACATCAGCCATACTCTTGCCATACTCCAGGCATACTCTAAGCATACTCTAAGCATACTCATGAGTAAGCCTAGAGTAAGCCTAGAAGGAGCTTAGAAGGAGCTTAGGAGGAGCTTAGAAGGAGCTTAGGAGGAGCATAGACGTAGCGTAGGCAGAGCATAGGCGTAGCGTAGGCAGATCGCTGATTGGGGTTATCAGTTTTCTGCCTGACGACTAGATAGAGTTGACGCGTTCATAAAATGGAACTAATTTACGTTGACAGTAAAGCACATGCAAGAGTCCTCCTTTAGTGTTCCTTTAGTGTTCCTTTACTCTTCCTTTAGTGCTCCTTGCGTTCATAGTGATAAGATAGTAGGTTCGTAGTGATATCTCTGGCCAATCATCTTCCGGCAGCGGAAAATCGATTGGGATGTACAGACATTTGA
>ONLY01000022.1 GCA_900318775.1 uncultured Prevotellaceae bacterium | reverse complement strand
ACCTCTTCCCATCCCGAACAGAGAAGTTAAGCCCGGGCGCGCCGATGGTACTGCACCGCAATGCGGGAGAGTAGGTCGCCGCCTTCTTTCTGGAGCCCTTCACACAATAATGTGGAGGGCTTTTTCGTTATATACATATTATGCAAATGTTCGAAAGGATACGCCATATAAGATATGTGTTGGTGCTAGTGGCTGTTTTAATAGCTATTGGTTCTTTGCTTATTAGCAACTACCTGATTTCAGATTTGGAACAGGAAGAACGGAATAGAATGGGAGTCTGGGCGGAAGCAATGCGCTCGTTGAATGCTGCTGACGAGAATACCGACATGAATCTTGTGCTGAAGGTTATTAATGGGAATCGTACAATTCCTGTGATCTTGACCGATAAGAAAGGTGTGGCGTTGTCAGCTCGTAATATTGGCAAAAGATTCTCATCCGATGAGGATTCTGTGCTGTATCTATCATCGTTAGCAAAAGAATTTCGTTCTCATGGCCGTGTAATCCGGATAGATCTCCCTCAAGAGTTTGATCAGGGAGGGTATATTCATATATGCTATGATGAATCGCTGATGTTGAAGCGTTTGGCAATTTATCCCTATATCCAATTGGGCGTTGTTGTGCTTTTTGTTCTTATTGCGATTTTTGCATTGTTTTCTGCAATGAGAGCAGAGCAGAATAAAGTATGGGTGGGGCTTTCGAAAGAAACTGCGCATCAATTGGGAACTCCTATCTCCAGCTTAATCGCATGGCATGAAGTGCTTAAAGAAAATTATCCGGATGATGTCTTGTTACCTGAGATGGAAAAAGATATCAAACGTCTAGAAAGGATTGCAGAGCGGTTCTCGAAAATTGGATCTATCCCTGCCCCCAAGCCAGAGAATGTGCTTGAAGTATTGTCGCGTGTCGTGGCATATATGGATAAGCGTACTTCTAATAAAGTGCAGATGCGGACAGTTTTCCCTGATGGCGAGGTCATTGCCAATCTTATTCCAAGTTTGTTCGAATGGGTGGCGGAGAACCTTTGTAAAAATGCAGTTGATGCGATGGGGGGAGCTGGGAGAATAGAAGTCGTGGTTGAGGAAGATGCTCAGTATGTGTATGTGGAGGTGAAAGATTCGGGTAAGGGCATTCCGAAGTCTAATTTCCGTTCTGTTTTCAAGCCGGGTTTTACAACAAAAGAGCGCGGCTGGGGTTTAGGGCTATCACTGGCAAAGCGTATTGTTGAAGAGTATCATCATGGCAAGATTTATGTGAAAGATTCTGTTATAGGTGTAGGCACAACGTTTCGTATTGAGTTGCCTAAAGGCAATGTGAATGTGTAAGTAAGTGATAGAGAATCCTGATTTTAAAGTGAGGAGAGAAAAAAGTTCTTTTATTTTCACGTTGTTAATAAATTAATTCGTACCTTTGCAGTCTAAAAGCGTATCATGGATACTTTTAAGATTGATTTGTTGAGTCACGGACTTGAGGGCAAGACCTTCGAGTACGATATTGATGATGCTTTTTGGGGTCATATTGATGGACTTATTCAACGTGGTAAGTTGCATACAACAGTGACTTGTATAAGCGCAAATGCAATCTATAAGTTTCGTGTACAGAGTGTCGGCACAGTCATAGTACCATGCGATCGTTGTATGTCTGATCTCGAATTGCGGATTGAGACGACAGACGTTTTGAACGTTAAGCTAGGTGATGAGTATGTTGACGAGGGTGATTGTGTAGTTGTTCCTGAGGCAGAAGGTCGCATAGACCTTGCACAATTCATCTATGAATTTATAGTGCTCAGTATGCCAATCGTGTGTTGTCACGAACCTGGGAAATGTGACGATGCGATGATGCACGAACTCAGCCGTCATCAATCCACCCGAAGTGGAGGGGAGGGTACAGAGCATGATGATTCGCTAAGCAGCGGTATGCATAGCGCCATCAAGGGGGAAGATTCCGATGAACCTGTTGATGCTCGTTGGGCAGCGCTGAAACAATTGAAAGATAAACTATAAAAATAACAAGAAAATGGCACATCCTAAAAGAAGACAGTCAAAGACTCGTACAAGAAAAAGAAGAACTCATGACGTTGCAGTAGCTCCAACACTTGCTGTATGCCCAAATTGTGGTGAATTCTACGTATATCATACAGTTTGTCCTTCATGCGGTTACTACCGTGGTAAGGTGGCTATTGTTAAGGAAGCTGCAATCTAATTTAACATTCCTTTCTTATGGGAAAGATAAATGCTGTTATTACTGGTGTAGGCGGATGGGTTCCTACTTATATCCTCGACAATGAGGAGATGTCCACCATCGTTGAGACAAGCGATGAATGGATTATGGAACGCATTGGTGTGAAGACGCGCCACATCCTTAAGCCAGAAGAGGGTCGAGGCACATCATTCATGATGACTAAGGCCGTGAAGCAGCTGTTGGATAAGACAGGTGCTGATCCTGACTCCATTGAGGCCGTGATTGTGGCAACCACAACCCCCGACTACCATTTCCCTTCTACTGCTTCGCTCATTATTGGCAATCTTGACTTGAAGAATGCCTTCGGATTTGATATGGAAGCAGCATGCGCTGGTTTCCTTTACGCTATGGAGTGTGGTGCCAACTACATTCGTAGCGGACGGTACAAGAGAATCATCGTGTGTGGCGGTGACCATATGTCATCTATGACGAACTATCAGGACCGTAACACTTGTCCTATTTTTGGTGACGGTGCTGCATGTGTGCTGATGGAGGCAACGGAAGAAGATTATGGTCTGATGGACAGCTATCTTCGTGTAGATGGTAAGGGTTATGAGAATCTTCACATGGCAGCAGGTGGTTCAGCCAATATGCCAAGCCATGAGACCGTTGATCAGCGTCTCCACTTTGTGTATCAGGAAGGTCGTGCAGTGTTCAAGCACGCTGTAACTGACATGTCTGATGCTGTGGAGTTGGTAGCAAAGCGTAACAATCTCACTAAGGATGATATTGCATGGGTTGTTCCTCATCAGGCGAATGTACGTATTGAGAGCGCAGTAGCTCGTCGCATTGGCGTGGAAGAAGATCATGTGATGATTAACATTGACCATATGGCCAACACTTCTGGTGGTACTCTTCCTCTCTGTCTGTGGGAGTATGAACCCCAGCTTAAGAAAGGTGATAAGCTTATCTTCACCGCATTTGGCGCAGGCTTCACATGGGGCGCAAGCTACATGATATGGGGCTACGATGGCAGCAAGTTTGCCGATACTCCAGCGGAGTTCTACAAAGAGGGAACAATTAGCCGTGAGGAGTGGTACGCCAAGAGAGGTCGTAAGTAATATCTACTAAATAATGTATAATATATAATGGTTGTTCGGGGTGATGACACGCTGGATTGGCTATTGTATATTATACATTTTTTTATTGTCTATCTAAAGCAGCATAAGCTCTTTTATTGTCCATATAAATAGTTGTAAGCTAGTTTCGTTCAAGTTAGGTGATGTTTGTCGCAATTGTTGCAAACATACTAATGAAGCGATTGTCTGTATAAGTCCGTTTTTTGTCGATTCTATCGTACATAAGTTCCTCTAATCCATCATACGTAAGTCTGTTTATTTCCTGTTGAATTATGCATAAGTCTGGTTTCGTGAATATTGTGGGTAACCCGAATGTGGGAAAGTCCACGTTGATGAATCTCCTAGTTGGGGAGCGTATTTCCATTGCCACGTTCAAGGCGCAGACCACGCGTCATCGTATCATGGGTATCATCAATGATGAGGATGCTCAGATTGTGTTTTCCGACACACCCGGAGTACTGAAGCCCAATTATAAGTTGCAGGAATCAATGCTTGCTTTCTCCGAAAGTGCATTGGTTGATGCCGATGTGTTGCTCTATGTGACCGATCCCATGGAGACAGTTGATAAGAATGCTGATTTTCTGTCGAAGGTGGCGCAGTTGGACGTGCCTGTGCTTGTGCTTATCAACAAGATTGATTTGACAGATGAGAAGAGTCTTGTCTCTTTAGTGGAACAATGGCACGAGCTGTTGCCTAAGGCCGAGATACTTCCTATCTCAGCTTTACATCGCTTTAATGTGCAGCCCGTTTTGGCTCGTATCAAGGAACTATTGCCCGAGTGCCCTCCATATTTCGACAAAGACCAGCTGACCGACAAGCCTGCCAAGTTCTTTGTTACCGAGATTATCCGCGAGAAGATACTGCTCTATTACGACAAGGAGATACCATACTCTGTTGAGGTTGGTGTGGAGAGTTTCAAAGAGGATAAGACTCACATCCACATCAATGCAGTCATCTACGTAGAGCGTGATTCACAGAAAGGCATTATCATCGGTCATCAGGGAAAGGCGCTCAAGAAGGTGGCCACTGAAGCACGGAAGAGCCTTGAGAAGTTCTTTGGCAAGAGCATCTATTTGGAGACTTTTGTTAAAGTTGATAAGGATTGGCGAAATTCTACGAAGGAACTGAATCTGTTTGGATACAATCCAGAGTAAAAAGTCCTTGCATGTGGTGGAAAAGACTATGAAAAGTGTCTCGATTTGTTGAATTGAGACACTTTTTTTGTAAAAATGCGTTTCCTATAGGTGAAAAGTCGTACTTTTGTATCCAACCATTTATTGTTAGAAACAAAACCTTAATAAGTTAAGCATTAGCAACATGAACGCATTTATAAGCTCCGCATCGTCATTGGAAGGCGTTTCATCATATTTGTCACTACCGTGATGTTTGCTTTCACGTCGTTCGCCATCAATTTAGACTGGAACTTCACTTTCAACTCGGGAGACATCCAGCTTAAGTTTGTGGGCCCGTACACGAAAATTTGCTTGACTGACGGTAGTGATCCGCATGATGCCATTGGCGCTCCTGCCATCACCGACCCTGAGTTTGTTGGTGTTGTCGTGAAAGATGAAGCCATGGCTATCGGTTTCGAAGGGGGTGTCTTCGTGGGCACATACAGCTTCACGCTTTTTGATTATGCCGATCCGAACATCCTTTTCATTGGAGCAGGCAATCAGTTGACATACCCGAAAGTTGGGGCTAAGATAGGTGCTTGTCGTGCGTACTTTGACTTTAACGATTATTATTATGCCAAGGTGCGCAGCATGGGACTGAATTATGGAACAGAAGGTGTGACTTCAATAGAGTCTAGCCCATTGAAAATGCCTGATGAGACAGGCGCCTGGCGCACGTTAGATGGGCGGGAAATAAGCCAAAGGCCAACGGCAAAAGGGGTGTATCTCCATGGAGATAGAAAAGTGCTCATTCATCAATAGATGAAAGAGGCTGAAAGAGTGCCGGTTCCAGTGAACGGGTGTCTGTTATACGATGTCCATCCATCGCAAGAGGACGGAAGCCAGAACAGCGGTGAATACACCGTTTAGAATCAATCCCAGCGAGGCGAAGGCACCATGCTCTTCGCCTCGTTGCATGGCTGCCGATGTGCCTACCGCGTGCGACGCTGTGCCGATGGAAAGCCCCTGTGAGTCAGCATGATTGATGTGTCCGAAATGCAGTACCTTGAAGCCGATGATGGCCCCCAATATGCCTACAGCCACTACGATGGCAGCCGTGAGCGAGGGAATGCCGTTCAATGTTCTCGTGACTTCCATGGCGATGGGGGTTGTGACCGACTTCGCCACCAGCGACAGGATGACGGGCTGAGACGCTCCCAGCCACTTGGCAATCAGCACCACAGACACGATGCCCGTTGTGCAGCCAACTATTTGCGACACGACGATAGGCAGAATCTGCTTCTTGATGGCTACCAGCTGGCGGTAAAGCGGAACGCCCAGGGCTACTACGGCAGGCTTCAGCCAAAAGTCAATCTTTGCGCCGCCCCTCTCGTAAGTCTCATAGCTGACACCGGTCAGTTTCAGAAACAGAATCAGGAACGCGATGCTCACCAGAATAGGGTTGAGCCATGCCCAACCTACTTTCCGCTGGATGTAGCGTGCCAAGAAATAGACGCCAAACGTCAGCGTCAGCAAGAAGTTTTCGTTTTGAAAATATTCCCAACAAACCATGATATGCAATATGATTAAAGTTCAATAGGACGTTAAGGAAGGGAGTTAATACACTACGCTCCAGAGAGTTAAAAAGGACGACAGTTTGGAGTGACGGGTTCTGCCTTTTGCCTTTCGCTTTTCACCTTTCATCTTCGTCCTGCTGTGCTCAGTTTTTCTTCTCTCTCTTCTTCAGTTTGCCAATCAGTAAACGAGTGAGATGGTGGCTCCATCCTGTCATCACCATCACCAGCACGGTGCTGATGACCACAGCTGCGACGATGGGCCAGAATTCAGCTTTGATGATGTCGAAATAAAGCATCAGCGCCACGCCTGGCGGCACAAAGAAAAAGCCCATGTTTGCCACAAGAAAGTCCGACAGGCTTTCCACCCATTCCAGTTTCAGCACCTTCATCTGCAGCAGTGCTGTCAGCAGGAGCATGCCCAGAATGCTGGATGGCACCGGCACATGTGTGAGCCAGACAATCAGTTCGCCCACAGCCAGACAGCCAATGATAATGGCCAGTTGCTTAAAGATTCCCATATCGTGTCCTCTGTTCTTATATAATCTTGGCGAGACAAATCCTGTCTCGCCTTTTTTCGTTTTCTGTGCAAAGTTACGCAAAACCGAGTGCCGAGGAAAGAAAACATCTCTTTTCTTGCCGTTCCCATGACATATATCATGTAAACCTTGCCGATCATCCCAAAACTGCCGTTGCCGTGTGTCGATATGCACGCTGCATACAGCCTCTCCTTTTGGCATCAGAAATAGGCTTCTTGCTGCGTTATTCATAACTTGTGAACAATTATTCCAAACTTAGGAAAAGAATTTCTAAACTTAAGAAATATTTTTTTAAACTTGGGAAAAATTTTTTCAAACTTGAGAAAAATTTTTTCAAACTTACAAATTGTTGTTTCAAACTTAGGAACAGTTTTCCTTCCGGGCGTCTGTGGTGGCTGCTTGTGGCGTATCGGCAAGTTCGTTAGTGGGCAAAGATAGCCTCTCCTCTGTCATCTATCGAAGAGAAGGGCGAGTGGTACACGCTGAGTGGCCTCAAGCTGAACGGGAAACCGACCACGAAGGGAACGTATATTTGCGGAGAAAATATAGTAGTCATCAACTAATTAAACTATACAATATGAAAAAGGATTATATGAAGCCTGCCCTGCAGGTGGTGAAGCTACAGCAGCAGTCAAGCATGCTTCTTCCTGCAAGTGGCACTCCCAAAGTGACGAGTGTCTACAGCAACGCAGACATCGACTTTGCCGATGAAGGCAGTGATGGCGAGGCTCGTGGCAAAAGGCGCAATTTTTGGGACGAATAATTTCATCGTCTGAAGCAGCAAGGCTCCTTTCTTTTGTGGACACCACAAAGGGAGGAGCCTTTTGCATGCCTCTGTAGTCTTCTGTGGCGGAAGGTGATACGATGAATGTGCTCATGGTTTCAGGCGGGCACGAAAAAGCTCCAATATGTTTGCTATGTGTGAGAATTGTCGTACCTTTGCACCCAAAATCAGTACGTTATGGCAAATTTGGTAGCAATTGTGGGTCGTCCTAATGTGGGAAAATCGACCCTGTTCAATAGGCTGACGAAAACGCGTCACGCCATTGTGAGTGATGAGGCTGGCACGACGCGCGACCGCCAGTATGGCAAGTGCGAGTGGGGCAACAAGGAGTTTTCGGTGGTCGATACCGGTGGATGGGTGGTCAACTCGGACGATGTGTTCGAGGAGGAAATCCGTCGTCAGGTACTCATCGCCATTGAAGAATGTGATGTGATTCTCTTCATGGTGGACGTGAGGGTAGGAGTGACAGACCTCGACTTGGAGGTGGCAGATATTCTGCGCCGCAGTAAACTGCCTGTATTCCTGGTAGCCAACAAGGTGGACAGCAACGAGCACCGCTACGATGCGGCAGAGTTCTACAGCCTTGGCTTGGGCGACCCCATGTGTGTCAGCTCTCTGACCGGTAGTGGCACGGGCGATTTGCTTGATGCAGTGGTGGGCAGTTTCACGAAGGAAATGAAGGAGGTGATTGAGGAGGACATTCCTCGCATCGCAGTGGTGGGACGACCTAATGCAGGCAAATCAAGCATTATCAATGCATTCTTGGACGACAATCGCAATGTGGTGACAGATATTGCTGGCACGACGCGCGATTCTATCTATACGAAATATGAGAAGTTTGGCTTCAACTTCTACTTGGTGGATACGGCAGGTATTCGCAAGAAGAATAAGGTGACGGAAGACTTGGAGTACTACTCGGTGATGAGAAGCATCCGCGCCATTGAGAACTCGGATGTGTGTGTGCTGATGGTGGATGCAACACGTGGTATCGAGGGGCAGGACATCAACATCTTCCAGCTGGTGCAGAAGAACCAGAAAGGCTTGGTGGTTGTGGTGAACAAGTGGGACTTGGTGGAGGAAAAGTCGAATGAGGCGATTCGTCACTTCGAGAATGCCATCCGCGACCGCTTTGCGCCCTTCACAGACTTCCCCATCATCTTTGCTTCTGCTGTGACAAAACAGCGCATCTTCAAGGTGCTGGAAGAGGCAAAGAAAGTGTATGAATCACGCACAAACAAGGTCTCAACAGCAAAGCTGAACGAGGTGATGCTGCCTATTATTGAGGCTACGCCACCACCATCATTGAAGGGTAAGTATATCAAGATTAAATATGTGATGCAGATTCCTGACACGCGTGTGCCTTCATTCGTGTTCTATGCCAACCTGCCTCAGTATGTGAAGGAACCATACAAACGTTTCTTGGAGAACCAGATACGTGACCACTGGAACTTCAGAGGTACGCCGATTAACGTGTACATTAGACAGAAATAAGGAGACACTGACCTGTATCGAATGAAATCGAAATTTCTGTACATATTGTTGGCGCTGTGTTTGTCTGCATGTCATGAGAACACGACAGAGGATGTGATTAAGGAGTCGCTGATAGTGGCGCTGGAAGCATTGGAACGGGGTGATTATGATGGATATCTGCACCATGTAGACATGGGTGCACCGATGGACTCGGCACAGCGAGCCTTCATGAAGGATGCTTTGCGGCAGCATCAGGAGTGGACAGGAGCAGAGCGTCCAGCCGTTGTCTCAGTCGATGTGGTGGACCTTCAGCTGGAAGGCGACAGCATCTGTATGGCTTATTGCCAGTACACATTTGCGGACAGCACGAAGGAAGTGGTGTCGCATAAGATGGTGCGGCATGGCGAGAAATGGAAAATCAGACTTCGGGACTGATTCTGTCGTCTGATTGCTATTGTTATCCATATAGAATATGGGCATAAAAAAGAATATGTTCGCCTCGAAAGTGGGGGCTGTGTTAGCTGCGGCAGGAAGTGCTGTTGGCCTTGGTAACGTGTGGCGTTTTCCCACAGAAACAGGAACCAATGGCGGCGCCGCTTTCATCTTGATATATGTGCTGTTCATGTTGCTGCTGGGGGTGCCTGTGATGGTGACCGAGTTTGCCATAGGCCGACATGGTGGGGAGAACGTGAGTCAGTCGTTCGAGAAGATGAGCGGCGGCAAGCGCGGTTGGCGCTGGATGGGCATGCTTCCTGTTGTGAGCGGCTTTCTGGTGCTCAGCTACTATGCGGTGGTGGCAGGATGGACTCTCTACTATGCCTATGTGGCATTGCTGGGTGGTTTCGAGGGCAAAGTCCCTGCGGAGTTCGCCCATGATTTTGTTACTTTCTCGGCCGATTCATTCCGTCCTGTATTGTGGATGTTCCTCATCATCGCGATGACTTGTGGCATTGTGGCATTGGGTGTACAAAAGGGAATAGAGCGAGGGGCTAAAGTGATGATGCCCCTGCTGTTTATCTCCATCTTGGTGCTGGTGGGATGTTCGTTGTCGCTGCCAGGTGCGAGCAAAGGATTGACATTCTTGTTTCAACCGGACTTTTCGAAGGTGAACGGCTCGGTGGTGCTCAGCGCAATGGGACAGGCCTTTTTCTCGCTCAGTGTGGGATTGGGGTGCCTGTGTACTTATGCTTGCTACTTCCGTAAGGATATTGACTTGATGAAGAATGGATTAAGTGTGGCCAGTATTGACACGATGGTCGCGTTGATGAGCGGCCTTATTATCTTCCCTGCGGTCTATAGCATCTCGGGCTTGCAGCCAGATGCGGGTCCTTCGCTCGTGTTTGTCACGTTGCCGAATGTGTTTCAGCACGTCTTTGGTGGAATACCTTGGCTGGCGTATATTTTCTCGTTGGTTTTCTATTTGCTGCTGGTGATGGCAGCGCTGACTAGCAGCATTTCAATGTTGGAAATGGTGACTGCTTATTTTCATGCAAACTTGCATATGTCACGCCCAATGGCTGCCGTGTTGGTGAGTGTTGTGAGCGCAATTCTGGGCATATTCTGCTCGTGGTCGTTTGGTGACTGGAAAGATGTGACGCTGTTTGGAATGGACTTCTTTGACCTGTTTGATTTCTTGGTGGCTAAACTCATTATGCCAGTGGGGGGTGTGCTGATGTGCGTGTTCCTTGGATGGGTGGTGGATGAACGTGTGTTGCGTGCAGAGATAACGAACCAAGGCGCTATCAAAAGCCCCTTGTATGCCGTATATCGTTTTATTATTCGCTATGTGGCTCCACTCTGTATCTTTTTCATTTTTGCGAATGAATTAGGTCTGTTCGGACTCTTAAAGTAAAAGGCCATGTTTTCTTGCTGATTTTTTGGCTGTTCGGAAAAAAAGCCCTACCTTTGCAGCCGATTTTGCCGCTCCGTGTGCAAACGGGTAGTATGAAAACCGAGAGTTGGTAAAGTTAACGGATTAAGAACATTAAAATTTAAACAAATCAATATGAATATTTCAGTAGAAAACATTGACAAGGTGAACGCGGTGATGACTGCCGTGGTGGAGCCTGCCGACTATACGGAGAAGTATGAGAAGGCTATCAAGGACGCTAAAAAGAAGATGAATATGCCTGGATTCCGTCCTGGTATGGTGCCTGTAGGCCTGATTAAGAAGCAATTTGGCGTGTCCATCCTTGCTGAAGAGGTGAACAAGATTCTTCAGGACGGTCTTTTCGGCTATATCCGTGAGAACAAAATCAATATGCTCGGTGAGCCTCTTCCTACAGAGGAGAACAACAATGTGGACTTGAAGGAAGGCGAGAGCTTCACTTTCAAGTTCGAGTTGGCTATTGCTCCTGAGTTTGAGGTGAAACTGACGAAGAAGGATAAGGTTGACTACTACAACGTGGAGGTGACTGACCAGATGGTGGACAACCAGGTGGATATGTACCGTCAGCGTGGTGGCAAGTATGATCAGGTTGAATCGTACGAGGACAACGATATGGTGAAGGGTGTTATCACAGAACTGAATGTGGAGACTCCTGTAACCGCAGAGAACGTAGTGATGCTGCCTAAGTACTTCAAGAATGATGACCAGAAGAAGTTGTTCGATGGCGTGAAGGTAAACGATGTGGTGACTTTCAATCCATCTGTAGCATACGATAACAATGAGGCAGAATTGACTTCATTGCTGAAAGTGGAGAAGGAAGACGCTCTGAACCACAAGGGTGAGTTTACCTTCCAGGTGACTGAAATCACTCGCTTTGTATTAGGCCCATTGGATCAGGATCTGTTTGATACAGTGTTCCCTGGTGGTGAAGTGAAGACTGAGGCTGACTTCCGCGCAAAGGTGAAAGAGCTGATTTCTGACCAATTCAAGAAGGACAGCGACTACAAGTTTATTCTCGATGTACGCAAGTATGTAACAGAAAAGGTTGGCAAGCTGGAGTTCCCAGAGGAGAAGCTGAAGAAGATTCTTCTTGCTAACGTCGGTGACCAGGAGAAAGTGGACGCTCAGTTTGAGAAGAGCATTGAGGAGTTGACTTGGCATCTTATCAAAGAGAAGTTGGTTGAGCAGAATGAAATCAAGGTTGACGATGAGGATGTGAAGAACATGGCCAAGGAGGTGACTCGTATGCAGTTCGCTCAGTATGGCATGCTGAACATCCCTGAAGAATATCTCGAAAGCTCAGTGACGGAGATGCTGAAGAAACGTGAGACAGTGGACAACTTGATTGACCGTTGCATCGAAGTGAAGTTGGGTGCAGCGCTGAAGGAAAAGGTTGCGCTGAAGGAGAGCACTGTAAGTGCTGAGGACTTCAACAAGATGTTCGCCTAATGGTTCGGATGTGAATCTATAAAAAATGAAAAAAGGTGGTGAGAATTTTTGTTCTTACCACTTTTTTTATACCTTTGTGGTCGGAAAAAGTAAAATAGTAATTAGACAGAGCATTATTATGTTGGAAGATTTCAGAAAGTATGCGACTAAGCATTTGGGAATGAATAGCATGATTCTCGATGATGTAGTGAAGTCACAAGCGGGGTATCTGAACCCATATATATTGGAAGAGCGGCAATTGAATGTCACTCAGTTGGATGTTTTCTCACGGTTGATGATGGACCGTATCATTTTCCTAGGGACGGAGGTGAATGACTATACTGCCAACGTGCTGCAGGCACAGATGCTCTATCTGGACAGTGTGGATAGCGCTAAGGATATCAGCATCTATATTAATTCTCCCGGTGGTAGTGTGTATGCAGGATTGGGCATTTACGACACCATGCAGTTTATCAATAGCGATGTTCGTACAATCTGTACCGGTATGGCTGCAAGTATGGCTGCTGTACTGCTTGTGGCAGGCAAGGAAGGAAAGCGCAGCGCTTTGCCTCATAGCCGTATCATGATTCATCAGCCTATGGGTGGCGCACAGGGACAGGCAAGCGACATCGAAATTACTGCCCGTGAAATCCAAAAACTGAAGAAGGAGCTCTATACTATCATCAGCGACCATAGCCATCAGCCATTTGACAAGGTATGGGCGGACAGTGACCGTGATTACTGGATGACTGCCGACGAAGCTAAGGAATATGGCATGGTGGACGAGGTGTTGACTAGAAAAGGATGAAATCAGTTGTTGTAATATCATGGTGTGGTGATGTTATGACAGGAATGACACATTATTAATATATATTGAAGTGGCGAAACTAAATAAGTGTTCGTTCTGCGGACGTCCGGAGAACGAGGTTGGATTGCTCATATCGGGCTTGAATGGTTTTATCTGTGATGCTTGTGCTGATCAGGCGGCTGCAATTGTCCGCGAGGCACAGAAAGGCGTTAAAGATGATTCAAAGCTGGAGAATCTGCCGAAGCCAAAAGAAATCAAGGAATATTTAGACCGCTATGTAATTGGCCAAGATGCCGCGAAAGTAGCTCTTTCTGTAGCGGTGTATAACCACTATAAGCGTTTGAATCATCGTGGAGAAGATGATGATGTGGAATTGGAGAAGTCGAACATTATCATGGTAGGCAGTACCGGTACGGGCAAGACTCTTTTGGCCCGCACGATTGCGAAGATGCTGCTGGTCCCGTTTGCGATGGTTGATGCTACGGTTCTGACTGAGGCTGGCTATGTGGGTGAAGATGTGGAGAGTCTGTTGGCACGCTTGTTGCAGGCTGCGGATGGCGATGTGAAGAAAGCTGAGAAGGGTATCGTGTTTATTGATGAGATAGACAAGATTGCACGTAAAGGTGATAATCCGAGCATCACTCGTGATGTGAGTGGCGAAGGTGTGCAGCAAGGACTGCTGAAGCTTCTGGAGGGGAGTGTCGTGAACGTTCCGCCTCAGGGTGGACGTAAGCATCCAGAACAGAAGTTTATTCAGGTGGATACCAGAAATATCCTCTTTATCTGTGGCGGTGCCTTCGATGGCATAGAGAAGCGAATTGCACAACGTCTGAATACTCATGTGGTAGGTTTTGATGCGGCACGGAATGTGGCGAAGATAGACCAGTCGAACATGATGCAGTATATAGCACCTATGGACTTGAAGTCCTTCGGCTTGATACCGGAAATTATAGGTCGTCTCCCTGTGCTGACGCATTTGGAACCGCTTGACAGGAATGCGTTACGCTCCATTTTGACTGAGCCAAAGAATTCAATTGTGAAGCAGTATGTGAAGATGTTTGAGATTGATGGTGTGAAGCTTACGTTTGAGGATGGAGTCTTGGATTACGTGGTTGATAAGGCTGTTGAGTTTAAACTTGGCGCTCGTGGTTTGCGGTCGCTCATCGAACTAATCATGATAAAGCCGATGTTTGAGGTGCCGTCGACCGACGTTGCAGAGTATGTGGTGACGCTAAACTTTGCACGCCAGCAAGTTGAAAGTGCTAATATGTCGGTGCTAAAAGAAAGCACGGAAGACTGATGATGCACTAATTGGAATAATTGTATTATTTTTTCTGCTTTTTCTTTGTAATTTCAATGGAGGGTTATATCTTTGTTGTTGGAAAACGAAATAGACTCCCTTTTGACACACACACATTCTCTAACATCTAATGGAAAAGCCTACAACACTTCAGCAAGCGCTAAAATATTATTTCGGTTTTGATACGTTCAAGGGCGATCAAGAGACGATTATACAGCATCTGCTTGATCGGCAAGATACGTTTGTGCTGATGCCAACAGGTGGTGGCAAGTCATTGTGCTACCAGTTGCCGGCATTGCTGATGGAAGGTACGGCGATAGTGATTTCTCCGTTGATAGCCTTGATGAAGAACCAGGTGGACTCCATTAAGCATATCAGTGAAGAAGATGGGGTGGCGCATTTCATCAATTCATCGTTGAGCAAGGCGAATATTGATTTGGTGAAGTCAGATATAATGTCGGGCAAGACGAAGATGTTGTATGTGGCTCCCGAGTCGTTGACGAAAGAAGAAAATGTAGACTTCTTGCGTCAGATGAATATATCGTTCTATGCGATTGACGAGGCTCATTGTATATCAGAGTGGGGACATGATTTCCGTCCTGAATATCGAAAAATACGACCTGTAATCAACTGGATTGCGATGGCGCCAATCGTGGAACTGTTCATTCCTCGTTCGAGAGTTCCAATGATTAAGGATTTGGCTGTTGCTTATCGTGAGAAGAAGTTGAAGCTGGATGAATTGACGAAGGAATTTAAGCAGTTTCCAGATAGAGTAGATGAAAAAGAGCTTGAGAGCTTGGCACACAGAGTAAAGGGCTTGGCTGATGTCATCTCTTTTATGGGCGAGATGAAAGAGGAGATAAAGGAACGCTCAGACAAATGCGTGCGGTTGGATGAGAAGTTTTTGGAGTCCTTGTTGGCTATTATGCCTTCTATCCGCCGTCGTTACGCTGAACTGAAAGACCAAATGGCAGAGGAACCTACTGTGGATGCATTGCCGGAGTTACCTTCCGATGACGCTATTCGTGATGCTGCCAAGAAAATTTATGATGCCCCTGTTATCGCGCTTACTGCAACGGCAACAGATAAGGTTCGTAATGATATCAAGAAGAATCTGGGCATATTAAATGCGCAAGATTTCAAATCTTCGTTTAACAGGCAGAATCTTTATTACGAAGTGCGTCAAAAGACGGCTAATGTAGACAAAGATATTATCAAGTTCATCAAGCAGAATCCAGGCAAAAGCGGAATCATATATTGCTTGAGCCGCAAGAAAGTGGAAGATCTTGCCGAGGTGTTGCGCGCCAACAACATTAAGGCTGTAGCTTATCATGCGGGCATGGATACAAAGGACCGCAGTGAGACACAGGATGACTTCATTATGGAGCGGGTGGATGTGATTGTGGCCACTATAGCTTTTGGCATGGGCATTGATAAGCCAGATGTTCGTTATGTCATCCATTATGATATTCCAAAGAGCCTTGAAGGTTACTACCAAGAAACAGGACGTGCTGGGCGTGATGGTGGTGAAGGTAAATGCATTACATTCTACAACCATAAGGATTTGGAGAAGCTTGAGAAGTTCATGAAGGACAAAACTCCGGCAGAGAAGGAAATTGGCAGTCACCTTTTGAGTGAGACTGCGGCCTATTGCGAGTCGTCTGTGTGTCGTCGTAAGATGCTGCTGCACTACTTTGGTGAGGAATATGATCGCGACAATTGCGGCAATTGTGACAACTGCCTGCATCCGAAGAAGAAGATGGAGGAAAAGGATAATCTGTTGCTGGCATTGCAGACGATTCTAGCAGTGAAGGAAAACTTCAAGAAGGAATATATCATCCGAATTTTGCGTGGCGAAGAGAATGAAACCATCTTGAGTCATAACCATGATAAATTGGAACAGTTCGGTGCTGGCGCAGATGTGGAAGAGACAATGTGGGAAGCAATTTTCATACAGGCCGCTTTGGAAGAGTATATAGAAAAAGAAGTGGAAACGTATGGCGCAGTGAAACTGACGAAGAAAGGTAAGAAATTTATAAAGAAACCGGTTTCCTTCATGGTGACGGAGAACAACGACTTTAGTGATGATTTCGATGATAGTGCAGAGCAGGGAGGCACTGCTGTGGCTGACGAGGTGCTGTATGGGATGTTGTTGGATCTGCGTAAGAAGATTGCTAAGAAACATAATGTGCCACCGTATGTTGTGTTTCAAGATGCCTCGCTTGAATCAATGTCAACGCTTTATCCTATCAGCGAGGAAGAACTCCTGAATATTCCAGGTGTGGGTGCTGGCAAGGCGAAGCGTTATGGTGATGAGTTCTGTAAATTGATTAAGCGCCATTGTGAGGAGAATGATATCGCTCGTCCAACAGATATGCGTGTACGTACTGTTGCTAACAAGTCAAAGGTGAAGGTGAAGATTATCCAGTCTATTGACCGTAAGGTCGATCTTGAGGATATTGCCAAAAGCACAGGGCTGGATTTTGACGAGTTGTTGGATGAGATGGAGGCTATTGTCTACAGCGGAACGAAACTCAACATTGACTATTATTTTGAGGATATCGAGATGGATGAAGATGTGATAGCTGAAATCTATGAGTATTTCCGTGGCAGTGAAACAGATGATTTGGATACGGCATTGGATAATTTGGATGGTGATATTTATGAGGAGGATGTCCGTCTTGTGCGCATTAAATTCATCAGCGAATTAGCGAACTGAATGTAACAATCATTTAAAACTCAAGAGCGAAGATAACTTTTCGCTCTTTTTTTTTGTCACCTCATAAAAAAGCCATACCTTTGCATGCAATAAATTTTAAACATTATGTCATCATTTATTGCAGATAAAGTTGTGATGGAAGGACTGACATTCGATGATGTATTGCTCATTCCTGCGTACTCTCAGGTTCTTCCACGCGAGGTTTCCCTCACTACCAAATTTTCACGTAACATTGAACTGAAGGTGCCATTTGTAACTGCAGCTATGGATACTGTTACAGAGGCCCCAATGGCTATTGCTATTGCTCGCGAAGGGGGCATTGGCGTGATTCATAAGAATATGTCTATTGAGGACCAGGCACGCCAAGTGGCTATTGTGAAACGTGCTGAAAACGGTATGATTTACGATCCGGTTACAATTAAGCGTGGCTCGACAGTGAAGGATGCTCTTGATATTATGTCAGAGTACCATATCGGTGGTATCCCAGTGGTGGATGACGTTAATACGCTTGTGGGTATTGTGACAAATCGTGACCTCCGATTCCAGACTGATCTTTCAAAGAAAATTGACGATGTAATGACAAAGGATAATCTGGTGGTGACACATCAGCAGGCTGACCTTGAGAGCGCATCGCGTATTTTACTTGAGCACAAGATTGAAAAGCTGCCTGTGGTGGACAACGACAACAAGCTCATTGGCTTGATTACTTATAAGGATATCACGAAGGCCAAAGACAAGCCTATGGCTTGTAAAGATGGCAAGGGGCGTTTGCGTGTAGCTGCCGGTGTTGGCGTAACAGCTGATACATTTGAGCGAATGGAGGCTCTGGTGAAGGCTGGTGTGGATGCTATTGTCATCGATACGGCACATGGTCATTCTAAGGGCGTTATAGAGAAAGTTCGTGAGGCAAAGAAAGCATTCCCAGAGGTGGATATTGTGGTTGGTAACATTGCTACAGGCGAAGCTGCTAAGGCACTGGTAGAGGCTGGTGCTGATGCTGTCAAGGTAGGTATTGGTCCTGGTTCTATCTGCACAACTCGTGTCGTGGCAGGTGTGGGTGTGCCTCAATTGAGTGCGGTGTATGATGTGGCACAAGCACTTGCTGGTACGGGAGTGCCACTCATTGCCGATGGCGGTCTCCGCTATTCTGGCGATGTGGTGAAAGCGATTGCTGCAGGTGGATTCTCTGTGATGATTGGTTCTCTTGTTGCAGGAACGGAGGAGGCTCCAGGCGAAACAATTCTTTTCAATGGCCGTAAGTTTAAGAGCTATCGTGGCATGGGTTCATTGGAGGCAATGGAGAATGGCTCTAAGGACCGCTATTTCCAGAGTGGCGTAACAGAGGCCAAGAAACTTGTGCCAGAAGGTATTGCAGGACGTGTTCCTTATAAAGGTACGGTTCAAGAAGTTATTTACCAGTTGGTAGGTGGCCTTCGTTCAGGCATGGGCTATTGTGGTGCAGCTAACATCATGGAACTTCATAATGCGAAGTTTACACGCATCACAAATGCGGGTGTGCTTGAAAGTCATCCACATGAGGTCATTATTACTAGTGAGGCTCCAAACTATAGCCGCCCTCAGTAAAGAACATGACCGTAGTTATTTCGATAGCGAGAAGGCTGTCTGAATGACATGAGCCTAACTTATAACAATCGATGTGCCCCATATCGATTGTTATAAGTGCCCCATATCGGTGAATCGATGTGGGGCACTTCGTTTTTTGAGGTATAGAGGAATCTCTTTTGATATGCCATCTATGCATTTCTTGCCTGTGAAATCAATAAAAGTTAAAACTATGAGTTTTCTTTGTGGAGAATTCTCGGAATACGTAAAAAGTCGTATCTTTGCAACTAATTTGTAGATTATTGAACGTTTTTTATATGAAAAAGATAGCATTTTGGGTGACGTCATTAATGCTGAGCCTTTCGGTTGCAGCACAGACGGTTGATCCTGTGATTATGATCATCAATGGTAAACGTGTTACGAAAAGTGAGTTTGAATATTCATTCAACAAGAACAATTCTGACGGCGTCATCGACAAGAAAACAATAGAGGAGTACGTTCCCCTATATGTGGACTTCAAACTGAAGGTTGCTGAGGCAGAAAGCCAAAAAATGGATACCTTGAGTGCTATTCGTAAGGATTTGTACAGCTACAAAGAGCAGATGGTTATCCCTACGATTGTTGACTCAGCCTACATTGAGCGTGAGGCTCGTCGTACTTATGACAATACAGCAGCTAGATTTGAAGGCCAAGATCTGTTGACGGCGAGTCACATATTAGTGCTGTTACGTCAAGATGCAACAGCAGAACAGCAAGCGGCTGGTCTTGAGCGGATAGATAGTATCTATCGTGTGCTGAAAGCAGTGCCTCAAGAGCAACTGGCTGAAAGATTTGCACAATTGGCGCGTGAAAAGAGTGATGACAAAGGGTCTGCTCAGCGTGGTGGAGCATTGGGGCAATTTGGTAAGGGGATGATGATTCCTGATTTCGAGAAGGCTGCATACGCCTTGAAGGCAGGTGAGATGTCTGCACCAGTGAAATCTACCGTGGGTTATCATATCATCTATATGACAGATCGTCATCCGTTCGAACCCTATGAATATCATCGTAACAATATCTTGAAGTTTTTGGAGCAGCGTGGAGTGAATGAGGCTTCAGCGAATGCTTATCTGGATTCAGTGTCCCAGCAGCGAGGCATGACAAGAGCAGAATTGGTGGAAGAGTTGCATCAGAACCTTATCCAGAAAGATGAAGAACAAAAGAATCTTTCACAAGAATATTATGATGGTACACTGATGTACGAAGTGACGAAGAAGGATGTGTGGGACAAAGCGCAGCAGGATGCAGCAGGTCAAGCCGCCTATTTCAATGCAAACAAAAAGAACTATACATGGGATGCTCCTCGATTCTGTGGCATTGTGATTCATGCTAAAGATGCGGGAGTGCTTGCTAAAGCGAAAAGGCTCTTGAAAGGTGTGGAAGAAGCTGATTGGGCCAAAACTTTAGTGTCAGATTTGAATAATGATAGCGTCAAAGTTGTGCGCGTTGAGCGTGGCATATTTAAGCAGGGCGATAATGCATATGTGGACAAAGCAGTGTTTAAACAGAAAGCGGAAGTGAAGGCGAAGAAAGATTATCCTGAGTGGATGGTGTATGGCAAGAAGGCGAAGGCTCCCCGGACGTATACGGATGTACGTGGACAGGTAACAATCGATTATCAGAATGCTTGCGAGAAGGCGTGGGTGGAGAGCCTGCGTAAGAAGTTCCCTGTGGAAGTCTATGATGATGTAGTAAAAACGGTAAATAAGCATTAGCGGAATAGTAACTTCTCAAATGAAAGAGAACATGATTCGAAATATCTTGATAGGATTCTTTGCCGTGTGTGCATTAACGGCATCGGCACAAGGACAGAGCAATGTGATAGATGAGGTGGTCTGGGTAGTCGGTGATGAGGCTATCTTGAAATCTGATGTGGAAAACGCTCGCATGGAAGCTTTGCAGCAGGGCGAGCGTTGGGATGGCGATCCGTATTGTGTGATTTCAGAGCAGTTGGCCATCAAGAAACTATTTCTTCATCAAGCGGCAATCGACTCTGTGGAGGTTGCAGATGCAGATGTGTTTCAGAAAGTGGACAGCCGACTCAATTTCTTTATCCAAAATATCGGTTCAAAGGAGAAAATGGAAGAGTATTTCGGCCGCTCTACGACACAACTCCGCGAACAGCTGTACAATGTCATTAAGGAAGATGAGATGGTGTCAGAAGTAAGACGAAATTTGGTGAAGAATATTAAGGTGACTCCAGCTCAGGTTCGCCGTTTCTTTAAGGACTTGCCAGAAGACAGCATCCCCTTTGTCCCCACAAAAGTGGAATGTCAAATTATTGTCCGTTATCCCAAGATTCCGCAAGAGGAAATCGATCGTGTGAAAGATGAGTTGCGTAGCTATACAGAGCGCGTAAATAATGGCAGCGCACAGTTCTCTACTTTGGCCTTGTTGTATTCGGAGGATAAAGAGTCTGCGCAAAAGGGCGGTGAGATCGGCTTCTCTGGACGTGGTGCACTTGTGCCTGAATTTGCCAATGTGGCTTTTAATTTGACAGATCCCAAATCTATTTCAAAGATTGTGGAAACGGAATATGGTTTCCATATCATTCAATTGATAGAAAAACGTGGTGACCAAATGAATTGCCGCCATATTTTGCGCAAACCTCGGGTTTCTGGCGAAGCATTGCAGGAGTGTATTAACGATTTGGATTCAATTGCAAAAGAGATAGGAGAGGGGTTATATACTTTTGATGGATGCGTTTCTCTTGTTTCTGCAGACAAAGATACTCGTAATAATTACGGCTTGATGGTAAATGAAGAGGATGGCACTTCAAAATTTGAGTTGAAGGATCTCCCTTCAGAAGTGGCTCGGGCTGTTGTGGGGATGAAGGTAGGGGATATTTCAAAACCTTTCATCATGATGAACAATAAGGGTAAAGAAGTGGTGGCTATGGTCAAGCTTAAAAGCCGTGTGAACGGGCATCGTGCTACAATGGCGGATGACTATCAGGTGCTGCAAGAAGTCGTTTTGGATAAGTTGTGTACCGATAAAGTGGAAAAGTGGATTCGTGAGAAGCAACAGACGACATACATCCATATCAATGATGATTGGCGGAATTGTGAGTTTAAATATCCAGGTTGGATTAAGTAGCAATTGATAGACTGATGGGTTGCAATGCCAGCTTTAGGTGAAAGTGAATAGTGGACATGATATGCGAAAGAATTGTACGAACATAAAGGAAAGATTTGTGATAGGCATGATGTGCCTATCCGTGTTTTGTGTTCTCTTTGCTTCGCAGCCAGAAGATAAACCGCGCCGAAAGTCTAGCGAGGAGGTTAAACTGATTCATAGCGATGTGCTGTATAAGAACCATTATGATGTGCGTGCAGATGTATTGGTGGGGCATGTGAGACTTTATCATGATGGGATGTATCTGGATTGTGATAGTGCGCGTTTCTACAAGGATGAGAACACTTTCAATGCGTATGGACATGTGAAGATGGTGCAGGGTGATACGCTGACGCTGATTAGTGACACATTGCTCTATGACGGTCCCATGATGCAAGCGCATGCACGAGGGCATGCTGTGCTAACCCATAAGGGAACTAAATTGGTTACAGCTGTGATTGATTATGACCGTTTAGAGGGCGTCGGTTTTTATCCACAGCATGGTACGCTGTATGATGAAGATAATGTGCTAAACTCGGATTACGGTCAATACACGCCTGCTTTGAATGAGGCGATTTTTAAGGATAATGTGGTATTAGAGAATCCAAAGTTCAATTTGAAAACAAATGAACTTTATTATTATTCTGATACGAAAGTGGCTAGTATAGTGTCGGAAACGAATATCATATCTTCGGATAGTACGTTTGTGTATGCCTTGCGTGGCGATTACAATACGCAGACGGGGCAGGCAAATCTTTTGGACCGTTCACATGTGTATAAGGATATGCGCGATATCGTGGGTGACAGCTTGTATTGTGATGAGAATACTGGCGTTAGTGAGGCTTTTGGCAATGTGGTGCTGCTTGATGTGGAAAACCGGTGTATGCTGACAGGAAACTATTGCCGCTATGAAGATAAAACGGGGCTGGCATTGGCAACGGATAGTGCAGTCTGTTACGAGTTCTCCGGTCCGGATACGCTATTTGTTCATGGCGATACATTGAAAATGATTACATACAACCAAAAGACAGACTCGGTTTATCGCGATTTGTTTGCCTACAATAAAGTGAGAATGTTCCGCAGAGATATTCAAGGAGTGTGTGATTCGTTAGTTTCTCACGAGCGTGATTTGTGCACTTATCTGTATGGACAACCTATTTTGTGGAATGAGGGGCAGCAAGTGTTTGGCGAGGAAATCAGGGTGTATAACAACGACAGTACCATTGATTGGATACATATTATCAATCAGGCCATGACAATCGAACAGTTGGATTCCGTGTCGTACAATCAAGTCTCTTCAAAAGAAATGTTTTGCTATTTCGTCAATGGGGAAATAGAACACAATAATGCGAAGGGAAATGTATATGTGACTTATTTCATGGAGGAAAGCGATGGCAGTCGTATTGGAATGAATTATACCGAGACGCCAGAACTGAATCTTTATATGCGTAATAAGAAGGTGGATAAAATATGGACCTCTACAGCGTCTGGTGTGATGTATCCACCTGTCGGGATTCCCGAAGACAAGCGTTATTTGGCAGGATTTGCCTGGTTTGATTATATACGTCCACAGGACAAAGATGATATTTTTGAGTGGAGATCCAAAAAGAAGGAGCAGGTGCTGAAGAAAACGGTTAAACGTGTGGTACCCAAGCAAAAATTGGAGAATTTGTAGGAACGTATATGGTATATATGTGAGGAACAACGTGTAATCTTTAAGAAAGGCTGTTGCTATGGGCATGTTTTCAGTTAGAAAGCCTAGAGGCTTTCACCACAATTACATCTATTATGACCCTCGAAAGGAAAAATTGAAAGAAATAGATGAGCGTGCTAAACGTGAATTGGGCTTACTTCCTCCGAAGAAGTTTGTGGCAGAAGATATACGTGGTAAATTTGTGCAGGCTACTAAGCACGTGAAGCGCAGAAAAGAAAGTGGACGGAAGCCGGTATCATATGGTGTTCTGATTACAGCAATCATTCTGTTGCTGCTATTGATGCGCTATTTGGTGACAGGACGTCTTGGCTTTTAATGTGTAGGGAGATATGGCAGTGAATGATATTATACATCTTTTGCCAGATGCTGTTGCCAACCAAATAGCAGCAGGAGAGGTGGTGCAACGTCCTTCTTCCATCGTGAAGGAGATGATGGAGAATTCGATTGATGCAGATGCGCAAACCATCAAGGTGCTGGTTGTTGATGGTGGCAAGACGAACGTGCAGGTGATAGATGATGGTAAAGGGATGTCGGAAACGGATGCACGATTGTCTTTCGAACGTCATGCTACATCGAAAATCCATGAAGCTTCGGATTTGTTTAATTTGACAACGATGGGCTTTCGTGGTGAAGCGTTGGCAAGTATTGCAGCGGTTGCACAAATTGAACTGAAAACTCGGAGAGCGGAAGATGAATTAGGAACAATGCTTCAGCTTTCCGGCTCTAAAATTGATAAGCAGGAACCCGTTATGTGTCCTGCAGGTAGTAATTTCTCTGTACAGAATTTGTTCTATAATGTGCCTGCAAGACGTCGATTCTTGAAGTCAAATCAAACGGAACTGACCAATGTCGTAGCAGAGTTTCAGAGGATTGTATTAGTACATCCGGATGTTTCCTTCTCATTATATAATAATGGTGTGGAAATGTATCATTTGCCACAGGCCTCCGTCCGGCAGCGAATTGTAGATGTATTTGGAAAGAAAATTAATTCGGAATTGTTGCCTGTAGAAGTGGAAACATCTTTAGTGCGTATTTCTGGATATGTTGGGAAGCCAGAATCCTCCAAGAAGAAAGGAATGCATCAGTATTTCTTTGTCAATGGGCGATATATGCGGCATCCATATTTCCATAGTGCGGTAATGAAAGCTTATGAGAGCTTGATACCAGTAGGGGAACATGTTTCATATTTTCTATATTTCTCAGTGGATCCGTCGGCGGTGGATGTAAATGTCCATCCGACTAAGACTGAAATTAAGTTTGATAACGAGCAGCCTATTTGGCAAGTTCTTTCTGCTGCGGTGAAAGAGACGATAGGACGTTTTTGTAATGTCCCCATGATAGACTTTGATGTGGAAGGGCGTCCTGAGATTCCTGTGATGGGAATAGATACGACTGTGCCGCGCCAGCCTAAACTTTCGGCTCTAACTTATAACCCGTTCAAAGAGAGTGAGCGAGATGCGTCTTCCGTTCCTGTCGGATGGGAAAGCTTGTATGATAAATCAGGGGAAGCGAATGTGGGTTTGGAAATGATAGAGGGAGAGGGGTATGTCGCATCATCATTGAATATGGACACTGCAGGGGGGCAATCAGAGATTATTCCTGAAGAGCGTATTCTGCAGGGGTCTATATGGAATGATGGTGTGGTAGAACATGGGGCTTCCTCTTTTAATATTGATGCATCTGTGCCTAAGTTTCAATATAAGGGCCGGTACATCGTTTTTCCTTGTGGCGAGGGAATTATGGTTGTTAATCAGCACAGGGCACATGTTCGAGTGCTGTTTGATCAAAATATGCAGTGTATCAATACTGGGAACCGCCCGTCACAGAAGGAGCTATTTCCTAATGTGGTTCAATTTGACAAGGCTGAGGTGACCATAGTCGAAGAGTTGCTCGATGATATTTGCAGTTTGGGCTTTGATTTATCTAATCTAGGTGGAGGAGCGTATTCTATCAACGGGATTCCTTCTGGTGTTGAAGGTGTGGACATTGATGGGTTGTTGCATGACATGGTTGAAGCGGCCAAGGAAAAGACGAATACCATCAAGAAAGATGCTCAAGAAGCTTTAGCATTATCTATGGCGGAAAATGCAGCAATTGTGTATGGGCAAGTCTTGTCAGGGGTAGAGATGGAGCGCTTATTGCAGGATTTGTTTGCATCCAAGGCGCCGGCGCGCACACCTGATGGCAAATTAGTGTATACAATATTTGAAGATAAATTGTTCAATGATGTCGTGTAAATTGGTCAAAAATACATCTATGATGGCTAATTCGTACGCTTGTTAAGGGGTTTTTTGTATTTTTTTTTGTTTTTTTAATGAAGTAATCATCGAAATCTGTAACTTTGCACCCGAGAGTAGTGTATTATGTTGTTATGTGAAAGCACTAATGATAAATACAGATACTTAGAGTGTATCATCTGAAGAAGGTGGTAAAGGTTATAAGTTTAGAAACTAATTATTGTTTTTTTATTAAATAAAGTATTTATGAAAAAGTTAATGATGGCGTTGGCCTTTGTAGGCCTCGGTACTGTTGCTGCTAATGCACAGTGCGACGAATTTGCAACACCAACAACTAGCAAGTACAGCGTGGCCACAAATTCTTTCTGGTCAAACTGGTTTGTTCAGGCTGGCGTTGACATGAACGTATCAAGTGTGTATGGCTACGGTAGCCTCTTGAAAAAGGACTGGCACGATGGTCGTTCTTATGGCTTAGATCTTGCAGTAGGCAAGTGGTTTACTCCAGGCATTGGTACTCGTCTGAAACTCAACTGGGAGAACGGTGCTTTCCATCACGCTTTCCGCAATGCAGATCACGTGTGGGAAACTCCTAACGGATGTAAGGGTGGTTTCGCTGCTGTTTACTTCGACACAGAGTTCAACCTCAGCAACCTTGTTTGTGGTTTCAATGAGTCTCGTGTTTGGAACTTGATTGCTTTCCCACGTATGGGTGTTCTCCGTAATTTCGCAAGAGATACTTATTCTCCAGTTCTTGGCCTTGGCTTCGAATCTGCATGGAAGGTTTCTAAGCGTGTAGGTGTTTATCTGGATGTAACTTATGCTTTCACTGGTCAAGACTACATGCCATATTATGACAAGGAAAACGCAGCATTCCAGGCTGACAACCTTGCAAGTGTAGACCTCGGTGTTACTTTCAACCTTGGCAAGACTGGCTGGTCTAAGGCTGTATCTCTTGAGGACTATGAGGCTCTTTCTGCAGAGGCTTGCTCTAAGCTCGCTGCTCTCCGTTCTCAGTTGAAGTCTGAGCAGGACGAGAATGCACGTCTTCGTGCTGAGCTCGCTAAGTGGGCTAACCACAAGTGCCCAGTTGCTAGCAACGTAGCTTCTGCTGCTACTTCTGTATTCTTCAACATCAACTCTTCAAAGATGAACTCTAAGAAGGATCTCATCAACCTTGAGGCTGTTGCTACTGCTGCAAAGAATACAGGCGCAACTGTAGTTGTAACTGGTGCTGCTGATAGCAAGACAGGTTCTTCTGCTTACAACCAGAAACTTTCTGAGGCTCGTGCTCAGGCTGTTGCTGATGAGCTCGTTAACCTCGGCGTAGATCGTGCGAAGATCGAAGTTAAGGGTCTTGGTGGTGTAAATGATGTTGCTCCATTCAACCTTAACCGTCGTGCAATCATCACTCTGAAGTAAACAGACGTTTAATAGACTTTTGAAGGGGTGGCCTCATCGAAATGAGACCGCCCCTTCATCTTTTTTTTTCTTTTGTTGATAAAAAAACGCTCATTTGTTTGGTGGAAATAAAGAAAAGTCGTACCTTTGCAGTGCTTTTCAGGGGAGAGACTTTGAAACCATAAAAAATCGGGATGTAGTACAGTTGGTAGTATACTTGGTTTGGGACCAAGGGGTCGCACGTTCGAGTCGTGTCATCCCGACCAACAAGGGCGCTTAGCTCAGCTGGTTCAGAGCGTCTGCCTTACAAGCAGAGGGTCGGCGGTTCGAATCCGTCAGCGCCCACAAAGAGGAGAAAGAATCAATCTTTCTCCTCTTTTTTTTGTTTCATAGGTAGGGTGCCCTGTCTTTGAATAAGGCTATCGCCTTAAAATGTACTTAATGTGTCATGTCCAGATGATTAAAAAGGTTGTTGATTGGGCAATTAAGATTTCAGAATATAAAAGGATCTTCTTATTGTTGGGGAATAACACTTGTGTAGACCGTTTCCCCTCCCTCATTTGATATGACAAGATGGCTGTGCCTTGATGGTTTGGTCTGTTGAAAGTGGGTTAGTGCTGAGTGTGAATAATTGATGGATGGCCGAGAGATGAGTTCCCGTCAATTACTGGTTATACGAAGATGTGTGATGCGGCAGCATATTGTGTAGCTATACGGCAATACATCATGACGTGATCTGATAAGCCATATCGTAAGGGCCGAGCAAGCCTCCATACCGTGACTGGGCAAGCCGTCATGTCGTGATAGGGTAAGCCATCATGTAGTGATAGAGTAAGCCACGTGTAAAAGTCTGGAGTAGCGCACCTGTAGTTGTAATTGTGATACAAGGGTAATAGCATTTACGATGGTGGGTGCGGGATAAGTTGGATTGTAGATGTGAAATAAGGTGGATGGTGGGTATGAGGTGAAGACAAAAAAAGTGAAAAGCTGATAATGTTCCACGTGATTTTTTTCTTCTGTTCCACATAAAAGTCGTATCTTTGCATTTAGAATTGAATGATGGACAATAGGGTGCGGAGGAATGATAATAATTTGTATCTATCCTCGTAGCCTTATTGTAATAATGTATAAATTGTAGTTCGTTATGGGAAAGATTATTGCACTGGCCAATCAGAAGGGTGGCGTTGGTAAGACTACTACTGCCATTAATCTTGCGGCAAGTATTGCTGCTTTCGATAAAAAAGTTCTAGTGGTTGATGCTGATCCTCAGGCAAATGCATCTTCTGGCTTGGGGGTCGACATTCAGCAGGTGGATACCTCTATCTATGACTGTATTACTAGTGCGGTAGATCCTCATGAGGCAATATATTCAACTGATATAGATGGTTTGGATGTCATTCCGAGCCACATTGATTTAGTTGGTGCTGAAATCGAAATGCTGAATATCGATAAGCGGGAAATGGTCTTGAAGAAGATATTGTCACCATTACGGGCTGAGTACGACTATATTTTTATAGACTGTTCTCCTTCTTTGGGCATCATCACGGTCAATTCGTTGACGGCAGCTGATTCTATCATTATTCCTGTGCAGTGTGAGTATTTTGCGCTGGAAGGCATCAGCAAACTTCTCAACACGATTAAGATTATCAAATCAAAGCTGAACCCCCATTTGGAAATAGAAGGATTCTTGTTGACAATGTTTGATTCTCGTCTTCGTTTAGCGAATCAGATTTATGAAGAAGTGAAACGACACTTTCAAGAATTGGTGTTTAAGACGGTGATTCAACGTAATGTGAAGTTGTCGGAAGCTCCGAGTCATGGTATTCCATGTATATTGTATGATGCGATGTCTAATGGCGCCAAGAATTATATTTCTTTGGCTAAGGAGATTATGGCGCGTGAAGGCAAATGAATGTGTAACGTTTTTCAATTGAAAAGAATATATGGCTGTTAGAAAGAAGTTTGGTTCCCCCCTCGGCCGAGGACTGAATGCGCTTATTTCCACAGAAGATGTGCGTACAGAGGGTTCTTCTACAATCAATGAGATAGATGTTAACTTGATAGAACGGAATCCTAATCAGCCTCGTCATGAATTTGATGAGGAGGCCTTGCAGGAATTGGCAGATTCTATTTCTGAAATAGGTATTATTCAGCCGATTACTTTGCGCGAATTGGATAACGGGCGTTATCAGATCATTGCCGGAGAACGTCGTTGGCGTGCATCTCAACGAGCTGGTCTTGTTTCCATACCGGCCTATATTCGTACGGCAAGTGATGAAAACGTGATGGAAATGGCGTTGATAGAGAACATTCAGCGCCAGGACCTTAATTCTATCGAAATTGCCTTGGCCTATCAGCACTTGATTGATGCATATGGCTTGACTCAGGAGAAATTGAGTGAGCGTGTGGGGAAGAAGCGCGCTACGATTGCAAATTATCTGCGTTTATTGAAGTTGCCTGCTCCAGTGCAAGTGGCAATTCAGAATCATCAGATTGATACGGGGCATGCGCGTTCTTTATTGGCTTTGGATGATCCGAAAGCTCAGATAAAGGTTTTTAATGAGATTCAGAACAAGGGTTATTCTGTGCGCCAAGTTGAAGAGTTGATTAAGGAGATGAATGAGGGAGATGACAAAAAGCATGTTCCGTCAGTGCCATCTCGAATCGGGCGTGCTCCGATGACGGAAGAACTTGAGGCTATTCGTGCTCAGTTATCTTCTTGTTTGGGTATTGATGTTAAGATTTCTTGTACATCTCAAGGGGGAGGAAAGGTTTCTTTCTCCTACAAGAGTACAGACGATTTGCGCAGAATTCTGTCTCTTTTCCAATAAAGCATTTATGTGGGTGAGTCGTCACATATATTGTATAATGTGTTTGTTTATGTGGGCGTTCTCCTTTTGTGGAGGTTTGTCTGCTCAAGAATCTCTGGACGACAGTTTGAGGTCTGTTGCCGCAGATAGCATTTCTGCTGTTGACAAGCCAGTAGGCGAAGATATCTATGTTACAGCTGAAGATGTGAAGCCTATGCTTATTCCTGCAGATACTCTGGTGAGGCGTATTTCTTTCACGGAAGATTCTATAGCAAATATTTTAGGAAAGAAGTTGCAGGAGCGTTTTGTTCCAGAGCCTAAAAAGGCTATGTGGTTTGCTATTATTTTTCCTGGAGGCGGACAGATTTACAATCGTAAATATTGGAAACTTCCTCTTGTGTATGGAGGTTTCTTGGGTTGTATTTATGCTTTGAACTGGAACAATACGATGTATAGAGACTACTCTCAAGCATACATAGACATTATGGATAGCGACGAGAACACGAAGAGCTATGAGAATTTTATTCCTGCAAAGTATGACGTCCAGACGAATAAAAACCGTTTGCAAGAACTCTTCCGGCGCAAAAAGAACTATTACCGCAGATACAGAGATTTGAGCATGTTCTGTATGATAGGTGTGTATGCGTTGTCTATCATCGATGCTTACGTGGATGCAGAGTTGTCAAGTTTTGATATCAGCAAGGATTTGTCCATGAAAGTGCGTCCTGCTGTAATCCATGATCGTTTGCCTGCTTTTCGTTCGCCCGGAATGAATGGAAGTTCATACGGCTTGCAATGTAGTTTGAATTTTTAAATAGATAAATAAAGAAGTGAGTATATGAACAAGAAGTTGATAGTTTCCTGTTTTTCTGTATTGTCTGTTTCTTGCGCATGGGCACAAGTGGATACTTCTGTTGTTGCTGATAGCGTGTTTGTGGAGCGAACTGATGATATGCCTGAAGGTCTGTTCGTGAGTGAGGAAGAGCTGATGAAAGACTATACGAACCTGAATAATTTGTCAGAAGGGACTGGTGTTTCCCGTACATTGTCGTATGACGACTCTGTTTTGATCAATCGCTTGTCGCGTATTCCCACAACAATAGAAATGCCGCTTAATGATGTGACAAAGAAGTATATTGATACGTACAGTGCGCGTATGAAAGGCTCTGTGGCTGTCATGTTGGCATCGTCTAATTTTTACAATCCAATATTTGAAGAAGCTTTGGAACGCTATGATTTGCCATTGGAGCTAAAGTATTTGCCTGTGATTGAATCGGGGCTTCGCCCTTCTGCCACTTCAAGAGTGGGGGCTGCGGGACTTTGGCAGTTTATGCTGACAACAGGCAAACGCTATGGGCTGGAGGTTAACACCTTGGTTGATGAACGTCGCGATCCTGTTAAGTCTAGCGATGCGGCAGCCCACTATTTGCGCGATTTGTATGATATGTTTGGTGATTGGGGATTGGCTATAGCTGCATACAATTGTGGTGAAGGGAACGTCCAAAAGGCAATTCTTCGCTCAGGTAGTCAAGAGAGTGCTGATTTTTGGTCGGTGTACAATCGCTTGCCCCGTGAAACACGGGGATATGTGCCGGCTTTCATTGCCGCTACATACATTATGAATTATTATTGTGAACATGGTATTGTACCACGCGAGACGACGTTGCCATTAGAGTCAGACACAATTATTGTGCAACGTGAAGTGACGTTTGCTCAAATAGCAGCGTGTTGCAATGTGACTATCGATGAATTGCGTGCCATCAATCCGCAATACCGCCGTGATATCGTCCCTGCAGATTATGTGCTTCGTCTGCCAGCGAGTGCAGTTGAAGACTTCATTTTGAAAGAGGATAGTATATATGCTCCTAATGCGGCTGCCGGTTCATTGGCTGCAGGTGTACGTCGTGCGGTTGTTGATAATGTAGAAGATGCTCAAGTGGAAGTGCAATCTTCAAATCGTGCTACGTCACGTAACAGCCGACGTGCTCGTAATACTCGCTCGCAGGCCTCAAAGAATGTCTCTGTAAGGCGGGGTGAAACGCTCTCTTCTATTGCCAAGAAAAATGGGACAACTGTAGACAAATTGCGAAAAATGAATAATATACATGGTGATATGATTCGTGAGGGTCAAAAACTTCGTGTAAAGTAGTGTATGGTGATAGGAAAAGAAGGAATCTGTAATCATTAAATCATACAGCTCTATGGAAACAACAATGGCAGATATGGAACTCGAAGACAAAATGGTTAATGATGAGTTTCAAAGCCTGATTGATGCATATCTGGCCAGCAAACATCGGAAGAAAGTTGATATCATCACAAAGGCTTTTAATTTTGCAAAGCATGCTCATAAGGGAGTTCGGCGGTTGTCTGGTGAACCTTACATCATGCATCCAATCGCCGTGGCCAAGATCGTGTGTTGTGAGATTGGACTAGGCTCTACGTCCATTTGTTCTGCGCTTCTTCACGATGTCGTTGAAGATACCGACTATACTGTTGAGGATATTGAGAACATGTTCGGCCCTAAAATTGCGCAGATAGTTGATGGGTTGACTAAAATCTCTGGAGGAATATTTGGAGACCATGCTTCAGCTCAAGCAGAGAACTTCAAGAAGTTGCTGTTGACGATGAGTGATGATATCCGTGTTATACTCATTAAGATTGCAGACCGTTTGCATAATATGCGCACATTGGGCAGTCAAGCAGTCAACAAGCAGTATAAGATTGCCGGTGAGACGTTGTATATCTATGCCCCTCTGGCCAATCGCCTGGGACTCAATTCTATTAAGACCGAGTTGGAAGACCTCAGTTTCCGTTTTGAGCATCCTGATGAATACCAAGAGATAGAGCATAAGCTTGAGGCCACTAAAGCGGAGCGTGACACTGTATTCGATGAGTTTGCTGCTCCTATTCGTGCTCAATTGGACGGCTTAGGCCTGAACTATGATATCAAGCAGCGTGTGAAATCTCCCTATTCCATTTGGCGGAAGATGCAGACGAAGCACATACCCTTCGAGGAAATCTATGATATCCTAGCGGTTCGAATTATATTTGATCCAGAAGACGTGGATACAGAACTGAACGATTGTTTTGATATCTATGTCAAGTTGTGTAAGATATACACTTCTCATCCTGATCGAACTCGTGATTGGGTGAGCCATCCTAAGGCTAATGGCTATCAGGCATTGCACGTCACGCTCATGTCAAAGCAAGGAGAGTGGATTGAAGTCCAGATTCGTTCTCGCCGTATGGACGATATTGCAGAGAAGGGTTTTGCGGCCCATTGGAAATACAAGGATGGCGATAAGACAGAAACCGCTTCGGAAATGGAGTTGGATAAATGGTTAGCTACAATCAAGGAGATTCTTGATGACCCACAGCCTGATGCGATGGACTTTCTTGATACAATTAAGCTGAACCTCTTTGCTTCAGAAATATTTGTGTTTACGCCTAAAGGAGAAATTCGTACGATGCCCGCAGGCAGCACCACGCTCGATTTCGCTTTCAGTATTCATACTTTTGTGGGAAGTCATTGCATTGGTGCAAAAGTGAACCACAAGCTAGAGCCTATCAGTTATGTTTTGAATAGTGGTGATCAGGTTGAAATTTTGACATCAAAATCTGTTCATCCAACTCGTGAATGGTTGAACATTGCCACTACGGCTAAGGCTACTACCAAGATACTCTCCATTTTGCGTAAGGAAGAGCGCGAATCGCGTAAGAAAGGCGAACAAATGTTGGACGAGTTCCTTGCTCAGAATGATGTTGTTAAAGATTCTTTGGTCGTCGACAAGATTTGCAACTTGCACGACTATGCCAAGCCTGAAGCGCTCTATGTTGCTTTGGCTGAAGGGAAGGTACAATTGGGGCGTGCTGAGCTTGATGCAATCAAGGAGAAAGAAGAAGTAGTGGGGTGGAAGCGAATCTTTTCCTTCGGTAAAAAGACAGTTAAGCAAGGTCCTATTGGTAAGGTGAAGATAAGTTCAAACTTTGATAAGAGGAAAGCCATTATCCTAACAGAGGACAGCATCCAGAACCAATACACTTTGTGCGATTGTTGCAAGCCAATTCCAGGCGATACCGTGATGGGGTATATAGACGATGACAAGCATGTGATTGTTCATAAACTGCAATGTTCTATCGCAGAAAAGCTGAAAGCCAATCATGGCAATAGAGTTTTAGCAGCCCAGTGGCAGATGGCTGGCACCACGCTCTTCCCTGTTTCCATGCATATAAAGGGTTTTGACAAGTTGGGACTCTTGCACGAAATGACGCAGGTTATCTCGGTGTTGCATGGCATCAACATTCGTAAAGTGGAAATTGAGTGTGATAAAGGAATCTTTGAATGCAATATTCAGATGTATGTGCATAGTACAAAGGAGGTGGATGAGGTGTTGACCAGTTTGCGCAAGATTGCTGATTTGAAAGAAGCTTCGAGAGTATAGCATTATCAAATTTCAGTTTTGAATAAGAACGTTGTCTAATGGTTTGTGGTTTGACGCTTCTTCTTTGATATAAAGAGCGATTACTTTGGGGAATATTTAAAGAATGGTGCTCATGATTATCTTTGATAAATTGCTGATGCTTTTGAAAGATGAATTTTTGTTAGCGTTGCTATTGAATTCGGCATAAGCAAATGCTTCCTTAGTAATAGTGTAGTTGATATTGCCCCTAGTGTTTAGGACTCATTGGCAAAGAATTTGTGGAGCACTCCATGCTGGTGAGGATGTTGGGTTCTAAATCTTCCTTTATAAGGATTCTTGTGTATTGGAGTGGAATTTTATTGGTTCACCTGCATAACCGCGTGGATTAACCGAAAATTTTGACCAGTTTGACCAGTCTGAAGATGAAGAATTTCTTGTCAATAACACCTCTTAACTGAGCCCTGAAGTCCTTAATCTTAGCATTCAGCGATTCTGCAGAAGCATTGGTTGACCTGTTCACAAAATAGTTGAGTATTTCGTCCTCCCTGTCGTACATGGCTGCGGCAATGTCGTTGAAGGCTTTATTATCAAACTCGCCTACTTTGGCGTACCACTTCTTGATGCTCTTACGTCCGGCTTCCTTGTCGCACTTTCTGGGCAAAGATCATCCTCAGAGAGTGTGTCAGGCTGTACGCCATCTCTATATCAGGATACAGCTCAAAGAGTATCTCCGCACGCTCCCTTTGGCTTGGAGTCCACTTCTCAGGTGACACCATCAGCAGGTATTTACTGCGCATGAGCAGCTCTGCCTTTGTCTCGTTGTTCTTCAGCCTCTCAGGATGGTATGCGGCATTGCTACGGATTGGCTTGCCTTCTGTATCTACAAGCGGCTTTCCGCTCTTGATCAGGTCTTTTATCATAGCCCTGAAGTCATCTCTGGCATTAGCGACCTCCGTCATTACCTCACGGCGATGCCCAATGCGTATTTCCTGTAATGCCTCCAGACAGAAGTGCTGGTGATGGAAACGGTCAAGGGTAATCATCGCCTTGGGGAAGCAGGCACTGACAATCTGGTGCATGCTGTCGGAGAAGTCAAGCGTCACCTCTTCAACCTGCAGGCGTACTACTTCCGGCATCTTCTTCAGGACGCTTGTAACCTCCTTTGCCTTGGTTCCCTTCACAATGGCTACGAGACATCCCTTTCGTCCGTGAGCCTCCTTGTTGGACAGGATGGCATAGACCTCACCTGTGGACAGACATGTCTCATCTATGCTCAGATGAGTGCCCATATTCTTCGGGATTATCACCCAGTCCTCTGCATGGCCTGCGTCTTCCCGGATCTTGAAACCACTGATTGTCTCCTTGTATGAGCGCTCGAAGTTATCACCGTTGATGTGATAGTCTTTCTCAAACGAACGGGCCGTTATAGGGAGCGTCTCCAAACGCTTCTTTAAAAAAATCCGCCAGTTCCTTCGAACAGCGGGTCGACTCCTGGATAAAATCAAACTCTGACATGACATTGTGATTGTCGGAGTCAAGCCAGCGACGGCGGCGCACATGCAGCAGCACCTCCTGACCGCGTATAGGAAAGTCATGGAAGGTCTTGGCTGGCGTAAAGCCGTTAGGGTGCAAATCTTCACGATTGTCAGGTCTTAACTCATTCTCGTCAAGATACAGATGGATAACGTTCACAGGACTCTCATCTGACTCCGTATCTTGTGTGGCTGTCTTTTCCTTGGGCTTCACCTCAACATTGGTCAGTTCAAACCATTCCAACATATGTGTTGGCAACAAACATTTGGCAAGTATTTCGTATTGTGGATTCATTGTGATATCTCGTTTCTTATAAGAACGAAAAACATCACGCTTTTAGTGTACGCTCACACGTGGTTATACAGGTGCCCCGTTCTTCCTTCTCTCTTTAATGACGGAATTCATGTCCACCAGTTGGGAAAGACCGCGCTTCTGCTCATATAGTAAGGGGCTGTGTCGAATAGACACAGCCCCTTTTCTTGTTGGTTGGTGCCAATTTACACCAAACCTCCTAAATCTTTGCCAATGGCTTGAAGTTCAGAACGAATTGCCTTGAGTTTGTCAATTACTTCCACGTTGCGGTTGACGTTGCCTCCCTTGTCACGTTTAATCATGTCACGTGCTCCTTGTAGGGTCATGCCACGTTCTTTCACAAGGTGATAGACTATCCTAACCTGTTCAATGTCTGCCTTTGTGTATTGGCGTATGCCACGACCTGCCTTTTCAGGCTTGATGGTTGGAAATTCCTTCTCCCAGAAGCGGAGAAGCGTTTCCGATACATTGAATAATTTGGCGACCTCGCTGATGCTGTAAAACATCTTCAGGTCTTTGTTCTTGTTGAGTGCCATAGGCTTAGGTATTATTACTTTTTAGGAATATTCTTCAGAATTTCGAGCGTGAAGTTGTAGAATCTCTCCACCGAAGGGATGAGGCACGCCTCGTTGGGTGTGTGAGGGCTCACGAGTGTTGGACCATAGCTGGCCATATCCATTTCTGGATAATTGACGCCAATGATTCCGCACTCCAACCCTGCATGGCATGCACCAACAATAGGGCGTGTGCCGTACATCTTCTCATAGATGTTGGCCATCATCTCCACAAGTGGGCTCTTAGGGTTAGGCTGCCAACCACTGTAACCGCCTTCCAGCTTCACTTCCATGCCGGCCATTGAGAAGCAGGCGATATATTGGTTGCAGAGATACTGCTTCATGCTGTCCTGCGATGAGCGTGCCAATGTGATGACTTCTGCCTTTCCGTCTGCAATGTTGATGATGGCAAGGTTGCATGAGGTCTCCACCAATTCTGGCATGGATGGAGTATAGCGCAGCACACCATCGTGTGCAGCCAAGATAGCATTGATGAGATTCTCCTGCACTTCTTGTGGAACGGCCTTAGTTGGGATGCTTTCCACTGTTGTGGCTGTCAGTTGAATGCCTTTCGTCTCGATGTCCTTGAACTCTTCAATGAAAGTGTTCTTGCATTTCTCAATAAGTGCAAGGAAATTCTCCTTCTCGGCTTGTGGTACGAGCACTTTTGCTTCACACTCGCGTGGAATAGCGTTGCGCATGTTTCCTCCGTGCCAGCTGCATAGCCATGCAGCTTTTGTATTGACAACGGCAAACAGAATGCGTGCCATCAGTTTGTTGGCGTTTGCTCTGCCTTTGTTGATTTCAATGCCAGAATGGCCTCCGAGTAATCCTTTGATGACAATTTCGTAGCACAGCATATTTGCTGGTTCCACATTCAATTCCTGATACTCCATCTGGCAAAGAATGTCCATGCCACCTGCACAGCCGATGGTTATTTCGCCTTCCTCTTCTGAGTCAAGGTTGAGGAGATATTTGGCATCTAGTTCACCTGCTTTCAAACCGAAAGCTCCGTACAAGCCTGTTTCTTCATCGCGGGTAATCAGCACCTCAAGAGGTCCGTGCGCCACGTTATCGTCTTCGATAATGGCCATTGCAGCCGCTACGCCCATGCCGTCGTCTGCACCAAGGGTCGTGTTGTGTGCCTTCACCCAATCTCCGTCAATGTATACATCCAGAGGGTCTGTTTCGAAGTTGTGGGTACTGTCCTTAGTCTTCTGTGGCACCATGTCCATGTGCGCTTGCAGCACGGTCGTCTCTCTGTCCTCATATCCAGGTGTAGCACCCTTCTTCATCACCACGTTGCCGGCTTCATCAATATATGCCTCTGCGCCATTCTTTTGGGCAAAGTCAACCAGGAATGCGGCTACTTTCTCTGTATGTCCTGATGGGCGTGGAATCTGAGTCAACGCATAGAAATTCTTCCACACCCCTTTGGGAGCTAAATCTTCGATAGGATTCATGATGTTCTGTTTTTTGTGATAATTAGTTTGTTATAGCCTTGGAACTGACAGCGGAACGCATACCCAAAACGATGAGTGAGAAGATGCCGAGTACAGGCACTAGTGCCGTCTGTATCGTATGCACAATGAGCACGAAGGTGACTGCCTCTGTGTCTGTCAGTCCGTATAAAATTAAAATGGTCTTAACGGCAAAATGCCAAGGTCCGGCCCCGTTTGGGGTAGGGACAATCACCGAGATGCTGCCTACGATGAAGCTTACTATCGCTGCGGTGAACCCCAAACCTTCCATGAAAGAGAAGCAGCGGAATGTAATCCAGTAATGCAGGAAGTAGCTGGCCCAAATGGCTACAGTGTAGAACACGAACAAACTCTTGTTCTCCACTCCTTTGAGCGACAGTACTCCTTCCTTGATGTTGGAGAGCATCGTGCGAACTTTTTGCATGAAAGTGAAGCGTTTCATGGCCAGCCACATAAAGCCCACAGTGATGAGAAGGCACAATGCTGTGACTAAATATCCAGTTGTGGTAAAGCCTTCCAGAATGTCATTCAAGTTCGTTCCAGTATTGTTGAAGAACGAGTTGAAGACCGCCAGTTGCGCCATGATCACGGCAACTGTGATAGAGAGCAGCAGCAATGAGTCGATGATACGTTCTGTCACCACAGTGCCAAGGGCTTTCAAGAAGGGCGTTTTGTCGTATTTAGCCAAGATTCCGCACCGGCTCAGTTCTCCGCTGCGTGGGATAATCAAGCTGGAAGCGTAGGAGATGAATATGGCATGGATACAATCTGCCATGTGTGGGTGCTCGCCCAGTGGCGCCAAAGTCTGTTTCCACCGGATGCCCCGAAACATCTGCGCGGTTACGCCAAACACTAATGAGAACAACATCCACCCCCAGTTCATCTGGTGCAGCACCACTTCCTCCATGTCTTGAAAGTTGGTATCTCGGTACATCCACCACAAAATGCCACCGCCCAACAAGAAGGGGACGATGATATTGAGTGCCTTTTTAAGTGTTTTTTTGTTGTTCATCGAGAAATGTCGTACCTTTGCAACCACAAAGTTACAATAAATTCATCATTCATCCTCCAACATTACGATTTTTTTTCGTGAAAAGCGTAAAACCAAAGAAATTTCTCGGTCAGCATTTCTTAACCGACCTTGGTGTGGCGCAACGCATCGCCGACACGGTTGATGTTTGCCCCGGCATCCCTGTTTTGGAAGTAGGTCCAGGAATGGGCGTGCTCACACAATTTATTCTTCGTAAGAACCGTCCATTCAAGGTGGTGGAAATTGACTTTGAGTCCGTTCCCTACCTTCACGAGCATTTTCCCCAGTTGGGCGACAACGTTATTGAAGGTGACTTCTTGCAGATGGAGCTCCATGAGGTGTTTGATGGTGCTCCTTTTGTCTTGACCGGTAATTATCCCTACAACATCTCGTCTCAAATCTTCTTTAAGATGGTGGAAAATCGTGACATCATTCCATGTTGCACGGGCATGATTCAGAAGGAGGTCGCAGAGCGTATGGCTGCCCAGCCGGGCAGCAAGGCATATGGGGTGTTGAGTGTGCTCATTCAGGCGTGGTACGATGTGGAATATCTCTTTACAGTCCACGAGAATGTGTTCAATCCGCCTCCTAAAGTGAAGAGTGCAGTTATCCGCCTTACGCGCAACGGGAAAGATGCTCTGGGATGTGATGAGGCTTTGTTCCGACGCATCGTGAAGACGGTGTTCACTATGCGACGCAAGATGATGCGCAACGGAATGAAGCAGATTCTGGGCAAAGATCATCCCATGTTAGCTGACCCCATCTTCACGAAGCGTCCCGAGCAGCTTTCTGTTCAGGACTATGTGGAACTGACCAACCGCGTTTCTGCTGCTACTTCTCTCCTGTAACTTTGTTTTGCTTGATTAGCTCTTCGCGAATGCGGAACAACTGTCTGATTTGTCCCGAGAACGTGATGTTCTCATACTGGTCCATTGCTGTCAGAAACATGGGGACCAGTGTCTTGTCCACGTCAGGGATGAAGAGACCATGCCCCATGTCCAGTTCTTTCTCGTAAGTGTGGGTGTCAAACCAATGGCGGAGTTCCAGAAGCTCCTCTTTGGTGTATGATTTCTTATATTCCATAGTCTTTTTATTGAGGTTGTGATTGTTGTAAAAGCCGTATCATTTCTTGGGCGGCTCGCTTGCTGGCGCCGCATGGGCCAAGGATACGATTCATTTCGGCGTAGTCGTCCAGCATTTGCTGACGTCCTGCTCTGCCGGGTAATATATCGCCCAGATACTTAACCATGTTTTCGTGGGTCATGCGGTCAGCCACCAATTCTTGTACAATTTCTCGGTCAGCCACAAGGTTGACCAGCGAGATGAATTTCACTTTCAGGATTCTCTTTCTAAGCCATGAGATAAACTTGCCTACGGGTGTGGCGTAGCATACCACTTGCGGTGTGCCCAGAATAGCGGTCTCCAGAGTGGCAGTGCCCGATGTGACTAGGGCGGCAGCCGACTCGCTCACAATCTGGTAAGTCTCTCCGAATCGCAGTTCTGCTTCTATTCCTTTGGGGATGTACCGTTGGTAGTAGGCGGCATCGATGTTGGGCGCGCCAGCAATGACCAGCTTATAGTCATTGTACGTTGCGGCAGCTTGCAGCATCATGCGCAGGTTGTCCTTGATTTCCTGCTTGCGGCTGCCTGCCACGATGGCAATCTGCTGCTTGGCCGTCGTCGGATCCCCCTTGTCGGCAAGCGCCTTGCGGAATCCCTCCACGGCATCCACGCAGGGATTGCCCACATAGTGGATGTTGTAGTTTCGTTCCTTGAACCATTGTACCTCAAAGGGCAGGATGGAGAACAGCTCGTCCACATCGCGCCGGATGTTCTTGATGCGGTATTCTTTCCAGGCCCAAATCTTGGGACTGATATAGTAGAATACCTTGCAGATACCTTGGGCGTGCACATATTGGGCAATGTCAAGATTGAAGCCAGGATAGTCCACCAGAATGACCACATCGGGCCTCCATTGCGCAATATCCGCCTTGCAGCGCTTCATGTTTTTTAGAATGGTGGGCAAATGCAGCAGCACAGGAATGAATCCCATGTAAGCCAGTTCACGGTAGTGCTTCACCATCGTGCCGCCTACAGCCGCCATCTTGTCGCCTCCATAAAAGCGGAACTCTGCCTCGGAGTCTTCCTCCTTCAGCGCCGCCATCAGGTTCGAAGCGTGCAAGTCGCCCGAAGCCTCTCCTGCTATGAGATAATACTTCATCTTTAATAGTGATATGATGCATCAGTTGAAATGTGCCACAATCATGTGCGCTTTTGCCGCCGCCATGTACGGCCTGATGCCTAATCAGTTATACGTCGATTCCAGCTTCTTCATTGTGTCATAAGCTGTCATGTCCAGCTGCAGAGGCGTCACGGCCACATATCCTTGGTGGTATGCCCAAGAGTCCGTCTCCTCGTCGTCCGGATTGTAGGGTGCGTAATAGCCTGCTATCCAATAGTATTTTCCGCCTCTTGGGTGGTCGCGTTCCTGCCACTCTTCATGCCAGTCGCCAAGCCCCATTTTGCAAATTCTTACACCTTGGGGCTTCTCCACATTGGGCACATTCACATTGAGGCATACACCCAACGGGAGACCGTCCTCCAGCGTGGTGCGTGCAATCTTCATTACCCATTCCTTCATGTAGCTAAAGTCGGCATCCTTTGCTATTCTGCCGCTAGAGAAGGCGATGGAGGGCACTTGCTTGATACAGCCTTCCAAGGCGATAGACATGGTGCCCGAATAATGAGCGTTCACGCCGCAGTTCTCGCCATGATTGATGCCTCCCAGCACCAAGTCGGGGCGTCGGGGCAAGAGTATTTCGAATGCCATCTTTGTGCAGTCGTTTGGTGTGCCTGTGCAGGACCATACCGTCAGGCTTCCACGCCCTTCCGTTTCAGACTCCTGCTTGATGAGCGTGTTCCTTACAGGCGTATGGCTGCTGATGCTCATGCTCGCTCCGCTGCGTCCGCCATCAGGCGCCACAACAAACACGTCACCCAGCTCGCGCATCATCTCCGCCAACTGTTGCACCCCCCCTGCATCATAGCCATCATCGTTACTTATGAAGATTAGTTTATTCATGCTTTTTTGAGTGTTTTCTGACTACAAAGGTACTGATTTCCTCGCTTTTTCTCGTCCTGAACTTAGAAAAATCACCCTTTGACGAAAAAAAAACGTGAAACCCTTTGTCGGTTTCACGAAAAGCACTACCTTTGCATCGCAATTCGGAAATGAGGGGGCCCTTAAAGAGTTGCTGCAATAAAATTGGGATATGGTGTAATTGGCAACACAACAGATTCTGGTCCTGTTATTCCTGGTTCGAGCCCGGGTATCCCAACCAAAGCGAGGCTTCAGATTTCACATCTGAAGCCTCGCTTTGGTTGTTCATATATCTCCCTCTCGAAGTCTTCACACAGAGCTATCTGTGTGCCCCTTCCCAAGCCCCAGTAAGCAGATTATTTGGAGCCTCGGCACGGCTCTTTGTAATGTTTATTGCTTCGCAAGAAATCTTTCAAAATAATTAAAAATCTTTGGGCAAGGCCCAGAAATAGGCCTCTGCGCGTCTTGGCTGGCGCGGAGTTTTTAATGTCACACAGATTACGTGGATTACACAGATTTTAGAGCCTTGACGCGGCTTATTTATAGAATCTATTGTTAAATTCTTTTTTCGAGTGAAAATAAATCCGCAGCTATTGAAGATTCTTCTTCCTTAGAAGCTTTATCCACATAATCAACGTTCCTCACACTCATATCTAGATCCAATCCTTTGTTGTAGGTTATTATCTCTTCATCTGAGATTTTATGGAATGAAATCGAACTAGGGACAAAGGCTATTTTATAATTGACAAGTGAAGCTTGATAGTCAGCCATACTTTTTGTCATATAATCCATGTCCCTTAAAAGTTTTTCCATGTACTTCAAACATTCAGAACATCTCCTTAATTTCGCTTGCAGTTTTCGTTTAGAATACACTCGAAAGATGGCATAATTGGGATCTTTCTTTTCAGTTATAAATCTAATCTCGTTCTTGCTTATTATTACAGCTTGTTCAAATTCATGTTCTGTGGTCTTTACATCAATCCATTGTTCTAATCCTGTAGAATACTTGATATAAAAATCGAATGGTTTACCCTGTTCATTACTTTTATTCATCCACTCATATTCAGATACAAATCTTTCCGATTTTTGTCTGCTCAAATATTCATCAATTAATGATTCCCCTTGCTTGCCTAACTCATTAATGTAGCTTCTCGCTTTCTTTACATCTGCATCTTTGAATTTGGGATTTTCATTTTCTAATTCTACAGAAAGTTCCAAATCCTTTTGTAAATTGATTGTTGCGTTTTCTATACGACTTTGAGCATACGCTAACACATGAGAAAATACTATATCATCACGTTTGAGTATCTTTATGCTCCTGTCTTTGAGATTTTCCAAATCACAAAATTTGTTTAGGAAATTATAATCACCAGAACCATCTTTGATAAGCCAAAATACAGGAGTTAAACTATCTAAGCCGAACCATAACAGATAGAAATCCTCGTCCACTGCTTCATTCGCAAATGAACGTATCTTATTAACAACATTATCAGATTTCTTCCCCATTGAAATCTTAGGTGCATCATATCTGCCATCAGCCCTGTGAATCTTTGCTATTTCACAGTTCAGAATATCACAATAACCATTATAGATGAGCATCGCAGAATATTCTGTTTTATCATCTGGCATGAACGTCAAACTATCATTTGACAATCCAATATGTGTTTGGTGGGATTTACTCCTTTTAAGGTCGGCACCAGATAACCTTTTATAGGAAATTTTACCTTCTCTGTGAATTTCAAATATCATCTTAGTATAAGAAATGGTTATGAATTAAAAAATAAACTACAGCATAGATTGTGTTTACACTAACAGCATTACCTGCTTGTTTGTATAAAGCACCATCAGAAACACCTGCATTTCTAGCATTTGTGGCAAATTCTGGGGGGAATCCCTGCAACATGAAAGCTTCCTCTGGAGTTATCTTTCTGATAGGTATCTGAGCAAGCTGTTCTTTTGTCATATTTCTAACAGGATTAACAGCTCCATTGGTATCAATAAAGTCTTGGCTATAATAATTGTCTTGACAAGCCCTGTGCATCTTGTGCATTGATGCCGTCAACGTTCTTGCAATCATTTGGTTAATGTCTGACCTAGAAATAAATCTACCCGAACCATCTGAAAGGATTGTTGGTTTTATTCTTTCAGAAAGAAAATATTTTTGTTCCACTTGATGCTCCAATAAATCTAGTACTGTGTCATAATGGGGAACAGCTAAATTATGATAATGTTCATCAAATAGATTTTGTACATTCGATGGAGTAAATAATTCATTCGCATTTTCGGGCAGAGGGTGTGTAGTAGCAAAAATCAACACCCTTCTTCTTCTTTGAGGCAAATGGTAGTTTTGTGTATCAAAGATATTGCTAATAACATTATATCCCAAGTTGTTTAGTTCTTGGACAATTCTTGCAAATGTATTACCTCTGTCATGAACATAAAGATTCTTGACATTTTCCAATAACACATTAGCAGGGCGTTTTACTGCGAGAATGTCTGCAATTCTAAAGAAAAGTTGTCCTCTGTCCTCTTCAAAACCAGCTTGTTTCCCCATGACGCTAAATGTCTGACAAGGGAAACCTCCAGTAAGAAGATCAAAGTCTGGCAAATACTCTATGTTTTGACGGTTTGCGGTAAAGGCTACAATATCACCTAATACGACTTCGCCTTCTGTGTTATAATTTGATGTATAGGTTAAGGAGGCCTTGGCGTCAATTTCAGAATAACCAACACTTTCAAATTCCATCACGCCATCGTTGGTCAGAAGATCTAATGCCCTACGGAAACCGCCTATCCCTGAGAATAATTCTAAGTGCGTCATTATAAGAATTTGATTATGCCATCACCAATTGCTTTGGCAAGTTTTACAGGAACAGCATTCCCTACTTGAGCATACCACATATTTTGAGCACCAGTGAGAATGTAATCATCTGGAAATGTTTGTATACGAGCAGCTTCTCTTGGACTCAAACCTCTTTCTTCCCATGGGTGTATATACATATTGCAATCAAACTTCATGTGGGAAGTTATTGTCTTGCAAATTTGTGTTTCATCCAATTTGAAATATTTATCTTTGAAAATGTTATTACGCCGTTTATAAGGCATAATGTCAGCGATGGAATCATGAAGCGAATTTGCTCCTTGTGGCAATCTTCTGAATATCTCAATATCCCTATCGTTGTTGTAACGGTTCTTGTGGTTGTACAATTTTTTGATGACCTTATCACCGTTTATGAAATGATAGAAATCCGTTTGAGGATAATCGAAATCTCTTTCTGTCAATCCGGAGCTTATGTCTTCAACTCCAATTTTCCCTTTTTCTTTCTTCGCTTCCAAATGTGGTAAACCATACAAAGCATCACGCAAAACAAAAGCTTCACGCTTATTTTTATTGATTTCCCTGAAAATATCTTTTGGCGGAATCCCCATGCGATTACCAATCATAATGAAGCGTTCCCTATTCTGAGGAACACCAAAATCTTGTGCCCTCAATACGGCGTAATCATACAGGTATTCTTCTCCAAGGTATTCCTTGAAGTTCTGGATAATTTCATCTTTCTTTTTCATCATACCCTTCACATTTTCCATGATGAAAAACTGAGGGCGCACATTGCTTAAAAAGATAAGGTATTGCTTGTACAAATTGTTGCGGGGGTCATCGAGAATTCGCTGCCTGTTTGCCATGGAAAAGCCTTGACAAGGAGGCCCACCACATACAAGAGTTATGTCAGAGAGTATATCCTTGTATTCATGGATATTTTCATTAAGCGTTACGATATTCCCTATATAGTAATGCTCATCCGACAAGCCGTGATTAACCTTATATGTGTTTGCAAATGGCTCAACAATTTCATTTACAAACCAAGGTGTAAAGCCGGCTTGCTCCAATCCCAAACTTAATCCACCACAACCTGCAAACAAGTCAACCATTTTATATACTTTCTTTGACATGAAAAAGCCCTCTCTTCGTTTTGAAAAGGGGGCGTGGAAGAAGATGTGTTTAACCAAGGCTTACGACAGCCCACATCAGACAACAACCATTCTGTCCACGCCCTGTTGAGCGAGAACATCCTGAGACTTGTCCAACTGATGTGTTTCCTGAGGTCGTAATTCTGGTTAATCAGCTAAATCAAGGATGCCAAAGACTCTTTATTTCCTTCTACTTTTTATACAACTTTGTTTTAGATGAATACTAACCACGCATAAAAAACGTGGATGCTTACTTCTGCCTGTTTGCTGATCGGGGCCTACCACAGCCTTTGAGGAAAACAGACAGAGAAACATCCACGGTTGGAGTATGGAAACACCCCGTAAAGTGTGCATTGAGGCCATGTAAGCCTCTCTGCACACTACGGAGAGTATATGATACACCCCGTGGCAGTCACTCTGCAATGTTTTTGTCCTCGGTTCGATTGTGGTAGTTTCGATACAGCCAAAAACAAAGCGTCAGTAACGCCTTTTAATATGTAGTGCTCTGTACATCAGCTATTCCCGTGTAGTTGGCAGCGCTTGATGACAGATGTAGTTGCAAAGATACGATTAAGTGGGCATAATAAAAAATGAAACGAAAGTTTTTTGTGTTTTTATAACTACTAGGTTCTATATCATCGGACAAACGCGCCTTCAGATGAAAAGGGAAAAACGGAAAAGGTAAGTTAGTGTGATTGGCAACACAACAGATTCTGCTCCTGTTATTCCTGGTTCGAACTAGGGTGTCCCAACTAAAGCGAGGCTTCAGATTTACATCTGGAGCCTCGCTTTTTTGTGTTCTCTTGAAGGGCCAATGTCCTTCTTTCGTGAGCACTTTTCTCGTTTACCCGATTGTTCTATATGTACACATCCTGCACCACTTTTTTGGTGTGACTCACACCGGTATGGTCGGTCTGACTCACACCGTCACCCTCGGTGTGACTCACACCGATTTCGAGGCGTAAAATGACTGTCCTTTTCGTACGATTCTGTCGTCGTCGAAATAATCAAGGTCTGTTGCTGGGGAGAATGGCGAAGCGTCAGATGGCTAACTTCGCATTGAGTGTTTCCACCACATACTGCACTTCAGCATCTGTCATAGTGGGATTGAGAGGAAGACTGAGTTCCTCACGGGCCAGTTGCTCTGTGACGGGGAGTGAAAGTTGGTTGTACTCCCTGTAGCAAGCCTGCTGATGAGGAGGAATGGGGTAGTGGATGAGTGTTTGAATGCCTTGCTCGCTGAGGTATTGCTGCAGGGCGTTACGGTGTGGGGTGAAGACTGGGAAGATATGATAAACGTTGTTGCCTTCATCCATAAAAGTGGGCAGTCGGAGGTCTTTCTGCTGTATATATGTATAATATGTACGCGCGATGTCAATGCGGCGTTGGTTCTCGGTGTCGAGATGGTGCAGTTTCACATCAAGCACAGCTGCCTGTATCTCATCCAGGCGGCTGTTTCGTCCTTGCATAGGTGCCACATATTTCTGTGAGAAACCATAATTGGCAAGCGTACGAATCATTTGTGCCAAGTCGTCATCATTGGTGGTTACTGCCCCGCCATCGCCTAAGGCTCCGAGGTTCTTGCCCGGATAGAAGCTGTGGCAAGCTGCATGGCCCAATGAACCGGTACGCTGCTCTCCATGCAGGCATCCGTGGGCTTGTGCGTTGTCCTCAATGAGTAGCAGTTGGTGTGCCTCACATAGAGCTTCAATTTCCTCGTTGTAGGTGCATCGGCCGTAGAGGTGTACCAGCATCAGGGCTTTTGTCTTAGGGGTGATGGCTTGCCGGAGTGCCTCAGTCTGGAGGTTGAGCGTGTCGGGGGCTACATCGACAAACACAGGAGTAAGGTGGTTCTCGGTGATGGCCAAGATGGTGGCGATGAAAGTATTGGCTTGTACAAGCACTTCATCGCCATCGTGCAGCAGTCCCATCTCTTTGTAAGCTCGGAGGGTAAGGGTCAGGGCGTCAAGTCCATTGGCCACACCGATGCAGTGGCGGGTGCCGATATATTGGGCATAGTGCTGTTCAAATTGCTGCACGGCCTTTCCTTGCAGATACCAGCCGCTGTCCACAACTTCTGCCACTGCTTGCTGAATCTCGTCGGCATGCAGTCCGGTCATTGCCTTTAAACTCAAATATGGTATGGTCATAGTTCCCATTCGTAAGTGTCATAACAGATGGTGCGTCCGCCAAAACCCTCTTTCTGTGCCACTAGTCCTTCGTTGAGGATTGAGCCATCGCCTTCGGTTGAACGTCCGAAATCTACATAGGGAATGTGGGGGAAATCGTGATGAATCACATGGTGATGAATCGCATCCACTGCACCGTATTCTTTTCCAATGGCGTTGGACGAGCAGTATTGTCCATGAAGGACTTGCTTGGTCAGATAGAACGTCATTCCAGCCACCACCTCGCCATTGAGGAGGGCGTTGTACTGAAGAATATTGTCGGGGAAACGCTGGTGCAATAACTGGATTTCTTCGAGTGTATGGACTGGATGCACTTGGTGCCGCTCCATCAAGTTGTCTTCAAGCACTTTCCAGAAGGGCGCGAAGTCATCTGTTCTGATCACTTCGATGCCTGCTTCTTGAGCTCGTCTCAAACGGCGACGTCGGTCTTTTCTCCAACGCAGATTCTGCTGGTTGAAAATGACTGTACCTACATCGCGTGTGGTGATGCGGGCCTTGCAGACCCAGAACAGGGGATACAAGTCTTCTTCTGATGCCAACTGGTGGTAGTCCCAAGGAACGGGCTTGTAAACCACCTTCTTGATGCCTTGCTGACGGAGATATGTGTTCAGTTCTTCAAACAAGATGATGACATCGGCAGCTGTGACGTCCACGTCCATTAGCAAGCCTCCAAACGTGAGTCCTTGGTGTGAGTACAGGGTGGTTCCGACGATATTGGCCGGCAGGATGGAGTGCAGGTGATTGCCCACAAAGAAGAGCAGTGAATGGTCTTCGAAGCGGTCGGAATGATAGTCCATGTAGTTGCGGTGAAACATGAATGTGGCATTCCTTGCTTTAGCCACATACTGGTCCCACAACGGTTGGTCTGCGGGTGTGTATCGTCTTATTTCAAACATTTCATGTACTCAATGAAGTCGCTGTATTCGTAGATGTAGTCTTCCTCGTCAAATAGTTCGCTGGCCAGCACCATGCACACCGCACCGCTGGAGAAGTCGTCAAGTGTGCGCCATGTGTTGGGCTTGATGAGCAATCCCTGCCATGGATGGTTGAGCAAGATAGTCTTTCGTTCCTCTCCATTGTCCAGCGTGACGGTGAAACTGCCGCTCATGGCCACAACCAATTGGTAGAGTGCCTTGTGGGCATGTCCCCCACGGCTTTCACCACCAGGCACGTCGTAAGTCCAATATACTCGCTTGATGTCGAAAGGCACGTTCTTCAACTGCTCGGCAACCGTTAGATTGCCACGAGGGTCGGTAATCTTTGGCAGTTCAATGATTTCATAGTCAAGTTTCCTCATCTTGCTTCTCCTTCCTGTACAAAGTCGTGTTCAATCTTTTTTTTGCAATCTTCCATCAGCCACTTGGGGGTGCTGGTGGCTCCGCAGATGCCAACGGACTTGATGCCCTGAAACCATCTGAGGTCTATCTCAGAAGGCTCATCAATCATGTACGTCTGTGGGTTGACCGACAGGCACTGGTTGTAGAGTACCTTGCCGTTGGAGCTTTTCTTGCCACACACGAACAGGATGACGTCGTGACGGGAAGCAAACTCTTTGATATTGGGAATACGGTTTGCCACTTGGCGGCAAATCGTGTCAAAATAGCTGAAGTGTGCGCCTTCCTGCATGTGCTCTTCAATATATTTCACTATCTCGCGGAAGCCTTCCAACGATTTTGTGGTTTGGGAGAAGAGCTGTATGTCATGGCTGAAATCGAGTTTCTTGGCATCCTCCAAATTCTCAATCACAATGGCGGTGCCATCTGTCTGGCCCACCAGACCAACCACTTCTGCGTGTCCTGTCTTTCCGTAGATGACAATCTGCCCTCCAGCCTCGTAAGCCTTGCGAATGCGCTTCTGAAGATTCAGCACCACGGGACAGGTGGCGTCAATGAGCTGGATGTTGGCTTCTTGGGCTTTCTTGTAGGTCTGTGGAGGCTCGCCATGAGCGCGGAGGAGCATCTTCGTGTCATGCAGCGTGTCAAGGTCGGCATGCCCCACGGTGGACAGCCCCAATTTCTTCAGGCGTTCCACTTCACGTCCATTGTGCACAATGTCCCCTAGACAATAGAGCGAATGGCTCTCTGCCAATTCTTCTTCTGCCTTCTTGATGGCTGTTGTCACACCGAAACAGAAGCCAGATCCTTCGTCAATCTCAATCAGCATACGTGATAATGGGTGGCATTAGTCTACCCGTTCTTTGTATCTTTCCAGTAACCAAGCGCTTTGTTCCTCGCGAGTGAGGTTGGAGTTGTCAAGTACCAGAGCGTCTTCTGCCTGACGGAGCGGAGCCACTTCCCGATGCGAGTCAATGTAATCGCGCTCTTCCACGTTCTTGAGAATCTCTTCAAGGTTGAGGGCGTCGCGCTCGGCTTGTGTCTTCGCTTTGCCGATTAGTTCATCGTAACGTCGCTGAGCGCGTACACGTGCGGAGGCGGTGACGAACACCTTCAGTTCTGCCTGAGGGAACACTGCCGTGCCAATGTCGCGTCCATCCATCACAATGCCTTTCTCCTCGCCCATTGCCTTCTGCTGTTCAGTCAGCAAGGCACGAACGAAGGGAAGTGCAGCAATGGGGCTCACACGGTTGCTGACAGCCATCTGCCGAATCTCGTCTTCTACATTCTCATCGTTCAGATAGGTATCTGGGCGGCCAGTCTCAGGATTGAACTTGAAACTGATGTGAATCTTTCCTGCATCAATGGCTGCTTTGAGTTCTGTTTCTTTGATGCCTTCTTCGGGAAAGAATCCGTTGCGCATGGCAAACAAGGTGACAGCGCGGTACATTGCGCCTGTATCTACATAGACATATCCAATTTCTTTCGCCAGTTGCTTGGCCATCGTACTTTTACCACAGCTGGAGTGGCCATCGATGGCGATGATAATCTTCTTCATAATGATATTGCTGCATTTATGAGAATGGAGGATGCGGCGATATGGTACTTGCCGTATGCCACTCCTACCTTGAATTTCTTGACGTTGAGGCCAGCGCCAATGCTGAATCCTGCCCAATGACTCTTGTTCTGTACCTCCATCTCCTTGGCACGTCGGAAATTGTAGCCGAGTGCCAGCCATGTGTTCTTGGAGGGAAGAATGTCCATGCCCACCACAAAGTGCTGGATGAAATTCACATCGTCCCAATGGGTGATGTCGTCGGCAGTCAGCGAGATTCGTAATGGGGCATTGGCAAAGTCTTTGCTGACGCCCATGGCAAGGTTGAACGGCAGGGCCTCTTTGACACCGTCCTCGTAAAGTGAATTGATTTGTCCACCCAAGTTGCGTCCTGTTGTAGAGAAAGAGAAACCATTCTCGTCATCAAAGTAGTTGAGGGCGAGGTCTGTTCCTAAGGCAGTGCTGGAATAGTTGGCATAGTTGCTAACAAGCACTTTGGCTGTAATGGCGCCGCTCCATCGGTTACTGAGCAGATAGGAATAAGATGTCTGGATGTTGATGTCTTTGGCCGTGAAACTTCCAATGACGTTGCCGTTCTCATCGGTTTCGTCCATCTTGCCGTAATTGAGCATTTGGGCACCCATAGCCCAAGTGCCACGTTCGCCGATGGCTTTCGTGTATCCAGCCGAAAGGAGTTGGCTGGAGCGGATATATGAGTTGTAGCTGAACGCGATGCTATTGTCTGACACGTTGGTGAGCAAGGCTGCGTTGGTCCACATCATCGTGGCATCGTCCTCCACAATGCTGATGTTGGCACCTCCCAAAGCGGCTGAATGAGCACTGGCGGGAACGTTAAGGAATTGATATCCCACTTTTCCGTCCTGTGCTGCCACATGAGTGGAGATGAGCGTCAGTATGCTCAAGAGCCAGAGTTTATTTGAGTGTCGCATAGTAAGTATCCAACAATTTCTTAGCTGCCACAAAAGAGGTGATTTGTCCACCCAACACATCCTTCTCCATTTGGTCGATGGTGCTCTTGATGACAGGGTTGTAGTAGAAGCTGTTTTTCAGGTGCTCGTTGATGCTTTCATACATCCAGTACTTGGATTGCTCGTTGCGGCGGTATTGGAAGTAGCCGCTTTCCTTCACTTTGTCAATATAACGGAAAATCATCTGGAGCACTTCATCTATGTTGAGCTCGTAGAAGCCTGAATAGCACATCACTTCTGGGACGATGCCGCTGTCGGGCACAGGAAAAAGATGAAGGGCGTTGCGGAAATGGGATGCAGCCAACTGCGCCTTGTCTACATTGTTGCCATCTGCTTTGTTGATGACGATACCGTCGGCTATTTCCATAATGCCACGTTTGATGCCTTGCAGTTCATCGCCTGTGCCAGCCAATTGGATAAGCAGGAAATAGTCCACCATCGAATGGCAGGCTGTCTCGCTCTGTCCCACGCCCACAGTCTCCACAAAGATGTTGTCGTAACCCGCTGCTTCACAAAGTATAATGGTCTCGCGAGTCTTACGGGCCACACCTCCTAAACTTCCCGCAGTCGGACTGGGACGAATGAATGACTTCGGGTGTACAGCTAGCTTCTCCATGCGAGTTTTGTCTCCCAAGATACTGCCTTTGGTCTTTTCCGATGATGGGTCAATAGCCAGTACGGCGAGTTTGCCACCGTAATTGTTCAGTAGGTGAACACCGAATGTGTCGATGCTGGTGGACTTTCCCGCTCCGGGCACACCGCTGATGCCAATGCGGACGGAGTTGCCAGAGTAGGGAAGACACTTTTCGATTACTTCCTGAGCAATTACCTGATGCTCGGGCAAGACACTCTCAATTAGCGTAACAGCCTGGCTGAGCATGCTGACATTCCCCTTTAGGATACCTTCCACATATTCGCCAGGAGTGAAGAGCTTCTGACGCTTCTTCCTCATCTGCTTCAGATAAGGATTCACAATAGAGGGCTGCTCCACGCCTGCATTGACTTGGAGACCTGCGTATTCTTTGCTGTTCTCTGGATGTTCCATCTTCACATTGTGGTTTGACTATTTCTCAAAATTTACATTCACCACTTCTTTGGGGTGAGCAGGGTCGTTTGTGATGATGAGCACTCTTGGCTGTGTCTTCGACATTCCCAAGAAGCGTGTATCTATAGCGATGTCCATCTTCACTTCTTCACCTGGCTGCAACTCTGTTTTGTTGATTGCCACAGAGATGGCTTGGTTAAAGGCTTGAATCTTGCTGAGTTTCAGCACACCATTGCCCTTGTTGCTAATCTTGACATATCCCTTCACCTTGCTCTTCTTACCCAATTTCCCCATGTGAAGCTCTGTGGTGGAGACGTGAAAGCGAGGTTTCTTGGTGAATTGCTCAGCGAAATGGAGGTCTGGCAACTGTACTGCAGAAACCACAATTTCGTTGTCGGTGCCTACTTTGTCGCCGGAGAAACGGGCTAGATAGATGCTTGTTTGGTTCAGTCCGAGGTCTGGCAATTTCTCGCTATGGAGCGTGAGGGCTATCTTGCCACGGCGTCCGCGTGCAATCATGGTTGGCGTGTATGTGGCATTAAGATACTCTGGCAAGTGCATCAGTTGAGGTGTATAGACATCTTTGCTCTGGTTCAGAATCTCTATCTCCACCGTGGTAGAGTCTCCTGCATTTATGTCTGTGAATTCCACGTTGTTGGTGTTTAGCAAGATGTCATCAATGCGGTAAGGGAAGATGTCCTCGATGGTTTTCAGCTCCCCGTTGTGCACCAGGGCCTTCATGCGAATCCTTACAGGCTTATCGCTGGCATTGGTGTACACATCAATATAGCGGTCGAAGTGACCCAGCAGCTTGGCATCGTAAGTGATGCGGATTTCTCCTCCTTCTCCCTTCATCATGCTGTTGGTGGGCCATTCAGGTTTCAGGCAACCGCATCCCGCATCCACTTCTCTGATGAATAAAGGCTCTCTGTCCTTGTTTGTGAACTTGAAGACAGCTGTGACAGGTCTCTTCCACAAGGTAGAGCCTGCGTTGACTAGATTCTTTTCGAACACAATCCTCTGTGCTTGTACGCCCAGCGCTATGATGAGCCCGAATGCACAAGATATAACGTATTTCTTCATCTTAATATTGTCTTATCAGTCTTTATCGTTGCAAAGATACGCTTTTTCCCCCGAATTCCCACGAAAATAACATTATTTTGTATAACACAACAGAGGGACGAGCCATTTCTGCTTCGTCCCTCTGTTGAGTCCTCTTTTGTAAGTTTATTTATTCTCTTCAAGAGCTGCAATCTTAGCCTTTACCTCTTCCATGTCGGCTCTCAGTTTGTCCATTTTGCGGTTCAGCTCTTCCACGAGGGCATTGCCCTGCTTGGATTTGCTGCTGAGGTTCAAGAATCCTAGATTGTTCTCATAAGTCTTGATTTCGTTTCTCAAGATGTCCAATTGGCGCATGAGACGTGAACGGAGGTCGTTGCCATTGCCATTCTTAATGCTTTCCTTGAAGCGGTCAAGACGGCGTTTAGCTGCGTTTTGGTTGGCAAAGCCATACAGACGGTCCATCTGTTCACGGAGGAGCTTGTAGAGCTTGTCTTTCTCCTTGAATGGTACATGACCCACCTGATTCCACTCTTCCTGCGCTTCACGCAACTTCGCACGGAGGTCTCCTTCGAACTCTTCTGGCACGATGGCCGCAAGCATGTCAATGATGCCCTTCTTCTTCTCCATGTTCGTGGCTTGTTCTGCATGAGTGTCTTGGTTCGCCTCTTTCTTTGCAGCGAAGAAAGCGTCACAGGCTGCGTTGAAGCGCTCCCATATTTGGTCGCTATATTTCTTTGGAACGGTACCGATTTCCTTCCATTTCTTTTGAAGGTCAATCAAGATGTCTGTAGTTGACTTCCAGTCTGTGCTGTCCTTGAGTGCTTCAGCTTTCTCTACTAGATCCAGTTTTTGGGCATAGTTCTGGTTGAGATTGTTGCGCACCGTTTGGAAGTACTCGTTCTTGCGGGTGAAGAAGTTGTCACAGGCAGCGCGGAAACGCTCAAAGATTTTGGTGTTCATTTTCTGTGGAGCGTAGCCAATCGTCTTCCATTCTGCTTGCAGGGAGGTAATTTTCTCTGAGAGGGCATTCCACTCGGAGAAAGTCTTGAGGTTTTCAAGGTCGAATCCTTCAATGGTTTCGCAGATAGCGGTCTTTTTCTCAAGGTTTTCTTCCTCCTTCTGCTTACGAGATTCAAAGAACTCCTGATGACGTTTGTTGATGACTGTCGAAGCATCCTTGAAACGGGTCCAAATCTGTTCACGCAAGTCGCTGGCCACAGGCCCAATCTCGCGGAAGTCTTGATGCAGTTGCTGCAGTTTGCGGAAGGCTACAATCACGTCAGACTCTTCGGCCAGTTTCTCGGCAGCTTCACACAGAGCCGTCTTGCGTTCCAAGTTCTTCTTGAAGTCGTAGGCACGGAGCTCGTTGCTCAGCTTCAGCGTGTCGTAAAACGCTTCAACGGCTTGCTGGTAAGTCTTCCACAGGTTGGTGGCCTTTTCTGCAGGAACCTCCTTGATGTCGTTCCACAGCTGTTGCAGTTCTTTGAAATCATTGTAGGCACGATTAATTTCATCAGGGTTCTCTGTGATGGCCTTTATCTTTTCTATGATTTCGACTTTCTTCTGATAGTTCTCCTCGCGTTCTTGCTCTTGCGCGGCAGCAGCGGCTGCACGCTTTTCGCGGAGAATAGCCATGAGTTCCTTGAATTCACCTTCTTCCAGATTAGGTGCAGGAACATATTCCTCGGCATTGCCTCCCTCGTCGATGAATTTCTTGTAGGCAGCATCACCCTCCTGGTGGTGAATGCGGTAGAAATTACTCTTGAGGCTGTCGAGCTCTTGGCGAGTTACCTCCTCGTCACTTTCTGCCAAAGCTTTCAGTCTCGCAACAACTTCAGCTTTAGTCTCATAAGTGGCGATAGAAGTGGTAGAGGTTTCTGCCTGAGGTTCTTCGACAGCTTCTTCGGTTGCAGGAGCTTCTGTTGTTTCTTCAACAGGTTCTGCAACGGTTGCAGCTGTTTCGGCTGCAACGGGCTCTGGAGCTACTGTAGGTTCAACTACAGGTTCCTCAGTGGGGTTCTGAATTTCAGTCATAGTTGTTAGTTTAATGTATTATATTAAGCATGATTGTATATACATAGACAACTGCAGCCGGAATGGCAAGCAGTGAACTGTCAAAGCGGTCGAGCATACCTCCATGCCCTGGAAGGATGTGGCCGGAGTCTTTAATGCCGAGGCGACGTTTCAAAAGTGATTCTACCAAATCGCCCCATGTGCCGATTACGACAGTGAGCAATGCTAGTCCTGCCCAAAGCATGCGGCTCATCGGTGTAGTCAGATTCTCGGCGAAGGGAATGAATGTGGCAATGGCTTGTGATGCTGCAATTGCCACGATGCCGCCACCTATGCTGCCTTCCCACGACTTCTTGGGGGAAATACGAGGGAACAGCCTGTGCTCACCCAGCCACGAGCCGAACAGGTAAGCGCCTGTGTCGCTGGCCCAAAGAAAGATGAACAGCGAGAGGGCATACCAATAGTAGTAAGTGATGCCTGCAGGGGTGTTGATGAAACATAGTGTGTTGAACGAAGCGAAAGGTAGCGCAATGTAGATTTGTGCCATAAATGCCATGGCCCAGTTCTGTACATTGTCAGGCCGGTCCAAATAGAGCTCCGACACCAGTAGGTAGAGAAGCGAAATGAGGTAGGGAATAAATACCTCAGAACCCATAATGTTGGTGTTGAAAGCCCATACCGCCACAAACAGATAGGCTCCTGCCACTGTCGTAATGAATCGATTGACATGCAGTCGCATGTTGTGGTTGACTATGGTCGTGAACTCCCACACTGTCAGTGCGGTGATGGCAGTGAAGACAATCAGAAGCGTGTAAGGGTTTAGAACGATGCCGGCAATGAGGATGGCAACGAACAAGGCTCCGGTGATGGTACGTATAATCAGATTTTTCACGTTGTTTCAGGTTTATCCGTTTGAGGGGTGTTGGTTTGAGGCTGCCCCTCGACTTTATGACCTTGCTCCTTGGCCTTCTCTGCCTTGGCAATCACAGCCTGTACAATCTTCTGGCGAATGAACTCTTCGTTTTCTTTCTTGTGGTCTGAGGCGTCGTTTGTACCGTTGGCGTCAGCGTCCTTTTCTTCTGGATTAGCGGCTAATATTTCGTCTGTGCGTGAAGTCCAAGGGCGTTTGCCAAAGATTTCTTCAAGGTCCTCTGCGAAGATGACCTCTTTGTCGATAAGTTTCTGTGCCAACAGGGCGTGACCTTCCTTGTGTTCCAGCAGAACCTTCTTGGCGCGCTCATATTGACCAGCAATGAGGTTGCGTACCTCTTCGTCAATAGTCTCAGCCGTTTTGTCACTATAGGGTTTGCTGAATTGATACTCCTGATTGTCGTAGTAGCAGAGGTTCGGCAACTTTTCTCCCATGCCCGCATAGGCAATCATTCCATAGGCACGTTTAGTTACCTTCTCAAGGTCGTTCATTGCTCCTGTCGAGATCCGTCCTACGCAGATTTCTTCTGCGGCACGACCACCCAGGGTTGCACAAATCTCGTCGAGAATTTCTTCCTTCGTTGAGATTTGGCGTTCTTCTGGCATATACCATGCAGCACCCAAGGCTTGTCCACGGGGCACAATAGTTACCTTTACAAGCGGGTTGGCATATTCGAGGAACCAAGAGATTGTAGCGTGTCCTGCCTCATGCAGGGCAATGGTCTTTTTCTCTTGCGCTGTGAGCAGTTTTGTTTTCTTTTCCAAACCGCCGATAATGCGGTCCACAGCATCCAGGAAGCACTGCTTGTCCACCCATTCTTTGTTGTTTCGGGCAGCGATGAGTGCCGCCTCGTTGCATACGTTTGCAATGTCTGCTCCCGAGAAACCGGGAGTTTGACGTGCCAATTGTGCCACATCCACCGTTTCATCTATCTTGAGAGGCTTCAGATGCACCATAAAGATTTCCTTGCGCTCATTCAGGTCGGGCAAGTCCACATGAATCTGTCGGTCAAAACGTCCAGCACGCAGCAGGGCGCTGTCCAAGATGTCCGCACGGTTTGTGGCTGCCATGATGATGATGCCACTGTTTGTTCCAAAACCGTCCATCTCCGTCAGCAATTGGTTCAGCGTGCTTTCACGCTCGTCATTGCCTCCCATCGCTGCCGTTTTGCCACGTGCACGTCCGATAGCGTCAATCTCATCGATGAACACGATACAGGGGGCCTTAGCCTTGGCTTGTTGGAAGAGGTCGCGCACACGGCTGGCGCCTACACCCACAAACATCTCCACAAATTCCGAACCCGACAGTGAGAAGAAGGGCACGCCCGCTTCACCTGCTACGGCTTTGGCCAGCAACGTCTTACCCGTTCCAGGAGGACCTACTAGCAGAGCGCCCTTAGGAATCTTTCCACCCAGATTTGTGTATCGTTCAGGAGTTTTCAGAAAATCCACGATTTCCTGTACCTCTTGCTTGGCGCCAGCTTGGCCAGCCACATCCTTAAACGTAATCTGTTGCGTATTCTTGTCGTCCTTATCAAAGAGCTGTGCTTTCGAGCGTCCCACAGAGAATATGCCGCCGCCACCGCCCATGATGCCGCTTCCTCCACCAATGCCGCGCATGATGAAGAACCAGATAAGAACGATGATGATGATAGGGGCAAAATTCCAGAATAAATTGCTGAAAATGTCGTTATCACGCTCATACGTTACTTTTCCTGTGAAGTTGCCCGCTTCATTCTGAGCGTCCAGGAAACTTTCCAGGTTGTCGATAGAGCCAAACTCCACTTTGATGCGAGCTGCTTTCTTGTCCTTGCCCACAGCGCCAAACACCTGCTTGGCATACTTCGCTTCAACACCCAGTGTAAGTGTGTTATTATCTTTGTTGACCGTCACATCAGCCACATAGCCCTTAGCCACGAACTCCTTGAAAGTTGTGTAATCCACCATGCGCGAAGCCGATGAATCGTGGCGTGTGAAAATCATGAAGGCAAGACCAGCGATGAGCAGGATATATAGCCATGTGAAATTAAATCGTGGCTTCTGCATCGGGTTCTTGCTGTTGTTGCTATTATTATTGTTTGTATTGTTCGTTTCCATGTTCGTCAATCAATGTCTGGAATATCCGTGATATCGGCATCCTCCCAAAGGTTGTCCACATCGTAGAATTCGCGTGCGTCCGGCACAAAGATGTGCACCACTACGTCAATATAGTCTAAAGCTACCCACAAATTGTTGCGGGTGCCGTCCACTGCCGATGGACGTCCATTCGCTTCCTTTCGTGCAAACTCTTTCACTGAGTCGGTGATGGCTGCTACTTGGCTAGGCGAATTACCTTCGCCAATCACCAAATATTTTGTGATGGTGTCATCGATACCCTCGAGGTTTACCACACGGATTTTCTTACCTTTCTTTTCTTGGATGCCTGCCACGCAAGCGTCTACTAACTTCTTGGTTTCTGTCATTTAATATATTAATGTGTATTTATTGTTTCGTAATTCACGTTTGGTGATTAGTTTCACCTTTTTTCAAATCTTTCCTTTCCTCCTCGTTAGCTTCTCCTTTTCTATGTGGGGAGGCTTCATGTCACATCTCCGCCTGTTCTCTCTTCTTTTTCTCTTCAATCATCTGGAAGTCCTTTGGACGCAGTACGAAATTGCTGCCCAGATACTTCTCCTTCACAATTGTGTTCTCTGCCAGTTCCTGTGGAGTGCCCTTGAAGAGGATGCGTCCCTCAAAGAGCAGGTAGGCGCGGTCTGTGATACAGAGTGTCTCCTGCACGTTGTGGTCAGTGATGAGAATGCCGATGTTACGGTCTTTCAGTTTCCACACTACATACTGAATATCCTCCACTGCGATAGGATCCACACCTGCGAAAGGCTCGTCCAGCATGATAAATTTCGGGTCAATAGCCAAACAGCGAGCAATCTCACAGCGACGACGCTCGCCACCTGAGAGTTGGTTTCCTTTGTTCCGCCTTACCTTCTGCAGGTTAAACTCGTCCAGTAGCTTCTCCAAATGCTCCCGCTGCTCATCCACCGACTTGTACTTCATCTCCAACACCGTCATGATGTTATCCTCCACGCTCATGGTACGGAACACACTGGCTTCCTGTGCAAGATAGCCCACACCCTTCTTGGCACGAGTGGACACGGGGTCCTTCGTGATTTCCATGTCGTTGATGAACACCTGTCCGCTATTTGGCACCACCAGTCCTGTCGTCATGTAGAATGACGTCGTCTTGCCGGCACCGTTAGGTCCCAGCAATCCAACAATTTCACCTTGGCGCACACTGATGGACACATGGTTGGCCACCGTACGTTTGCCGTATATCTTCACCAGATCACGAGTGTAGAGCGTGTTTCGCTCCTCCGAATAGGGTGGAATGCCTTCGTCTCCTGCATTCGTGATGGCCGATGTGTTTTTGAACTCCATAAACTGTTAAATTAGGCACAAAAGTACAAATACTTTGTTGATTGGGCACTTTCTAAAAGAAAAAACTATGTTAAAAGCCGCTCTTTTGAACAAAAAACGCTAATTTTGCGACGGTTTTGTCATTTATAACACCTTAAAAACGAAACAACCGTGCTTTCTCTCAAAAGTGGATTAGAACATCTTGGTCGCTACGTCCTTCTCATGGGACGCGTGCTATCCCAGCCCGACCGCTGGCGGATGTTCCTCAAGCAATACGTTACCGAGATGTACCAGTTGGGTTACAACTCCATAGGTATTGTGCTCATCATTTCATTCTTCATTGGAGCCGTTATCTGCCTCCAAATCAAATTGAACATTCAGAGTCCGTGGATGCCCCGCATGGTCGTTGGCTACACCACCCGCGAAATCATGCTTTTGGAGTTTTCATCCAGTATCATGTGCTTGATTCTCGCTGGCAAGGTTGGCTCCAACATCGCCTCCGAAATCGGCACCATGCGCATCACACAGCAGATAGACGCCCTCGATATCATGGGTGTCAACTCTGCAAACTACCTCATCTTGCCCAAAATTGTAGGCTTGATGACCATCATGCCCATCCTTGTCACTCTCAGTGTCACGGCTGGCATTTTGGGGGCCTATGCCACTTCGCTTATGGGCACCACTACGGTGCCCGAACTTGACGAGGGTTTCCGCTACCAGTTCAACCAATGGTTCTTTTGGTGCGGTATGATTAAGGCCGTTGTCTATGGCTTCATCATTACTAGCGTCTCAGCCTACAAGGGCTACACCGTTGAGGGAGGCAGTGTCGAAGTAGGCAAGTCCAGCACCGATGCCGTTGTCACCAGCAGCATCCTCGTCCTTTTCTCTGACATCTTCTTGACTAATATGCTGACATGATACGAGTAGAACATCTATATAAGAGCTTTGAGGACAGAGAGGTGCTCAAAGATATCAACGCAGAGTTTCGCGATGGCGAGGTCAATCTCATCATCGGACAGAGTGGTAGCGGAAAGACTGTGCTCATGAAGAATATCGTCGGACTTCTAACCCCCACCATAGGTAGCATCTACTATGACAACCGCGACTTCGTGTCGCTCTCCAAGAAAGAAAAGATACTCCTGCGCCGCGAAATGGGCATGATTTTCCAGAGCGCAGCACTCTTCGACTCTATGACCGTGCTCGACAACGTCATGTTCCCCCTTAATATGTTCTCCTACGACCCCTACGAGGACCGCAAGCGTCGGGCACTCGACTGTCTGGCGCGTGTCAATCTTCAAGGCGCCGAAAACAAGTTCCCTGGTGAAATCTCTGGAGGTATGCAGAAACGAGTCGCCATTGCACGCGCTATCGTCCTCCAGCCCAAATACCTGTTTTGCGACGAGCCCAACTCGGGTCTTGACCCCAAGACCAGTATCGTGATTGACGAACTCATTGCAGGCATCACTCATGAGGACAAAATCACCACTATCGTCAACACCCACGACATGAATTCCGTCATGGGCATTGGCGAGAACATCACCTTCATTTGTGAGGGACGAGCCGAGTGGCAGGGCAGCAACAAGGAAATCATGGATGCCACCAACAAGAAACTGGAAGACTTTATTTTTGCCAGCGATATATTGAGGCAGGCCAAGGAGCTGCACGACCAGCAGAAGAGATGATTGTTTGTATAGCGGAGAAACCAAGTGTGGCACGCGACATCGCTAACGTGTTGGGTGCCAAAGAGACAAAACAGGGCTATATCGAGGGCAATGGCTACCAAGTCACATGGACCTTCGGTCACCTGTGCGAGCTTAAGAATCCTCATGAATATTTCGACCGTTGGAAGCGCTGGGACCTGTGGGACCTCCCCATGATTCCAGCCCGCTTCGGCATACGCCTCAAGGATGACGAAGGCGTGCAGCGCCAGTTTGCCGTTATCGAGAAACTTATGCAGGCAGCTGATGCCATTATCAACTGCGGTGATGCCGGGCAGGAAGGAGAACTCATTCAGCGCTGGGTCATGCAGAAGGCAGGAGCCAAATGCCCTGTCAAGCGCCTGTGGATATCCTCCCTCACCGAAGAGGCCATCCGTGAAGGCTTCAACAACCTCAAGGACCAAATAGAATACCAGTCGCTCTACGAGGCCGGACTCTGCCGTGCCATTGGCGACTGGACCCTCGGCATGAACGCCACCCGCCTCTACACCCTCAAGTATGGGCAGCAGAAGCAGGTGCTCTCTATCGGACGTGTGCAGACACCCACTTTGGCTCTCATCGTGAGGCGTCAGCAAGAAATAGAGAATTTCGTCCCCAAGCAGAGCTGGGTGCTTTCCACCCTCTATCGAGACACCAAGTTCACTGCCATTGCCCATGACGAAGAAGCCGAGGCAGAAGATGCCGCCGAAGTAAAAGCCGCAGCTGAACAAGGCAAGACCCTCAAAGGTAAAGGACCTATCTACAAGCAGATAGAATACCAGACTGAAGAAGAGGGAAGGGCTGTGCTCCAGGCCATCCAGAACCAGCCTTTCACCGTCACCGACATCCAGAAGAAGAAAGGCACCGAGGCACCACCGCGTCTCTATGACCTCACCTCTCTGCAGGTGGACTGCAACCGCAAGTTCGGCTATTCTGCCGAACAGACCCTTCAGCTCATCCAGAGTCTCTACGAGAAGAAGTTCACCACCTATCCGCGTGTCGATACCACCTTCCTCAGCGACGACATCTATGCCAAATGTCCACAGACCCTCCGTGGACTCAAAGGCTATGAGCAGTACACCACCCCCCTCGAAGGCAAGAAACTGCCCAAGTCCAAGAAAGTGTTCGACTCCTCCAAGGTGACCGATCACCACGCCATCATTCCTACAGGTGTGCCCGCTATCAGTCTCACCGACATGGAGCGCCGCGTCTACGACCTTGTCACCCGCGCCTTTATTGCCGTGTTCTATCCCGACTGCAAGTTCGAGACCACCACCGTTTTTGGCGAAGTGGCCCTCAACACCGTCGCTGAGGGAGAAAGCAGCGGAGACACCGTCCTCTTCCGCACCAGCGGCCGTACCATCCTTGACGAAGGATGGAAAGTCATCTACAAGAAGAACGCCCCCGAGAATTCCGACGACGAAGAGGCTGCAGCAGAAGACGACCACTCACTTCCCGTCTTCAGAAAAGCAGAAAGCGATCCCCATCTTCCCATGCTCATGGAAAAATGGACCCAGCCCCCCAAGCCATATACCGAAGCTACCCTGCTTCGGGCAATGGAAACTGCGGGCAAGTTTGTGGACAACGAAGAACTGCGTGATGCCATGAAAGAAAACGGCATCGGACGACCCTCCACCCGCGCTGCCATCATCGAGACCCTCTTCAAGCGCCGCTACATTCGCAAAGAGCGCAAGAGCCTTGTTGCCACTCCTACTGGCGTGGAACTCATCGGCATCATTCATGAAGAACTCCTTAAGAGCGCTGAGCTCACTGGTATCTGGGAGAAGAAGCTCCGTGAGATAGAGCGCCACCAGTACGACGCCAAGACCTTCATCGAAGAACTCAAGCAGATGGTTACCGACATCATCAACACCGTCCGCGACGACCACTCCAACCGCTATGTGGCAGTCACCACCGAGGAAGACTTGAAAAAGAAGAAACCTCACAAGTCCACAGAAACAGACGGGTCCGCATCTCCATCTTCCAATGCTCCAGCAGGCTTCCAGCCCAAGAAAAAGGCAACCTCCAAAAAGTCTGCCCCCAAGAAGACCACCGAGGAAGTCAAGGCTCAGCACAACCCCGATGACCTCATCGGAATGCCTTGTCCCGTCTGTCACGAAGGCCACATCATCAAAGGTAAAACCGCCTATGGCTGTTCGCGCTGGCAGGAAGGCTGCGGCTATCGTCTGCCTTTCGACCAAGCATAGGTGAGGACATGAATGATAATAATGAGAGTGTATTCGGCCTAGTAAAAAGATAATAAAAACAAGAAAGATGGCACTAGCTATGCTGCGCCATCTTTCTTGTTTTTGGGGGGTATGGATAAGCGGCATGGACGGGCTAACATGTGCCTGTTGCCATGCATGCCGTATAGACCGTGTAACGTTTGTAACACGCCCGGTGTTACAAATATAACACACCGTGTGTTACAAATGTTACACTGCCTATGTTACACTTGTAACACAAATTTTGTCGCGAGTGTTACAAAAGGGGTGTCCCCGCAGTCCGGCTACGTGTTCTCAATGGTCTATGAACCAAGGGACTTGAATGGCTCGGTAGTTTTATTGCTACGCAAGATTTGTCAGCCTATATACCTCAAGATGAGGTCAGCGACTTCCTCTTCTGTCTTGTCGTCGGCAGAAATAACCAGTTGATAGTTGCGTGTGTCATAGCGGGAGGAACCCGTATATTTCTTGACGTAGTTTTCGCGCATCTTATCCACCTTCTTTATGATTTTCTGGGCCTCTTCCCTGGTCACGTTCTGCTTGTGCATGACACGTTCTAGTCGGTACTCCAATGATGCTTGAATGAGAATGCTTAGATGGTTGGGGTGATTGCGGAATACATGGAATCCGCTACGGCCAGCTATGACGCATGGGCCTTCTGTGGCGAGTTTCTCCAGAATTGCTGTCTCCGTCCCGAACACCTCGTCGGTAGTCAAATAGTCTGGATCTTCCCCTAGTGGTGGCATATAATAGTTAGTGGTGATGCCGGGGCCGATGCTGAAGATGCGTTGTACTTCGCCCCACCAGCCTTGCTTAAGTCCTTTCAATTTCTCAATTTCTGCAACAGAGAGGTTATACTCTTTCTGCAGCGCTTGAATAAGCGCCTTGTCAAAATAGGGCACACCTAATTTCTCTGCTATCAGACGACCGACGGTTCGTCCGCCGCTACCTAGCTCACGATTGATGGTGATAACAAAATTCTCGTTTTTGTTCATATTATTAGTTTTTTTGTTATAGGTTAACGTTCTGTTGCAAATATACGGGTATTCGCTGAAATGTATGTGTTATTTGGCCGCTTTTTTTACATGAATACCATTTTTTATAGATTAACATTATAAACAATAGCCATGAACCCGTTTGCAGGACATGGAGTGCTGTTGTAATTGTGGCATACTCCTGAATGGAATTCAACAAGACTACGCAGATTTTGGTGCCTTGCTCGGCAATGTACTGTTTGGGTCGCTTCGCAAGGAATCGTCTAAAAGAACTACTTGTGTAGATATATTTTCTAATGCTCTCTATTGTTGTAATTTTATATTCTAAAGAAATGTGTCTTGTTGGTATGTTTATCTTGATGTCCATAACTTTGCACTCAAAATCAAGTGGAGATGGATAAACAGACTATTGCAATCAATACACCGTTTGTGAGACCTGATGTGTATGGCTCGCTGTCGGTTCCTATTTATACAAATGTGTCTTTCGAGTTTGAGGATGCGCAGGAGATGGCGGATGCTTTCTGCAACCGCATCAAGGCTCCTGATTACGCGAGAATTGCGAACCCGACGGTGACAAATTTTGAGCAGCGAGTGAAGGCTCTGGCGGGGGCAGAGCATGTGACGGCGTTTAATTCGGGTATGGCTGCCATCAGTACGGCGTTGCTGGCTGTGAGCGCCCAGGGGAAGAATATCTTGACTTCCCGCCATTTGTTTGGCAACACGTTGGCGCTGATTTCGGGCACGCTGCTGCGCTTTGGTGTGAAGCCCCGACTGAAAGACTTGACGAATCTGGAGGAGGTGGAGGCTTCTATTGATGAACAGACGTGCTGCGTGTATCTGGAGATTGTAACGAATCCGCAAATGGAGGTAGCTGACTTGAAGGGGATTGCAGAGATTGCCCATCGAAAGGGAGTGCCTGTGATTGCCGACTCGACTGCGATTCCGTTTACGGAGATGAACCTGAAAGAGTTGGGTGTGGACGTGGAGGTAGTGTCAAGCACAAAGTATATTTCAGGCGGTGGCACGTCGCTGGGTGGTCTGATTATTGACTATGGCTCATTTTCTAAGATTAACAAGTATGTGAAGTATGATTTGCTGATTAACCTGGGTGTGTATATGACGCCGCAGTCGGCTTATATGCAGACGCTGGGACTGGAAACACTGGAGGTGCGCTATCAGCGGCAAGCTGCGAATGCGTTGTGGCTGGCGAAGCATTTGAGAGAGGTGCCAGGCATCACGCGAGTGAATTATGTGGGGCTGCCGGACAACCCGTATTATGAGCTGGCTCAGCGACAGTTTGGCAAGACGGCCGGTGCGATGCTGACGATTGACCTGGATTCGAAGGAGGCTTGTTTCCGGTTCTTGAACAATTTGAAACTGATTCATCGTGCCACGAATCTTTTTGACAGCCGCACGCTGGCGATTCATCCTGCCTCGACAATCTTTGGGCTCTTTCCGCTGCGTCAGTTGGAGCAGATAGATGTGCGACAGACTACTATCCGTTTGTCGGTGGGACTTGAAGCTCCGGAGGATTTGCTGGCTGACATAGAACAAGCGTTAGGGGGAGAAAGAAACAGGTGAGATGTAAAATTTGAAACTTGAAACTATTATATATATGGCTGAGAAAAAAAAACTTTCTATCATCGCTTTTAGTGGCGATTTCGACAAACTGACGGCTGTGTTTACGTTGGCCACTGGCGCTGCGGCTGTGGGCTATGAGGTAAATATCTTTTTTACGTTCTGGGGACTGGATGCAATTAAGCAGAAGCAGGGACGCTCGTTCACGGGCGGCAACTGGCTGACGAAGCTATTTGGCTTTATGATGGGTGGTCTGAAAGTAACTCCCACGAGCCGCTTTAACTTCCTGGGTGCGGGACCACAGATTTTCCGTTCTCTGATGCGCAAGAATAATGTGGCAACGCTGGAGGAACTGGTGGAAGCTGCTAAGGCGCTGGGCATTAATCTGTATGCGTGCGAGATGGCCATGCACGTGCTGGGACTGAAGAGAGAGGACTTTATCCCCGAGGTGAAGGATGTGCTGGGCGTGGCGTCGTTCCTGAATCTCTCGGAAGGAGGACAGACGCTGTTTATTTAAGAGAAGGTGAAAGGCTGGATGGGAAAGTATAACTCATCACTCCTTTATTTATTGAATTCTTTCAAAAAACTTCATAAGGATTATGGCAACAAAAGTATTAGACATCACGAAGGAGCATTGCCCTATGACCTTCGTCAAAACAAAGATTGAGTTATCCAAACTGCAGCCAGGCGACACTTTGGAAGTGCTGCTCAGTGAGGGGGAGCCTCTAGATAATGTTCCTCGCAATGCTGTGGACCAGGGCTATAATGTGGTGAGCGTGGAACACGTAGAGGGTACTACTCATAAGGTGACGATTGTAAGGTGAAGCAAGAGCCTCTTCCCCCCTCTGTTCCCTGTTTAGGGGCGTTTCTTATAACTCTATCTTTTGTTTCAGTTTAACTTCTGAAACTTGGACATGAAATTCCTAATTTAATAATTATAAATTGACAAAAACTATGGCAGATTCAAATCTTCAGCGTAGTGTGACTACAGCTACCGCCAGAAGACTGGCGACGACGACCAAGACTGCTCCTCAGATGGGCAGCATCACTCCGAGATTGTTGTTGAAATTATTGCCTTGGGTGCAGGTGAGCGGCGGTACGTTCCGCGTGAACCGCACGAAGGTGGAACTTCGCAAAAGCGAACGTCTGGATATTCAGTATCTGAATGGCGAACCTTCGTTCTCTGCTAAGAGTTTGAAGGCTATCCCGCTCTTCTCTGAGTTTAAGGATGAGATTGTGGATCGTCTGGCTCGTTCGTTCGAGACGAATGAGGTGGAGATTGGTCAGCTCTTTGTGGAGGAGGGTAAGGATAAGCAGAAGTTCTTCATTGTGGCGAGCGGTCAGGCTGAGGTAATCAGCAAGGGCCCACATGGGGAGGATTTGCGGATTGCTCTGCTGGGCGATGGCGAGTACTTCGGTGAGGCTGACTTGTTGGACGACGCTGAATCTACAGTGTCTGTACGTGCTATCACTCCTACGGTATTCTTGGGCTTGAAGCTGACAGAACTGTTGAAGTTCATCAAGGAGGTGCCTGATTTCCGTGAGACATTCAGCAAGGCTGTGGACAAGCAGTTGCGCCTGAAGGCTACGGTGAATGACCACGGCGAGAAGCATATTGACCTGGTGAGCGGTCACGAGGAGGATAACATCATTCCTGAGACTTATATTGACTATGAAGAGAATCCAAAGGAGTATTCTCTGAACACGTTGCAGACGGTAGTGCGTGTGCATACTCGTGTGAGCGACCTCTACAATAATCCTTACAACCAGTTGGAAGAGCAACTCCGGCTCTCTATCGAGAGTATCAAGGAGCGTCAGGAATGGGAACTCATCAACAATAAGAAGTTTGGTCTGCTGGCTGCGGCAAATCCTGCTTATCGTATCACGACCCGTTATGGTGCTCCTACACCTGACGACCTGGACGAACTGCTGTCGCTGGTGTGGAAGGAGCCAGCCTTCTTCATTGCGCATCCTCGTGCTATCGCCGCCTTTGAGCGGGAGTGCACTTGGCGCGGTGTCCCCCCTGTGACGACAGACCTCTTTGGCACAAGAGTCATCCTGTGGCGTGGTGTGCCTATCATCCCTTCTGATAAAGTAGAGGTGGAAGGTCAGTATCTGACGGGTCGCGGCGTCGGTACCACCAAGATTATCCTTGTGCGTGTGGGTGAGAAGAATCAGGGTGTGATTGGTTTGCACCAGAGCGGTATTCCTGGCGAGATTGCTCCATCGCTGTCTGCCCGCTTGATGGGTCTGGACAAGTTTGGTGTAGCTTCGTACTTGCTCACTAAGTATTTCAGCCTTGCATCTCTTACGGACGACGCAATTGCAGTCCTCGAGAATGTAGAGGTGGGTTACTATCACGATTATCAGCACAGAAATAAAGTAGAAAAGTAATGCTTAATATTGCAGAACTCAATAGTTTCCCAGCACAGGACGGTGGCGCACTGGCCCAGTTGAAGGAACTTGCACAGAAGTACTGCCCCGAGGAAGTGCAGGAGGTTCGTCAGAGTGTATTCCCTGATGAATCCCTGAACCTCGCGGAAATCGAAGCAGGTTTCAAGCAGCTGTTGGCGGGAGGAAGTGGCTATGCGGATTTGCCTTACCTCGGAGGGGAGGAGTCGTCCGCAACTTCTACAATTCCTCAGGAGAATGGATTCGGTATCGGCATTCCGGAAACGCAGAAGTTGCGTGAACTGAATTACGAAGAACTGGACACCCTAAATTCAGAGGAAATCAAGAAGGATTTCCCTGTGCTGAACCAGAAGGTGAATGGGCACGACCTGGTGTGGTTGGACAATGGCGCCACGACCCAGAAACCATTGCAGGTTATTGACAAGATTTCGGATTATTACAAGAATTATAATTCGAATATCCATCGTGGTGCCCATACGTTAGCTGCACGGGCAACAGACGCCTATGAGGAGGCTCGCGAGAAGGTGCAGCGATTTATCAATGCGGCATCGAGCGAGGAAATTATCTTTGTGCGTGGCACGACCGAGGGTATCAACCTGGTGGCTCAGACCTATGGGCGTCAGTTTCTCTCGCCTGGAGACGAGGTGATTGTGTCGGAGCTGGACCACCATGCCAATATCGTGCCATGGCAGCGTGTGTGTCAGGAGCGTGGCGCAACCTTGCGTGCCATCCCTACAGACCAGAACGGGGACTTGATTCTGTCTGAGTTTGAACGGCTCATCACGCCTCGCACCCGTTTTGTGTCGGTAGGTCATGTGAACAACACGTTCGGCACCATCAACGATGTAGCACGTATCATTGAAATCGCTCATTCGTACAACATCCCCGTGCTGATTGATGGTGCACAGTCTATTGCTCACACGGCAGTGGATGTGCAACAGTTGAGCGCTGACTTTTTCGTCTTCAGCGGACATAAGATTTATGGTCCTAATGGTATTGGTGTGGTTTATGGCCGCAAGGAGCTCTTGGACAAGATGCAGCCTTGGCAGGGCGGTGGTAACATGATTAAGGATGTGACCATCGAACGTACGGAATATAATGTGCCTCCTGCTCGTTTTGAGGCGGGTACGCCCAATGTGGCTGATGCCATCGGACTAGGTGCTGCGCTTGACTATGTGCGCCATATTGGTATTCGAAACATCGAGCACCACGAACATCAACTTACGGAGTATGCGCGTGAGCAGTTGGCTCAAATTCCGGGCTTGACGCTGCTGGGCAATCCTAAGAACCGTGTGTCGGTGGTCAGCTTCGTGCTGGATGGTATTCCCGTCCCCGAAACCGGTACGCTGCTGGACAAGGAGGGAATTGCTGTGCGTGCAGGTCATCACTGTGCCCAACCCGCCCTTCGTGCCCTGGGCTACGAGATGAGTGTGCGTCCTACGTTCGCTCTGTACAACACTCGCGAGGATGTGGATAAGCTTGTCGTTGCAGTCCGCAAAATTGTGGGAAGAAAGTGATTCAAGGGCTTCTCTCCTCTTCCTTGTGGAGAGGACATGGATTTTTTCCTTTAACTTCAAAAAACTTCAGATTCATAAGGATATGGCAAAGATAACAGTAAATGGAGAGGCGCAGGAAGTGCAGTTGCCTCTCAACCTGACAGAACTCATCAAACAGAATGATGTGGCACAACCTGATATGGTGTCGGTTCAGGTGAACGACGAGTTCACGGACCGTACGGAATGGGACACCATTCAAATCAAGGAGGGTGACGTGGTTGATTTCCTCTATTTCATGGGAGGAGGAGCATTATGATTGACTTTACAGAAGAGCAGATACAGCGTTATTCACGCCATATCCTTCTGCAGGATGTTGGTGTGGAAGGACAAGAGAAAATTATGAATGCTCGTGTGCTGGTAGTGGGGGCAGGTGGCCTCGGTGCTCCTGTGTCTCTCTATTTGGCAGCGGCAGGCATCGGACACATCGGTATTGTGGATGCAGATGTGGTGGATCTGTCTAACTTGCAGCGTCAGGTTATCCATTTCACAAAGGATGTGGGTGTGCCGAAAGTGAAGAGTGCTGCAGAGAAGATTCGGGCTATTAACCCCGATGTGCAGGTGGATACCTACTATGAATTCCTTGATTCGTCCAATGCGCTGGATATTATTAGAGAGTATGATTTTGTGGTGGACGGTACGGATAACTTCCCCGTCAAGTTCCTCATCAACGATGCGTGCGTGATGGCTGGAAAGCCTTTCTCTCATGGGGGTATCCTGAGATTCAATGGGCAGACATTCACCCACTTGCCTGGTACGGCATGTTACCGTTGTATGTTTAAAGAACCTCCTCCAGTAGGGGCTGTGCCCACTTGCTCTCAGGCAGGTGTGCTGGGCGCTATTGCAGGCATGCTGGGCACCATTCAAGCTGCAGAGACTTTGAAGTATTTCACAGGGGTGGGTGAGTTGCTCACCAATCGCCTGCTGACATTCGATGCGAAGACCATGCAGTTCCGTACGGTCAGCGTGCGTCATCGTGACACGTGTCCTGTCTGTGGCACAAACCCCACGATAGACCATTTAATTGACTATGAACAGGCGGCGTGCGATTTAAAAAGTCATTAAGATGAAGATTCCGCAGGAAATTATAGATCAGCTGATTGCTCAGGCACGGAAGGATGCTCCCGAAGAAACGTGCGGCTATCTGCTAGGCATAGCGACAGAGGATGGGGATGTGGTGAAGGAGAACTATTGGATGGAGAATATAGACCATTCGTCCGAGCATTTCTCCTTTGCACCGAAAGACCAATTTGCGGCTTTGAAATATGCTCGTGCTAATGGGCTGAAGATTCTTGCCAATTGGCACAGTCATCCCGCTTCTCCCTCGCGCCCTTCGCAGGAAGATTTGCGTTTGGCGAACGACCCCTCTATCCGATATGCTATTCTCTCACTCTATGAAGGCATCCATTTGAATTCTTTCAAGATCCTGAATGGCGAGGTGGTGGATAAGGAGGTGCACTTGGGATAGTTGGCAGTTGGGCTGATGTGGTGCACACAAATTGGCAAACTCGCTGTATGGCGATAATTGTCAATTAGCCTATACCTGCCATTTGACTTTGCTGCCACCTGTCAACTAAAATGGTTCAATTATCACTTAACAAGGGGTTCCGTGCAATATTGGGACCTCTTTTTCGTTTATTAGTAGTGATATGCGAAGAAAAAGCCTCTTCATATTCATCTATATAGCGGCTTTGATGCTTGGGGCGTGCAGCAACGAGGGTATAGCGTTCAAGAAAGCGGAACAGAGTTATGCCATCGGGGAGTATTATGCGGCAAGCATCAATTATAAGAAGTCGTATTCGCGGTGTGCTCCGAAGGAAAAGGATAAGCGTGCCGTGCGTGCTTTCATGATGGGGGAGTGCTACCGCCATATCGGTTATACACAGAAGGCGATGGCGGCGTATGTGAATGCCATCCGTTACAAAGTTCCTGATAGTTTGGCTTATTTGCATTTGGCTCAGCAGCAGTTGAAGGCAGGGCAGTATAAGCAGGCGCAACAGAATTTTCAGCAATATTTGACGTTCGACCCTGGGAATGAGTTGGCACACAGTGGTCTGCTCTCCTGTGAACTGGGGCCCCAATGGAAGGCTAAACCGAATCAGTATAAAGTGAAGAAAGAGGCTTTCTTCAATTCGCGCCGTTCGGACTACTCACCGATGCTGGTAGGGGACGATGCGGATGTGCTGGTGCTGTCATCTACACGCAATGATGCGGAGGGGGATGACATCTCAGGCATCACGGGATTGAAATATGGCGATTTGTTTTCTTCGCGCAAAAATGACCAAGGGAAATGGCAGCCCGTGGAAGTGATAGAGGGTGAGGTGAACACTGTCTATGACGAGGGTGCTTCGTGTCTGAGCCCTGACGGCAAGACAATGTATTTTACCCGTTGCTCCAGCGATCCGGACTATCCGCGTTATGCAGAAATATGGAAATCGCAACGCAGCGATGCGTCATGGAGCAAGCCTGCGAAGTGTGACATCTCGCGTGACACGCTGAGCTCGTTTGCGCATCCTGCTGTGAGTCCCGATGGTGAGTGGCTTTACTTTGTGAGCGATTTTCCCGGAGGTGAGGGCGGCCTGGATATCTGGCGCACACGCATCCTTAGCAATGGTTTTGGTGGCATGGAGAATTTGGGCCGTCCTGTCAATACGGCTGGTGATGAAATGTTTCCGGCATTCCGTTCCAATGGCGACCTTTACTTCTCTTCTGATGGTCATCCGGGCATGGGTGGTTTGGACATCTTTATTGCCCGTGAGGATTCGCTGCGTGGAACAATTGTAGAGAACCTGCAGTTTCCGCTCAATTCTTCCGCTGATGATTTTGGCATGACTTTCGAGGGTGTGCACAACCGTGGCTTCTTTTCATCTTCGCGCAACGATGGCAAGGGCTGGGAGCATATCTATTCGTTTGAGTGTCCAGAGATATTGCAGACGGTGACAGGATGGGTGTATGAGAAAGATGGCTATGAATTGCCCGAAGCGCTTGTCTATATGGTGGGTAATGATGGCACAAACCTGAAGCTGTCAGTGAAAGGCGATGGTTCGTTCACACAGGTGCTGAAACCAGGCGTTGACTATGTGCTGCTGGGCACTTGCAAGGGATATTTGAATGTGAAGAATGAGATTCGTGTAGAGCAGTCGGAGGAGAGTGAGGAATACACGCTTCAATTCCCTTTGCCACCAATCAATGTACCTGTGCTTATCGATAATATCTTCTATGAGTTTGACCGTGCCGATCTGACTCCGGAATCGACAGAGGCGCTGGATAAGCTGGTGTCGATGATGAATGAGAATCCGACGATTACCATCGAGCTTTCGGCGCATTGTGACTATCGTGGTAACGACGAGTACAACCAGCGCCTGTCCCAACGCCGTGCTGAGTCGGTGGTGCGCTATTTGATTCAGCACGATATTGCTGCAGACCGTTTAACGGCTGTAGGTTATGGAGAATCGCGTCCGAAGGTCATTACTAAGAAGTTGGTTGAAACCCTCTTGGCTGGCAATCCTAAAGTAGAGGTGCAGGAAAACGACACACTGACGGAAGCCTATATCCGAGGTGTGAAGAACGAAGATGAGCAGGAGGTGCTGAATGCGCTCAATCGCCGCACTGAGTTCCGTGTGCTTCGTACGACCTATGGCACGACGTTGCGTGAGTATAATCCAGAAGATGAGACAAAAAAAGCCGCATCTCAACGTCGGGAGGATGCGGCTAAGAATGATGATTTTGTATTTTAATCGTTAATGATTATTCGTTGATAGTTTCTTCAGCGCTGGAAGCGGTTTCCGCTGCTAGAGTTTCATTTCCCAAATAAGTGTATTCGAACTTGTCGCTCTTGGCCGATGGGAACTGAGAACGTGGGTCAACGTCAGAACGGCCTTGGAGGTGCTTGATAAGGCGGTTGTAGGCATCCATGGCGCTGAGTGCACGCAAACGAACGTGGAAGCGGGTGTCAATGTACTTGCACTTGCCGGTCTCGGGCATTGTGATGACACGCTTGAAAGTCAGCACAGCATCCCACCATCCAATCTTTTCCTCATTAAGAGCATCGAGGATTGTCTTCTTGCGTTCTGCCATGGTTGACACACGTTCTGCTTTCTGCTCCTTGCGCTTGGCCTCCTCTTCCTTGAATTGCTCAAGGGTCTCAGCCTCTGTCTTCAGAAAGAGCACATAGTTGGAGTAGCTCACTTTCAGACGGAAGGGGAAGAGGTTTGAGGAGTTCAGGAATGTGGAAATGCGGCTGGCGGTGTTGCTTTCCAGTTTGATTTCCTCAATGGTCTGAAGGAATGCCATTGCTTCGTCAACGGATGTGGCCAGTGCCTCGTGGTCAAAATATCTAACGTATAAGTTCATTTGTGTTGATTTGCTTGTTTTTCGTTGTGCAAAGATACGACAAAAATACGATATGGGGTGAAAAATGCGTGAAAAACCTTACAGCGACTGCAGGTCAACGTATATCTTCGACCACGACTCCATCTGTGGGTAGTAGTCTTTCAACTGGGACTTCTTGATCCACTGGCCAGTCATTTTCTCTTTTTCATTGATTTCGATGGAGGTATTGTTGAGGTTGATGTGGTAGAGTACACCCAGGTGCACTTTCCCTACCTCGTTGGTGTCGTCGTTGATGAAACCAACGGGAACAACGGACTCCACGTGACAGTCTTCATGCAGCAGTACTTCCTCGTTCATTTCGCGCTCCAGTTCGTGGCGCATGTAGGCGATGTCGATTTTATCTCCGAAGGGGTTCATGTGGCCACCAACCCCCAGTGAATAGAGGTTGTGGAGTCGGGTTTCGGTCTGCTTCTTGGTACGGTGGAAGAGATAGACCTCGTCGCCGCAGCATATCACAGCGTAAGGAATGATTTGCTTGTGGGAAGGGTCTTCTTCCAGCAGGTTGCGGTGCTCAAAAATGCCATGCGAGAGGATTTGCTCCATCAGGTTGGTGTCCACCAGTTTGATGACCGCATTTTCTTTGTATTCAAGCAACTGCCATAACTTCTCGGTAGGTACGGCAAGTGTGAGTTCTGTCTTCATGTTGTGAGATTTTATGATGTGCAAAAATAGGCAAATTTTTCCAATTGGGAAAGGATAGCAGGCAAAAACCTTGCCTGTTTGCTGCAGAGGTGTGCCTGGCGCTAGGAAATGCCAACTCGGTGCTCTATTGTATGTAGCCGCTCCTGATGCGCCATTCTGCAGGGTAGAGGTTGTTGGCGCGGTTGCCGATGTTTTTTACGAATCCGAGGGGATGGCCCTGATAGGTGAGGAGCACATAGCCACGTGGGGTGCCGTCGGGCAGTTGCAGGGCCTCGGTATGCAGGTAGGCAATGGCTTGTGCCTTCTCCACTTCGACGGAAGGAAATGCTTCGGGATGGAGGTGGTTGCTCATGGCAAGGCTATGGCAGGGCTGCAGGTTTTTGCCCTTGACCGTAGCCAGCTCGATGCCTGCATGAACTACTTTCAGTTGGCTCTTTGCCTGTTGGTAGAGTGGAAGGTAGGCGGTGGGGAATGCGCGGAATGCCTCTTCGTCCTCTGTGATGGTGAAGTCTTCGCTGTTTGTCATCCAGCTTTTCAGCTCTGCAGGAATCTTTGTGTTAGGCTTTCCGTTCCGTCTTTTCTCCTTGTGCTTCCGATGCCTCAAGTCATCGTTATCCTCAGCTGATGCAGTCTTCCTCAGTACGCTGATGAAGAATCCTTCTCCCTTGGTGCGGTGGGGGTAGAAGTGTGTGTTGGTTTCGGTCAGGCTCCAGTCTTCTTGTGGGTGGCATGACAGCACTTCTGCTCCGAGTGTTTTGGCGATCCATGCCACATTCTCTTCGTCCTCCAAGGAATTGTAGGTGCAGGTGCTGTAGATGAAAAGGCCTCCGTCCTTCAGTGTGTGCCAAATGTTGCTGACGATATCGCGTTGACGCTGCCAGCAGGTGTCCACGTTGTCAAGACTCCATTCGCTGATGCTGTCGGGGTCTTTGCGGAACATGCCTTCGCCTGAGCAGGGTGCATCGCAGACGATGACGTCGAAGGTCTGGCTGAAGGCTCCGAAGTCTTCGGCATAGTTGTTGGTCACGATGCAGTTTGGATTGCCCCACTTGGTGATGTTCTCAGCCAGAATGTTGGCTCGTTGGCGCATGGCCTCGTTGGCAATGAGTACGGATCCAGCAGGCAGTTGTGACAGCATGAGGGTGGATTTCCCGCCAGGTGCGGCACATAGGTCGAGGGCCACCGCGGGCTCTTCTACATAGTGTCTCAAGATGTGCGCCAGAAACATGGATGATGCTTCCTGCACATAGTAGCAGCCTGCATGAAAGAGGGGGTCGGACGTGAACGCAGGTCGTTTGTCCAGATAAAACCCTTCTGTGCACCATGGGATGGGGGAGTGTGGAACGTTGAGCATTGAGGGCAGGAAGTCCTTCTCCTTATTAACGCGGATGCTGGTGGGTGCGGGCATGGCAAGCGCCTCGGCAAGTTTGTCATATTCTTCCTTGCCGAATTGTTTGGTCATCATCCGCTGAAAGTCAAGTGGTAGCGTCATGCTTTTCTCTCTAAGTTCACGAATGCATACCTGTAGGCGTGTCTCTCGTCCACGTCGTGTTCCTCTCTGAAGGTCTCCACCCATTCATTCTTGTCGATTTCGGGGAAGAAGGTGTCTGCCTGCTGGGGCGTGTCGTAGATGTAGGTGAGGCACAGGCGGTCGGCCTTGGAGAGTGCCTCCTGATAGACCGATGCACCACCTATGATGTACACGTCGCCCTCGCACGATGCCAGCGCATCGTCAAGTGTGGGGTAGAGGTCGCAGTTGGGGAAATCCGCAGCCTTGCCCTTGCGTGAGAGCACAATGTTGCGGCGGTTGGGCAGGGCGCCCTTGGGCAGGCTCTCAAATGTGCGCCGGCCCATGATGATGGTGTGTCCGGTGGTCAGTGCCTTGAAGCGTTTCAGGTCGTTAGGCAACCAATAGATGAGTTTGTTCTCCGAGCCTATCGCGCGGTTCTCGGCTATCGCTACAATGATGGAAATCATGGTCTTGTTTGCAATTTATAATTCGACAATGGTCTGGTTCATTCTTACCTTGGGCTTTTTCTTGTTTCCTTCCGTGTGTGGAAACCATATATTGGGTTTGCAAATTTACGACATTTTCTTCATATCATCCGTCTTCCTACCTTACTTTTTTCTCTCCAGCCGACACAGGTCTTCGTCCTGTCCTTCCAGTGCTACTTCGTTCTTGTAGGAGTAGTCCCCAATAGGCTGCACTCACACCTCTGAAAGCGGTGTGAGTCACACCGAGGGTGCCGGTCTGAGTCACACCGCCCATACCGGTGTGAGTCACACCGATTTTTTGGCTGTGGATGAGTGCTTCTTGTATGATTGTAATTGCGCAGGGAGTGGCACTTGCAGTGAGCCTTTTCTGGCTTCTTCAGAGCGCAGGTCGGTGCTGTTTGTGTGATTTGTCGTAGGGGAACTCAAAAAAAATGGAAATTCAAGTTGTTTTTTAAGGTCATTCTTTTTATCTTTGCAATAGCATCTAACTTGAACTTCTGGAAAAGGAGGGTTGGTTGAGATGAAAGTTAAATATCCAATATTAACCTATTCTAATGAAACAATCTTTTTTATCTTGCATGCTCGTGACAGCGATGCTGCTGACAGCTACGAATCAGAGTGTGGCACAAAACAGACAGCCACAGAAATCCGGCGTTGATGTGTCGGCGAAGAAGAAACAGAAACAAGCTCAGAAAGAAGAATTGCCACCACTTGTGGCGGAAGAGGAGGCAATAGATTTAGGTCTTTCTGTGCGTTGGGCACCATTCAATGTGGGGGCAACCAGCCCTGAAGCATATGGCGACTATTTCGCTTGGGGAGAAACCAAGCCCAAGGCGCTTTATAAGCCGGACACGTATCGCTGGTTTCAGAAATCAACGGGTGTCATGGATATTGGCAAACAAATCAGCGGTACGAAACTTGATGCGGCTCGTGTCATCTGGCGGGGCGCATGGCGTTTGCCGACAAGAGAGGAGTGCACCGAACTGAGGGATAAGTGTAAATGGACCCTTACCACACGGAATGGTGTGAAGGGCATGCTGGTGACAGGACCGAACGGCAACAGCATCTTCCTTCCATCAGGTGGATACCGCCAGGGTGATTACACCACCATCTTGGCAGATCAGGTGAGGGGTGAATACTGGACAGGCAATCTGGTGCGGTATGATAGCGGCAACTACGATAAAGATCATGGTTTCAAGATGGACTTTGTGGACAACCCAGGCGGCTTGCACTCAGGGTATCGTTTCCAGGGATGCCTGATACGTGCTGTGACAGATGCACCCGTCCTTCCATCTTCGGTGGCTCCTGCTCCTAAACCCACTCCTGTGCCCACACCTAAGCCTGCTCCTGGTTCAACATCTGTGCCTTCTGCTGCTCAAGCCATTGCTCGTGGCGAATTGGGCATCTTCGATTTGCGCGGTCCTGTGAAGTCATGCACCTGGATCAATGAATGGGGCAACACAACTCGCACATTTGATGCACAAGGCTTCTGGAAAACGATGGACGGCAAGTCGTTGAACGCCATTTTCCCATCGGGCATCAAGCGCGACGCAAAAGGACGAATTGTAAAAGGTTTGGTTGATTCGGAAGGGAATGGCGAGGATTATACCTATGATGCACAAGGGCGTGTGGTGAAGTATTTCTTCCATGTCTATGACGACATTAATAGTGAGACTACTCGATATGGGGCTGATGGCTACATCCTGCAGCGGCGTTTTGAGCCAGGTGGTATGGATGCTGGCGAACCCTATACTGAGACATATAGGAACGTGGTTGTCGATAAACATGGGAACTGGACCGAGCGCAAGGTTTACAGTACCGATGCCTCTATCACGGTTCAGAAAAGAACTATTACTTATTATTGATGAAAGGAATCTGTTACCATCTCCTTTTAGACATTCATTAATCATCTAACCCTAAAAAATTAATAGAAATGAAGAAAAACATTCTTTTTGCTGTAGCAGCAATGCTGCTGATGGCTCTTTCTTTCTCATCGTGTGGTGGCAACACGCCAGGCGATGTGGCTGTGGCTGCACTCGAGGCCATCAAGGATGGCAACGTGGAGAAGGCCGTTGGTTACATGGATTTACCTGAAGATAGGGTAGAGTATATGGTGGAGAAATTGACGCGACAGTATGAGCGCGACAATGCAGACAACTATCTTATCAAGAACGGAACGTTTGAAGTGGTCTCGGAAAACATCAATGGAGACGAGGCTGATGTGGAAGTCTCTATTATGGCTGACGGATATGGCACAACAAGACCGTTCTATATGCGGAAGGTAAACGGGACTTGGAAAATTGCCAGCAAGTGACGAAAAAGGCAGATGGAACTTCATGATTTGAGGGCAGTAGTGTCTCTCATGTTATTGAGGCTTCTAACGTAAAAGGTGAGCATCTTTATGGATGCTCACCTTCTTTTATCCTAATAGTATTGTCTTGTTCCTGTATGGTGCTCAACCTACTGCATCCTCCTTGTTTCATCACATGGAGTTAATAGTGCCTTCTAAAGGGTTGTGTGGGAACAAAGGGAATACAGGCAGAGGCAATCACTTGCTATCGTCTTTCATCGAGCATTAGCAGAGTATTCTCTCCCCTTCGTATGGTAGTTATAGGTAGTGTAAGTTGAACTGTGTCAAGGCTATTGTCCTTTTTATATTAACCTCAGATGGGGGACACGATTTTTAATCGTGTTTTCCAGATGAGGAGCC
>ONLY01000016.1 GCA_900318775.1 uncultured Prevotellaceae bacterium | reverse complement strand
GCAATACTTCAGAAAAAATCAAAGATCATCATGAGGTAAACGATGCCTAGACAACAATTAGGAATCGTGCCTTTCAACTAAATTGCAGAAGAACCACACAATACAGGGAAAGACATAACGCTATAACGCTATAACACTATAACACTATTACACTATTACTTTTACTTTCCTGCGATGCTGCCAGAAAACCCCACATCTGTAGTTTATATTATATATAATATAAAAATTTAGTCCACAACTCTACGCACTATTCACCTACAGCAAATGTAATAGTGTAATAGTGTTATGCACGAAACCGTACTGATTTCGTTGACTACCACAACGAGAATAGTTGCCGTTTTTCCTGAAGAGGTTGACTAAGAACATAAGTGCACAGCGGAACCGACCCTATTGTGCACTTGGAAATCCAAGATGCCTACAACGACGATGCACAAATTCAGTACAATTAAGTAATTCAATGATTTTCTTGATTATTTTGCATAAATACATCTATTTGAATAATTATTTGTACATTTGTAGCGTGAAATATAACATAATACGTGTTAAGACTATGGCAACAGCAATAAGAGCTATCCCGACTACAATTAGGGGGGACAGGAACTTTGATTCACGCTAAGGAGTTGTATCAGTTGACCTGTCCCTCGTGATTCTGAATTGCTTACAGATTAGTATCTTTGTAGTATCATATACACTGACATGAAGGCAGGGCGCACTACAACGGTGTTGTGAATTGCTTACAGATTAGTATCTTTGTAGTATCATATACACTCAAAATAATAAGCAGCGCATCCGCAATTAATCTACAATAGTAGAAATTACAATTGGGTTCTAGACCCAGCTGGCGGAAGTTGCGACCATGCATATCTACAATAGTAGAAATTACAATTGGGTTCTAGACGTCGAACCACTCCTTGCGCACTTGCACCTATCTACAATAGTAGAAATTACAATTGGGTTCTAGACTGATTACAACGGCAATAATATATGACCAATCTACAATAGTAGAAATTACAATTGGGTTCTAGACCCCAACTGTCGGCATTGGGGTCATGCTTATCTACAATAGTAGAAATTACAATTGGGTTCTAGACTCAAGCCTGAGTTGGGCCTTAATCTGATATCTACAATAGTAGAAATTACAATTGGGTTCTAGACTCTCAAAAATAAATGTTATGACAAACTTTGATCTACAATAGTAGAAATTACAATTGGGTTCTAGACTCAAAACACAAAAATCTAAATCAATCATATCTACAATAGTAGAAATTACAATTGGGTTCTAGACAATGATGGTTACGTTAGTGGCTGAGTCTGGATCTACAATAGTAGAAATTACAATTGGGTTCTAGACCCAAGCAATTCAAAAATGTGGTAATGTAATCTACAATAGTAGAAATTACAATTGGGTTCTAGACAGAGGAGTATTGCCCACGCAATCGTCATATCTACAATAGTAGAAATTACAATTGGGTTCTAGACCTTAATCTCTTTTAGTCGTAACATAGTAATCTACAATAGTAGAAATTACAATTGGGTTCTAGACAAGCGCGAGGCCAAGGCCGCTTCGTCACATCTACAATAGTAGAAATTACAATTGGGTTCTAGACTTCTTCTAACTAACGAAATCAACATCATGATCTACAATAGTAGAAATTACAATTGGGTTCTAGACCCAACGACTACAAAGGTCGGAGTTTTTATTTTAAAAACCAAATAAATATGAAACTTTTATACGGGATATCTTTGCCCCCCCTCTTATGAGAGTAAATAGGTAAACTATTAGTATAAAACAAGTTGTATTTTTTGTTTGCTTATGTAGAGACTGAGTTTTGCTTAGAAATATACTACGTCCCGATCTCGATGAATGGCATTCCCGTATTTCAAGACCTTAGCATTAGGAGCATCAAATATCATTACGCTATCAGCGCCCGTAAAGAGTTTGGAAAACTTCTCAACGATATTCACCTTTATATTGTCAATGATGCGTTGAGTGTTATTCACCTCATAAACGGAGAACTGTAAACGAATAGCACCATTAGAACGAAGCATCTTGGCGAACTTCGTTCTAAGTTTATCGTCTTTTATGTCATAACTTATAATAATCATGCATAGTTGAATATGGGGTATAAACGGATGTCTTTCTGATTCATGAAGCATCGGTAATACGTCTGGATATATTTGAACACCTCGGTTTTATAAGGCACCAGCACGTCAAAAAAAACTTTACTATAATCTTTGTTCTTTTCTCTCTTTAGACGATATTCCCCTTGTCTGTGGTGTGGCATGATACAATCCTTCGTCCGATTCCATATACACATTGTGCAGGTATATGGAATACGGACAAAAGATTGTATCATTCAGAGTTGATATGGAGATGTAGTTCTCCATTAATTGTTGAGGTAAGGCTTTTCCACCATATATTTTAGCCATTCCGCATGCTCAATCTTCTTCGTGTCAGGATGCTGGAGCAAATACAATCCCTTCAACGCGATATGATATGCACCATTAGCATCTGCATCAACTGGAAGTTTTGACACCCAGTTTCCATGCACATCAATGCCCTTGTTTGCTTCTTCTATGCTACAGAAATGGCTGCCATTTTTTGCAACAGGAGAGAGGATGTAATCTTCTTCTGTCTGAGAATTGCTGTTGCGCATTTGCAAGGTGACCTTGAACGCATAAAACAATGTACTGAAAAGAGAAGGGTTGTCTATATCGGCAATGAGAGCCTTGATGTCTGCACCTTCTTGAAGCGTGACACCAATCTGACTGAAAGCCTTCTTGATTTCTTCCGTTGGGTAAAAGTCTTGCATTTGCTTGTAACCATTCTTGTCTATGCTCATCACAATACGTTTTCCGTATGTGCTGACTGTCCATCGATTCTGATAATCGGTCTGGAAAGTTTTGAACTGGCGATAGTCAAACTCAAACTCTATATGCCCATTCCTCATTTCTATGCGATCCATCTTCAAGAAAAAGTCCTTGCGTTTTTCTGCATTGGTGATGTCTTGCAAGTTGAAATGATTGACAAATCCGGTCACAGGGTCAATCTTTGAGGTGTAGGCAGCAGGGATGTAGAACAGGAATCCGCTTTGTTTGCCCAATCGTTGGAAACTGGTGAACTTCTGCGCCATCTGATAGCCTCGAAGAATGCCACCTGGTTCATCTGACTTACAATCCTTGAAACAGAGGTAGTTCAGTTTATCAATGAGCATCTTTTCAAACTTCTGATACACCTGCCGTTCCACCTTGAATCGCCCACGTTTGAAGCCAAAGTTTAAGTCCTCCAGCACAACTATTGCATTGTTCTCTACCATCATAGTGGCGATTTCGTGAATTACAGCAGACAGGAAACCTTCTTTCAGGTCTTTTATCTTTCCGACACTTGACCAACTTTTCCGTGCCTCATCACGTTCTTTTTCTCTTTGTGTCAGTTTCTCGTGATAATTGAACTGATTGACGGTATTGAAAGTCTTTTGTTTCAGTATTTCCCCTCGTTGATTGATGAGAGTGAGGTAGATAAGATGCCGTTCGCCTCGGTCAATACCAATGATATTCACGTCTGGATTGTCTTTCAGGTATTCCATCACTTGGTCGTTGATGAATTCGTTTCCATCTGCATTGACATTGAACGTGATAGGAACATGGAAGAAGAACTCAGGTTTTGTGAACCTTCTGTCTTTGGTTATTTCATGTTTCACATCCTTGACAATGACATTATCTAAATACATTCTTTCCGCATCTGATAGTTCATTCTCTGCTTTCTTTCCGTTGAAGTATTGATACAGATTACGATAGATGGCATCGGGTATGGGCATACCTGATTTATCTCGTCTATTCAACATTTTTGTCCCAACTTTGTGAGCAACAGGTTTCATGATGCTTTGTGGGCGATAGAAAAGTTCTGCCTCTCCATTCAGTTTCAGCACAAGGTCTTTCATGTTGGCATCGGTGAAAAGGCTTTCCCAATACAACGTGTGCAGATTCTTCTTACCATGAGCACCTTCCGCATAGTCCTTATTGTATAATTGGAACAGGTATAACTGACCATTATTGACCCATTCATCCACTTGTTCAGCAGGAATTTCCGTGAAACGTACCTTGTAGGCTTGTTTAGAGATGTCGTTGTAGAATGCGCTGATGTCCTCGTATGATTCGGTTGGGGCAAACTCGAAGCCAAACTTGCTCCAATCGGGATGACGGTTGATGCCATCCTTGTAAAAGTCTATCAGTTCATGCAGATGCACAAGATTGAAGGATGGACCTTTCTTGAACGTGCCATCATTGTAGAGTTTCAAGATGTGGGCAGAAGGTGCAAAAGTGTCTATACCCTTCTTTGAGAAAAACACTTTCGGTAACATCTTGTTTGGACCAGGCAGCAATTTGTATATCATCTTCGTGTAGCATTCTCCACTTGCATGCTTGTTTACATTTAGGTCGGGGAGATTCTTGGCATTCATCACACCCAGATATGAAAGACCATCCTTGAAGAGCAGAATCGCCTTATTGTCGCGTTCCTTGTTTTGATCCCATCCGTTGGCAAGTGTGGGTGCTTCAAAGTTGAGTTTGAACTTTTTGATGTCCGACGGCTTCTTCGTCAGATAGTTGCGCACCTTGTTATATAGAGGTATGATGCTTTCCAATTCTTTGTACAAAGGAATGTATTCATTATAGAAATTGGCATCTACCTCATGTTCGCCCGACACATCGAAAATAGAGAACTGATGAAATGCATCCATGATGGAATCAAGATACCTCTTCACAATCTCCGTCCCTTCTTGATTGTTTAAGAAGCGCTGTTTGTCTGTTGATGTGTTTGCCCATTCTTGTACTTGTCGCCAATAACCATCTGCCACATAGATACATTGAGCAATCTCCTTGAAATAAGTGTCTAATAGGTTTTTCCCATCTATTTGCATCTCTTGAAGGCTGTATGCATCCTTTGACAAATAAGCATCAATCTTTTTCTTGTTCTTGGTTTTTGTCTCATCGCCAAATTGTGAAACAGCCTGTTCATGCAATCGTTCGTTAATTGTGCCCCAATTCCCATACATCTTTTGAGAGACATCTGTCATATGCTTCTGTGAAATATAGATGCCGTCAGCATCATAAGTGGGAAGTTGTTTAAGCAGATTGACTAATTCTGCGATGATGTTGATGGGCTGTCCCTCTCTTTCATAATTGGATATATGGGTGTTGAAATCCTCTATGGTCTTGACCAGCATATCGTCATCCTTTATTTCCTGCGGGATGAAAGAAAGGGTCTCTCTATCAGAAAGAATTTGCTTGAATAGCGGAATCATGGTAACAGACTTTTTCTTACCAACAAAGTCTGGATGCTGTTGGCGGTAAAGGTTGGCAAACTCGTTGATGCCACGATATTTCTGTTTGCCTTCTTCGGACACACCACCAATGACGAGATTGAAGAAATCAATACCATCTTGTGTCAGTAGAGAATTATAGAAAGAGAGACTGAACACATCATCCAGCATAACACCCTCCAAGAAGGGCTGTAACTCATCCGAAGCCTGCTCTATCACTTGTGGGCAATTTTCCTTGATGGTTTCATAGACTTCAATATCTGTCAAGAATTTGGGGAAATTGTCATGCACCAAACGATAGGGAACACCTGTGCTGATGGCTTCAGTACTATAGATGTTTTTCCTGTTTTCTTGGAAACCCTGAAAATAAGTAGCAAAACTATTGAATGAGTCAAGAGCCTTATCATACTGAAAGTCGGGCAAAATCGACTTGATAAGGTCTTTAGGAGTGGCTGCCGTCAATTCACCAAAATGCTTAAAGGCAGTTAGTGCCTTCCCAATCTTTTTCCGTGCAATGGTTTGTTCCTCTTCCAGTTTCTTTTTTGCTTCTTCACTTTTGGTCTTGTGATATTCCATCAAAGCATCGCACAAAGGCTCCCAGTCAATAGGCGCATTGCCAAAAGCCTCTCTCTTCAATGATTCGCGAATGCACACTTTGTGGTATTCATCAATCAACTTTTTCACAATTGGATAATCTAAGGCTTTTTGTTCATCTTCTTCAATGATTCCGCCTTTCTTTATCCATTCTATTGTTTTCCCAACTGGAAGCAATTCAAAACGTATAGTTTTCTGAACGGGATACATTCCCACAAATTGATTTAGGTTTTCCATCTTATATATGTTTTAAATGTTAATATTCCGGCTGCAAATATATACTCATATTGCACCATAATGTGGTGCAATCTCAAACTTTTTTTACATCATTCGTAATTCTTCTGCATTTTATCGATTGTCTCTTTCATTTTGTCTTGTAACGATTGAGGTTCTAGTACTTTGAGCACATCACCATAGCGAAGGATTTGACCCAGAAAGTCATTAGTAGGATAAAGATAATAGGAAAAGTCTGCATAATCCGGCCCATGCCCTATTTCCTTTTGAGAATGATGGAATGGAAGGTCTCGCAAATAGTATTTCATGTATTTAAAAGCACGGAGCACCACCTTCTGCGGATGGGATTGTTCAGGAAGAAAAACGCCAAAATTGTGCCGGAGGAATTCCTCAGCATCAAAATCTTTGTTCATCTGAAACGTCTCAGAGAGTATTTCCAACGATTCTATCCTGTCAAGAGAGAAAAAGCGAAAATTATCCTCTATGCGTACCAACAAATACCATCGTTGTTTGTAGAGTTTTAGGCAATATGGCTCAGCCTTTTCGTGTCGTTTCCCCTCTGGTTCGCCATACTTACAATAAGTAAACGATATGCATAAATTGGCATTCATGGCGTCCAGTATCGTTTGCAAGAATTTAAGTCCGGAAGGAATGTTCTCCAACAATATCCTGTTTTGCAAGTTGGCACTATTTTGAACAGCACTATGCACGGTCATGGAGGAGAGCAGCCAACTCAGAATAGAATCGTCTTTTAGATTCTTGGAGTCTTCAATATAGTATTTGAATTCATTGGCTTTATCACAAACGATGTTGATGTCGAAGATTTCTTCTATGGCTTGTTTATGCCTATTGAAGGTGTTTCGATGCATTTCAACTCCACCACTCAGCTTGGCATTTCTTGTCCAACGCTTGTTAATGTCACGGAATGAGATTCCTTTTGCCTGATAGATGGTTTGTAGCAGCCACATGTATTGCTGAAAGAGTCCCGCCTTTTGCATGGTGTGTCAGTTTTAGGATAGTTTGATTTATGTGGGCAAAGGTACATTTTTTTGTTATAGACGCAAAAAGGTGCTCTCTTTTTCTTTTATTGTCATTATTAAAGGGAACTTCTGACTTGCAAACGGCATATCTCTATAGAGCCTCCTTCCACTACACTAAAACCGATGTCGACGACATCGGTTAACCGACATCGACGACATCGACTGACCGACATCGACGACGTCGGTTTTGAGGCTATGGGGAAAGGAATGTGAGAGGAACCTTATTTCTGGGCTTTGCCCTAAGATTTGTAAATTGATTCTTGACGGATTTCTATCCGAAGGATATAAAAGAGATAGCCGTAGGAGGCTCCAGAAATCTGTGCCATCTGTGCTATCTGTGTGACCTAAATCAACTTCCCGCAGCTTCGTTCTTCGTTTTCGTTTTCGTTTTCGTTCGTGGCCGTCTTAAATCAACACCGCCCCTCTTTCACTTTTTTATTTTCTTGCGGTTGTTGATGAGGATGCCGCGTGTGGTGTCGGTGGCTTGGATGCCGCTGAGCGTGTAGGTGGGGGTGTTGGGAATGATGGCTGTGGCGGGGATAGCGCGGGGAGGGGCCTGCAGGGCGGTGGGCTGGTCCTCGATGGCGTCGTACTCGGCAAGGGTCTCGAGGAAGCGGGTGTTGAGGTCGCTGAGCAGGTAGAGGCCATCGGCATTGGGGGTGAGGCCCTGGACGGTGACGGGCATCACCATAGGGGGCTGCTCGGGGGTGAGGAGGGCGCGGCCTTGCATCTGGGCAAGGGTGGCATAGACAAGGTTGATGGCTACGTAGTCGGTGGTGCCGTCGCTCCACTTCTCGAAGACGAGTTTGGAACCGATGGGGGTGCGCAGCTCAAGGGCATTGTCGGTCTCTGGGAGATTGAAGCGGAGGGCAGCGGAGATGCTGGCGAGGTTGGAGTCGTGGCCACAGAGGAACATGAACTTGCGGTCGGTGCGCTGGAGCTCTTCGTAGATGCGACTCACGAGGGGATGGGCGAGGTTGATGGCAGCGGCGTGGGTGGTGAAGAGGAGTCCGTCATAGACGGCTTTCACAGCGCAGATGTCACGCCACTGCTGGGTGGTGAGGGGGTGCCCGAAGGCTTCCATGCTCTCGCTCTCATAGCATTGCAGGACGAGGGCATCGGCTACGCTGTTGGCAAGGGTGTAGCCGCCTGTCATGCGGGGCTCGTCGCCTTTCTCGAGCTTGAACTGGGTGTCGTCGAAGCGGAAATGGAGGGTGTCGCCTTGCAGGGCGGCTGGCGAGTGGGCCATATCGAGGATTTGCTCCATGTGGGTGAGGGTGGGCTGCACGCTCTGCATCCATGCTTGCGGACCGCCGTGGAGGGCTTGCATCTCGCTGAGCACTTGCTGGCGGTAGGTGTCGTTCATCTTGGTGAACTGGGGCAGGAAGGTGGGGTCCATCTTGTCTTCTGCGAGTTTGTGGGTGATGTCCACGTTGGCGAAGGGGAGGAAGCCTGCGGAGAAGTATTTGGCGGTGGCGAAGGTGCGCTGGCGTGAGTTGGCGTAGAAGAGGACTTCTTCGCCTGTGGGACGGCAGTTGTCGGGCAAAAGCCCTTCGCCTACTACCCACTTGCGGAAGTACTGCCCCATCTCGGTCTCGAGCACGCCGCCACGAAGGGAGAGCTGGCTGGAGGGGGAGGTCCACTGGAACCACTGGTGGGGGGTGACGCGCATATAGGCGGCTCCGCCTGAGGTGAGGGGAGAACGGATGTTGTGGCGACTCATCACCACGACTTCCTGTAACTTGTATTTGGTGCGGAACGCTTCGGTTCGCTGAAGCTGCGCTTGTGCGCTGGCGCCTGCAAGGAGCAGGACGAGTAGGAGAATCTTTTTCATAGATATGGAAGGTCTGTTTGTTATTCGTTGATGCAAAGGTACAAATTTAATTCATAATTGACAATTCATAATTCATAATTAGGGCTAACGCGACCTTTGAGTAGTTGACAGTTGACAGTTGACAGTTGACATCAGACATCAGGCATTTGACCTTAGACCTTAGACCTTAGACCTTAGACCTTAGTCATTAGACATTTGACAGTTGACAATTGATAATTGAGAGGTCTGAGGTCTAATGTCTAATGTCTGAGGGAGGATTAATTATATGGAGTGATTAGATGATAATTATATGTTTATTCAACATTAATTTGCCGTTAATTGGAACATTAATTTTTCATTAATTATATTACTCCAGTGGTTCGAGCCAGGCGGTGGGGACGATGGTGATAGTTGACAGTTGATAGTTGACAGTTGACAGTTAAACTACAACTCCTCACTCCTCATTCCTCATTCCTCATTCCTCACTCCTAATTCCTCATTCCTAATTCCTAATTATAAATTGACAGTTGGGCTTGCGCGGCCTTTCGGGTGGGAATTGCTTCGCAAGAACCTTTAGCTCGACGAAGTCAAATCAAACAAATTCTTGATATAAAAAAAGGAGCCTCGCAAGGCTCCCATTCGTGAGATTGACTCCGTCGAGCTAAAGGTTTGTGCTATTCGTGTTCGTCCCTTTTTTCGTTTTCGTTTCCGTCTTCCCTTCCCCCTAAACAGGGGGATTGAGGGGGTCTTGTGTATCGCGTTAGGTCAATGTACGAGGCTCGTCCTCATTTTCCGATAAACTTCTTGATGGCGATTGCATCTTCGTCGCCATCAGCTGCATCAGCGCGGAGGTCCTGCAGGATTTCTGCTCCATCATCCTCATCGCTAATCGCTTTCAGGAACAGCGCCTTGGCTTTTGCCTTATCCTGCGCCACGCCCTTGCCCTCGAAGTAGCATTCGCCAAGAGCAAACTGCGCCTTCGCGTTGCCCTGCTTGGCCGCCTTGGAGAAATACTGGAAGGCTTTCACCTTGTCTTTCTTCACGCCCTTGCCCTTCTTGTAGCAGCGGCCTAGCTGGTACTGCGCCTTATGGAAACCTTGGGCTGCCGACTTTGAATACCATTGGAATGCCTTCAGGTTATCCTCCTCCACGCCATGCCCCTTGTCATAGCAGCGGCCCACGCGGTACTGTGCCTTCTTGTGCCCCTTTTGAGCTGCAGGCAAAAGTTTCTTGTAAGCCAACTCATACTTCTTGTCGTCATAGAGTTTCTTACCCTGTTCATAGAGTGCATCTGCACTCTGAGCCCTTGTCACGATGCACGCCAAGAGCATCAATACAAAAATAATCTGTCGCATATCTTTGAATTAGGAGTGAGGAATTAGGAGTGAGGAATTAGGAGTTAGGAGTGAGGAATTAGGAATTAGGAATGAGAAGTTAGGAATTAGGAGTGAGGAATTAGGAGTGAGGAATTAGGAGTGAGGAGTTTACTTCATCCTTCATCCTTCATCCCTCAGCCTTCATACTTCAATTATGCACCAGCGTGCCAATCTCCTCGCCTTCCATCACCTTCTTCAGGTTGCCGAGCACATCCATGTTGAACACATAGATAGGCAAGTTGTTCTGCATGCACATCGCTGTTGCTGTGATATCCATCACCTTCAAGCCCTGAGCAATCACGTCTGCGTAAGTGATGTCATGATACTTTGTCGCGGTGGGGTCCTTCTCGGGGTCAGCCGTATAGACGCCATCTACACGCGTGCCCTTCAGCATCACGTCTGCCTCAATCTCGATGCCGCGCAGCGAAGAGCCTGTGTCTGTGGTGAAGTAAGGAGAGCCCGTGCCAGCGCTCATGATGACTACCTCACCATTCTCCATCGCCTCAATAGCCTTCCACTTGCTGTAGAACTCACCGATAGGTTCCATGCGGATGGCTGTCAGCACACGGTTCTTCTGCCCGATAGCCCCCAGCGCGCTCGACAGCGCCAGCGAGTTAATCACCGTGGCGCACATGCCCATCTGGTCACCCTTCACACGGTCAAAGCCCTTGCCGGCTCCGCTCAGTCCTCGGAAGATGTTGCCACCACCGATGACGATGCCAATCTGCACCCCCATCTCTGCAATCTCTTTGATTTGCTGGGCATACTCATTCAGTCTTTCTACGTTAATACCCTGTTTCTGTTCGCCAGCCAGACTCTCACCCGAGAGTTTCAGCAAGATACGCTTGAATTTTGCCATAAAACCTATATCTTAAATTTAGAATTCTGAACTATTGATAGAGGGAGAGTGTGTTGGAGTAAAAAGTAAAGTTAAATAGGAACTTCTCCCCCTTTGGGCCACAAAATTACGAGAAAATCAGCGAAGAACAAAATAAAAGACTATTTATAACGAAAAAGGGAACGAAAAAGGGAACGAACTTTCGTCAGGCTTCAGCTGTTGATTTCTTTTTCTTCTCTTTCCTTTCTTTCTTCTTTTTGATTTTTATGCTGTCTTGCGAGGCTTCTGAGTTCTTGGGCTTTCCGAAGTGAATGCCGGGATTCATGATGCGCAGTTTGTGCTTGGGGTCATTCTCGTTGTAGATGAACTCGCAGGAGATTTGCCGGCGATTGCCTTGCTGCAGGATATCGCCTGTGGCGTTGGTGCCGTCGCTCTGGATATTGATGCTGATGTTGCGGACGTGGGTGCGCTTGTAGCTGCAGTCGTTGATGAGGGCTGTGACGGTGCCGATGGGAAGTTTGCCGTCTTTGTTTCCACGTATCTTGGCTGTACGCATCTTTGAGATGTCGATGTTGAACTCTGCTTGGCAATCCACATCGCCAATATTGGGCATCTCCATGACTTGGCCTACCTTGATGGCGGGTGAGTTGAAGGAGCCAAGAAGGCGCCCGTTGTTGCCGTCGATGGTGAAGCGGAAGTTGAGGGCTCCAGCCTTGGTGACGAGTCGGCCCGTGAAGGTCTCGCATCGCTGTGCCACGTTGAAGTGCCCTTTGTAGCTGATGTCGCCAAGCTGGCGCAGCTGGTTCATCATGAGTTTCTTTACGATGAACTGGTTGATGACTTTCTCTGCCATCCCTTGCTTGGAACGCAGTTGGGTGACGTTGAAATTGACGATGGGGCGCAGTCCTTTGCCTAGATTGCTGATGCGTCCATTGGCGGTGACGTTGAGGCGCTTGTCGTTGGTGCTGACTTGTACCCAAGGGATTCTTATCTCGTTGGCAGTACCACTTATGTGGGTGCTAAGTTGCAGGGGTAGATGGAAGTTTTTTAGTGCGGGCACAAAGGGCTGTGCGATGTCGTGCAGGATGACTTGGCCCGTGATGTTTTCCGCCTCGTAGGCCAAAGAGCGTGCTGCTGTGGTGTCGGGCAGGGTGATGTGGACGCGTTCGATGGCGAGGGTGGTGGAGCTTAGCTTGAGGGCAATGTCTGTCAGGGTGATGGTTTGGCGAGGCATGATGCCTGCGTTGAGGTGCAGATCGCTGATGTTGATGCCGGTCTCTGAATCTTGGATGGAGCCTTGACTGAGAATGGCGCTGATGCTGTCCTTGCCAATGAGGCAGGCTGTTCCCTTGAGGGTGGCAGAGAGGTTCAGGTGTCCTGCATCGAACTTCCCTTTGTGAGGGTTCGCCGTGTTCTTGCGTGGGGTACCGTTGTCGGTGGCCAGTTGCAGCCCTTCGATGCTGTAGCGGTATTCCTTGTCCTTGCGCTTGATGTCAAGCTGCTGTATGGTGAACTCGTTTTTCTTCCCGTCTTTGTGACTGCAGATGTGGGTGCGCTGCATGTGCAGTTGCTGCGGGTGAAGTGTCACGTCCCATTTCTTTTTGGCTTTAGGACCTTCGCTTTTCTCAGGGGTGTCTTTCTTCTTGAAAGCATCGATGAGGAACTGGTAGTTGGGAACGGAGTCTGTTGCGTTTTGTACTAGTTTGGCATCCAATCCTTCGGTGTTCACTTGCTGGATGAGGAATTGGCGCTTCCAGAGGTTCACTACACTCACTTGCGCTGTCAGCTGTTCCATGCGCAGAAGGGAATCTCCCTGCTGGTCGTCGATGCGAAGTCCGTAGAGTGCCATGGAGGGCACGAAGAGGTTGACACTCACGCTGTCCACTTCCACGCGGGTGTTGAGCTTCTCAGCCAGCATGCTGACGGCTTTCTGCAGCAGGCGCTGCTGCACATAGGAGGTGTTAAGCAGCAATGTGGCTGCACCCAACAGCAGCACCATCGCAATGATGGTGCTGGCTGTCACTATAAGTGCTTTCTTGTATTTGGGTTTCATAGCGGTCTGTCCGATGTCGACGCGATGGCCTTATTCTTCTGTAGGTGCTGGAGGCGCTACCGTGTCGGGTTCTTGTACTTGCGGCTCAGCTTCCTGAATCATATTATTGCTGACGGTCTCTTCGACTGTAGCAGGCTCTTGTACTTGCTGGTCGGCTTCCAGACCGTTCACAATCATGTGCCATCCCTTGAATGTGAACCACATGGCAAAGATGGTGAGCAGACCGCCTACCTTACCAACGACGGGGATGGGGGATAATATGCTGGCGATAATGATGAAGACTAAGCTTGTGCGTAATTTCCCTGCTCCAGCTTTTCCTTCTTCTCCGAGAATGGCACAATGAGACAGATCCCCGTAGGCAATGAGTTGTATGATGTAAGCAATAATGGAAATAATGGTAGAAATCACAATGATGACGATGCCTAAGAATGGAATCCATCCCAACGCTGTCATCAAGAACGAGGCTGCGACACCTAACCATGCAGCGATTTTCAATTTAGATACACTTGCTTGTCCATCTGCATCCAATGATTTTCCGAATTTGCTCAATGCATAGAAAAGGAAGATGATGTTGGCAACGAAGCCTGCGATGGAGGTGCAAATTTTGTCATCAATGTTGTGGTAAAAGATGAAGATAGTGGTTAATAGAATCAAATAGGCTCCTTGGGTGCTTTCGTAATTCCAGGAAATGCCCAAACTGCTTTTGCTGAGGTACATCACAATAAACGCGCCCACTAAAGCGATATAGTCCAGCCAAATGGGGATGCCGGGGAATAGCGTCAAGAGCGTAAGAGCCAATGTGCCGGCTGTGATGTAAAGAAAGGTTGGAGGAATGGATTCTTTCAAGGATTGATAGAGCTGATGGCCGCTTAGTCCGGCTCCTACCAATCCAATAATGCGGGCGATGATGACAACAAAGCTGAGTCCACCCAATCCAATGAGAGAGCTAAGAGCATTGCCGAAGTCGGGCAACAAGGTGCATGCGAGTAGAGTGACACTGCATTGTAGCTGTATAAACAGCCTCTTTTTCTGAGTATTTTCCATGTCCTTTGTGGTTAAAAAAGTTTGTAAAAGATGTTTAGGTTTAGATATGATTATGACAAAGTTAGGGACTTGTTTGTGAATAACAAAATATTTCTCGTTTTTTTTATGGATGGGAAGATTTTGTGTCGTCTTTTACGGGTCTGTATTGACATTTGGCCATGTGATTCTGCTGATAAGTGACAAAGCTAAAACAAATGTGCGTGTTTTGGTATCGTTTTGTGCATTTTTGAGGGCGATTGATGAAAAAAGTATGGGATGTTTGTGTGTGGATGATGAAAAATTCTTACCTTTGCAGCCGATTTGAAATGAGATGACAACTGAGGGATGAATATTGAAGGATGAGAGTTGTTGCGCAGAAGTTTTGGAGATGATGAAAAGGTGGGGAGCAGCAGATTTTAGGTTCGATATATTCCACATATTTAATATATAAACATGAAGAAGCAACTGAAGAAGGTGCTTGTCTTGGGCTCTGGAGCCTTGAAGATTGGACAAGCAGGTGAGTTCGACTACTCGGGTAGTCAGGCGCTCAAAGCGCTTCGGGAAGAAGGCATCCGGTCGGTGCTGGTTAATCCGAATGTGGCAACCATTCAAACGAGTGAAGGTATTGCAGACAAGGTTTATTTCTTGCCCGTCAATACCTTTTTTGTTACCGAAATCATCAAGAAGGAGCGTCCTGACGGCATCCTCTTGGCATTCGGCGGACAGACGGCGCTGAACTGCGGCACGGAGCTGTTCCAGAAGGGCATCCTGAAGGAGTATGGCGTAGAAGTGCTGGGTACGAGCGTAGAGGCTATCATGAACACGGAGGACCGCGACCTCTTCGTGAAGGAGCTGAATAAGGTGAACCTGAAGGTGCCCGTAAGCCAGGCTTGCGAGACCATGGAGGACGCTATTGCCACAGCTCGCCGAATCGGCTATCCTATCATGATTCGTTCAGCGTATGCGCTGGGCGGTCTGGGTTCAGGCGTTTGTCCTGACGAGGAGACTTTCAAGCAGGTTGCTGAGTCTGCCTTCACTTTTGCTCCCCAAGTGCTGGTGGAGGAGAGCCTGAAGGGCTGGAAGGAAATTGAATTTGAGTGCATCCGCGACGCAAATGACCACTGCTTCACTGTGGCTTCGATGGAGAACTTCGATCCTCTGGGCATCCACACGGGTGAGAGTATCGTGGTGGCTCCAACTTGCTCGCTGACTGAGGAGCAGGTGAAGATGCTGCAGGATATCACCATCAAGTGTGTTCGCCACTTGAACATCGTGGGTGAGTGCAACATCCAGTTCGCATTCAACGCTGTAACGAACGACTACCGCATCATTGAGATTAACGCGCGTCTGAGCCGTTCTTCTGCTTTGGCTTCGAAGGCTACAGGTTATCCTCTCGCTTTCGTGGCTGCTAAGATTGCGTTGGGCTACACGCTTGACCAGATTGGCGAGATGGGCACTACGAATTCTGCGTATGTGGCTCCTTCTCTCGACTACCTCATCTGTAAGATTCCACGTTGGGACTTGACAAAGTTTGTGGGTGTGAGCCGCAAGATTGGCTCAAGCATGAAGTCTGTAGGTGAAATCATGTCAATTGGCCGCACCTTCGAGGAGCTTATCCAGAAGGGTCTCCGTATGATTGGTCAGGGTATGCACGGCTTTGTGGGCAATGACCACACAAAGTTCGACAACCTGGATGATGAATTGGCTAACCCAACAGACTTGCGTATCTTCGCAATCGCTCAGGCTCTGGAAGAGGGTTACACCATTGACCGCATCGTGGAACTGACGAAGATTGACCCTTGGTTCATCGAGCGTCTGAAAAATATTGTTGACTACAAGCACAAACTGGAAACATACAACGCTGTGGAGGATATCCCTGCTGACGTGATGCGTCAGGCTAAGGTTTGGGGCTTCTCTGACTTCCAGATTGCACGCTTTGTGCGCAAGGAGGCTGCTGAGAACATGGAGCGCGAGAACCTTGCTGTGCGTGCTCACCGCAAGAAGCTGGGCATTCTGCCTGCTGTGAAGCGCATCCCAACTGTGGCCAGCGAACACCCAGACTTGACGAACTACCTCTATATGACGTATGCTGTGGAGGGATACGACGTGAACTACTATGCTCACGAGAAGTCTGTTGTTGTGCTTGGTTCTGGTGCTTACCGCATCGGTTCTTCTGTAGAGTTTGACTGGTGCTCTGTGAACGCCATCACAACTGCCAGAAAGTTGGGCTACAAGAGCATCATGATTAACTATAACCCTGAGACTGTGTCAACAGACTATGACATGTGTGACCGCCTCTACTTCGACGAGCTCTCCTTCGAGCGTGTGCTTGACGTGATTGACTTGGAGAATCCACGTGGCGTGATTGTCTCAGTGGGTGGACAGATTCCTAACAACTTGGCTATGAAGCTGCACCGTCAGAGCGTGCCAATCCTGGGTACAAGCCCTGTCAGCATTGACCGCGCTGAGAACCGCAACAAGTTCTCTGCGATGCTTGACCAGCTGGGTATTGACCAGCCTCAGTGGAGCGCCCTGACCAGCATGGACGACGTGAAGGCATTCGTGGAGCGTGTAGGCTTCCCTGTGCTCGTGCGTCCTTCTTACGTGCTCTCAGGTGCTGCCATGAACGTGTGCTACGACTATGAGGAACTGGAGCGCTTCCTGCAGATGGCCAGCGAGGTCAGCAAGGAGTATCCTGTGGTTATCTCTCAGTTCATGCAGGAGACCAACGAGGTGGAGTTCGACGCTGTAGCTAAGAATGGTGAGGTGGTTGAATACGCTATCTCCGAGCACGTTGAGTTTGCTGGTGTGCACTCAGGTGACGCTACAATGGTGTTCCCTGCTCAGCAAATCAGCTTCGCAACCATCCGTCAGATTAAGAAGATCAGCCGCGCTATCGCGAAGGAACTGAACATCTCTGGTCCATTCAATATCCAGTACTTGGCCAAGGGCCGTGATGTGAAGGTAATCGAGTGCAACCTCCGTGCTTCACGTTCGTTCCCATTCGTCAGCAAGGTGCTCAAGCGCAACTTCATCGACACGGCTACACGCATCATGCTTGATGCTCCATACGAGAAGCCAAACAAGAGCGAGTTCGACATTGACCGCATGGGTGTGAAGGCTAGCCAGTTCTCTTTCGCACGTTTGCAGAATGCCGACCCTGTGCTGGGTGTGGACATGAGCTCTACTGGTGAGGTTGGCTGTATGGGCGATATTTATGAAGAGGCATTGCTCAACTCTCTCATCGCTACTGGCTACAAGATTCCTTCAAAGGATAAGGCTATCATGATTTCTTCTGGTGGCACGAAGGAGAAGGTGGCTATGCTTGACGCTGCACGTGCACTTGTGGCAAAGGGTTACACCATCTGCGCAAGTGAGGGCACTGCGAAGTTCCTCAACGATAACAATGTGAAGGCTACAGCCGTTGCATGGCCTGATGAGGAGAACAGTGACAAGCCAAATGTGATGAAGATGATTGCGGACCACAAGTTCGACCTCATCGTCAACATTCCAAAGAACCACACGAAGCGTGAGCTCACCAACGGCTATCGCATCCGTCGTGGTGCCATCGACCACAACATTCCGCTCATCACCAATGCTCGCTTGGCATCTGCCTTCATCGAGGCCTTCTGCCAGTTGGGTATGGAGGACCTGCAGATTAAGTCATGGCAGGAATATGACGCTTAAAGAAAAAGACTGAGTGTCTTTTTCGAATAAGCGGGGGATGGGAGTAGCGTTCTGCGAGCCCAGGAACGCAGGCGAAGCGGACCGCGAACGCACATCGGTGTCGTGAAAGAAAAAGACTCAATGATAGAAGAAGAGAGCCACTTGGATGATTCCGAGTGGCTCTCTTTATTTCCCCTTGTTGGATGTTTCTGCCTTTCGTGCTGTGAAAGGGGGGCAAACGAGGCTGTGGAAAAGCGAATGAGGCTAACACCTCAATCAACGAAGTGCCCCACATCGGTTCATCGGTGTGGGGCACTTCGCTTTTGAGGTTATAGAGGTGCCTTGTTTGACACACTCTTATGCTTTTGTTTTGTGGTGTGCTTAGTTGCTCTTTGCCAGATATGCCTTGGCTGTGCCGAACTTGAGGTAGAAGTCGATACGGACGGGCATGTGGCGGGTGTCGTCGGTGACATAGAAGCGTAGAAGCTCCTTGTCCTTGGATTTCTCCTCATAATCGAGCAGGGAGAAAATGAGGCAGTGGTAAGTCTTCCTGTCATTGGCTTTCCAGTCTTTCTTGCCACGATAGACCAGCGTCTGCTCTTCTACCTTCTTGCCTGTGGCCATGGGAAAGTGAATGCGGTGCCCTGGCTTGTAGTCTTTAGGCGAGAAAGTGCGGGCGAGAGCGAGAATGGAGAGCATGTCGTAGTTGCAATCGTCGCTCTCGTGGTGGTGCTCCGACCATTCACCGTGGCGATTAAGATAGTGCTGCTTCACATGGCTCTTCCCTTTGGGGTAGGTGTACCACACTTCATCAACGGTATAGTGCTTGCCTTCGAGAGATCCTTTCCGAAAATAGAGTGGCACCAGTTGCGGGGTCATGTAAGAGATGAGAGTATCGCGCATGGTGAAGACTGCGTCACATCGCTTGTTGCTGGTGAAGAGCAGGTCATTGCGCAAGGCATTCTGCCCTTTGTAATTGGCTGAATGCATGTTGTAATGGGCTGCGCCGCATTTTACCCAAATGAATTTCCAGTTGAAATAGAGGTCGTAGGTGAGGCGTTCACCTGCCTTGAAGGCTGTGTTCTCGGTGGGGCACTGTGCGTGCAACTGTACAGAGAACAGAAGGCAGAGGATGACTCCTGCGATGAGTGACTTTCTCATGCTACTCTACAAGCGTTGTGTCGTTGACGAGCAGGACGATGCTGTCGGTTACCCCTTCTTCCTGCGGTTGCTGCACGAAGGGGTTGTCAGTCCTGTTGTAGGAAAGATAAAGGAAGGCGAAGACACATCCCAGCACGATGATGCCGAGAAAGAACATGCCAAACATCATGTAGCGGTTCAGTTTGGCTGCGCGGTTATTGCGTAAACTCATTTCCCTAATGCTTTATTGTATTCACTTTCGTTGTTGAGCACGTCAAGGGCACGCTTCAGGTCATCGTCATCCTTGAGCATTTCCTCCACGATGCCAGCCTGGTAGTAGTAGCGCTTGATGACTTCGTTGGCCATGAGGCGGCGAATGTCTTTCTGCTGATGCTCCATCTCGCGGTCAAGATTGTGGGCGAGTTTCTTTTCGAGGGCATCGAATTCTGCCTTGGCGTCATCGTAGTATCCTTCGAATTGAGCGGCTTTCTTCAGCTCGTCAAGGCGCTTGCCGCTTTGGCGGTCATACTCGAAGCCGCTCTCCTTAACCATCTTTTTGAAGTCGGCATAGTCTTCGTCGGTGATGGCGAATTCACTGACGGCTGGAATGGAAGGATGACTTTGGAAGTAGCGTGTGCCCCAATCAATGAGGATGTCATCTGTGGAGAGATAGAAGATGAGGTTGGACACGGTGTCGTGCTTTACCTCGAAATCAGGGTGAATGCCGCTACCTTCAGTCACATCACGTCCACCTGCTGTGCGGAAATGCTGCTTGAGACTGTCGGCAGTGGTGTCTATGCGTTTGCCGGTGGTACGGTAGATTTCTGCCGCTTCACGCAGGCGCTTGTAGTCTACCTTCTGGATGCAGCGTCCAGAGGGGAGATAGTACTTGGCGGTGGTGAGTTTGAGGCTGCTGTTGTAAGGGAGTTCGCGTGAGCTCTGCACCAGTCCCTTTCCATAGGTGTCACAGCCCACCACTACGGCACGATCAAGGTCTTGCAAGGAGCCTGAAACGATTTCAGCAGCACTGGCTGTCTCTTCGTTGACAAGGACTGCAAGTGGAATGTTTGTGTCAAGTGGTTCGCTGTTTGTATTGTAAGCAAAGTGGGCGGCGAGGTGCTTGCCTCGGGTCTCCACAATCTTGAGCCCTTTGGGAACGAAAAGGTTGACAATGTCAACAGCCTCGCTGAGCAGGCCTCCGCCATTGCCGCGCAGGTCGAGCACAAGGCGCTTGGCACCCTTCTCCTTCAGAGAAATGATGGCTTTACGCATGTCTTTGGCGCAACCCTCTGTGAACTCCGAAAGGAAGATGTATCCGATGTCGTTGCCTACCATTCCAACATAAGGGAGAGCAGATTTCTTGATGCTGCGTCGAGTGATTTTGAAGTCGCGTGGCTTCTTCTCTCCAGGGCGCTGGATACGCAGCATGAAGGTGGTGCCAGGCTCTCCGCGGAGCAGGTCACTTACCTCCGCTGTGCTAAGTCCCTTGAGGTCTTTATTGTCAATCTTCAGCATCACGTCGCCCACCTGCAGGCCTACTTCTGCGGCAGGCATATCGGGGTAGGGTTCATGGATGATGACGGTAGAGTCTTTACGCATACGGATGATGGAGCCAATGCCGCCATATTTGCCTGTTGTCATCATCTTCAGCTCGCTGATATCCTCTTCGGGGTAGAAACGGGTGTAGAGGTCAAGTTCACGCGTGATGGCGTCAATACCTACACGTACCAGTTTGTCTGCTTCAAGCGAATCGACGTAGAAGATGTCAAGCTGCCGGTAGATGGTATTGAAGAGGTCAAGATATTTAGAGACGGCGAAGTTGTGCTCCGTCTGTGCACGCAGTGGCAGGAAGGCCAGAATGGCCAGCCATGTGAATAAGGTCTTCTTCATGTTTTGTTATTGATTGATATGCAAAGGTAAGTGATTTAATTAGGAATTGGGAATTAGCGATTGGGATTTTTAGCATTCATATAGTTTTTTCACCAAATTAAACATATAATTCCTTATTCTTCATGCCTCATTCCTCATTATTTCCTACCTTTGTGACGATGGAACAACAAGAGCAGCAGCGCCTTGTGCGGCGTTATTATCAGTATCTGAAGTTGGAGAAAGCAAGTTCTGCCAACACGATTGATGCGTACATGCGGGACTTGGACAAGTTCCTTGCGTTTATCGAGGGAGAAGGAAAAGATTTCACGCAGGTGGAGCTGGAGGATTTGCATCATTTCGCGTCTATGATGGTAGATGTGGGCATCTCTTCCACATCGTTGTCGCGTATCTTGTCTGGTGTACGCAGTTTCTACCACTTTCTGGTGCTGGGCGATGTGCTGGAGACGAACCCGACGGAGTTGCTGGAGTTCCCTAAAAGGCCTCAGCATCTGCCTGATGTGTTGTCGGTCGATGAGATTGATGCTATCGAATCTGTGATAGACTTGAGTCAGCAAGAAGGGCAACGCAACAAGGCAATGATAGAGACGCTGTTCAGTTGCGGATTGCGCGTGAGCGAGTTGGTCGATTTGAAACTCAGTGGCTTGTTTTTTGATGAGATGTTCATCAAGGTGGAAGGAAAGGGCTCCAAGCAACGTTTGGTTCCTATATCCGAGAAAGCTGTCCATGAGTTGCAGCTATATTTCCGGGACAGAAATCTGTTGGCTATTCCGCCTGAGTACCAAGACTATGTGTTTTTGAGTTTCCGCAGAAAGAAGCCGCTGACTCGTGTCATGGTGTTTCTGATTATAAAGGACCTGGTGGAGAAGGCGGGCATCAAGAAGACGGTCTCGCCCCATACGTTCCGTCACTCGTTTGCCACCTCGTTATTGGAGGGAGGGGCCAATCTTCGTGCCATTCAAGCCATGCTGGGGCATGAATCGATAGCCACCACTCAAATCTACACGCATATTGATACCTCGCATCTGCGTGAGGAAATCTTGTTGCATCATCCACGCAACATACGGAAGCAAGAATAGGCAGTAAACAGGAGAGGCGCGAATGTCATTCGTGCCTCTCCTGTTTGATATGTCCTTTTTATTTTTTATTGCTTTTGCGTGTTGCGTTCCGATTGCGCACGCTCTTCGCTTTTTCTGGTTTCTGTTTGGTGATTTTGCCAGGTTTCTGCATAGGGATTGGTGTGCTGGCAGGGTTCCATGTCTGCGAGATTTCCCATTGTGCCTTTAAGGTCAGTGGGTCAGGGTAATAGTACACCTGCTCGGGTTGCAGTTGCTGGTCGTAGTCTCCTGTGTCCCACATGCCATTGCCGTTGGTGTCCTCAAACATGCGTAAGTAGTAAGTGCCCGGTGTGATGAAGTAGAAGTCTGCTCTGCCATTTGTTGCTTTCAACGTTTTTACCACCTTGTCGCTGCCATCTATCAGTTGAATGTAGGCTGAAGGGTATGAGCCTTGTAGCGTGACAAACAGGGTAGAGTAGCTATTGAGGGCTTTCATGCGAATGTTTCGGATTTGTTTCCCAGAACGCATGCCGTAGATGTTGACGAATGCTGCTGTGTCCAGTTTTATCTGGTAGCTGGAATCGGTCTCCCATTCAGCGTAAAGGCGATAGTGACGAGGCTTGTTAGGCACTTGCCGTATCAAGCACTTCGTCGGCACATAGAGAGTGTCAACCAAGATGGAAAAATGTACCTTGGATGGGTCGAACGACGCAATGGGCTCGTTGAAGAAGAGGTCGATGTTCTTGTCTGGGTCCAATCCTTGCATGTTGCTGGTCTTGAATTCCATGAACTCTTCAGGCATTGGCGGAATTTCCAGCTCTTCCTCTTCTTCCTTCTTCTTTTTCTTGCTCTTCTTCTCTACAGCTTCTCCTGCCCCTTTTTGTGCCTTGCGGGCAGCGCGCTGCTCTTCCTTGACCTTCTCACGGTATTCGTCAGCCCACTCCTCCCATTTCTCTTTTTGCTGCTTGGCCAGTTTTGCTTTAGTCAGTTTAGGCACCATGGTGAGCGTGTCTGTCCGTATGGCAAGATTTCCTGTGGTGTCTGTGGCAAAATAGTCAAGCTGTATCTCCAGCGTGTCCAAGTTGTAAATGAGGGAATCGCGTATCCAGTAGTCAATGGTGTCATTGTGCTCGCTCGCGTCAATGACAAAGGCATCTGTGGCATCAAAGTTTAAGCCTGTCAGTTTGGGAAGCGTGTCAGACGGTGCCGTGAAAAAGAGTGTGAACTGCTGCAGTGTGGGGCGTTCGTTTTTCAGCAGGTAGCGGTCTTGAGCGCTTGGCTCAAATGCCATCAGCACTATATCGTCAGGATAGTAGTGCGTATAAGGTGTCATGACAATCGAGTCGTAGTGGATACTGTCGTGCCAAATGGTGTCTGGGCGCAAGTCTGGCTTGCTGGAGGTGGATAGGATTCGCTTGGAAAATGCCACCTTCTCTGCCCGCTGGTCGTAGATGTAGTTCTGGTTCTGGTCGTTGAGGGCAAACACGCGGTAATCGCCGGCAGACAATCCTTTGATGATAAAGTGTCCGCGGCTGTCTGTGCGCGAGATGCGCTCAAAAGGCTTTGTACGAAAAATGGAGTCGGGAAGACTGTCTACTTCATTGTTGCTGCTCTCCAGTTTGTAGAGGCCTACCAGCATGCCCTTGATGGGCTCGAGGTTGCTGGCTTCGAGCACATGTCCAGATACTTGGAACGAATCGACCTGTTCTCCTGTGGAGAAGGTAAAAGCATAGTCGCCGTAGGGGTTCCCTTCGTTGTTATCGACAATGGCGTCAGCAAAGTCGATGGTGTATGTCATGTTAGGCTTGAGCGAGTCAAGCAATGTGATTGTTACCTTCTTGCCAATAGCCTCAATCTCGGGTTGCTCGATTTGTGGTGGTGAGATAACAACTTTCTCCATCGCGTTGTCCACCTTGATAATCTCGTCAAACTCGATGGTCACCTTCTTCACGTCTTTGACGTGGGCTGAGCCGTACTTGGGTGATGTGCGAACCACTTTAGGGGGAGTCTCGTCGTAAGGGCCGCCGTCAGGGGTTCCGATGCGTGCACATGAAAGAAGAAGTAAGAGACTGCTGACAATGAACAAGGGCCAATAAGCAATGAAGCCATGCGGCTTGGCCGTCTCGTGAGCAGTATGTTTGGAGAACTTCATTGTCATTTGCTGTTTGTTCGTTGTTAATTATTCATTGTTCATGGCCATCAGCTCTTCGATGTATTGCCTTGAATTGCTGAGGCGTGGAATCTTGTGCTGGCCGCCTAGCTTGCCTTTGCTCTTGAGCCATTCGTCGAATAGTCCGTTCTTGGCCTCGATGATTTCCAGTCTTTGAAGGGTGATGTCCTTGTGACGCTTAGCTTCGTAGTCGGAGTTAATGGCTTGCAGCGAACGGTCCAAAATGGTGGCAAACTCTTCGATGGAACTTGGCGCTTTGGCAAACTCAATCAGCCATTGGTGACGGCATTTCGCGTTGCTGTCCATGAAGATGGGGGCTGCCGTGTAGTCTTTCACTTGCGCGCCTGTGGCAACACATGCTTGCAACAGTCCCTTCTCGGCGTTGTCGACGATGAGTTCCTCGCCAAATGCGTTGATGAAGTGCTTTGTGCGCCCTGTGATGCAGAACTTGTATGGGTTTGCCTGTGAGAACTTCACCGTGTCGCCTATCAGGTAGCGCCACAAACCGCAGCTGGTGCTGATAATCATGGCGTAGTTGGTGCCTGGCTGCACTTCCCATAGCGGTACAATCTTTTGCTCATCGATGGGGTAGCCTTTGTCATCCAGGTTGTCCAGCGGACAGAACTCATAGAAGATTCCGTAGTCAATCATCAAGAGCATATTGGGGTCGGAGAGGTCGTTCTGCAAACCGAAGAAACCTTCGCTGGCATTGTAAGTCTCCATGTAATGCATGTTGGGCAGTCCGATGATGCTCTTGTATTGGTCTCTATAAGGCGTGAAAGCCACACCTCCGTGGAAGAAGACTTCCAAGTTGGGCCACACTTCATCCAGACGGTCAACTCCTTTCAGCTCCATCACTCGCTTCAGCACGCTGAGCATCCATGAAGGCACGCCGCTGATGTTGGTGATGTTCATGTCCATAGCGGCATGAGCAATCTTGTCACGCTTCTCTTCGAAGTCGCTCAGCAGGGCGACTTGCTTCTTGGGCACGCGGATCATCTTAGCAGCCGTCGGGATATTCTCGATGAGGATGGCACTAAGGTCTCCTACCAAACTGTTGGGCGTATTGAGGTTGGGCGCGTGGCTTCCTCCCAAAATGAGGCTCTTGCCTGAGAAGAATTTGCTTTTGGGGTTGATGTGCAGATAGCTGACGATGCAGTCCGTTCCTCCACGGTAGTGGATGTTCTTGAGTCCCTCTCCGCTCACAGGAATGAACTTGCTCTTGTCATTGGTGGTACCTGATGATTTTGCGTACCAGCGCACTACGCCTGGCCAAAGGATATCCGCTTTGCCTTTACGCATCTCGTGGATGTAACTCTTCAGTTCCTCATAGGTGTTCACAGGCACCTGCTTGCGGAACTCTTCGTAAGAGTCAATCTGTTCGTAGTTATGCTCTTTTCCCCACGTTGTCTTCCTGCCTTGGCGGATGAGGTGGCGGAAAATCTTTTGCTGGATTTCCTTAGGTTTAGTGGCATATTTCTCCAGCTGCTTCTGTCTTCTTGAGAAATATATTTTATTGAGGAGACCGGTAGTGTTCATTTCAATGCATTTTGGTAGTGCAAAGGTACGGATAAGTGCGTACAAAACAAAAGGAAAACGCCTTTTTCCGTCTTAGTCTTGTTGTTTATCCTCCTCTTGAGCGGGGGTCTGTTTCTTTCGGACGCTCTTAAGGCCATTCTGCAAGTCCTTGTCTCGCTTGATGCGCTGGAGCGCTTGCTTGGCTGCGTTTTGGTCGCTTTCTTTCTTGCTGTAGCCGTCACCTGTGCCGCAGGGGATGCCCTCGATGAGGACTGAGGAGTGGAACATGGGTGCGTTGTGGCTCTTGCCGTCTCGTGATTCCTTCTGGCTGAAGGCTACTTTATATTGATGCTTCTGGCACCACTCAATCAGGATGCTTTTGAAGTTCTCCTCTTTCTTGGCTTCCTCTTCGATATTGATGTAGCGCTTGAATACCACTTCCTCGAGGAAGCGGTAACAGTAGCTGAAGCCTCTGTCCAGATAGATGGCTCCGATGAAAGCCTCAAATGCGTTGCCGCTCATGAAGCTGTTGTGTCCAGTTGTGACAGCTCCTGTGTGCTTGATGAGCTTGTCAAGGCCCAGTTCTACCGCAAGTTTGTTGAGTGATTTCCGGCAGACGATTTTGCTTCTCAGGTTGGTCAGGAATCCTTCTTGCTTGCGTCCATAGTGCTTGTAGAGAATGTCGGCTACGATGGCGCCCAGCATGGCATCTCCCAAGAACTCCAGGCGCTCGTTGTTGATGTATGTGATGGAGCGCAGTTCTTCGGTCAGTCTCTTATTCTCTTGTTCCCGCTTTTCCATCCGCATCTTGTGCTTTGTGGCAGCTGCGTTTTTAGCTTTATCGAACTCGTGGTAAGCTACCGACTTGTGCATGAGTGCCAGGCGGTATAAATCCAAGTTGTGCGGATAGAAGCCGAGGATGGACTTGAGACGTAAAAAAGGCTTCTTTTCGCTGACGAAAAGAAGCCTAATAGTATCGAGTAAATCTGAAATCACCATGTATTTTAGTGATGTTCCCGAGGGATAAACCCCGCAGGATTACTGGTATTTCTTAAAGATTACACTAGCGTTGTGGCCACCAAAGCCGAAGGTGTTGCTGAGGGCGGCACGTACAGTGCGCTGCTGAGCCTTGTTGAAGGTGAAGTTGAGGTTGTAGTCAATTTCAGGGTCTTCATCGCCTTCTGCGTGGTTGATAGTTGGAGGCACAATGTCGTTCTTCACTGAGAGGACGCTAATCATCGCTTCAACGGCTCCGGCAGCACCGAGGAGGTGACCTGTCATAGACTTTGTAGAGCTGATGTTGAGCTTGTATGCAGCATCGCCAAAGACTTCCTTGATGGCTTTGGCCTCAGAGATGTCGCCCACGTGAGTGGAAGTGCCGTGCACATTGATGTAGTCAATGTCTTCGGGCTTCAAGCCGGCATCTTTGAGTGCGCGCTCCATCACGAGCTTTGCACCAAGACCTTCTGGGTGGGTAGCTGTGATGTGGTATGCGTCGGCAGACATGCCTGCACCTACCATCTCAGCGTAAATCTTGGCACCACGTGCTTTTGCGTGCTCAAGTTCCTCAAGAATCAAGATGCCTGCACCTTCGCCCATCACGAAACCGTCGCGGCTTGCGCTAAATGGACGGCTAGCCTTTTCTGGCTCGTCGTTGCGAGTGGAAAGTGCCTTCATGGCGTTGAAGCCACCCACGCCTGATGCTGCGATAGCAGCCTCGGCGCCACCAGCTACGATTGCGTTAGCCTTGCCCAGACGGATGAGATTGAATGCGTCGGCCAATGCGCTTGATGAAGAGGCGCATGCTGATGTTGTGGTGTAGTTAGGACCACGGAATCCATACTGAATAGAGATATGACCAGAAGCGATATCTGCAATCATCTTCGGAATGAAGAATGGATTGAACTTGGGGCCGAGTTGTGGACCGTTGATGGCATAGTTGCCAGCTTCTTCCTCGAAAGTCTTGATGCCGCCAATACCTACACCGAGCACAACTCCTATTTCGTTCTTGTCAACAGCTTCAAGATCCATGCCAGAGTCTTCAATGGCCATCTTGGCTGCAGCAAGGGCATACTGCGTATAAAGGTCCATCTTACGTGCTTCCTTGCGGTCGATGTAAGCGTTTGAGTCAAAACCTTTTACTTCGCATGCAAACTGAGTCTTGAACTGTGAAGCGTCGAAGTGAGTAATAGGACCTGCACCGCTCTTGCCTGCCTTGAGGTTCTCCCAAGACTCCTCAGCTGTGTTGCCAAGTGGAGTGAGTGCGCCGATGCCTGTTACTACGACTCTTTTTAATTCCATAACTAGTAATAATAAGAAAAGAAGAATTGAAAGATTGAAGTAGCCATGCGAGGCATGACTTGAACTTCAATTTTTCAATTCTTCAACTGTTCTAATTTATTTTGCGTTAGCTTCGATATAAGCGATAGCGTCGCCAACAGTACCGATCTTTTCAGCCTGATCGTCAGGAATATTGATACCGAAAGCCTTCTCGAATTCCATGATGAGCTCTACAGTGTCGAGAGAGTCAGCACCGAGGTCGTTAGTGAAACTTGCTTCTGGCTTTACTTCAGCTTCGTCAACGTTGAGCTTCTCAACGATGATAGATTTTACTCTTGATTCAATTTCAGACATAATCTTAGTTGTTTTAAAATGTTAATGATTATTTTCTTTTTATTGTCAGTTATTCACACATTGTGCTGCAAAGGTAGGAATATTTCTTTTATTTCTCCAAGAATATTTCCATAAAAAGCACTTTTATTGCACAAATGCGTTGAAATGTGTGCAAAACCGTTGGAATTTGCTTTGTTTTTATCTTTCGACTTTGCAAAATCAGTCTTCGCGGTTGGCGCGCTTGCGCTCCAGGTGGTCGAGAATGATTTTTCGGATGCGCATGCTCTTAGGCGTTACCTCCACATATTCGTCGGCCTTGATGTATTCGAGGGCCTCTTCCAGCGAGAGCTGTACGGGTGGAATGATGCGTGCTTTCTCGTCTGTGCCGCTCGCGCGTACATTAGTTAATTGTTTAGCTTTCGTCACGTTGATGACCAAGTCAATCTCGTGCACGTGCTCGCCCACTACTTGTCCGGCATACACCGTGTCTTGCGGAGAGATGAAGAACTTGCCGCGATCCTGCAGGTGGTCGATGGCGTATGCGTATGCTGTGCCTGACTCCAGGGCGATGAGTGAGCCGTTGGTGCGGCGCGTCAGTTCGCCCTTGAAGGGTTGGTAGCTCTTGAAGCGGTGTGCCATGATGGCTTCACCTTGGCTGGCCGTGAGCACATTAGTGCGGAGTCCGATGATGCCGCGTGATGGAATCTCGAACTCGATGTTCACGCGTTCGCCCTGAGCTTCCATGCTCACCATTTCGCCCTTGCGGCGTGTCACGAGGTCAATCATTTTGCTGGAGAACTCCTCGGGCACGTTGATGGTCAGTTCCTCGATAGGCTCGCACTTCACGCCGTTGATTTCCTTGAAGATAACCTGTGGCTGGCCCACCTGCAGCTCGTAGCCCTCGCGGCGCATGGTCTCGATGAGCACAGAGAGGTGGAGCACACCGCGTCCGCTCACAATCCACTGGTCGGTGGTGCCTTCCTTCATCTGCACGCGCAGCGCCAGGTTCTTTTCCAGCTCCTTGTAGAGGCGGTCGCCAATGTGGCGGCTGGTGCAGAACTTGCCTTCCTTGCCGAAGAAAGGTGAGTTGTTGATGGTGAAGAGCATTGACATGGTGGGCTCGTCGATGGAGATGGTTGGCAGTGCCTCTGGCTCGTCGAAGTCGCAGATGGTGTCGCCAATCTCGAAATTAGACAAGCCAATCACGGCGCAGATGTCGCCTGAGTTTACAGACTCGGCGGTTCTGTGTCCCATGCCCTCAAATGTGTGCAGCTCCTTGATTTTTGTCTTCTCGCTGCTGCCATCGCGGTGCACGATGGTGATGTTCTGTCCGGCCTTCAGCGTGCCACGGTGCACACGTCCCACAGCGATACGTCCCGTGTAGGTAGAGTAGTCGAGTGAGGTGATGAGCATCTGTGCTGTTCCCTCTAGTCGCTCGGGAGCGGGAATCTTTTCCAGGATGGTGTCCAGAAGGTAGGTGATGTCGTTGGTGGGCGTGTTGTAGTCAGGACCCATCCAGCCCTGCTTGGCAGAGCCGTACACCACGGGGAAGTCCAGCTGTTCTTCGGTGGCGTTCAGCGAGAACATCAGGTCGAAAACCATCTCGTACACTTCTTCGGGGCGGCAGTTAGGCTTGTCAACCTTGTTCACCACCACCACGGGCTTCAGTCCGATTTCGAGTGCCTTCTGCAGCACGAAACGTGTCTGTGGCATCGGGCCCTCGAAGGCGTCCACCAGCAGGATGCAGCCGTCGGCCATGTTCAGCACACGCTCCACCTCGCCGCCGAAGTCTGAGTGTCCTGGAGTGTCGATGACGTTGATTTTCGTTCCTTTATAGTTGATGGAAACATTCTTGGAAAGAATAGTTATGCCACGCTCACGCTCGAGCTCGTTGTTATCCAAAATCAAATCGCCTGTCTGCTGATTCTCGCGGAAAAGATTTCCTGCCAGCAGCATCTTGTCAACCAGCGTCGTCTTTCCGTGGTCAACGTGCGCAATAATCGCAATGTTCCTGATGTCCTGCATACCTTATGTGTCAAAAAATCAATACAGGCCGCGTGCAAGGCTAAGTTTGCTTAGGCGATGCCGTTGCGTTGCCTGAATTATCTAAATCGGGTGCAAAGGTAATACTTTTTCATGGATAAATGACAATCGGCAAATGACAATTAGCCCTTTAGCGTGTCAATTAGAGTTTTCTGCCCCTAAAAACAACCTCAAAATAAAAAATGTCGTGTTTTAGTTGCTGATTGTCAATTATTTTTTCCTACCTTTGCGCCCAGTTTCCGGCGAGTTGGTCATTCGGCTGAAAGAATACTGACGCGTAGGACAACATTTTATTCATTTATTATATACAAAAAACATTATGTATTTAGATTCAGCAAAGAAGGCAGAGATTTTCGCACAGTATGGTGCTTCTGCCACTGACACGGGTTCTTGCGAGAGCCAGATTGCACTCCTCACCTACCGTATCCAGCACCTCACAGAGCACGTGAAGGCTAATCACAAGGATTATGTGACTAACCGTGCCCTCGTGCAGCTCGTAGGTCAGCGTCGTCGCTTCCTCTCTTACCTCAAGCGTAAGGACATCGAGCGTTATCGTTCTATTGTCAAGAAGCTTGGTCTCCGTAAGTAATCCTTTCGGCGAGACATGTCAACAGGCCTCGGTATCCCCACAGGGACACCGGGGCTTTCTGTTTTTTCACGCTTTGTGTGCCTGCTTGAGGCACAACGGTGTGTGGCAGATGTAACACACTCTGTGTAACATTTGTCACACACACTATGTTACAAGTGTAACACACCGTGTGTTACACTTGTAACACTTCTTGCGCCAAAGTGTGTTACAAACGTGGCGCAATAGGGCTTCAACGCGCTTAAAGCTATTGAATTGCAAAGTAGAGTTTACAAAACGGGGAGGGGGTAATACGCTTTTTTGAATAAAAAAACGGTAAAAAGTGCATATGCGCTGTTCGTTGTGGCCTTTCTGCTATGAGATGCTCTATATTTGCCAGTGGGACTTTTGAGGAGATATTCCTTGTCAACCTTAGCCTTAGCAATACTAATCAAGCCGTTTGACTTGAAAAATCCCTAGAGAAGTTCGAAAAACGATTTTATTAACCTTCTAAACACAACAACACAATGAAAAAAGTATTTCAATGGATGAGTGCATTGGCACTGATGGTAATGTGCACATGCGCGTTCGTGGCTTGTAGCGACGATGACGACAACAACAGCGGCGGCAGCTGGACATCATCGAAGAATGCTAAGATTCTGGGCACATGGGAAATATCCAGTGTATCTTCTGTTGATCCAGACTTCGACCCTTTCAGACCTGGTCCAGAAATGGGTCAGATCATCTCTTTCAAATCTGACGGAACGTTTACGCAGGGTGGCGAAAGTGGCACATTCAAGTACAATAATGAAACTGGCGCTTTCTCAATCACCTCAAAGCACATGAGCTCAAAGGGCACAGCGCGGGTGTCTGAGAATGGTGAGTCAATGGTGGGCACAATTGATGTGACATCCGATGGCGTTACTGTTACTTATACGGTAGAATTTGAGAAGATTGCGTCAGGTGGTGATGAAGGTGGTGACGGTGGTGATGAAGGTGGTGATACCGACTGGAGCCAGTATGTTCAAGACAGCAGAATGGTGGGAACATGGACCGTTGCCACTGATGGCCTTGACCAGTCAGATCAGGGCAAAACTGTTACATTCAACAGCAACGGAACCTTCTCGGTAGGCTCTAAAAGAGGTACATACAAAACTTGGACGGATGCAAGCAACGGTGAAAACCGTATCCGGTTTGAACTGTATGTTGAAGGCACCAAGGTGAATGAAGGTAAATTTGTGCTGGTGAGCGGTGGCAATGTGCTGAATGGCAATTACCGCCAGTCCGCAGAGGGTGCCGAGAATAAAGCTCTTGTGCTGAAGAAGCCTAGCTACACTTATCCTACAGGTGACGTCAAAGGACGCTGGAAAGTCAATTATAGGAATACCACCCATATGCCAGACGGCCCAGAGGTAGGTAGCGTGGTTGTGTTTGACAACGGACAGATGTATGTAGAAGGTGATGCACACTATAATGGTTACGGATACAGCAACAATTCTCTGGCGATTTATTTTGAGGAAGGTACGATGACAGTTGATTTGGTCTTTTCCGAGAACCGTGTGACAGTCACTAACGGAGATGTGGATTTACTATCACTAGAGAAGTTGTAACTCAAAGACCGCAGGCTCATGCTTGCAGCTGATAAAAAGCAAGGCGGGCGAACACACTCGGTGTTCGCCCGCCTTCTGTATGGATGTTTCTTGCTCCTTATTTCTGTGCCTGCCGGCGGAGCCATTCCTCTTTGGTGCGGCTCCAGCGCTTGTGTGTCCACAGCCACATCTCAGGGTGCTCCTTGATGTCTTCCTCCAGCAACCGGAAGTACCAGTCGGTGAGGGTGTTCTCGGGCACGTTGGCAGGGTGGTCCTCCATCGGGATGATGTCGAGGTGATAGTAGCCACGCTTGGGACGGCTCATGCGGCCATACATCATGAAGGCGTCCACCTTGCGGGCAATGTGCTCAGCGCCAATGAAGACAGCTGTGTCGTGGTGGAGGAACGGCACAAAGTGGTGAATGCTGCTCCACTTGGGCTGCTGGTCGCTGATGAAGCCTATTGTGTAGTTCTTGTTCTCCTTGCGCAGCTGGAGGATGCGGCGGAAAGTCTCCTTCATCTCAATGTTCTGGCCGCCATACTGACCACGCAGGTCAATGAAAAGCTGGTTCATCACACGGTCGTAGATGTGGTGGTAGATTTGTCCAGAGTTCGACCAAGGCTGCAATTGGTAGTTGATGGACGAAATCCATTCCCAGTTGCCAAAGTGGCTTAGATAGAGGAAGTGGAAACGCTGTCCTGCCTCGTGGCGCTTCTTGATTTCTTCGAGTCCGCTGAAGGTCATGCGGCGCATCATCTCCTTCTTGCTCATGGAGAGCATCTTGATGTCTTCCACAAAGTTGTCGCAGAACTGGTGGTAGAACTTGCGCTCAATCTCAGCAAGTTCCTTGTCAGACTTCTCGGGGAAAGCGCTTCGGAGGTTGTCGCGCACAATCTGCCGCCTATAGTAACGGCGGACGAACAGGCTGGCAAAGTCAGCAAAGGCGTACAGCACCGGGAAGGGCAGGAGGCTGATGAGCCAAAGGGTTCTCTTGATGAACTTGTATTTACGCATGAGAAGATGTGTCTTGTAGAAGGTTTAGGGTTGCTTTGACGATGGTCTCAGGGGCAATGTTCATGCAGCGGAGATCGCCAAACTGGCATGGCTTCTTTCCGTAGATGGAGCATGGGCGGCAGGGCAAGCTGAGTTGCTGCTCGTTGCGGCTGTCTTGCCCATAGCCTGAGAATCCCGCCTTGGGATGGGTGGCTCCCCAGATGGATATCACGGGGGTGCCAAGAATGGAGGCAATGTGCATGTTGGCCGAGTCCATGGAGAGCATCACGTCGAGTTGCGACATGAGCAGCATCTCGTTCTTGAGGCCGCCGAGCGCGCCGCTGACATTCAGCACTGCGGAATGGACGGCGCCTGGCTGTTTGGAGCTGGCAGGCTGGTGGTGCGCACTGTAGTCTTTCTCCCATTGGGACAGGATGGAGGATTCTGTCTTTCCTGCTCCGAAGAGGAACACGCGGAGGCCACGGTCGGCAAGTGCATAGATGACTTGCTGCATCCGCTCCAAGGGATAGATCTTCTGTGGGTGGGCAGCGAAGGGGGCAATACCTACCCAGTGCTGACCGGGTTGCTTGTTGCCAGCCACTTGGCGTACTGGCGCAAAGTTCTCCTGCTTGAGGTTGAGGCTCATGCGTCCTGGCAACGTGAGCTCAATGCCTATAGAACGGAACACATTGGCATAGCGTTCGGGCATGGGGCACAAGGCTTTGTGGTCGAGAGAATGGCCAATGAGCGCTTTCTTGTCTTTGCGGCCTTTGTCGATGACGGCCACGGGAGTTCCTGCCAAAGAAAAGCAGGTGCGCAGGTATTTGGTGCGTAGCACGTCGTGGAGGTCGGCCACGGCATCGAACTGTGAAGACTTAAGTTGGCGATAGAGACGAGTGAGTCCACCAATGCCGCTGTAGTTGTTGAGATCGATGCCTTTCACCTGCACATTGGCCGGCAGCCACTCAAACATGGGAACGAAACGGGAACGGGTGAGCATGGTGATGCGCAGCTCTGGATGCTGGGTGGCAAGCGCATGGAGCACAGGCACCGTCATGGCTGCATCGCCCATGGCGCTGAAACGCATAACAAGCAGGCGTTTGATGGTATTCGTTCTGGGTGATAGAAACATGTCGCTATCGTGTTATTGTATTTGTTCCTTATAATGGGTGGATTACTTGCACAAGCGACAATCGTCGCATTTGTCGAGCTCGCCACGGAAGCGCTTTTCTACCTTGACAGCAAGGCGCTGGCGAAGCGGCTCGTACTTGATTTGGTCAATGACTTGTCCCATGAAGGCGTTCTTGAGCAAGGTGCGTGCCTCATTTTCAGGTATGCCACGCTGGCGCATGTAGAACAGGGCTGCCTCGTCCATCACACCCACAGTGGAACCATGGGCGCACTTGACGTCATCGGCATAGATTTCCAGCATGGGCTGGGTGTACATGCGGGCATCGGAGGAAGCGCAGAGATTGGCGTTGGTCTCATGTGAGGAGGTCTTCTGTGCGTCTTTCTCAACGAGTATCTTGCCTGCAAAAGCGCCAACGGCCTTGTCATCTACAACATATTTGTAGAGCTCGTTGGAGGTACAGTTGGGCACTTCATGGCGAATGAGCGTATTGTTGTCGATGCGTTGCGAGCTGGTGCCAATAGCGCAGCCGTTGAGGGTCACTTCTGAGTTCTCACCCTGCAGATAGACATCGCAAAGATTGCGTGTCTGCCCATTGAGGAGGGTGATGCTGTTGTGCTTGACGTTGCAGTCGCGTCCCTCGTGGATGTAGACATTGGAGAATCGCGAACAGAGCGGTGTGGTCTCCTCTATCTCGTAGAGGTCAAGATGCGCATTGTCGTGACAGAATACTTCGATGACCTGAGTGGTGAGGAAACGCTGCTTGTCGGCTGCATGGTCGTTGATGATGAGGGTGGCATCGGCGCCTTGTTCCATTACGATGAGAACACGGCGGTTCATCATCGTGGCGGCTGTGCCACGAAGCCAGTTGTCGACCACAATGGGGTCTTCCACTCTTGTGTTCTTTGGCACATAGACGAGCAGTGCATCGTGCACCAGCGCGGTGTTGAGCGCTGTGATGGCATCGTTCTTGTCTGCTATGCGGTGATAGTAGGGAGTCACATCAATGGGTGCCTCCTGTATATTATATATGTATGCGGAAGGCTTGACCACGAGGGGGGATAGCGAGATGCCGTAGTTGGGGGCAAAGGCTGCATCCACATCGGTGTAGCGGTAACGCTCCACTTTCTTGGATGGGAAGCCCAAGCGCTGGAACGTGGCAAATGCTTCATCGCGCACCATGTTCATTACAGGGCAACTCTTGCTCTTAATCAGGCCGGATGCTTCGTTGTAAAGTTCTATATACTGCAACTCACTTGTCATGCCAGTTCTTCTTTAATCCAATCGAATCCTTGTTCTTCAATCTGTTGGGCAAGTTCCGCTGTGCCTGTCTTCACGATCTGCCCGTTGATGAGCACGTGCACGAAGTCGGGACGGATGTAGTCAAGGAGCCTCTGGTAGTGGGTGATGACAATGGCAGAAGTCTCAGCGGTGCGCAATTTGTTGAACCCTTCTGCTACAATGCGGAGCGCGTCCACATCAAGGCCAGAGTCCGTCTCGTCAAGGATGCAGAAGGATGGCTCAAGCATGGCCATCTGGAATATCTCGTTGCGTTTGCGCTCGCCACCAGAGAAGCCCTCATTGACGGAGCGGTTCATGAGTTTCTGGTCAATCTCAACCAGTTTGCGCTTCTCACGCATCACCTTGAGAAAGTCAGTGGATTTGAGCGGTTCCTTGCCCAAGGCTTCGCGCCGTGCATTGACTGCAGCACGCATGAAGTTGGTCATGCTGACACCTGGAATTTCGATGGGGGCTTGGAAGGACATGAAGATGCCGGCATGGGCACGTTCTTCTGTGCTCATGGCCAGGAGGTCCTGTCCGTTGAAGGTGATGCTTCCTTCTGTCACTTCATAGGCGGGATTGCCGACAATGACATTGGAAAGCGTCGATTTGCCTGCACCGTTGGTGCCCATCAAGGCGTGAATCTCGCCATCGTTGATGGTGAGGTCGATGCCTTTGAGTATTTCTTTATCGCCTACTTTGGCGTGGAGATTCTTGATGATTAACATATTTATCCTACAGTTCCTTCAAGTGATACAGATAATAGTTTTTGTGCCTCAACTGCGAACTCCATGGGGAGCTTGTTGATGACGTCCTTGGCATAGCCGTTGACAATGAGACCGACTGCTTCTTCTGTGGAGATACCGCGCTGGTTGCAATAGAAGAGCTGGTCTTCATTGATTTTGGAAGTGGTGGCTTCGTGCTCAACGGTTGCCGTATTGTTATGGATGTCCATGTAGGGGAAGGTGTGGGCACCGCACTGGCTGCCCAGAAGGAGGGAATCGCACGAGGAGTAGTTGCGTGCACCGTCTGCATGCTTGCCGACACGTACCAGACCTCGATAAGAGTTCTGCGACTTGCCTGCTGAGATTCCTTTGGAGATGATGGTGGAGCGTGTGTTTTTGCCCAAATGTATCATCTTGGTGCCCGTGTCAGCTTCTTGATGGTTGTTGGTGACAGCTACAGAGTAGAACTCTGCTTGGCTATTGTCACCTCGGAGTACACAGGAGGGATACTTCCAAGTGATGGCAGAGCCGGTCTCTACTTGTGTCCACGAGAGCTTGCTGTTCACACCGCGAAGGTCGCCTCTCTTGGTCACGAGGTTGAGCACACCTCCACGCCCTTCGCTGTCGCCAGGATACCAGTTCTGCACGGTTGAGTACTTCACTTCGGCATTGTCCATCACGATGATTTCAACGATGGCGGCATGGAGCTGATTCTCATCGCGCATCGGTGCTGTGCAACCTTCGAGGTATGACACGTAAGAGCCTTCGTCGCAGACGATAAGGGTACGTTCAAACTGTCCTGTATTGCGGGCATTGATGCGGAAGTAGGTGGAGAGCTCCATCGGACAACGTGTGTTCTTGGGAATATAGACGAATGAGCCGTCGGAGAACACGGCGCTGTTGAGTGCCGCAAAGTAGTTGTCTTTGGGCGGCACTACGCTACCAAGGTATTTCTGTACCAAATCAGGATGGTTCTTTACAGCCTCGCTGATGGAACAGAAGATGATGCCTTTTTCGGAGAGTTTCTCCTTGAAAGTCGTTTTGACGGAAACCGAATCCATCACGGCATCAACGGCTGTGCCTGAAAGTGCAAGACGTTCCTCGAGGGGGATACCGAGCTTATCGAAAGTCTTCATCAATTCGGGGTCAATCTCTTGCTCTTTATTCCCTTGTCCTTTTTTAGCAGTTGGGTCAGCATAATAAGAGATGGCTTGATAGTCAATCTCCGGCAGATGCACGTGCCCCCATGTGGGTTGTGTCTGTGTGAGCCAATAGCGGTATGCTTCCAATCGGAACTGCAAGAGCCAATCCGGTTCTCCTTTCTTCTCGGAGATTAAACGAATGACATCCTCGTTCAGTCCTTTGTCGATGATTTCGGTATGAACATCGGTGGTAAATCCGAACTCATACTTCTTTTCCGCTATGCGGCGAACGAGCTCATTTGACTCTTGTCCGGGCTTCTTCTCCTCGTTCTCGTTCTGCTTCCCGTTCTTGTTCTTCTCGTTCATTCCGTTTCTTTTGTGGGGTGAATTTTATCAACAGCCTTATCTATCATGTGCTGTAAACCATGCTTGGGCGTGCAACCTTGGGCTTCCTCTGTAGCGTCAGTCACAATCAGAAGGTCAGGGATGATTATCTGAGTGGCATGCTTCACTCGATAGTAGAGAGTAGGACGTTCGTCCAATTTCTCTGGCTTGAAGCCTGCATTGCTGACAACAAAGTCGTAGAGGTTGAGCCCGATGCTGAGAATGATGGCATAGCAGATGACACCAACCGCTGCGCCCAGCAAGCGGTTGAGAAAGTTGAGTTTCAACTTCTTGAAGAATTCAGTAAGGAATGCTGCCACCCAGCCTAAGGCAATGGGTATCACGATGACAATAAGGATGAATGCGATAAAACGGCCAAAGCCAATATTGGCGCCTGTCTTATCGGCAAGAAAATCACCAAACTGGTGATAAAGTGTGGCGGCGATCAGTAAACCGACCGCCACACCTAAGAAATTCGCTACCTGTTTAAATGCACCCTGCTTGAAGCCTATAACGGCACCAAAGATGAGTACAATATATATCAGTATTTCCATTTACAGTTTTGTCTTCACTTCGACTTCTGTGTATGTCTCCAGCACGTCTCCCTCACGGATATCGTTGAAGTTGACAATGGAGATACCGCACTCGAAGTCGCGACCAACTTCTTTGACGTCGTCCTTGAAACGCTTGAGCGCCAAAATCTCGCCAGTGTGAACCACAATGCCGTCGCGCACCACACGTACCTTGTCGGAACGGTGAACCTTGCCTTCGGTAACCCAGCAGCCAGCGACTGTTCCCACCTTGGTGATGTGATAAACTTGGCGTACGTCCACTTGGGCTGTGATTTCCTCCTTGAGGGTTGGAGCCAACATGCCTTCCATGGCGTCTTTTACCTCTTCGATGGCATCGTAGATGATAGAGTAGAGACGGATGTCTACACCATATTGCTCTGCCAAACGGCGCGCAGCAGCAGAAGGACGTACTTGGAAGCCAATGATGATGACATTCTCAGATGCATGAGCCAATTCTACATCGTTCTCGCTGATTTGACCAACGGCTTTGTGAATGACGTTGACCTGAATCTTCTCGGTGGAGAGCTTGATGAGCGAGTCAGACAAAGCTTCGATAGAACCGTCCACGTCGCCTTTGACAATGAGGTTGAGCTCTTTGAAGTCGCCTAATGCAATGCGTCGGCCTAACTCATCGAGTGTCAGACGGGTCTGAGTACGGAGGCCTTGTTCGCGTTTCAGCTGTTCGCGCTTGTTGCAGATTTCGCGAGCTTCCTGCTCTGTTTCCATCACATGGAAGGTGTCACCTGCAGTTGGAGCACCATTCAAGCCGAGAATCACCGCAGGTTCTGCTGGAAGCGCCTTTTCGATGCGCTGTCCGCGTTCGTTGAACATTGCCTTGATACGGCCGTAATGGGTTCCTGCCAATACGATGTCGCCTTGATGGAGGGTTCCGTTTGATACGAGTACTGTAGCCACATAGCCACGTCCCTTGTCAAGGGTGGATTCGATAATGGAACCAGTTGCCTTTCGGTTAGGGTTGGCCTTCAGGTCAAGCAATTCGGCTTCAAGCAGCACCTTGTCCATCAGCTCTTCAACACCGATGCCTTTCTTGGCACTGATGTCTTGGCTCTGGTACTTGCCGCCCCATTCCTCCACAAGGAGATTCATGGCGGAGAGCTGCTCCTTAATCTTATCAGGATTGGCTCCTGGCTTATCAATCTTGTTGATGGCAAAGACCATGGGTACTCCTGCTGCCTGTGCGTGAGCGATAGCCTCCTTGGTTTGAGGCATCACGTCGTCGTCGGCAGCCACGATGATGATGGCAATGTCGGTCACCTTGGCACCACGGGCACGCATAGCTGTGAAGGCTTCGTGGCCTGGAGTATCGAGGAACGTAATCTTGCGGCCATCTTTCATCTTTACGTTATATGCACCGATGTGCTGGGTAATACCGCCTGCCTCACCGGCAATCACGTTGGTCTTGCGAATATAGTCGAGAAGTGAAGTCTTACCGTGGTCGACGTGACCCATCACCGTGATGATTGGGGCGCGACGTTCAAGGTCTTCCTCCTTGTCCTCTACCTCTTCAATGGCATTTGACACTTCTTCTGACACATAGCTGGTGGTGTAGCCGAATTCTTCAGCTACAATATTAATGGTCTCTGCGTCGAGGCGTTGGTTGATGCTCACCATCATGCCGATAGACATACATGTGCCGATGACTTTCGTGACAGGTACGTCCATCATTGTGGCAAGTTCGTTGGCAGTTACGAACTCTGTCAGTTTCAGCACTTTGCTTTCTGCATTCTCGGCCATCTCTTCTTCAGCCATACGCTCATGGATGGCTTGGCGCTTGTCCTTGCGGTACTTCACGCCCTTCTTCTCCTGCTTGGCTGTGAGACGTGCGAGTGTCTCCTTTACCTGTTTTGCTACTTCCTCTTCAGAGAGTTCCTGTGGCTTAACAGGCTGCTTCTTCTTGTTCTTTTTGCCTTGGCCCTGCTGAGACGTGTTGGCATTTTGCTTGTTCTTGAATTGATTGGGCTGTGCGCCGCCTGCAGCTTGTCCTTTGCCTCCTTGTTTCTTTCCTTGGTTTTGCGGACCATTGTTCTGTTTAGCTGCAGCATCTATATCAACCTTGCTGTTGTTGATGCGGTTGCGCTTTTTCTTTTGACCAGCAGCTTGTGCATCGCCAGCTTGAGCGCCTTGGCGTTCTTTGCGGCGCTCTGCTTTGCTCTTGCGGTCAGGACGCGTCTTGCTGTTTAGCGTGGAAAGGTCAATGAAACCAACTTGTTTAAACTGTACGCTGGCTTCAGTTGGTGCTGCTAAACGGTAAACACCGTTTTCGTCTTGCTCCAATCGGTCTGCAGGGGTAAGTTTCTCTTGTTTCTTTTCGGGGACACTTACCTCTACTTCTTTTGCTGCCACAGGTGCTGGTTCTGCAGGCTTTGTTTCTTCTTGGGGTTCAGCAGGCTTTTCTTTTGCTTTGGGGGCCTCTTTCTTCAAATCGTTGATATTGCCAACGATTTTGAGTTGGGGCTTTTTAGCGGCTTTTTCTCTCTCAAGGCGTTCTTTTTCCTCTCGAGCAGCTTGCTGGCGCTCCTTCTTCTCCTGCAGTTCCTTTTCCTTTTGGTTTTGGATCTTTTGTTTAGTGACGGCATTTTGTTTCATGTCCTCACCAAACTCTTTTTGCAGCAGCGCATACTGTTCGTCCGTGATCTTAGCGTTAGGAGTTGCATCTTGTAATGCCATTCCCTTCTTTTGTAGGAATTCAGCCACGGTGTTGATTCCTACATTCAGTTCTTTTAATGCTTTGTTCAGTCTTACTGCCATATAGACTAATTTATTCTATTTTTCTTTGAACTAGCTTCTCTGTCAGTTCATTTTTAATCTTCAAATTCTGCTTTCAGTACACGGAGCACTTCGTCGACTGTGTCTTCTTCAAGGTCGGCTTTCTCCACCAGCATTGCACGTGGAGCACTCAGTACGCTCTTTGCGGTGTCTAGGCCAATGCCTTTGATTTGTTCAATGATCCAAGGCTCAATCTCGTCAGAGAACTCATCCAGATAGATATCTTCCTCGTCGGGCTCTTCACCATTCAACTCTCGGAATACGTCAATCGTGTAGCCTGTCAGCATGGATGCCAATTTGATGTTGTCACCATTTTTACCGATTGCCAAACTTACTTGGTCGGGCTGTAGATATACCTCTGCTTTCTTTTTCTCTTCGTCGAGTGTAATAGATGATACAGCAGCGGGGTTCAGAGAGCGCTGGATGAACAGTTTGATGTTGCTGGTATAGTTAATCACATCAATGTTCTCGTTGTGCAATTCGCGGACGATGCCATGAATACGGCTGCCTTTTACACCGACGCAGGCGCCTACTGGGTCAATTCGCTCGTTGTAGCTCTCTACGGCAATCTTTGCCCTTTCTCCTGGAATGCGGGCAATGCGCTGTACGGTGATAAGGCCGTCGTTGATTTCTGGTACTTCCTGCTCCAAAAGGCGGCGCAAGAAGTCTGGAGAGGTACGGGAAAGGATGATTTTGGGGTTGTTGTTCAAGTTGTCAACGCGAAGCACAATGGCACGGGCTGTTTCACCTTTGCGGAAGAAGTCACCAGGAATCTGTTCGCTTTTGGGCAACAGGAGCTCATTGCCTTCGTCGTCCAGCAGAAGCATTTCGCGTTTCCAAATCTGATAGACCTCGCCGCTTACAATCTGCCCCACTTTGTCTGCATATTTGTTATAGAGATTGTCATGCTCAAGATCCAGAATCTTGCTGGCCATTGTTTGGCGAAGCGTCAGAATGGCGCGGCGGCCAAACTTGGCAAACTCAATCTTCTCGCTCACTTCCTCTCCTTCTTCAAAATCGGGGTCAATCTTTTGAGCGTCAGAAAGGCTGATTTCAGCATTTTCATTTTCCACATGGCCATCTGCTACCACAACACGGTTTCGGTAGATTTCGAAGTCGCCTTTGTCTGGGTTGACAATGACGTCAAAATTCTCGTCGGAACCGTATGTCTTCTGTAAAACGCTACGAAAGCTATCTTCAATCACGCTAACCAATGTGGTTCTGTCAATGTTTTTTGTCTCCTTGAAGTCTTTAAAGGTATCAATCAAGTTGACGCGTTCTGTCATTTTTTTTGTTGCCATAATATGTTTTATTGTTCTATTTCAATTTGTTGGGATTTGGATAGGCGCAGTCCTTTTGTCTTATTTGAAGTCGATAATGTTCTTCACCCACTTCACTTCGTCGTATTTGAAGGTCTTGTCTACTTCAACCATCTGTGGACGCTTCTTGCCCTCTACTTTCTGTTTTTCCATGATGGTGACGACAAAAGCCTGTTCATCTGCGCTCTTCATACAACCTTCCATCTTCTTGCCGCTGGCCGTGAGGAGCTCTACGTCATATCCGATGGAGTTGATGTACTGTTGCAAGACTTTGAAGGGCTGTCCGATGCCTGCAGAACCGACCTCTAGCTCGAAGTCTTCCACGTCTCGGTCAAAATGTTCCTCTATGAAACGGCTTAATTCACAGCAGTCTTCAATCCAAACGCCATCCTTGTGGTCAATCTCAACTGTGATTTTGTTGTCGGCGTCGACTGTGGCATCTACTAGGAAATACTCTTTTCCCTCCAGCCATTCCATGGCCAGTTCCTTCACTTTCTGTTTGTCAATCATATAATAACGTTCTAAGAAAACTTAGTGCCTATTCAAACAAAAGAGGGAACTTTTTTCAGTCCCCTCTCATTTTTCCGCTGCAAAAATACGGCGTTTCTGTGATTCTGCCAAAAATATCAGGGAGAAATTGAAAAAAAACAAAAAGATTTGGAGAGAAACGTTTTTCTTGGGCGACTTTTGGACGATTGAGGGGGAATCCGTACCTTTGTGGCCGATTTATTTATGCAAGTGATCAGTAAAAACAAAGATGCGAGAGCCTGTGTGGCGACAATCGGGACATTCGATGGGGTTCATCGGGGTCATCGATATGTGTTGAGGCAGGTGATTGATTCCGCTCGAGAGAAAGGACTTGATTCTGTGGTTGTGACATTTGCGAACCATCCCTTGCGTGTCCTTCGCCCAGAAGTGCACCCGCAGATGTTGACCACAGAAAAAGAAAAAGTGGAACTATTGCAGGCGGCCGGTATAGACAGAGTGGTGCTGCTGGATTTTACAGAAGATTTGGCGCAGATGAAAGCTTTCGATTTTATGCATACGATTCTGAAAGACAGGTTGGATGTAAAGGAACTGGTGATAGGCTATGACAATCGAATTGGACATGATCGTAAGGGATTTGATGATTGTCGCCATTATGGTGAGTCCATTGGTATTGTTGTGAGCGGATGTGGCGAATTGGGCGCAGCTGAAAGTGTTTCGTCAACAGAGATTCGACGGGCTTTGCAGGTGGGAGATGTGGATGGCGCCAATCGGTTGCTGGGCTATTCTTTTTTTATTCGAGGAAAAGTTGTCGGGGGTTTTCAAAATGGGAGAAAACTTGGTTATCCGACAGCGAATTTGCAAGTGGAACCAGATAAGCTGGTTCCTAAAAATGGTGCCTATTTCGTGAAAACCGATTATGGATTTGGCATGCTCAACATAGGAATGCGCCCCACTTTGCATAATGGTCGGCAGCGCAGCATAGAAGTGCATGTTTTCGACTTTGACGATTGTTTGTATGGGAAGCAAGTGAACATGGAATTGTTGTGTTGGCTGAGAGGAGAGAAAGAGTTTGATTCGTTGAAGTCTTTGCATGGGCAGCTGGAAGAAGATGAAAAGCAATGCCGGGAATTGATGGCGCAAATGAAAAGAGAAAGCATATGATTGAAATATTAGGTACATTGGTTTCACTCGATCTTTTTAAAGTCTTTTTTTGTTGTGACTTGGAACGTTGTCACGGTATCTGTTGTGTGGAAGGTGATGCGGGGGCGCCAGTTTCAATGGAAGAGGTCGGATTGTTGGAGAACGCGTATGAGGCAGTGCATGATGATCTTACTCTAAAAGCGCAGGAAAAAGTTGACCATGATGGAGTGGTCTACCCTGACCGTGATGGAGAGCTTGTTACACAGATTGTGGATGGAAAAGACTGCGTATTCGTGAAACATGAAGGAGGTTGTGCTTTTTGTGCGATTGATTCTGCTTATCGATGTGGCAAGTTTCATTGGCAAAAGCCTATTTCATGCGCCCTTTATCCTGTGCGTTTGTCTAAGGTTGGAGACATGGTTGCTGTGAATGTGCATAAATGGGACGTGTGTCAACCTGCTCGTGAATTGGGACAGCGGATGCAACTGCCTGTTTACCAATTCTTGAAAGAACCTCTTGTGCGACGATTTGGACAGGCTTGGTGGGACGAGTGTGATATTGCTGCCAAAGAGTTAAAGAAAGCGGGCTATTTGGACTAAATCGAAAAAAAAGAACAGAAAAGAGGTCTAAATCTGCTCTTTTTTTAAAAAAAATAGTATAGAAATGGTTTTTTTAAGAAAAATTGTCCTACATTTGCAATTGTCTTAATTGTCTTTTATGGAACCTACGCTCAATTTCATCAGTGGATGTTTGCGAAAGAGGGGCCTTGAAAAACCGTTTCTATGATAACAATTCAGAACAATGATGGAGATAGAAGAGTTCTTTTGCTGGATAGTCCGTTCCCTCTTGATGAGAGTCCGGACTTTCCCGAGTATCTCTTTGATGTAATATTCATTTTGAACGATGCGGTTGAGGAGACAAAGACAATCCTTAACAGCATCAATCCCATCACATCCTCTAAATGCTGCTATAAACCCTTGTTCGTGGCGAGTGCTTTGGAGGGAAAAATGGGGAATTATGACGAGATAATTGATGGGTATGCTGATGATTGGAATAGCATAGACGTGTTGACTAAAGTGGAGAACATCATCGAGTATAATACCAAATTGGGTCTTAATGCTCAGGAAGACCCGATTGTGTCGTCAAACCAATTCTTTATCCGTCTAACACGCTATTTGATATCAAGAAAAAAGACAGTGCTGGAGCCACGGCTTGAGGTTTCGGCATCGACAGGATATGTCATTCCTGTTTTTGACCTATTCTATCGTTTGGGACAATACGAACTGAGTGACTATTTTGTGTTTATTCAGTCGATGAACGAGAAGGGGCTGTTTAGGGTGACAAAGTTCGTTAATAAGGTGTATCTTTGTCCTTCATGCCTCCATTCGCATTTGCTATATATTAAGACTTGTCCTCAATGTGGACAATCTTCCATTCAGACAGAAGAAGTAATTCATCATTTCCGCTGCGCTAATGTGTCGCCAGAACACACTTACAACTTTGGCGGACAGCTTCGTTGTCCTAAGTGTAATAAGATATTGCGTCATATTGGCATGGATTACGATCGTCCAGCCATCATCCATACGTGCAATACTTGTGGCAATACTTTTATTGAACCAAAGACGAAGACGCTTTGTACATGTTGTCACAGTACTCACGACGCAGAAGAGCTTATTCCACAAGATTTCAATATTTACGAAATAACATCAGAAGGTAAGCAATCTATTGTTTCGCCTAATATCGGTTTCACGGTTTATACCGAGTTTTACGATAATTACATTGAGTATAACCGGTTTGTTAGTCGCATTAGACTTTTGGCGGAGCAGAAGTTCTCGGGCAATATTGCGGGAGACCTGCTTGTGGGCAAGATTTGGATTTTGAATGAACAAGGGGAAACGATGCCAATACGGCCTGAAGAGATAGAGCTTGTGTGCCTCTATTTCCCGAACAGCAAGGTGTCTGCGGCTAACAACATTACCTATGTAGGCTCTGTGATACGCGACTATGCGGGTGATACAGAAGAAGAAATCATCAATTTCCAGGTTATGATGTCGGAAACATTGCGTGCCGCAGTGCCAATCCTAAAACCCGGTGAAAAGATTTGCTACACGTATATGAAGTTGCAGGGCAATCAATCTACTATTGGTGACTTTATTAAAGAAATGGACTATATTTCCGTCACGCCAGATGATACGGTATCGTATGTGCCAGCGGAAGAGCATCAGAAATAATAAAATGTGGCATGGTTCTCCGCAATCTTGCTGCTTTAACTAAGAAATTAAATAAAATACATAAAAAATGAACGACCACATCACTCCAGGAATCAACGTAGAAAGCTTGTCTGTTCTCGTTGTAGATGATGTTCCATTGAACATCCTTCTTATTAAGAAAATGTTGTCACAGTACACCTTCGAAATTCGTACGGCCAATGGTGGACAGGCGGCTCTTGATGCTATTGCGCAGAAAAAGCCAGATTTGTTGTTGCTTGACCTGATGATGCCAGGCATTGATGGCTTTGAGGTTATTAAGCGCCTTCGTGCCGATGAGGCTACAAAGGATCTTCCTATCATCATTCTTTCTGCCCTTAATTCAGAGCAGGATATCTCGAAGGGTTTCCAATTGGGTGCTAACGACTTTATCAACAAGCCCATTATTATGGAAAAACTGTTGAGTAGTGTTACCACACAGATTAATCTGCAGGCTGCAAAGCGCCAGCTGAACAGCTAAAACGGTGTTGGTTACCGTTTTATAAAAATTGTAATAAGAAAAAGCCATGTTGGTATGCTTGGGGTGCATAAACCAACATGGCTTTTTCTTGTTGTTAATGGGGTGTTCCTGCTACTTTAGGATTTTGATGAGTTCGCTTGGCGTAACGAGTTGTTGCTCGCCTGTAGTCATGTCTTTCAGGTTGATTTTCCCTTCAGCCATTTCGCTCTCACCCACAAGTGCCACAAATGGAATTTGTTTGGCGTTAGCATAGCTCATCTGTTTCTTCATTTTGGCCGTATCTGGGTAAATCTCTGCGCTGATGCCCTCTGAGCGCAGTTGAGCCAAAACGGGCAGACAGAAGTTTGCTTCTGCTTCACCAAAATTCACAAATAGAATCTTAGTTCCGTTCACGGCCTCTTTGGGGTATAAATCCAATTGATTCAGCACGTCGAAGATACGGTCTGCGCCAAACGAGATGCCTACACCGCTCAATCCTGGCATGCCGAAGATGCCTGTGAGGTTATCGTAGCGTCCGCCTCCTGTGATAGAACCGATTTGTACATCCAGAGCTTTTACTTCGAAGATGGCTCCTGTGTAATAGTTCAAGCCACGTGCCAACGTCAAGTCTAATTCAACTTCATTCTTCAAGCCTTCAAGCTTGGAAAGGATGAAAGCTGTTTCCTCAATGCCTTTCAGTCCAATCTCAGAATCCTTCAGTACCTCTTTCATGGTGACCAGCTTCTCTGTATTGGTGCCGCTCAGCTGAATAATTGGCTGCAGTTTCTCTATTGCCTCTGCAGGAATGCCGTTGTCTGCCAGTTCTGCGTTCACAGCATCCAGACCAATCTTGTCCAGCTTGTCAATCGCCACTGTGATGTCCACAATCTTATCGGCTTGGCCAATCATCTCTGCAATGCCTGTCAGGATTTTGCGGTTGTTCACTTTGATGCAGACGCGTACGCCGAACTTCGTGAACACGGTATCGACAATCTGCATCAGTTCCACCTCGTTCAGCAGCGAGTCGCTGCCCACCACATCGGCGTCGCACTGATAAAACTCTCTGTATCGTCCCTTTTGTGGACGGTCTGCACGCCACACGGGCTGAATCTGGTAACGCTTGAAGGGCAATGCCAGTTCCTCTCTGTGTTGCACTACATAGCGTGCGAATGGCACTGTGAGGTCATAGCGCAATCCTTTCTCGCAGAACTTTGCGGCTAATTTCAAGGTGCTAGTGTTTGCCACTTCTTCAGGAGTCATGCCATGCAGGAAGTCGCCTGAATTGAGAATCTTGAATAGGAGCTTGTCGCCTTCTTCGCCATACTTGCCCATCAGGGTAGAGAGATTCTCCATGGCTGGCGTTTCAATCTGTTGGAAGCCATACAAGGCATATACTTCCTTGATGGTGTTGAATATGTAGTTGCGCTTCGCCATCTCTACGGGCGAGAAGTCGCGTGTTCCCTTAGGGATACTTGGTTTTTGTGCCACCTTTTTATTGTAATTATGATGTATTAATAAAGTCAAGATTAATGAGGTCAAAACATTCTGCTGACCCGTTCAATGCCCTCCACGAGGGTATTGACTTCTTCCTTGGTGTTGTAGAGTCCGAAAGAGGCGCGCACGGTTCCGCTGATGCCCAGTCGTGTCATTAGTGGTTCTGCGCAATGATGGCCTGTCCTCACGGCGATGCCGAGTCTGTCGAGCAGGGTCCCCATGTCCAGATGGTGAATGTCGCCTACCAAAAAGCTGATGACGGCATCGCGATGGGTCGCTTCTCCCATGATGCGCATTCCTTCAATCTGCTGCATGCGCTCTATGGCATACTGTGTGAGTTCCTGCTCATGGGCGTAAATATTGTCCATGCCCAGCGCTGTCACATATTCTATAGCCTTTGCTAAGGCGTGTGTTGCCACATAGTCAGGAGTGCCAGCCTCAAACTTGTATGGGAGTACATTGTATGTTGTTCGTTCCCACGAGACGTTCTTGATCATTTCTCCTCCGCCTTGATAAGGAGGCAGTTTCTCCAACCACTCTTCTTTTCCATACAGAACGCCTACTCCTGTAGGCCCATAGACCTTGTGCCCGGAAAAAGCAAAGAAGTCGCAGTCGATGTCTTGCACATCCACCGGCATGTGCGGCACTGACTGAGCGCCATCTATCAGTACGGGTATGCCGTGAGCGTGAACGATTTCAACGATTCGCTTCACGGGATTGATGGTGCCGAGCACGTTGCTGACATGGGTGCAGCATACGATTCTTGTGTGCGGGTTGAGCAATTCCTCCAGCCTCCCCAGTTCCAACTCGCCTTCGTCTGTCATCGGAATTACACGCAGCGTTGCGCCTTTCCTCTCGCACAGCATCTGCCATGGGACGATGTTGGAGTGATGCTCCATGGCGCTCACCACAATTTCATCTCCTTCCTTCACCATGGCCTCTCCCAGCGAGAACGCCAGCAAGTTAATGCTCTCTGTGGTGCCTCTTGTGAAGACAATCTCGTTCGTGCTTTTGGCGTTAATGAACTTGCGCACGGTTTCTCTGCTGGCTTCGTGCAGGTCTGTGGCTTGTTGCGACAAAAAATGAACACCACGATGGACATTGGCATTCACGTTGTAATACTCATCCATCATGGCTTCCACCACTTGGCGGGGCTTCTGTGTAGTGGCTCCATTGTCCAGATAGATCAATGGCCGTCCATACACTTCCCGTGCAAGAATGGGGAAATCTTCGCGCACTTTATTTACGTCGTACATCATCTTTTTGTGCAAAGTTAGTGAGAAAAATTCATAGAACAAGCCATGATGCTCACTTTTTGGCTGTTAGGCTATAAAAGAAGCCCACGCTTGCAGGATAAATGGCCTGTAAGCGTGGGTGAATTGTAAAAGCAACGAAACTGTGCGTCTGATTTAGAGTGGCATGTTTCCGTGCTTCTTGGGAGGGTTGCTTTGGTTCTTGTTGCGTGACATCTCCAGCGCTTGGATCAGGCGGATGCGGGTGTCGCAAGGCGAGATGATTTCGTCAATGTAGCCAAGCTGTGCGGCTGGCATAGGATTGGCGAACTTCGTGCGGTATTCTTCGATTTTCTCTGCACGCTCCTCGGGTGTAGCCTTGCGGTAGAGGATGTTGCATGCGCCTTCTGCGCCCATCACGGCAATCTCAGCCGTTGGGTAGGCGAGGTTTATGTCTGCTCCGATGCACTTCGAATTCATCACGATATATGCTCCGCCATAAGCTTTGCGGGTGATGAGGGTAATCTTTGGAACGGTAGCCTCGGCAAAGGCATAGACGATTTTTGCGCCATGACGGATGATGCCGTTGTGCTCTTGCTGCACGCCGGGCAGGAAGCCCGGAACATCTTCAACTGCAATCAGGGGGATGTTGAAGCAGTCGCAGAAGCGGATGAAGCGTGCGGCTTTGTCCGACGCGTCAATGTCAAGTGCTCCGGCCAGGAAGTTGGGCTGGTTGGCCACGAAACCGACTGTCCGGCCTGCCATGCGTCCGAAACCGATAACGATGTTCTTTGCGAATTCTGGCTGTATCTCAAAGAAATACTGCTGGTCGCATACTGGTTCGATGATGTTGCGGATGTCGTAGGGAATGTTCGGGTCGGTTGGCACCACCGTGTCAAGCTCGTGGCAGATGCGTGTCACCTCGTCTGTGATGGGGTGGATAGGCGCGTCCTCCATGTTGTTGGAAGGGATGAAGCCAATGAGCTCACGGATGGTCATCAAGGTCTCCTCATCGCTGTTGCAGATGAAGTGGCTGACACCACTCACGCTGTTGTGCGTCATGGCGCCCCCCAGCGTTTCCTTGTCCACATCCTCGTTGGTTACTGCCTTGACCACATTCGGGCCTGTCACGAACATCTGGCTCTGCTCTTTCACCATGAGGATGAAGTCGGTGAGTGCAGGGCTGTAGCACGAACCACCGGCACAAGGACCGAGGATGGCACTAATCTGAGGGATGACACCGCTTGACATCACGTTTCTCTTGAAGATGTGTGCGAAGCCAGTGAGTGATTCCACACCTTCCTGGATGCGTGCACCGCCTGAGTCATTGAGTCCGATGATGGGGGCACCATTCTTGAGGGCGAGGTCTTGTACCTTTGCGATTTTCTGCGCATTTGCGGCAGACAGAGAGCCGCCCAGCACAGCGAAGTCAAAAGCATAGACGAAGACGATACGCCCGTCTATCTTGCCATAGCCTGATATGACGCCGTCGCCTTCAATGCGCTTGTTCTCCATGCCGAAGTCGTTGCAGCGATGTACGACGTGTTTATCCAGTTCGACGAAGGTGCCGCGGTCCAGCAGCGTCTCTATTCTTTCTCTTGCTGTAAGCTTTGTCATTTTTCTTCTTTTTTAATGTCCAACTTGATGAGCGGCTGTTCCACACGGACGCTGTCGCCCACATTCACTAACACATCCTTGACGGCGCAGTCGGCATTCACCTTGTAGTTTGACTGCATCTTCATGGCTTCCATCGTCAGCACCGTGTCGCCGGCCTTCAGTTTGTCGCCAGGTTTCACATAGATGTTGACAATCTTGCAAGGCATTGGTGCCGTGATGACGTCTGCCTGAACAGAGTCGGAAGAGCCTCCACGGCGCATCTTCATGTACTTCGCCTGCGAGTCAAGCATGTCGATTTGGTAGGTAGAGTAGTTGAGGTTCACGCGATAGTGCTTCTCGCCACTTTCGCGGATGAGTTCGGCATTATAGGAGTTGCCGTCGTAGATGAGGGAGCAGGTGCCGTTTTGCAGCATCGCCACATCCACGTCATACACCTTCCCGTCAATGTCTATTTTCACTTGGTTGCCCTCCTTGCTCAGCATGGTGACTTCCAAGGTCTTATTTCCTACTTGTATTTCCATATTTGCTGTTTGTTATATTCACATTAGTGCTGAAAGCAGCGCCTTCTTGTCCATACGCTCTGCGTTTTGTAACACAAGTTGATTCGTTTTGTGTTACAAGTGTTACATAGGGCGTGTTACAAATGTAACACACGGTATGTTGCAAATGTTACACAGGGTGTGTTACATTTGCTGCACAGGGCATGAGGCAAGCGCCGCCTCGGTGCTGTTACACGCGCAGCACTCCTTTCTGCAGTCCGAAGGCCCTCCAGCGGCTGATGGCAGTGTTCTCCGCAGTAGGCATGGATGGTTTGTTCTCTTCGAGATTCATCAGATAGTCGATGTATGCCGCAATGACCGCCATAGGCTCGGAGTCGTTCTTGAAGCCGGGACGTGGACGCAGACGCTCCTGGTTGCGCTCAATGAAATAGGTGTTGTAGTTGCCCTGCTTGAATGCAGGCACGTCGATGATGCGGCGCAGGTAGCGGATGTTGGTAGTCAGGCCTGTAATCTTGTACTCGTAGAGCACGCGGCGCATACGCTCGATGGCATATTCGCGGTTGGTAGCCCACACGATGAGCTTGCCTATCATCGGGTCGTAGTGCACGGGAATCTCATAGCCTTCATACACATACGAGTCAATGCGTGTGCCGATGCCGTGAGGCTCCGTCAGTTGCTGAATCACGCCCGGAGAAGGCATGAAGTTGTGTTCTGTGTCTTCTGCGCAGATACGGCACTCAATGGCGTGTCCGCGTTGGCGAATATCCTCTTGGCGGTAGTTCAAAGGCTGCCCGTCTGCAATGAGAATCTGCTCTTTCACAAGGTCGATGCCCACCACTTCTTCTGTGATGGGGTGCTCTACCTGCAAGCGCGTGTTCATTTCCAGGAAATAGAACTTGTGATACTTGTCCACCAGGAACTCGATGGTGCCAGCGCCCTCGTAGCCCACGGCGCGTGCGGCGGCAACGGCCTTGGCTCCCATCTCCATGCGCAAGTTGTAGTCGATGAAGGGAGATGGACTCTCTTCCACAATCTTCTGGTGACGGCGCTGCACAGAACATTCGCGGTCAAAGAGATGTACCACGTTGCCATGTTTGTCGCCCAGAATCTGGAACTCGATATGATGAGGCTCTTCTACAAACTTCTCAATATATACCGTGTCATCGCCAAAGCCCGACATGGCTTCGCTGCGTGCGGCATTGTACATCTCTATGACGTCTTCTTCCCGCTCAATGAGGCGCATGCCCTTTCCGCCGCCGCCCATCGAGGCTTTCAGCATGACCGGAAATCCAATTTTCTTTGCCACCTTCACAGCCTCTTCGGCAGATTTCAGCGGCTCTTCTGTGCCGGGAACGACAGGCACGCCTGCCTCTATCATCTTGCGACGGGCGCTAATCTTGTCGCCCATTTCCTCCATCGTCTCAGGACGGGGGCCAATAAAGATAAAACCCTCCTGCTCACATCTGCGGGCAAACTCTGCATTCTCAGAGAGGAATCCATAGCCGGGATGAATCGCATCCACTTTATGTTTCCGTGCTGCTTCCAAGATGTGTTCAATGTTCAGATAGCTGTCGCTGCTGGCAGCCCCGCCTATGCACTCAGCCTCGTTGGCAAAGAGCACGTGGCGAGAGAGGCGGTCGGCTGTACTGTACACAGCCACCGAGCGGATGCCCATCTCGTAGCAGCTGCGCATCACACGGATTGCTATCTCTCCACGATTTGCAACTAATATCTTTCTAATCATATATATTATATAATGTGTAGTTCTTTAATACATCTCTTGTATTGACAGTTCGTTCGCTTCGGAGAGGGCACAGTCATCTGTAATCTGGCGAAGAGAAATGGCGGCCTTGTTAAGTGTGCGAAAGCATTGTCTGAATGTGGCCTCCGTCATCGGGCTCTTCTCGCGTATGCGACTTTTATAGCTGATGAGTCCCTTGGTGATATTCAGCAGTTCGCCTGTGGGCAAGAACGTCTCTCTCGATGCCGTGTCTATCGTGTCGTCGATTTGGGAGAGTACAGTGTTCGCGCCATTAGCTTCCTGAGTCTCTGAACCAGAGTGCTTTGCGAGTGTCGCCACATCGCCCTTCAGCTGTGTCATCAAGTCAATGTATTGTGTATATGTTGAATGATAAATGTCCATACTGTTTCTTTGTTTATATTACATCAGGCGAAGAGTGAAGTATCCCAGCACCATGCCGATAATGCCAATGACGATACCCACTTTCAGCATCTCGTTCTGCTTTACCAGACCCGTTGAGTGGGCAATGGCATTAGGAGGAGTACTGATGGGCAGACACATGGATACAGATGCTGTGATGGCAATGGCGATGAGCATCGTGGTCACACCGCCTATGCTTTCGAGCCTGTTGCCCATGCCTTTGCAGACCACGGCAAGCACAGGAACCAGAAGGGCGGTTGTGGCCGTGTTGCTGATGAAGTTTGACATGGCGTAGCATACCAGCATCGCAATAATCAGAATGACGAGTGGTGACCATTGGTTAAACGGAATGCTTTCAATGGCATTCTCTGCCAAGCCAGACTCGTTGAGCGCCACGCCTAATGCGAATCCTCCTGCAACCATCCACAGCACACTCCAGTTGACTCCCTGGAGGTCTTTGGCTGTGATGACTCCCGTGGCGGCAAACACGGCAATAGGAATCATGGCTACGGTATTGGCGTTTACTCCTGTCACCTTATCGAGCAACCAGAATAGTATCGTGACAATGAACGTGACGATGACCACAGTAGTGCGCCAGTTGTGCTGAATGTTGCCTTCGATGTTCAACTCGATAGTCTTCTGCTTGAATGGGAAGAAACGCAGAAGCAGCCACCAGCCAATAATTAGTAAGATAATCGTCATGGGCACCATGTACATCATCCATTCGCCAAAGCCGATGTTGAGGTTCATGCCCTCTGGATCATTCAGGTACTTCAGCGCAATCATGTTAGGCGGTGTGCCGATAGGTGTGCCGATTCCACCGATGTTGGCACCAAGAGGAATGGCAAGTGTTAGCGCTACACGTCCTTTTCCGTCGGCAGGAAGTGCCTTGAACACAGGAGCCAGGAATGTAAGCATCATGGCAGCGGTGGCGGTGTTGCTGATGAACATGGAGAATAGGCCAGTGATGAGGATGAAGCCCAAAAGTACCACCTCGCTCTTCTTGCCGAAAGGCTTGAGCAAATAGCGCGCCATCACGACATCCAGTCCGCTCTTTGTAGTCGCCATCGCCAGCACAAAACCGCCCAGGAACAGGATGATGATAGGGTCGGCAAACGTGGCCATCAGCACTTTGTAGCTGAGCAATTCGGATTTCTCCAGTCCCGATGAATAGAAGCTCAAGGCGCTGTCTGAAGTGGCAAACAGCAGCATACAGATGAGACACACCGATGTGGCCCATGCGGGAATAGCCTCAGTCAGCCACATTAAAGTGGCAAACACGAAGATGGCGATGATGCGCTGCTGCACGACGGTTAGCCCTTCAATGCCGAAGCAGTCTGCCGGCAAGCATGCCACCACTACTGTCGCAATGACAGATAGGACGGATGCAATGAATTGCTTGTTGTTGAACTTGCTCGACAACTTATTGCCGACCTTTGAGTCTCTTAATCCTTCCAGCTTGCTGAGCAAGTGAAGGTTGAACAGTTTGTTGTTAAACAGTGACATATGCGGTTAAATTAGAATAATCAAATAGAGTGCCCGGGCATCACTGCTGGGGCACTCGGCATTTACAACACTTTAATGATATTTTATGAAGATTTCTTTCTGTGCTATTGGCATACAAATACCACACAGGGAGGCATCCCGATAAGACGTCTCCTGCACTACATGACGCATGTATGGCAGTTTTGCCATTATATATTAATAATGTGTATGTGTAACGCAGATGTCCGTAGTCCCGCAGACACGCGTGTCTAATGGCAAAGGCAGGTCTTCTGACTTCATCCTTGCAAGGTGCACGGTCTTCCCGAAGATTTCAAAGCATGGTCCGTTGGATTCCGCTTTGACTTCAGTGACGCTTTTGGCACCTTTTTGAAAAAGGATTCACAGCATCGGGTAATGTCGCAGATTCTCACTGCATTCCCTCTTAGCTCCGTCGCCACATGCGTTCATCGCGTGTGGGGGAGAACCATTTGCGCTGCAAAGGTAGCTCTTTTCATTTAAACAGACAAAAAAACAGGGGCACAAAATGCTGTGCCCCTGCTTTTTATATTGATATGGAGTGTTACTCGTTGTCAACTACGCCATTCACCGTGCCGCCAGTCTTGGTGTATGCGCCTTTCACCTTGATGCCTTTGGATTTGCTGCCTGACTGAATGACCGTTACAGTTCCTCCGGTGATGGTGAGATTGCCATCCACTTTGATGCCCATGCACTTATGTGGGTCGTCTTCGTCCTCTTTCAAGGTGCATGGCCCTCCTTTTGCATATATCTTGATATCTGTGGTGGCATTGTTCTGGCTGATGTTCATATTGCCATCGGTCTGCATGCCGCGTGAGCCCTTGCTTACAGCGTTGATAAGGAAGGTGCCGCCGCTGATGTCGATGCCGCCTTCTGTCTTAATACCTTTAGCATCCTGATTGTTCTCTAAAGTGATGTTGAAGGTTCCGCCTTTGATGATGGCCAAGCCTGTGTTCTCTTCGTCTTCAATGATTTCGTCATTGTCGTCAGTTTTGTATTCCACCTGGATGCCATCGTTGGCTGTGTTCTTGTCGATGGTGAGTGTGCCGCCGTTCATCTGGAAGAACTGTCCGCAATGGATGGCATCATTAGCAGCCTTGAGGATGTTGATGGCTGTGACGGTCTTCTTCACTTGGAAGTACTCCTTGGTGGCAATGGCGTGGTTGCAGTTGCCGGTTACGTTGAGGGTGCCTGCACCGGAGAGCTCCACGTGTCCTTTGGCATAGAAGCAGGCTTTCTGAGTGCCTCCAGCGAAGTCCGCAAAGGTGTTGGTGCTTCCGCTTTGCATAATCACGTCAATACGCTTGCCGCATTGGATGTTGACGGCAGCTCCTGTGGTGGATGCGAGGTTGACGTTATTTAGATGAAGCTTCATCTTGTAGCCCTGAGTGATAGTCAGTGAGCCTGCTGTGCTGCTTCCGCTCACCTTGTATGTCACTTCGTTGAAGGTGTTGGAGTTGGTGATGACCACATTGGCGCTGGTTCCGCTGTTGCATACCACCTCTTCAGCCAATTCTTCGGGGATGGAAACGGTGGCTGTGTTGCCTGCATACGCGATGGTCACGTCAAAGTCCATCTGAGGTCTTGAGAAAGTGATGGAGTCATAACCTTGTATAAGGTCTACTGCTAGTCCTTCTGTAATGGACTTTGTGGTATAGTGTCCGTCCTTGCATAAGTATATTGTCTGCGCCTGTGTCAGTCCACAAGCCAGCAAGGTGAGCAGAACTGTAAATAGAATTTTACGCATAACTCTGTGTCTTATTTGATGAATGTCTTCTGTCCGTCAATGATGTATGTGCCTTTGGAAAGTTGCTTGATATTTATGTTGTCGCCCAGTTTCCGTCCTGTCAAGTCATGGACTTGATGTTTCATACAGGCCTCGGCATTTTTTACGTCTTCCACACCGACGATGCCGGAATCTGTAAAGAAGCGAAGACGCTGCACCAGTGATAGGGCCACCGTCTTAGAACTTCCATCTTTGAAGGTGATCACCATATTGCCGTTCTCAAAGACCACTTTCTGCAGGTTTTTCACAGACTCGACTTTTACGTTGGTCCCGTCTGATGTTGCTGTGTAGTAGAGATTGAAGTCTTCTGCCCATGCAATAGTGCTGAGCATCAGTGTTGCAACAAAAACAATCTTCCTTTTCATGTTCCTTCCTTTCTGTTATTTCTTCCTGTTAGTTAATTAGTCATATCTGTTTTAGTATGGTGGTGCATCGGGACGATTAGAACTTCCATTGATATCCCATGCCCAGCAGGTGTCCGTTGGGTTCATCGTCATCGTCTTCGGTTTGGTAGCGGTAGAAGAGGGTGAACTTGTGCTGCTTGTTGAGCTTAATGTCTGTTCCTGCGGTATATTTCCATTTGTTGGCTGTGTAGTGCAGTCCGCAGCCATATTCAGCTGATGCGTAAGGGTCGAGGGGGCAGTGCCTGGTGTTATACTGCGTGGTGATTCGCGACCGCAAAATGAACCGGTCTTTTGGGGCGTAGTTCTTGGCTGAGGTCTTCTCCAGCTTCATGACGTCATCATCGTCCAAACGGAATTTGTCGGTGGTGGTGGAAGCCTTGCAGAAGTGTGTGTATTGCAAGATTTCCTTGAGCGAGAAGTCCCAGCGCTTGTTGGGGCGATAGCTGGCAGTCAGGCTCAAGCTGCTGCGATGGCGGTTGCGCCAATAGGAATTCTTCTTGTTGTAGCCATCAAGCACGTCCGCATATCCCTCTTCGGTGTAGATGGTGGTGTATTTGTCTTTCGTGGTGCTCAAGTTGTTCACCCACAGATACTCCCATTTCGCTCCTGCCTTCAAGTCGAAGGTCATGGAGTTGTAGAGCTTTACGTCCAGTGCGGCACCAACTGTCCATCGGTCAATCTTGCGTGTATTGTCCTGCGTGCGGACTCCTCCTTCGAGCGAGAAATCCACCCCTCTCCGAATCTTTTTCTCAGCGCTGAGCGAGAAGTCCAGCCCGAAGTCGTCGCCCTGGGCGTAGGAAGCTGTATGGGCCAATGGGCAGCAGGCAATGAAGAGAAATGCTAATATCTTTTTCATATATAATATATTGAAGGCGTTCTGTGTGTTATGAGTTATGTGTATTCTTTGGGCATCTTCTGCGCGGACTCGTCTTCCTCATCGGTATTGTAGTAAACCTTGATGAGTGCCATATCCTTCAGGAAGTCGATAGAGCCGATGGAGACGCTTGTGATGTCCAAGCCGGTGCGTGCTCTCAGGTCTTCGATGAGTTCTTTGCGCATGGAAGGCTTGATGAGGTCAATCTTGTCATACTTGATGTACTTGGACGATAGGCTCTTCACCAGCTTGTTGGCCTCGGCAATCCATACGCCCAGCACAAACACGAGGTCGGTCAGAATCAGCTCGCCCATGCTCGTCATCAGGGGACCTGCAAACTCAGGATGCTTCGGACTGATATCAGCTGCCCATGCCAAGCCGTTGATGGCTGCCAAAGAGATGATGAGGAACAGGTAGGTCATCTCGCGGATAGGCACAGACTCGGTTCTGTAGCGCATGATGCAGAAGATGGCAAACAGGCCCATCGCAATGCCGGTCTTAATCTTGGCGTCGCCCATCAGGTGGATGAGCATGAAGATGCAGAATCCCACCAGAATGTAGGTGAAGAAGAAGTCGCGGCGGCGAGCCTTCGGGAAGTAGAAGGCGCGTGCGATGAGAATCGTGAAGAATGTGTTGATGATGAGTCGCAGGAAGAGGTCAAGGATTCGACACGTGTCGCTTGACAGCACTGCTAAGAAATCGTTGATGGCATCCATTTTGTATTTAGTTATTAGTTTTTCTTTAGGTCATGTAAGCCCGATAGGCCCGTTGGTTAGAGCTCGTGGTCGATGAACTTCCTTCCGTTAATCTTCTCCAGGGCTTTCAGTTTAGGTTTGAAATTGTTTTGCTTCAGTTCGGGGTCGGTCAGCGCCATACCGATGCAGCATTTGGAGAAGCCCGTGGGATGGACGTGGATGTCTCGCAGCAGGTTGCATACAGGCGAAAAGACGTTCCCGTCTCGTTTCAGCTCGATGATGACCAGTTGGTCCGTCCCGTGGTCGTGGTTGGTCTCGAAGTTGTGGAATCCGATGTTGAAATCGATGGTCAGACGTTCTGTCTTGCCCTTGTTCACAAGTGTCACTCGGTCAAACTGGTTTCTCACCACCGCGTTCAGACGGTCTAAGTCCAGCCCGGTCTTTCGCTGCACCAGCTCGTGTGCGCCGTCTGTGTTCCTGAAATTGTCTTGTGAGGGCACTTCAATCCGCTTCTTCTTGGTCCGTGCGTGGTTGTTCTTGTTCTTTACTTCCAAGAACGTCAGATGGCTGGCCACATACGTTCTCACTCTTACTTTCATCCTTCGTGCACGCTTGTTATGGTGCATCATGTACAGCAGATGCCCCTCGGTGTCGTAGTAAGTGGTGAGGTAGGGGATGATGCGCCGTTCAAGCGTCTCTTGCACGTAGTATTTGTCTTGTACCAGCTTCAGCAACTGTACCAACTGCTCCTTGCTCGCCACGTATTTTGTGTCGAGCCTGTTCATGAGTCGGATGTCCGACATTTCTTCCAGTGTAATAGGAGCCATGCTGTTTAGCAGCTCCCCAATGGCATGGTCGGTATTGCCCATTTGGTTAGTTGGTCTTCGTTTAGGTCAGTGACAATTGTAGCTAATCTCGTTTCGATATTCTCAATCGGAGAACTGTGGCAAAGTTAATATAAAAAAAGGAATATTCTTGCCATGCGCGCTTAAAAAGAGTGCATTTTAAGTTTTTTTTCTCTTTATCTTGCTCAAAAGCGGCACTCAAAGTGGAAAAGTGCTATCTTTGTGCATTCAATAATGGAATAGATGACAGCAGACGAACGATATATGCGCATGGCGCTCGAAGAAGCACGCATGGCGCTGGCTCAAGACGAGATTCCCGTAGGTGCGGTAGTTGTGGCGAATGGACAGGTGATAGGCCGTGGGCACAACCTAACTGAGACCTTGCACGATGTGACGGCACATGCAGAGATGCAGGCCATTACTGCTGCGGCTGAGACATTAGGGGGTAAGTACCTGACGGGATGTACATTGTATGTGACGGTGGAGCCGTGTGTGATGTGTGCGGGGGCGATAGGGTGGAGCCAGCTGGGACGGCTCGTCTATGGGGCCAGCGATGAAAAGCGTGGTTTCCAGCGCTTTGCGCCGGAGGCGTTGCACCCCAAGACCGAAGTAGTCAGCGGAGTGCTTGAATCCGAGTGTGCCCAGCTGATGAAGGACTTCTTTAAGCAAAAGCGCAGTCATTGAAATGTGGCTTGACCGGTGTCTCACGTGTGAGTTGCTTGGTGTCTCGCATGTGGTTAGCCCGATAGCTTGTGTGCATTTTGCTAACCGGTCTTTTGAATTCATTCAGTTGCAACTTTCGTGTGCGCATGCGCGCTATTATAATATGTGTAATACCCGATGTCGTGCACGGATGAATGGAGTATTCTTTTGTCAGATAGGGATAAATAGACTAAATTATTTGCGCTTTCCTTGAGATTGTTGTAACTTTGCCTCGCAAACAATTTTTTACACTAATGAAAAAAGTTTTCATCTTTATTGTTGCCCTATTGGCGATAGGGACTGCGTATGCAGGAAACAAACTGCTGGTGGTAAAGAATTACAGCTACCAGACTGTGACAGGCTTTGGCGCTGCCTGTTGTGACGGGGCCATGTGCCCTTATGGCACTGATGTGCAACCTGTGCGCCTGCTTTATGGTTCACAATCCAAAATCGGCTTGAATATCATGCGCATGGAAATATCACCCAACTTCAAGGGCGATATCAATGCTTCTGATATCGGCTGGGACACGCAGTACGACTGGGAAGGAAGTGTCCCATCGGCAAAGCAAGTTAAGTCGCGTGGTGGCATTGTTTTCGGAACACCTTGGTCTCCACCAGGCGACTACAAAACCAACGGAGGTGCTAATGGAGGACATGTGAATGATAAGGATGATAACGACCCTGCCAATCAGCGCGGCGAGTTGCGCACCGACTGCTACGAGAAATTTTTCCCGTGGATAAACACTTTCCTTGCTTACATGAAGTCAAGAAAAGTGGATGTCGATGCTGTGTCCGTTCAGAACGAGCCAGACTGGTGGGTCAACTACTCAGGCTGTCTTTACACACCAGAACAGCAGGTCACTCTTGTGAAGAATTATGCCCACTTGCTCGACAGGGAGAAATACAAAGGGGTGCGCTTGATTAGTGCCGAGCCTCTCGGTTTCGACCCCCGCTACTCCGATGCGCTGATGGATGATGAAGTGGCACGTGACCAAATTGACATCATTGCGGGTCACCTCTATGGACACCCGCCATTGGGTAACATGAAGGCCGCTGCTGTCAAGGCCGCCAAGTACGGCAAGGAAGTGTGGATGACAGAGCACTCTGTCTCTGATTATCTCCAAGACCGTCTTCCTAACTGGACCGAGCAATTGGAGTTTGCCCGCGAGCTGAACGAATGCATGTTGGCAGGATGCACGGGCTACATCTATTGGTATATGCGTGCCCACTGGGCTTTCGTAGGGACAGGTGAAGAAAAGTATGGCGCAGCTAACGGCAAGAACAAGTTGTTGCCTCGTGCTTATGTCATGTCACATTTCGCAAAGAATGTTACAGGCTCAACTCGCTTGGAGGCCAGAGGCTCTTTCACTACTACGACTGGTTCCGAACTTCAGGCTTCAGCCTACATCAAGGGCGATTCCCTCATCATCATGGCGATTAACAGCTCGGCTGAAGATCACACCCTGAAGCTGACGTTGCCTTACTACGTGAAGAGCGGAACGCATCTCAAATCAACAGGCAATGAAGCCGAGAACCTGTGCCAGACTCAGGAACTTGACATCACGGCGTCTATCATGAATCCTGCAGTTAGTATGCCTGCCCGTAGCGTAAACACCTACGTCTTCATGATAGACCAGGAGACTACGGCTATCACAGACCAGCCTGCTTTGGAAGATAATGCTCCTGCTACTTATTACGACCTGCAAGGGCGGAAGCTGAGCAAGCCTAAGGGTGTCTGCGTTGAAAGAACTGCCGACGGCTTCTCAAGGAAAGTTTACATGAATGATTAATGATATCAAGGGGGTGCGGTTGCAACCCCTTTTGTTCTTGCAGACTTCTAACAGAGCAAGCCGCGCAAGGACGTGGCCGTGGAACAATTACTGAAATAGAAGCTATACTATATTGAAAAGAATAAAATCTATCATATAGCTGTATAGACGACTCCGCTCCTTTGTCTTTGAGGCAAAGAAGCGGAGTCGTTTTATGTATGGGTGTGATAGACCCTGTGTGTAGCTGTAGGTGCGGTTATGAGTACAGATACCGGCGTATGCTGCGCTTAGGCGTCTTCTCGAACTCCTGCTCCTGCACCTCAATGCCTGAAATGTTCGCGAAGGCGGGCAGGTAGGAGTTGATGTGCCGCTTGTACGTGTCGAGATGCTGCTGAAGGGTCTCGCGGGTGAGCCCGTGGTGTTCCAGTGCGGGGTCGCTGATATAGACGAGTGCGACGAGCTTCTCGCCTCGCTGCACGACGACGCTCTCCTCAAAGATGGTGTGGGTGGCAATCGCGTCCTCAATCTCCTCGGGATAGACGTTCTGCCCGTTGGCTCCCAGCAACATGGTCTTCTTTCTGCCGCGGATGAAGATGTTGCCCTCAGCGTCCACCGTGCCAAGGTCTCCAGTGTGCAGCCAGCCCTCCTCATCGATGGCGGCAAGGGTCTCTTCCTCGTTCTTGTAGTAGCCCAGCATCACGTTGGTGCCTCGTGTGAGAATTTCGCCTGGCTTGTTCTGTGGGTCGGTAGAGTCAATGCTCACTTCCATGCGAGGTGCGGCCTTTCCGCAGGAGCCCTGCACGAAGAGGTGCTTGTCCTCATAACCGATGATGGGGCCGCACTCGGTCATGCCGTAGCCCACGGTGTAGGGGAAGCGTATCTGATGCAGGAAGTCCTCCACTTCCTTGTTGAAAGCGGCTCCTCCGATGATGCACTCATAGAAGTTGCCTCCGAGCGAGGAGTAGAGCTTGTTGCGAATCTGCCTATACACCACCTGCTTGAGGATGGGGATGGCAGTCAAGGCGCGGATGTGGCGTGTGCGTAGGATGGGGAATATCTGTTTCTGTACAATCTTCTCCAGAATGAGAGGCACCACAATCACCACCACGGGCTTGATAGCCTGAAAGGCCTTGATGACCACATGGGGCGAAGGCGTCTTGGTGAGGAAGTGGATGTGGCAGCCAATGTTGAAGGCAAAAAAGAAATCGTAGGCAAAGCCGTACATGTGTGCCAGTGGCAAGATGGAGAGCGTGTTGTCCCCTGGCTTGAAGTCCAGCACCTCATCAGCAAATTGGCAGTTGGACCAGATGGAGCGGTAGGGCAGCATCACGCCCTTGCTTCGTCCCGTCGAACCGCTGGTGTAGCTGAGCAGGGCGAGGTCGTCGGGCTGCTCGCGGAAGTAGTGTACATTGTCGGGCTGAAGGTCGTTGAAGGCATTCATGTCGATGCCCTTCGAATGGTCGGGCATGGTGAAATCGGCGATGTGGAGAATGCGTGCTTTGAGCTCTTTCGTGTACTTCTCTCCACCGATGAAGAGGGTGGATTCAGAGTGGTTGTAGATGTTCTGAATCTGCTCGGGACTGAACTCCGGAAGGATGGGCACAACAACGGCGCCGTAGCTGAAAGCGGCAAAGAAAGAGATGGCCCAGTGGGCATTGTTCTTGTCGCAAATGGCAATCTTGTTGCCGGGTTCGATGCCCAACTGGCGGAACAGCTGGTGCAGGCGGGCTATCATCTTGGCCACATCGCCATAAGTGTAGCTCACCTCTGTGCCATAGTTCGTGACACAGGGACGATTCCAGTTCTTCTTCAGCGTGCTCTCCATCATGCTGATGATGGAAGAGTCGTTGGGGTTCAATATTCTTGTTGTAGCTTTAGCCAAAACTCTGCTTCTTTATGTTGGTACACTAGTGTCTCTTAATATATGTTAATCAAATTTGAAGTCAATATGAAGCTGTCTGTCATCTGTCTCCTCTGCCTTTTGTCTGAGAGGCTTGAGCAAG
>ONLY01000014.1 GCA_900318775.1 uncultured Prevotellaceae bacterium | reverse complement strand
TTAATGATTAATTATATGGAGTGATTAGATGATAATTATATGTTTATTCAACATTAATTACCATTAATTGGAACATTAATTTTTCGTTAATTATATTTTTCCAGAGGCGCGGCCTAATTTAATTGACAGTTGATAATTAGCCATACGGGGTGTTGTTTTAGGTCACACGGATTGCGCGGATGACACGGATTTTTTGGAGCCAAGAGTGGCTCTCTAATTTCGGGGCTCTGCCCATAGATTTTCATTTTTTTGAGTGATTTGACTTCGTCGAGCTAAAGGTTCTTGCGAAGCAATAAAGCACCCCAAGAGCCGCCTGCTGCGGCAATCTCTTTTATATCCTTCGGATAGAAATCTATCAAAATCTATTAAAAAAATCTTGGGGCTTGCGCCAAGATTTGAACCAATCATGGTGGATAGACAAAAGTGGCTGCTTGCGAGCACGCAAACAGCCACTATCAAATGTATGATTATGTGATTCCTGAGAATCGGATTAGTCCTGTGCTTTCAGCATCTCGTCGATGTTGGCTGCAGCCTTGCGGCCGTCACCCATAGCGAGAATAACTGTGGCACCACCGCGTACGATGTCACCGCCGGCGAAGATGGTTGGAATGTTGGATTGCATCTTCTCGTTGACGGCAATGGTGTTCTTGCGACCCAGTTCGAGACCTTCTACAGACTTAGGCACGATAGGGTTGGGCGATACACCTACGGCTACAATAGCCATATCGATGTCGCGTGTCACAATCTTGCCCTCTACTGGGATTGGTGAACGACGTCCTGATGCATCGGGCTCACCCAGTTCCATTACTTGGAGCTTCACTTGAGTTACATTGCCCTTTTCGTCTGATACATATTCGATTGGGTTGTGCAGGGTGAGGAACTCAATGCCTTCTTCTTTGGCGTGCTTCACCTCTTCGAGACGTGCTGGCATTTCTGCCTCAGAACGACGGTAGGCGATGAATACCTTCTCGGCACCCAGACGCTTGGCTGTGCGGCAAGAGTCCATTGCTGTGTTGCCACCGCCAACTACCATCACGCTCTTCGCTTTCACGATTGGAGTGTCTGATGCAGGGTTAGATGCGTCCATCAGGTTCACACGAGTGAGGTATTCGTTGGAAGACATAATGCCTACGCTGTTCTCGCCTGGGATGTTCATGAAGTTTGGCAGACCTGCGCCTGATGCCACGAAAATGGCCTTGTAGCCTTCATCTTCAAGCTGCTGGATGGTGATGGTCTTGCCTACGATGCAGTCCTTCACGAAGTTCACGCCAATCTTGCGGAGGTTTTCGATTTCCACATCCACGATGGCGTTAGGCAGACGGAATTCTGGAATACCATATTTCAGCACACCGCCAATCTCGTGCAGTGCCTCGAATACCGTTACGTCATAACCAGCCTTTGCCAAGTCGCCTGCGCATGAAAGACCTGCAGGACCTGAACCTACGATGGCTACTTTCTTGCCATTCTTGGGCGCACACTCTGGGAGTGCCATCTTGCCGCTGTTGCGCTCGAAGTCGGCTGCGAAACGCTCCAGATTGCCGATTGCTACGGCCTTGTGACCCATCTTCAGGTGGATACACTTGCTTTCGCACTGCTTTTCCTGTGGACATACGCGTCCGCACACTGCTGGGAGAGCTGATGTGGCCTTGAGCACTTTTGCTGCCTCGAGGAACTGGCCGCGCTCGATGTTCTTGACGAATGATGGAATATTGATGCTGACTGGGCAACCTTCCATACATGAAGGCTTTGCACAGTCGAGACAGCGCTTGGCTTCGGTCAATGCCTGCTCGACGGTGAGTCCTGTATTCACTTCTTCTGTGCGTGTGGTGGCGCGATAGACTGGATCGAGCTCGCCCATTACGCAACGTTCAATCTCGCCGCGCTCTTTTGCCTTCATGCTGCCAAACAGCTCTTTGCGCCATGCGGCGTTGCGGTCAGTCAGCTCAGAGAGGGGAGTGTCGGTGGTCATGCCTGAAGCATCGGCAGAAGCCTCCTTCTTGGCAGCAGGAGCTACTGATGCTACATGTGCCTCCAGCTTCTTCATCTCTTCAATCTCCACGGGCTTGAATGCACCCATGCGCTTGAACATCTCGTCGAAGTCAACTTCGTGGCCATCGAACTCAGGACCGTCCACGCACACGAAACGGGTTTTGCCACCCACCGTGATGCGGCAAGCACCGCACATGCCTGTACCGTCCACCATGATGGTGTTCAGTGACACGTCTGTAGGCACGTTGTATTTCTTTGTCAGCAAGCAGCAGAATTTCATCATGATGGCAGGACCGATGGCAAAGCACTTGTCCACCTGCTCGCGCTGAATCACTTGCTCGATGCCGACTGTTACCACGCCTTTCTGTCCGTATGAGCCGTCGTCTGTCATGATGATGACTTCGTCAGAGTGCTTGCGTACTTCGTCCTCAAGAATGATGAGCTCCTTCGTGCGACCTGCCAGCACAGAAACAACCTTGTTGCCGGCTGCTTTTAATGCTTTGATGATGGGGAGCATTGGCGCTACGCCTACACCGCCGCCTGCACACACTACTGTGCCGAACTTCTCAATGTGTGTAGCCTGTCCCAGCGGACCTACCACGTCTGTGATATATTCGCCTTCATTCAGGTTGCAAAGTTTAGTGGAAGAGTAACCCACCTTCTGTACTACCAATGTGATAGTGCCTGCCTCTACATCAGAGTCGGCAATGGTGAGTGGCATACGTTCGCCTTGTTCGCCTACGCGCACAATCACGAAGTGTCCTGCCTTACGAGATTTAGCGATGAGTGGTGCTTCTACTACGAGCTTGAACACCTTCTCGCTGAACTGCTCTTTCTTGACAATCTTATTCATAATAATATCTTTTTACCATTAGTTTGCGTAAAAAACCATGCAAAGTTACAAAATAATGCTCATAAACTCACGCATTTTGTCAAAGAATCTTTGTTTTTCTGTGAACAATGTCGTTTCAGAGAGTGAAAGATTCATACTTATAATATAAATGGAAAGGGGCATTGCTGCGGGGTACAGCTTTGCCACTTTCCTCTTTTTATTAACAACGATCAATTTTCAAAAGTTGAGATAAGAATAATCTGTGCGTATTTGTGTGTGCATCATCATGCTTACGGGACGAAGCGGCATTCCTCTTCTTTCCAGCGGTAAGTGCTGACAATGGGCTGTGGAGCTGCGGAGGGGGTAACATCGTCGAACTGGAGCGTGAGCGGATGGAGTGTGGTGACTGTTAGCTCGTTTGTGCCAGGATTGATGCTGATGCTGCGGAAGTCCTCGGAGGTGGGGGCATTGACGAAGCGTGTGGCATCCAGCGGTTGCCATTCGGTGGTGTAGAATGAAATGGATGAGTCAGGAATGCTGTCGGCATATACGGTGCTGATGATCATGACAACGGGCGTGTCTCCCTTGCGGTTGAGCAGTTTAAAGACTTTTTCCGAATTGCTGGACACGATGAGACGGGCGTAGTCGTCGGTGAGCGTGTCCATCTTGGAGAAGGTCTTGAAGAGGTTGCGCGTTTGCATGGGCTTGTTGTTCTTTTGGTTGTCAATGAGCTCCAGGCGATTGTATTCCGACAAGGCGGGGCAGACGGCTTGTGGCATCTTGAAAAAGATGTCTTTAAGCGACTGCGCATGGGATGTGGCGCATAGCGCACACAGAAGGAATAGTGATATTGTAACTCTTTTCATTTCGTGATTTTTGAAAATGCCGAGCACACGGGCTGCTTATTCGTGCCGGATGGCTTCGATAGGGTCCATGTTGGCTGCTTTGCGTGCAGGGATGTATCCGAAGATGATGCCGATGAAGGTGCATACAGCGAAGGATACGTAGATGGACCATGCAGGGATGCTGGAAGGCATGCCGATGAGCGGCACGACAAAGTTGCTGATGAGTCCTCCAAGCAAGATTCCTAACAGTCCTCCGGTAAGCGAGATGAGAACGGATTCGATGAGGAACTGGAGGGAGATGACCATACCGGTTGCGCCTACAGCCATGCGGAGGCCTATCTCTTTGGTTCGCTCGGTGACGGACACGAGCATGATGTTCATGATGCCGATGCCAGCCACAAGGAGGGAAAAGGCGGCAGCGACGACGAGGATGATGGTGACGGTGTCCATCGTGGAGGACATCGTTTCCATGATTTCTGCTTGTGAGCGTATGGTGAAGTCGTCAACAGCATCTGCTTTCAGTTTGTGGTTGCTGCGCAATATCTGGGTGAGGTCCTCGATGGCTGCGTCGGAGAGTTCTTCGGTGAGTGCGGAGCAGACAATGGAGGAGAAGAAGGTCTGTGCGGCGATGCGCTTCATCACGCAGGTATAGGGGGCGATGATAACGTTGTCTTGGTCCATGCCCCATGAGTTGTAGCCTTTGCCCTTGAGCACTCCGATGATGCGCAAAGGAATGGACTTAAATCGAATGTGCTTGCCGATGGCTTCTGCTTCTCTGCCTTCGCCGAAGAGTTCCTTGACGATGGTTTGGCCAACGATGCATACTTTTGCGGCCTTGTGGATGTCTTCCTCGGTGAAGTTGATGCCTTCTTCGATGTCCCACTGCTTGATATCAAGGTATTCTGTCGATTCGCCGTAGATGGTGCTGGTTGTGTTGTTGTTGCCATAGATGACTTGTCCGGAAGAGGTGACTTCTGGTGACACGTAGCTGACATATTTCTTTTCAGCAAGGATGCGTTGGTAATCTGCCATCTTTAGTGTCTGCATGGCGGACGGGTCTTGTCGCACACCGCCGCGCATATCGGCGCCAGGACGGATGGTGAGCAGGTTGGTGCCCATCGTGGAGAGCTCTTTGCGGATGCTTTCTTTGGAGCCTTGTCCGATGGACATCATGATGATGACTGCTGCCACACCGATGATGATGCCGAGCATGGAGAGGAATGAACGCATCTTGTTGTTCGCTACGGCATTGATGCTGACTTTGAATAGGTTGAGTATATTCATTGAATGTTGTCGTTATATCGTTATTACGTTATCACGTTCTGCTGACTTCCGCTTTGCGTATGGCTGGTTAGTCGTCTTGCGGTTTGGGCAGGGCCGCGAGTGCCTCGGCTGCTGATTTAATGTTCGTGTTGATAGTGTCTTCACGGATTTTTCCGTCGCGCAGGTTGATGTTGCGTGATGCGTATTCTGCGATTTCCGGATTGTGGGTCACGAAGATGATGGTGTGGCCTTCCTGATGGAGTTTCTGGAAAAGCACAAGCATTTCGAACGAGGTGCGCGTGTCGAGGTTGCCCGTTGCCTCGTCGGCAAGGAGCACGGCAGGGTTGTTTACCAGCGCACGGGCAATGGCTACGCGCTGCATCTGTCCACCGGACATCTGGTTGCTTTTGTGGTCAAGACGGTCTCCCAAACCTACTTCCTGCAAGGCCTTTACTGCGGCTGCACGGCGCTGGCTGGCTGTGTACTTGTTGTTGTACATGAGCGGCAGTTCCACGTTTTCAACAGCAGTGGTCTTGGCCAGAAGGTTGTAGTTCTGGAACACAAAGCCAATCTTCCTGTTGCGGAGTTTGGCGCGTTGGTTTTTGCTCATCTTGCGGACAGGGGTTCCGTCCAAATAGTATTCTCCGGATGTGGGGGTGTCAAGGCATCCTAATTGGTTCAGTAGCGTCGATTTTCCGGAGCCAGATGTGCCCTGTATGGTCACGAATTCTCCCTCGTATATCTTAAAGCTGACTCCGCGTAGGGCTTTGACTGTTTCAGAGCCTACCTGAAAGTATCGCTTCACGTTGTCAAGTTCGATGACTACTTTTCTGTTGTCGTTCTGTTCGTTCATCTTCTAGGTGCATTACCGTTAGCGTTCGGAGTTTTGTTGCCGCCTGCGCCGTTGGCGTTACGGTTGTTGCGTGGGCGTGGCATGAATGGGTTTGATGTAGTTTCTTCTGCTTCTTCCTTTCCGCCAATAATTTCGAAGTCTGTAAGTACTTCTGTGCCAGCAGAAATGCCTGATATGATTTCTGTAAGTGTTCCGTTGCTGGTGCCGATTTCCACTTTGTGTGCCTTGAAGGTGTTGCCTTCTTTTGTCCACACTTTATTGGGAGCCTGCACGTCTTCTACAGTTTCACCTTCCTGTAAAAGTGCCTCGTTGGGGGTGAAACGGAGCGCCTTTGTTTGAACTGCCAGCACATCGTTCTTCTCCAGCGTATAGATGGTTACGTTGGCTGTGAGACCTGGCTTCAGCTTCAACTGCTCGTTGGGAGCGGAGATGACTACCTCGTAGGTAACTACATTGCTTTCAGTTGTGGCCTGCTGACGCACTTGGGTAACAGCTCCTTCAAACACGTCATCTGGGAAAGCATCTACGGTGAAGGTGACACGTTGTCCTTCTTTCACTCCACCAATGTCTGCTTCGTCGATGTCAGCAATCACACGCATGTCTGTCAAGTCCTGAGCTATGATGAAGAGGGTTGGTGTTGTCATTGCTGATGCCACAGTTTGTCCTTCTTCTACTTCTTTGGAGAGCACTACGCCATCGATAGGAGATGTGATGGTGGCATAGCCGAGGTTGGTTTGTGCCTCTTGCACGTTCTGCTGCTGCACTTTCACTTGCTGTAGGGCTTGCTCGTAGCTCAACTTTGCGTTTTCGTAGTCGTTGGCAGATACAAGTCCTTTATCGTATAGCGTTTTGTAGCGTTTATAATTTGCTGACTGATAGTTGAGTGAAGACTGTGCGTTAGAGAGATTGCTTTGTGCGGATGCCAACTTGGAAAGTAGGTTCGTCTTGTCAAGTTCTGCGATAATCTGACCACGATGCACTTCGGAATTGTAATCTACATAGATGCGGTCAATGATGCCAGATACCTGTGTGCCGACCTCTACTTCTGTGACAGGCTCAATGGTGCCTGTGGCTGTGATGCTGGTGCTGATGTTTTGTTTCTCAACGGGAGAGGTGGAGTAGTTCACCTTGGTTTCTTCGCTGCATGCGGCGAAGATGCTTGCAATGATGAGTGTTGCAAATATGCTGTTAGTTTTCATTTTCATAAATGGGGTTGGATGAGATATGTTAAAATGTCAACTGCCAATGGTTAAAGTTTAATTTCTTCGCCTGCATAGAATTTCAGCATGGCATAGTTGAGCAGGGCCGTGTATTTGGTTTGCAGGAGCTGCTGCTCGGCTTGCAAGAGGTTGTTCTTGCCGGTGGTCAATTCAACGATGTTTTTGAGTCCGAGGTTGAACTGTTCGCTGACAAGGTCGTAGCTTTCTTGCATGCTGTTTACATTTGCTTTGGCATAAGTGTACTGCTGTTGTGAAGTGGTGGTGTTGAGCCAATAGTTCTCAATCGTGGAATAGAGATTCTTCTGTTGCTCTTGCAATGACAATTCATTGGTTTGCAGGGCATACTTCGCCTTGCGAATGTTGGTGCGGGTCTGCAAGTTGTCGAATATGGGCACAGATACAGTCAATCCCAATGAGTTGCTCAGGTTTGTCCTAATCTGGTCGCCGAATGAGCGGTGCTGCCCATCGGAGTTGCTGGAGCCCATGCCTGCCGTGATGGATACTGTAGGCATATAACCTGCACGTGCAGATGCAATGGCAATCTTGGAGGACTCAATATTGAGCATGCTTGACTGGATTTCAGGGCGCTGCTCTAAGGCTGCTTCATAGACAGAGCGCTCAGAGGGAATAGTGGCAAGCACCATCTCGTCTGATACGTTTGGAACTGCTACGTCGAAGGACTCAGAGTCGTGAATCTCTAATAGTTGCTTCAGCTGCAATTTGTAGTTGGTCAACTGGGCTTTTGCTTGTGCTAAAGAATATTCGTCTTGGTTGACTTGTGCTTCCAGCTGCACCAAGTCCACGCGAGCCAAACTGCCAATCTCGACCATTGTTTGGGCACGGTCACGCTGAAGCTTACTTGCTTTGATGATTTCCTCACAAACCTTCACAGCCTCTGTCTCATAGAGTATCTGGACATAGAGCTGCGCAATCTGCTCCTGGATGCTGTTGGCCTGCTGCTGCATATCGAGTTCAGCCATTCGCTCCGTGAGTTTGTTTTGTTTGATGGTGTTGATGTTGCGGTTGCCATTCCACACTGTCCAGTTGGCATTGATGCCGTATGAACCGTTGTATGACATCGTGTTGCGGTGGGTTGTCATGGAGCCATTTGTCAGAGTAATGGTCGATTCAGCATAGGGTCTCCATGAACCATTCTGATTTGTGCTGAATGACACCGATGGAAGGAGGGCGTACTTGCTCTGTGTCACGTCTTCGTGGCTCGAAGCTACGGATATCCTCTTTTGCTGCAGCTGGATATTGTTTGCCAACGCATGGTCTATGCATTCCTGCAAAGTCCATGTCCGCTGAGCCATCGTCATTCCGCTTGCCAGCATTAGGGACAGCATTGCCCCATAGTGCATTTTATTCATTGTTTGTCTATCGTTGATTTTGTCCAAGGCTTGGAACGTCTGCTGCCCTTGAGGGTTTAATGCAAACGTTGTGGCTTTAACATACTTTTAATAAAAGAAAGCAGCCGGACGATAAGCCGGGTTCTGTTCGCTCCTCGAGAGAAGCGTGTCTGTCATTTATCTAGGCCATGAGTCACCTCATGGTTCAAGCGTTCTACCCTCCACCGAAACTATCGGACGGGCTACCCTGATGGCGGTGGTTTACATGAACTTGCAGCTCCCAAGATGCACAGCCAGCATGTCACCATGCTGCTGGTGAGCTCTTACCTCACCTTCTCACCATTTCAGTCACTACATAGCCGAAACTATAGAGGTGTCTGTTGTTATTTTCTTCTGCATTACTCAACCCTTACGGACTGCTTCTATATTAGGAAGTGGGATGCCCTATGCTGCCCGGACTTTCCTCTTCCGACTCCGTGGAATCGTCAGCGACAGGCTGTCCGGCTGCTTTTGGAAGACAAAGGTAAGGAAAAAACAAAAAAAGAAAGGCAAGCCACATGGAAAATGGCTTGTCTTTTAATATATTTTGTATAAAAATGTGTGATTTTTACTCTTCCCAGCGGAAAATGCTGCCATTCCTGCGAGCAGGATCGGGACCTACAAAATCCATAGAGTAGGGGCTTCCCGTTGTGGGACTCTTGCCGATGTAACGGTGATTCTTCAGTGAGAATAGCATGAAGTCGTGGTCGAGATAGTCCTGCCAAAGGAATACCTCTGCTTCTTCTGCATTCGTGGTGAAGCGCACATCGCCAGCCAAACCTTCGCCATACACTTTGATGTATCTGCCATCCACACACTTTAGCGACACTTTTCCGTTGCCCTTGTCGATGAGCTGGAACTGTGTGCGCTGACTCTTGTCACCGATATGGGTGTCGTAGAGAATGCCGTGTGGGTCACAAATGGCTGGACGGTTGGTGGCTTTGTTGATGATACGGAATGTCTTGCCGAATGGAATATTCTTGGAGCGGTCAGCACAAGGTTCCTCTACTTTGAAATTGTCAAACTCGGCATAGCCTCCGTTCTTGCCGTTCATGTTGAATGCAAACAGCGCGTGGCGTGAGCCCTGGAAGCTGATGAGCTGATAGGATAGTGGCATCATGCGACCTAATGTGTGGAAGACGGTGCCATCTGTAGAGTAAGCGTATTGCGCCTGGTCATTGTCGTATTCGCCGATAGAGCGTAACCATATTTTCCCTTTGGGCAGGGTTACCTGTATGTCAATGGTATCATTGGTCAGTTGCTCGAAGCATCGAAGCGTGTAGGATTTAGTGTTATTGTTCATCACGATGCCAATCCAAGAGCAGGGGACATTGATGTTGCCTAAGCCTGCCACATCGCCTGCTTTCAGTCCTTTCACGGAGAGTTCTACTGTTGTAATGGATTGAGGACCAATTACACGTTGGGTGAGCGTGTTGCGTGCCCACATCAGTTGTTCTGCAGGCATGGAATTCAGACGCAATTTGCCGCTTTTCAAGCTCCACATGTTTTCTTCGGGATTGTGGTTCCATTGCCACACACGCCCCAATTGTTTCCCATCGAAGTTCTCACTGCGCATATAGGGAGCATGAGGCTTCTCGGAACTGATGCCTGAAAGAGTTGTCCCCATTTGTGTTCCTGGCTTGAACCATGTACGTGGAGCCCTTCCAAGGCTTCCTTCCAATCCTACCATTGGCCATCCATCTTTCCAAGTCATAGGCATTAAGCAAACGGTGCGGCCAATCGAATGGAAGTCTTGCATGAATAGCGCCCACCAAGAACCATCCTTGTATTGTACAATACCGCCTTGGTGAGCATTGGTGCATGCTGTTGCATCCTTATCCACAGGACCTAAACTGAATTTGGTGCCGTCTTCGCCAATGCGGTACTTGGTGCCACGAGGCACTTGGGTGAGTGATGCGGCGTGATAGCCATAGGTTTCGTCTGCTGTAATGACACGTGTCTCGTAAGGTCCCCAGATGCTTTTCGAGCGTGAACAGAGTGTGCGTCCATTGGGTTTGTAGTCAGTGCTGATGAGGTAATACATACCATCTATCTTGTACATGTGATGTCCTTCGCCTACACCGTTCCCCTCAGGAATGATGACACGTTCTGTACCCTCGATGGGACCGCTCATGTCGGGTTTCAGCTCTGTGCACTTCACAGTGCCATAACCATGTATGGCATAAACCTTCCCGTCGTCGTCGAAGAGCACACCGAGGTCGTAGATGTTGCCTTGCATATTATGATGCTTCCAGGGCCCATGGATATCTTTTGCTGTATAGCACTGGAGACCCTTTCCGTTCACATTCGAAAATACGTGGAATTGCCCATTGGCATAGCGGATGGCTGGTGCCCAAATGCCTTGCCCGTACACCTCCTTATGATTTTTCAGCGAGAATGCCTCATCGTCGAAGTCGAAGCGGTCGAAACAGTATGATACATTCTCCCAGTTTACCAAATCTTTTGAATGCAAAATGACCAATCCTGGCACAGCGTGCATGGTTGTGCCAGCCAAATAATAGTCGTCCCCCACACGCAGGATGTCGGGGTCGCTAAACTCATCATAAAAGAGTGGATTCGTAAACGTACCGTTGCCGTTATCTGCTGTCCACGATACAGATTGGGCGTTCATGCCACAGCAGGTGGCTAACGCCATTAAAAATAAAATAAATCTCATTTCGCCAAACGTTTAATTTAATTAGTCAAAGGTTGTTAATAATCATTGAATTATAATGAAGTAAATAATTGACAGTGCGTAAGGGAATGTTGAAAAGGACGTATCCTTGTTTGTAGTGCACATTATTTCAGCTTAGGTCTTAGAGTTTATGAAGGTTTCTTCGAAGAAGCTGTGTATCACCTCGTCAGGGTCCTGTTCTTTTTCCGCTTACAAAAGTAAGCATTGTCGCGGAACTGGCCAAATCTTTTGTGATTTCTGTAGATTTTCTTATCAAATTCAATCTTTGTCAATAGCAAACTCCATCTCAACTCCGTCCCATTCTTCGCCATCAATGAGATAAGAGTCGTTGCTTGTGATGCGGAATCCGACAGACTTATAACATTTTATGGCAGAAATATTTTCACAGAACACGCCGAGGGAAATCGTATGGACCTGGTATTTCAGGTGTGCGTATTGTATGGCTTGTCGCAGCATTTGTCTGCCATACCCCTTACCCCTGTTCTGGTCATCGATGATAACAAAGCCGAGACGTGCACAGCGCTTGTCTTCTGATGGGAATCTGAGGATGAAATGTCCGATGATAGCATTTCCGATAACTGCTGTTAGGGGATGCATCTTGGAATTGTCATAAAGCTTCATCATTTCCTGTGGTTGGGCAGGAAAGCTATGGTATTTGTCTGCGCTCCATAAACGGAACGTGTGTTTGTCTTTACACCAACTCAAAATGGTCTCTGCATCGCTAGGATGAAAGGGACGAATATGAATCTGATTATTGTCTAATTCTGTAGTCATTGTTTATTGGAGGCTTCTGATAGCTTGCGACACTTCAATCTGTTCTTCTCTATCTCTTGTGGCTTCATCGCTGATTGATGAAATGTTTGAGTTTGTCATTGAACATGTCGTATTGTTCCATATGGATGAAGTGTCCACAGGTGGTCAACTCTATATAATCGAGTTGAGGATAAAGCCGCTCCATTTTCTGACGGTTATCAGGATCAAGGCCGCTGTTTTGGGTACAGAATACCATTGTCTTTGTGTTGATAGGAGTTTGTGGCCACCATTGGCGTTGTACAAGATTTTGCATCGTGCTTGATGCTACATACTGTGGTGTTTGTGGCATTACATTCATGGCATAGCCTGTAATCTCTTGAGAGGTATCTGGTCCTGCAAGTGATGACACAAATCCTTTAATGACTTGGTTGCAATTCGCTCCGTCGAAGGCATGTCCAAACTGCTGAACAGCTTCAACATATTCTGGGGTTTCTGTGCCGTCGTAGAAGCAATATACGCCATCCACATCAACGAGAGAACTTTTGCGGCCGCTCAATATCATTTGACGACAGATTGGGGTGCCTAAACTGTGACCGACGAGGAATAATATTGAGTTAACATTGTTCTTATCCAGCACTTTGTTGACTGCGCGTGAATAAAATTCAAGCGTGTATTCTACGTGTGGTTTGCTGCTTTTTCCATGACCAGGCAGGTCTATGAACACAAGATTCATGTCTTCTTCATCACGAAAGCTTTCGTACTGTCGTTCCCATGTGTTGAGGTCGCAGCCGAAGCCATGCACAAAACATATAGTCTTCGTTGCATGGGGGTGATGGCGTATTTTATAGTGTATGCTTATACTGTCGTCCAGAGTCACGTATTCAGACTTGAGGTCTGATAGTAGTTGGGGCGTTTTGGCGCATCCTGCTAATAGGATTCCTACCAAGAGCGTCAAAATTAGGTGTGTTTTGTTTTTCATTGTCTATTCTTTAATAGTACGATTTTAGCATCGGTGCCATCTTTACCGTATTCACTAATAAAAATGTATTGTTCATTGCAAGCGATTCCATAACAACGGTCATGACTTTTTTGTATTTGATTACACCAGTAAGTGCTGTTGTCATCTAGAAACTTAACCTTGTTGCCATTGATGTCATATTCCATGTTAATGAACGATCCTTGTAATACAAAAAGGTTTTCTATTTGTGGCAGCCCTTCGATATGGAGTGCATTGATCTCGTCAATATATTGTTGTTTGAGTGGTGATGTGGCATAAGGCAGTTGATTCGCAGGCAACTTCCAGCGCTTCAGATTAGGGAAGTATTGGAGCAATGCCTGTTTGTAGCCTTCGCGACTTAGATTCTGCCCTGTACTCTTGTTATACTCGTCGACATATTGGGCACAAAAATCCGCCATTTCTTCCATTGTGAAGTCTCCAGTGAAGGCGCCATCTTTATAGCAATAAATGCAATACTCTTCGTTTTTGCTTCCATCGGCATTCGTGCCGAGCAGTTTTTCTTCGAGTGGCATTCCGCAACTCTGACAAAATGTTTGTTCCATATTTTTGTTTATTTATTGAGTTGCTGCAAAGTTATAGCATTTTAGAGTGTTAAAACGCAAGTTTGTGATAAACGGGTGGATTCTGTGACGAATGGTTGACGAAAGAGTTGTAAGTGCTGGTGATGATAAAATGAAAGTGGAGAATTGAACCGTTTTGCCATTGGGAATGTTGCTTGTTTTGAGCACCACATTGTCTAATATTCAATTCTCCACTTTGTTATTTAGTAGTTCTTGTCTTATTTGAAGAGGTGGGGGATGAATTCATTCAGACCTCTACGCCATGTGAGCCATTCATGACCTGTGCCTTTAGACTCGTTCGCTTCCACTTTGATGCCGAGGTCACGCAAGCTTTGAACGAGGTCGGCGCTCTTGATGAAGTCGTCGCTTCCCCAGTTCATGTAGAAGTAGTGTATCTGCTTGTTGAAGTCATCTGCTTTTGCAAACTTGCCATCATAAGCTGTTTTGACGTCAAGTCCGAAAATGGCTCCACTGAAGGTGCCCATCCATGCGAACTTGTCCATGTTGTTCATGACGATGTCAAGAGTTTGGTGACCGCCCCACGAAAGACCGGCCATAGCGCGATGGTCGCGATCGGTGAGGGTGCGGAAGTGAGAATCGATGTAGGGGATGAGGTCACCTGTAATAACTTTGTAGAATGACGCACCGTAGTCGCTCATGCCTTGACGATTGTTGCCACCTCCGAATGGTGCTTTGATGTCACCACTTTCCATGACTACAATCATTGGTACTGCTTGTCTTTTTGATATGGCATTATCCATGATGTGCTGCATATGACCTTGTTTGCTCCATCCAGTCTCATCTTCTCCCATGCCATGTTGCAGGTAGAGTACTGGATAGCGTTTCTTGGCATTGGCTTTCAGCTCGTATTCAGCAGGGGTGTACACCATTACATGGCGCCACTCATTGGTGGATTGTGCATAATAATAGATGCTACGCACTTGCCCGGCTGGGACTCCTTGCTGTGGACGGTAGTAGTCGCCTTCTGGACCTTCGGGTATTTCTATGCCGCCTGCTTCACGATTGCAACCGAAGTAAGTCTCGGTGGAGGGGTCGATGAAGTTCACTCCACCAATATTCATGAAGTAGTAGTGGAAACCAACAGGGAGAGGGTCTGTTACAGCCATGTAGCCTCCGTTTCCGTCGGGCTGCATTTCGTATTTCTTATTGCAGATGTCCACAACGACTTTTCCTCTTGTTTCTGGGGCATTGAGACGAAAATAAGCACGGCCTTGCTTGTCAACCTTCGGGAATTGATTGCCGGGAACAGTTGTCTCGGCCAAGAAAGCGTCTGCAGGCACTTCTATCTTTTTCTGTGTGATTATTTTGGGGCGTTTGGGCTCATAGCCAAGGAACTTAGCCACAGCTTCACCGTAGCGGCAACCGAGTTCACGATAACCTGCTGCATCAAAGTGCAGACGGTCTGGGCCATTGGTACAATCATCTGATGAAATGACTTGTGCTGTGTGGAGTGTTTGTGGGAGTTCGTCTATTTGCTTTTTGCAGCCGATGCATACACCTTTGCCTCCAGCCTGCACAATGTTGCCAGCATAAAGATTGACTTCTTCTGGCTTCAAATTGAGGTCACCACAGAGGTGGTCATACACTTGTTGTACCATGCCTGCCCACTTGGGGTCACCGGTATTGGTCTCACCTTGGTGCATCAGGATGCCTTTGATAACTCCGTCTTTCTGTGCCTTTTTGGCAAGAGTGACGAGACGTTCATAAGGATTGTTATTGTAAGCTTCAAGCATGCCTTTCATCCAGCCTGGGGCTTTGGTCTTTACATAAGTGTCGATGCTATCGGGGAGAAATCCTTTGATATCTATGCCGCCAATGGCAACATGAATAACGCCGATTTTGATATTTTCAGGCAGAGACTCTACTAGTGTGCGACCGAACCAATCGACAGGAGTGAGTCCTGTATTAGGGCGGCATAGTGGTGGAATGGCTTCGTACCACTCACCCATCTTGCGAGCTGGGAGTTTGTCTGTCGCAGGGTAGTCAACAGCAGGCATCCACAGAAAACGTGGGCCTGGACTTACGAGGTCTTGTGCTTCTGGACGTGCAGCTCCTTCCATGTTCGACTGCCCGAAGCAGAGGAAGATATAAAAGTTGGGATCAGGATTATTTGCCTTCGTTGATGGCTGTTTTTGTACCTTTGTGGTACGCGCTTGTTTTTTCCCTGATGTCTGAGCAGACATGGTTGCAAACAGCGGCATTGTGGCTAATGCGGCTGCCAGCAAGGTTTTCATCATTGGTTTCATGTTAGAAAACGGTTAAATTAATTATTTGGTAAAGTTTACTGGCTTTTGACCGATGAAATGGCGTGAGGTTTAATGGAGCATAGGGGTGAGTCTGTTTCTTGGCTCGCTTTTGCAGGTGAATCTTTATTCCTTCATCTATAGAATTTAGATATCTGTACTCACCATTTCATCAGTTCTTTCAGATATGTCGTGAGTTCGTTGGCCATCTTTTCGTGTTGGCGCATGGATGGATGCCAATCTGCGCCATAACCGAGACTGCCATTGTGTGGTGTGAAGTCGAAGCGATAGACCTCTTTGTCACCTTGCTGATGGGCATAGCTGGCTGTGGTATTCATGGCTTGTTGCGCAGAGTGAAGCTGAAGTCCGTTCATCATGCATCCGCTGAGCAGCACGATTTTTGCCTTAGGGTAGTGGTTGCGCACTTGGCGGTAGAGTTGCTTAAATCCGTTGAGGAGCAGGAGCGAGTCTGCTCCTTGTGTGGAGGTGTCGTTGGTGCCAAGGTTGATGCACACTACCTGAGGCGAATAACGCGTGAAGTCCCATGTGTATGTGTCATTATATAATAATGTGTATGGGTACTCGGTGTTCATGTTCACTTTATCGCCAGTTTTGGGGCCGTTGTAGTTTCGATACACTCCGATGCCGCTACGTGCCACCACAAGGGCTTGCGCATTCAGATTGCGTGCTGTTCTCGCCGCATAGGTGTAGTAATAATTGGCGGTCTTTTCTTCGTAGTGCTCAGCCTCTGAGTTGGCTTCGATGCCGTAACCGCAGGTGATGGAGTTTCCGATGAATTCGATTTTACGTTCGGGAATGTTTGTGGCTGGAATCAGACTTTTGCCCTTGTCAACGAGAAATCCTCGAAATTCAGGCAAAGCTTCATAGCCTTCGCTGATATAAGTAACGATTACTTGGTGCGGGGTCTCTTTCAGTCTTGATGCCAAAGTGACGATGCTGTCGGCAAGGACGGCAACCTTGTAAGCCTCCTTACCATCAATGCTCACCATGAAATAGCCGCTTTGGGGCTTGGCCATCATTGTAATTGAGGTGCCAGTGAATCCCGTGCGAATCTGTACTCCAGGATAGGTGAAAGTGGGGCGGTTGGGGTTTGAAACCTCAACGCGCCCTATGTATTGGATGTTAGGATCAGTCGGATTGAACTGCGTGTTGTTTGATTGGGGCGTTTGTGCTTGAAGGCTTATGCCCAGTAGCAACAGTGGCAGCATTTTGATTCTTGTAATCATTAGTTCTTGGTCGGTTTGATTCGGATGACAGAAACAGAATACTGCGGTACGTCAAGCGTGAACTCGCCACTTATTTGGATGGACCGAGTGGTGTTTTTGTCCCATTCGCGTTGGCGGTCAGGAGCATTCTCTTTGGAAAGGAGTGATAGGGTTGCTTGGCTGCTATAGCCCTTTAACGCTTCTTCGCCTAACTGAATCTTTAAGGTTGATGCCTTAGGCAACAGGCTGACTACTTTAATGATGATATCCCCTGTTTTATTGTCTTTTACGACAGAGTGGTCAAGTCGCTCTCTAATATCGTTGCCACCGTTCACTTGCAGGTCGGCATAGATATATTCATCACCATTGTTCTGGCCAAATGCACGTTGTACGTAGTAATTGGCAGTTGGCTTCACCTCTTTATTGTTGAAATAGATGAGGTCAGGGTTCCAGTTGGTGTGTCCTTCTTTTGCCAATAGCGGTGCATAAGATGACATGACCACCACGTCTGCATTACGCTCTACATGAGTCAGGTAGGCTGCTTCGACGAGAGCGTTGCTCACATTGTTTCCTTTTGATGCCCATTCGCCCAAATAAACTTTAGTGCCTTTGCGGTCATAGTTATCATAAAAGTCGCGATGGTGAAAGTACCAGCTGGGTGAGTTGTAGTAGTGCTCATCCACTATTGGGATGTTGTTTGTCTTAGCCTCTTGCCAACCGTACTCATAGTCACTTCCTTCCCAGAAAGGACCGACTGTGCCCACGATGGTAATTTCGGGATGTGCTTTACGAATGCCGTCAATGAGGAAGCGGTAACGTTTGAGGAAGGTCTCGCTTATGAGATCTTCATTGCCTATGCCAAGGTACTTGAGGTTGAAAGGTTTGGGGTGACCAGCCTTCGCACGAATTTTGGCGAGCGCGGAAGTCTTTGCATCACCGTTTGCCCATTCGATAAGGTCTATAAGCTCCTGCAGGTAGCTTTCCATCGTGAGAGGCTTGCCCATGTAGGTGTATGGCGAAGGCTTGCCGTTGAGGTCTGCTTCGAAAGGTATGCCGCCTTGTTGTCCTGCGCCACCTTTCCATGAATTCTGACAAGGGACTCCTGCTGCCAATACTGGGAGAGGCTCTGCGCCGATGTCTTCACAGAACAAGAAGTATTCGTAGAAACCAAGTCCGCGTGTCTGATGATAGTTCCAGATGTTCATGTCGGGTTGGCGTTCCCATATATCGCCCACTGTGGCTTGCCAATGGTAGATGTTGTTAATTCCTTGTCCATGAGAAGCGCAACCGCCAGGAAAGCGAACAAAGCGTGGCTTTAGGTCTGCAATCACTTCGGCAAGGTCTTTCCGAAGCCCGTTTGTGTGTCCTTTGAACGTTTCTTGCGGAAAGAGGGAAATGAAATCAATGCTAAGATTGCTTGCTTCAAGTGGTTCTATCACAAATGATGCTTTATCAGCAGAAGAACAAGCTGTTAATACACGGTTCTGTTGCTTCCATTCTTTTGTTGCCTTGAAAACTTTTGATGCTATGATTGAGCCATTACTAATGAGTGATACACGGAAGGAACCCGCTCCCTTGGTGAAGAGGGTAAGGTTGTATTTCTTTCCTTTCTTGAGAGTGATACCGTCCCATCCTTCATTGATGAGCTTGGCTCCTGGTGTTGTCGTTTTGAGGGTGGAATAGTGGGCATTGTTCTTGTGAATGGGCGCTGCAGTTTCAATGCTCCATGTAGTGCCTTGGCCTTCAAGTCTCCAAGCTGTTTGTGCATTCCACCCTTGATGATCATCAGCGGTGTATTCAAAATCTCGGTTTTGGATAAGTTCTGCATATAGACCCCCATCTGCTGCATAACTGATGTCTTCAAAGAAGATGCCCATGAGGTCTGGCGAGATAGCTTTATGGTCATTCCAGTTCACTTTGAGTGTTGCTTCGATTGGGGTGACATCAGCAGCGATGTGTGCGCCTGAAGCTATAAAGTTGTCTCGTTCCCAGGCTCCGTTACGGTCAGCGCGCATCTTCTTTGCCATAAGGTTTTCTAATGCGCTGTATGGAACTCGGATGATGTTACTTTCAGAAGCCTTCTGGTGTTCTGCTACAATCTTTTGGAACTCGCTTGGAGAAACATATGGGTAGTCTTGGGGCTTCCACAGGGCAAAATCTTCGGATTCAGTCACTGCTATCTGCCCGTTCTTGAGATTCGGGATGAATACAGTTCGGTATGTCTTGCCATCGAAAGAGAGGATGGGGTAGTATAGTTTCTTTTCGCTTCCCCATGTGCCGTAGTCACTCTCGAAAAGATTGCATGGCACATGCGTCCAATGTTGGTTATCTATAGAATAAGCAATTTGAAAGTCTCGTGTGCCGCTTTTTACGTCGGGGCGTACCCAGATGGAATCAGGATGGTTGGCTACAGCAGACAGTGAGGCTGCCGTAATAGCTGCCAGCAGGATTAGTTTTCGCATACAATAGATTGGGTGTGTTTGAGTTTGATTTTATTCTTCCTCCTTGTCGTTGCCGCTATTGGAATCGTTCACAATCAGTTGGGCGGTGATACTTATATTTGCAGGATAGAGGTTTGAGCCGACAGTGCTGGATGGACCGCATGTGAACATGAAGGTATGAGTGCCAGCTGCAGGCGCGTCGAATGTGCATGTGGGAGGATCGGGCATGACAACGTTGGAAGATCTTCCTTTGTTTCTCTCTAAAATCGTATTGCCGTCAAGGGTGAATCGTTGCATGTAATAGTACCAATTCTCTCCCTTTTTGGAGTAAGAAACGGTGGCTGTGACTTTGTCTCCTGGATAGCATGGATTGGGTGAAAAGGTGATTGCTTTATACACGGGGGCATGGTATTCTGCCTCGTCATCATCGCAGCTGCTGAAAGTGAACAGCCCAGCGATGGTAAGGAATGTCATTGTTAGGAAGTTTCTTGTTGTCATTTGTCTGTTTGTTTAGCTGTTAATATATGATAATTTGATGCAAAGTTATGGAATTTAATGGGATTATGAGTATCTTTGCATGTTTTTAATAATAATTTAGATTCTATGTTTAGTGGCATTGTAGAAGAATTTGCTACGGTTGTAGCGATTGAAAAGGAACAGGAAAACATGCACTTCACGTTGACGTGCTCGTTTGTAGATGAGCTGAAGATTGACCAAAGCGTGGCTCATAATGGTGTCTGCCTAACGGTGGTGAAGATTTTCGATGGAAAGTATGTGGTCACAGCTATGAAAGAGACATTGCTGAAAAGCAACTTGGGGCTGTTGAAGGTTGGCGATAAGGTGAATGTGGAACGCTCCATGAAGATGAATGGTCGTCTGGATGGACACATTGTACAAGGACATGTGGACCAGACTGCAGAATGTGTGGCAAAGATAGATCAGCAGGGAAGTTATACGTTCCGTTTCCGTTATATCTTCGATCGCGAGATGGCTAAGAAAGGCTATATGACTGTGGACAAGGGTAGTGTGACAGTGAACGGAGTGAGCCTTACGGTGTGCAATTCGCAGGATGATTCGTTTGAGGTGAACATCATTCCTTATACTTACGACAATACCAACTTTCATCAGGTGGAAGTAGGTACTCGGGTGAACCTGGAGTTCGACATTATTGGAAAGTACATCGCGCGTTTGCAATCATTTGATCAGTAAATAGCCCATTACCCTTTGTGTGTATGCAGGAGTTGCGACGCATGGTGTACGTGAGTTGTTTATAAGTTGCGAACAATTATTCATAAGTTTGGAATAATTATTCGCAAGTTATGAATAATTGTTCTTAAGTTATGAATAATGAAACGGACCTGAATAAATTGCCCTTTCATGGGAATCTATAAATACCGTAAAGAAAGAAGAACATGAATAAGAAATTGACTTTGTTTCTATTGGCAATGGGCCTGACGGCTACGATGTCGGTACAAGCGCAGAAGGTGCTGAATGTGTTTGGCGATAGCTATGTGGCTAATCATCAGCGTCCAGCTTCAGAATCATGGCACGCTAAGATGGCGGCGGAATTGGGTTATACCTACGAAAATTACGGACGTAACGGTTCTTGTGTGGCTTTTGACCGCTCTCACGATGGGCGTTGGAATTTCGGACCAGCCATGTGGCAGCGCTACACCGTCATGGACCCTGATGCCGATTATGTGCTCATTATTGCGGGCCACAATGATGCCGACAAGGTGAAAGAAAATGCCGATTCTTTGAAAATGTTTGCAGACTCATTAGAGGTGATGTTGACAAACATTGAGCGTCTTTGTCCTAAGGCGCGTGTCGGTTATGTTACACCTTGGTTTGTGGACCGGCCTGGTTTTGCGTCTGTGTGCAAAGTCATTAAGAAAGTGTGCAGGCGCCATCATGTGCCGGTGCTGATGAACTACGATAAGAAGTGTGTCATCAAAGTGCGTGACGCCGCATTTAGAAAACGCTATTTTCAGCGAGCAGACGATACGGCGCACCTGAACGCCGCTGGACACGACCTCTTCTTGCCAGTGGGCAAAGCGTGGTTCTTGAAGTATCTTGCAAAGCCTTGAACGGATTGCTTGATGGTATATGTGTATGATATTGTTTCGCCATGCAAACTTGTTCCCAAAGGCTCATCACATATATTTATATATTATATGGCAATCGATTTACGCGCTGTAGGGCCTGAAAGTATAGACAGTTAATACGTATTGTTTTTACATTAAGAAGGGAGAAATAGTCTTGTCAAAGCAAGATGATTGAATAGAAACAATGACAAAATGAGTGGAATCCTTGGCAAATATAGGACTCCACTCTTTTTTTATTGCCAAATATGTGTCAGTTGTAAACAAAAATTTGTACTTTTGCATCGTTTTATCCCCTTCCCGCACTGTGGGAGAGGCTATGTTTCGTCATATAGTAGGAGCAACGCTCCCTCTTATAAGCGTAAAAAGATTTAAAAGACTCTAACATTAGATATGAAACACCAGTTACGTAGTGCTGTCTGCACTGAAGGTCGCCGTATGGCCGGAGCGCGTGCTCTATGGGTTGCCAACGGCATGAAGCGTGAGCAGTTTGGAAAACCAATTATCGCTATAGTCAATTCTTTCACCCAGTTTGTTCCTGGACACACGCATTTGCATGAGGCTGGACAGATTGTGAAAGCTGAAATCGAGAAAATGGGGTGCTATGCTGCCGAATTCAACACGATTGCTATTGACGATGGTATCGCAATGGGACATGATGGCATGCTTTATTCTTTACCTTCACGTGACATTATTGCAGATTCTGTGGAATACATGTGCAATGCCCATAAAGCAGATGCAATGATATGTATCTCTAACTGCGACAAGATTACTCCAGGTATGTTGATGGCTGCGATGCGTCTGAATATCCCTGCTGTATTTGTCAGTGGTGGACCTATGGAGGCTGGTAAGTATAAGGGTGAAAATCTGGATTTGATTGCTGCGATGATTAAAGGAGCTGATCCAACTGTGAACGATGATGAACTGGCTGAAGTGGAGAATCGTGCTTGCCCTGGTTGCGGATGCTGCTCTGGTATGTTCACCGCAAACTCCATGAACAATTTGACAGAAGCTATTGGCCTTTCATTGCCAGGCAATGGAACTATCCTTGCTACTCATGTGAATCGCAAGGAACTGATGAAAGCTGCAGCTCGTCAGATTGTCAAGAATGCTTTCGCCTATTATGAAGATGGTGATGAGTCAGTGCTTCCACGTTCTATAGCAACTCGTAAGGCTTTCCTTAATGCTATGACACTTGACATTGCAATGGGAGCTTCAACTAATACGGTGTTGCATCTTTTGGCGGTGGCACAGGAAGCGGGAGTGGATTTTACAATGGCTGATATTGATAAGCTCTCACGCAAAACTCCATTCCTTTGCAAATTGGCTCCAAACTCCCAGAAATACTCGGTGCAAGAGTGTGGTCGTGCAGGCGGTATGCTGAATTTGCTCGGAGAGCTGGCAAAGGGTGGGCTGATTGATACGAATGTGAAGCGAGTGAATGGCGCCACCTTGGCAGAAGATATTGAGAAGTATTCAATTCTTAAAGCCAATATAGATCCTGAAGCTAAACGTATTTACAGCAGCGCTCCTGCAGGTGTGTTCTGCAATCAACTAGGTGTACAGAATACCAATTATGAGACGCTTGACACCGATCGTGTAAATGGATGTATTCGCGACATTGAACATGCATATACGAAGGATGGCGGTATGGCAATCCTCTTCGGTAACATTGCGCAGGATGGTTGTGTGGTGAAGACTGCTGGTGTTGATGAAAGCATTTGGAAATTCTCTGGCCCTGCTGTAGTGTTCGATTCACAGGAAGACGCTTGTGAAGGTATCCTTGGCGGTAAAGTGAAGAAGGGTGATGTGGTTGTTATTACTCATGAGGGTCCAAAGGGTGGTCCTGGTATGCAAGAGATGCTCTACCCAACATCTTATATTAAGAGTATGCACATGGGTAAAGAATGTGCCCTCATCACGGACGGCCGCTTCTCTGGAGGTACATCGGGACTTTCTATTGGACACATCTCTCCAGAGGCTGCATCTGGTGGTAACATTGGCAAGATAATGGATGGCGATATCATAGACATCGATATACCAAATCGTAGCATAAACGTACGTCTTTCTGATGAGGAACTGGCAGCACGTTCACAGCAGCCTCTCAAGCGAAACCGTGTTGTGTCAAAGGCTCTCCGTGCATATGCTCAAAGTGTAGCAAGTGCTGATAAGGGTGGTGTGAGAATTATAGACTAAAAACATAACTAGGAAAACTAGAATAACTAGACAACTAGACAACGAAAAGAACATGACTGAAAAGATAACAGGTGCAGAAGCGATGATGCGTGCTTTGGAAAATGAAGGGGTTGATATCCTCTTTGGTTATCCGGGCGGAAGCATCATGCCTACTTATGATGCGCTTTATGATCATAAAAAGACGTTGAATCACATTCTTGTCCGTCATGAACAGGGAGCTGTACATGCTGCTCAGGGCTATGCTCGAGTGAGCGGGAAAGTAGGGTGCGCCATTGTGACATCAGGTCCTGGTGCTACAAACACCGTGACTGGTATTGCTGATGCAATGATTGATTCCACTCCGATGGTGGTCATTTGTGGTCAAGTGGGTGTTGCCATGCTGGGTACGGATGCTTTCCAGGAAGTTGACGTGGTTGGTGTAACATCACCAATCAGCAAGTGGAGCTATCAGATTCGTCGTGCTGAAGATATCGCATGGGCTGTTTCTCGTGCATTCTACATTGCCCGAAGTGGTCGTCCTGGTCCTGTGGTACTTGACTTTGCTAAGAATGCACAGACAGGCATGGTTGATTTTGAACCAGCGAAAGTAGACTTCATTCGTAGTTATGAGCCCGAGCCAGACGTGGAGATGACAGACATTGAACGTGCTGCCAAGATGATTAATAATAGCGTGAAACCTTTCGTGCTTGTAGGCCAAGGAGTCGAATTGGGCAATGCGCGTGAGGAACTTCGTGCTTTCTTGGAGAAGGCTGATATCCCATGTGGAACAACGTTCTTAGGACTCTCTGCTATTCCATCTGATCATTATCTAAATATGGGTATTCTTGGAATGCACGGAAATCTCGGCCCAAATGTGATGACAAACCAGTGTGATCTACTCATCGCTATTGGCATGCGTTTCGATGATCGTGTGACGGGTAATCTTGCTACATATGCCAAGCAGGCAAAGATTATTCATTTCGATATTGATCAGGCTGAATTCAATAAGAATGTGCCTGTAGATTTGACGGTATTGGGTAATTGTAAGAAAACGCTCCCTGCCGTGACAAATCTGTTAGACGATGCTAAGCATACTTCATGGATAGACGGATTTAAACCTTATGCGGAGAAAGAGTACTACAAAGTAATTGATAAAGCCCTTCATCCTACAGAAGGGCCATTGTTGATGGGTGAAGTAATCCGGAAAGTGAGTGAAGCCGCTAATAACGAAGGTGTTATGGTTACTGACGTCGGTCAAAATCAATTAATGGCTTGCCGTTACTTTAAATTCACAAAGCCGCGTTCTGTGGTTACTTCTGGTGGTCTCGGTACAATGGGCTTTGGCCTTCCTGCAGCCATTGGTGCTACCTTTGGTGCACCAGACAGAACTGTGTGTCTCTTTGTTGGAGATGGTGGTTTACAAATGACTATTCAGGAGCTTGGCACCATTATGGAACAGGGCGCACCTGTGAAGATAGTTCTGCTGAACAACAATTTCTTGGGCAATGTGCGTCAATGGCAAGAGATGTTCTTTGCGCATCGTTACTCTTTCACGCCCATGCTTAATCCAAACTACGAACTGATTGCTAAGGGATACGGGATTCCATCCAAAACTGTAATTGAAAGAGCTGACCTTGATGCTGCGATTCAAGAAATGCTTGCAACTCCAGGTCCATATCTCTTGCAGTGTGCTATTAAGGAAGAAGACAATGTACTTCCTATGACACCTCCAGGAGCGAACATTGACGAAATGTTGCTTGAAATATAATGCAAACGACAAAGAAAACCTTTGGAGGACAATGCGGTGAGTGTTCCTCATGTGGTAAATGCCAGCGTGTACTTGAACAGAACCAACCCTCTAAAAAGATGATTAAAGAACAATCTCCAACAATGGAACAGGATTCAACAAAACTCTATACTTTTCTGGTTTACTCTGAAAACGTGCCCGGTTTGTTGTCACAAATCACAGCAGTATTCACGCGTCGTCAAGTAAATATTGAATCACTCAATGTATGCGCATCCAGCACTCCCGGCGCCCATAAATACACCGTGACTGCCTATTGCGATGAACGTATGGCGCGTATTCTAACAGCCCAGATAGAGAAGCGTATTGAAGTACTTCAGGCACATTTCTATACAGATGATGAGTTATTCATTAATGAAACAGCACTCTTTAAACTGAGTACACCTGTGATGTTGAAGAATCATGAGGTTAGTAGCTTGGTGCGTTCTCATGATGCTCGTATCATTGAAGTCAATAGTACATACGCAGTAGTGGAAATCACTGGTAATACGAATGATATCATTGATTTGTTCAACGAATTGAAAAAACTTGATTGTGTATTACAGTTTGTTCGTTCAGGCCGCATCTGCATCACAAAGAGCCGCACAGAACACTTGGATGAATATTTGGCAGTTCGTGAGGCAAAGCGAATTGCTCAACAAAAGAAATAACAATTTCATTTTATAAACCCGCAAGGATTATCCTTGCACAATTAAAACAAATCACAAATGGCAAAAATGAATTTTGGTGGCGTTATCGAAGAGGTAATGACACGTGAAGAATTCCCACTCGAGAAGGCTCGTGAGATTCTCAAAGACGAGACTATCGCAGTGATTGGTTATGGTGTTCAGGGTCCAGGTCAGGCATGCAACCTCCGCGACAACGGTTTCAACGTTATCGTAGGTCAGCGTCAAGGCAAGACTTATGAAAAAGCCATTAAGGACGGATGGGTTCCAGGTGAGACGCTCTTCTCTATTGAAGAGGCTGCTGAGAAAGGCACTATTGTAATGTGCCTACTTTCTGACGCAGCGGTGATGTCTGTATGGCCAACTTTGAAGCAGTACCTCACCCCAGGTAAGGCTCTTTACTTCTCTCATGGCTTCGCTATCACTTGGAACGATCGCACAGGTTGTGTTCCTGCTAAGGATATTGACGTCATCATGGTAGCTCCAAAGGGCTCTGGCACATCACTTCGTACCATGTTCCTTGAGGGTCGTGGTTTGAACTCTTCTTATGCTGTATATCAAGATGCAACAGGTAAGGCTCTTGACCGCACACTTGCTCTTGGTATCGGTATCGGTTCTGGCTACCTGTTTGAGACTACTTTCCAGCGCGAGGCTACTTCAGACCTTACTGGTGAGCGTGGTTCATTGATGGGTGCTATCCAGGGTCTTCTTCTTGCTCAGTATGAGGTGCTTCGTGAGAATGGTCATACGCCATCAGAGGCATTCAACGAGACTGTTGAGGAGCTCACTCAGTCACTTATGCCTCTCTTCGCTCAGAAGGGTATGGACTGGATGTACGCTAACTGCTCAACTACAGCACAGCGCGGTGCCCTTGATTGGATGGGTCCTTTCCACGATGCTATCAAGCCTGTTGTTGAGAAGCTTTATGCTTCAGTGAAGTCTGGTAACGAAGCTCAGATTTCTATCGATGCAAACTCTAAGCCTGATTATCGCGTTGGTCTTGAGAAGGAGCTAGCTGCTCTCCACGATTCAGAGATGTGGCGCACTGCAGAAGTTGTACGTCAGCTCCGTCCTGAGAACAATTAATCAATAGAGATTAAGCAATAAGACAAGAGGTCGTGTCGTACAGACACGGCCTCTCTTTTTTGTACATCTCTAATAATCTTACTTAATTTTCTTGCAATTATCGTTATTTCATCTTTCACACCTTTTTTATATAGCCCTTTTTATTTAACCTGAAACATTTCTGTAATTAGCTTTTTGTGATTTAGATGTTGGTCATATTTTAGGATATTGCATCGTAGAACAATGTAATGAACCATGTTGCAAGATGAGTACGCTGCAATCAATGCCGACAACACGGTGATAGGGGAATGCCTGTTCTAATTGTGCTAATGCCCTTTCATCTTTCTCGAGTTGGCGATAGGTAGGAACCAGCACCGTATCATTTGTTATTAGGAAGTTTGCGTGTGTGGCGGGGAGCCGTTCACCTTCTAGGTCATAACAGGGATCTGGGAGTGGAAGAGGGAAAAGTGTGTATGGTTTTCCTTCTGCCGTACGCAACGCTTTCAGTTCCTTCTCCATAGCTTGTAGCTCATCAAAATGTTCGTCATTAGGGTTTTCGCACTTCACATATGCAATAGATGTTGGTGAGCAGAAACGTGCCACTGTGTCAATATGTCCATCTGTGTCATCGCCAGCTAACCATGAATGCTCTATCCATAATACTCTATGTGCATGAAAAGTCTCTTTTAAATATTGCTCAATATCTGTTTTTGACATCGTGTTATTGCGATTAGGCGCAAGCAGGCAACTGCTGGTAACCATCAAGGTGCCTTGCCCGTCACTTTCCACGCTACCACCTTCAAAGACAAAATCAAGACAATTTCTATATTCTACTTTCATTCCGCATGCTCTATAGAAGTCTACAACGTTGGGTAAGATGATTTGATTGATTTGGTTATCATGACATGCCGCGAATTTGAGTCCCCATCCATTGAATTGGAAATCATTGAGTACAGCAATATTTTGTGTTTCGTCGATGCAGGTGATAAAAGCATGGTCTCGTGCCCATGTGTCATTAGTAGGGCAGGTCACAAAACTTATATTCCCAAGGCAGATATTATGGCGTCTTAGATCTTCCTGAGCTTGTTGGCTATCTTGTGCAACGATAATTAATTGTCCGCATGCGGCTAACTCTTTAGCAATCTCGCAAAAGCAATCAATGGCATCAGTAAGTACTGGTGCCCAGTCCGTGTCTTTATGAGGCCACGTCAGTTGCACAAATGCTTGCTGATGCCATTCCGGTGGTAGATACATATTCTCCTATTTTGTGAAGTTCAGTGATGGCTTAACTTGGATGATGTTGCCTTTCTTGTCAAACGTCATGCGGTCAATGCATACCTCTCGGTGAGTGCCAGGAACTCCCCCTCCATATTTTCTGTCAACAAAGTTTTTGTTGATGCGGTGATAACAAATGTACCACTCATCCTTTCCTGGAATCTGGAGAATAGAATTGTGAGCCGTTCCATAGATTTTATCTTCTGGCACCTGCTCAATGACACGGTAGCTATTCTCGTTGATGACGATGTCACCTAGAGGTGAATTGCTTGTTCCGTAGCACACATGATAGTTGGGAGAACCAGTGTCGTCTACTGACCACATAAAGTAATACTTGCCTTTGCGATAGAATACGTATGGGGCCTCACGGTATGCCCAAGTTCTTAGCGAACCTCCTTTCGGAGTCATGTGTTTGACAGTCTCCTTCTTGATGCTTGTCATGTCATCATTTAATTCAGCGCCAGCCATAAAGCCGTTACCCCAATACAAGAAGAATTTGCCGGATTTTGGATCTTGGAATACATCCACATCAATAGCTTGTCCCCCTCCGGCTTCTGCTGGGCGGTCTGCGTCTGTTACAATAGGACTGCCAAAATCCGTAAATGGGCCCTTCGGGTCATTGCTTACAGCAACGCCAATCTCTTTGCGGTTGCTTTTGGGGTTATGAGCTGAATAATAGAAATAATAGAGGAATGAACCGTCTTTCTGCTTGCGTTCAATGATACAAGGAGCCCATGCATTACCAGTTGCCCATTTCACCTGGTCACCTCTCACATCTAACATTTTCCCCTCGTCAGTCCAGTTTACAAGGTCTTTGGAAGAGAAAACGCTGAAATCGTGTCCGCCCCATCCTGGTGTTCCGTCAGTTGTGCTGTAGATGTAATACTGCTTGGTCTTGTTCGAGTACAGAATCTCGGGGTCTGCATGGAATCCGGGAAGAATGGGTTGGTTGAAATTTCCGAACTCTTTCAAAAGGCGGTCTTTCTCAGCCTGCGTGATCGGAATAATGGTGCCGTGACGAGGCGTGAATTTGCCTTTCGTCTGGGTATCTTGTACAAACTCGAATGTTTTCAAATCATACGATTTACAGAACTGATAATGCCCATTTGCATAACAGTCATACATGATAATCCACGACTTCCCATCGAGGCTTTTGCACACACCAACACCTTCTACCGCTTGATTTGTTTGCTCCACATGGCCATCAATGTTTTTCCATCTACCTGTAAGGGTAGGTGAAACTGCCTGATAAATTCCACGTCCTGATTCCTGCTTATAGAAGAGATGATAGAGTTTATCCGCTTCGTTATATACGATATCTCCGTCAATAGTCGCATTACCCGCATCGAAGAGCCACTTGGGCTCACCTTCTAAGTCTGTAAAATCTTCATTTGCGTATTGGTAGTAAATCTTATCGTAAGAACCGGGGTCGCTGGAGCGTAGAGAATAGAACACCATATATTTGCCTGCTTGTCGGTCATAGATAGTTTCAGGTGCCCATACACGAATTACATTCTTCCATTCCTTTGTGTAACGGGTCGGGAAGTTGATGGCGGAGTGCTGCCAGTGGATAAGGTCAGTTGATTTGAGCAACACCATGCCACGGTTGCTTGACCAACCGAGACTCGACTTCATGTCTGTCACTACCATATAGAACGTTTTGCCATCCTCGCCACGTAAGATATGGGGGTCGCGCACACACTGTGTGAAAGCGATTGTGTCAGACGAAATGACAGGATTTCCATGATTGAGTGGTGTGTAGTTGTAACCATCTTCGCTGATTGCATAGCAAATCTGCTCATCTTCAGGTGCGTTACTGTTGAAATAGGTAAACAGATAGGCCACCATTTTGTTGGAGTCTTCAGATTCTGCCTTGGCAGTCTTCTTTTCTTTAGCCATTGTTGGAAAAGCCAAAGAGGCACATAGGGCTGTCGCTAAAAATAATTTGCTGTTCATAAAAGGTTTGGTTTAGTGTTTGTTTAATCAGTCTTTAGAAGAAAGGAAAGCTTCTGCTTTCTCAATGTCGCAGGCATGGTCAACGTCAAGAATCTTGCTGAATGGATATGCCTTTAACCGAAGTCCGTCTTTAATCAATTGGCGCTGAAAATTGCGCATGCGCGATTGTCCTTCAGCTATGCATTTGTCAATGATCGGATAGGAAGAGGCATTCAAACCGTAAATACCGCCCGAAATAAAATGCTGTGGCTCGTTGTCAAAAAATCCCGTAATCGTTAAGTCATTACTAGTGGCAATATAGAGAGGCTTTTCATCATCAATATAGTCCGTCACGGCCATCAGTCCGTCTTCTTCCGATTGGCTCCATGCATGTATGTATTGCTCAAACTCGTCCTCTCTAAAAATGGTGTCTACAGTTGTGAGACAGAATTTGCCATTACCCATCAGTTTTCGCAGCTCATAAAAGCTGTGCATTGACGAGGGGGTGGTTTTGACAATGAGGTGAATTCGTTCATCCATTGCTTGCAGCTGGAGAAGGTGCTCCTGTGTAAGCGATGTGAGGTTGTTAGTGATGATGTAGATAGACTCTGCTCCGTTCTGTTTGAAGATGCGGATAAGCCTGTCAATCATGGCCTCACCGTTCACTCGTACCAAAGGCTTGGGTAATTCCACACCTTCTTGTGCGAGTCGTGAACCTTCTCCTGCTGCAAGAATGGCAAACGTCATTAGAAATTGAAAGTTTCGCTTACACTCTTCTGCTCAGATACGGCGCGAATGGCACGTGCAAACATCTCGGCGATAGAGAGCTGTACAACCTTCGGGCATTTCTGGGCGTATGGAATAGAGTCTGTGAACACGATTTCTTCAAGAGCAGACTGCTGCACGCGGTCGCTGGCAGGGTCGCTCATCACGCAGTGGCTTGCTACAGCGCGTACACTCTTTGCGCCGGCCTTCATCATCTCATCAGCAGCGTGGGTAATAGTACCAGCTGTGTCCACCATGTCATCAACAATCACTACGTCCTTTCCCTTCACGTCACCAATGATTTGGATAGAATCCACTACATTGGCCTGTAAGCGAACTTTGTTGCAAAGCACGAGAGGAGCATTCAGTTTCTTTGCGAACAAACGTGCACGTTTCGCACCGCCAACATCTGGAGTAGCGATAACGAGGTTCGGCAAGTGCAGGTTCTCCACGTAGGGAATCTCAACGAGTGAACCATACAAATGATCAACAGGTACATCGAAGAAACCCTGAATTTGGTCAGCGTGCAGGTCCATCGTGATAAGACGGTCTATACCGGCCACACTGAGAAGGTCTGCCACCAGTTTTGCACCGATGCTCACACGTGGTTTGTCTTTACGGTCTTGACGAGCCCATCCGAAATAGGGGATGACAGCCACGATGCTACGTGCGCTGGCGCGCTTAGCTGCGTCAATCATCAGCAACAGCTCCATCAGATTGTCACTGTTAGGGAATGTTGACTGAACGAGGAACACATCATTGCCGCGAATAGATTCTTCGAAAGATACGGCAAACTCGCCGTCGGCAAAGTGTGAAATTACCATGTTGCCAAGCGGACAATCCAAACTCTGACAGATGCGCTCTGCCAAATATCTTGTTTTTGTGCCTGAGAACACTTTAAATGGTCTTGCTTCACTCATGAGTTTTCTTTTTCTGTTTAGAAATTGAATAGGTTAATGTAACTTTTGTGCAAAGGTACGGAAAACAAATGAAAAGAGGAGCCTGATTGAAGGAAAAACATTCACACTTGGTTGTAAAATCCCAATTCATAATCGCTCTGCAATTGTTGGGTTGCACATGGTGCTCTTTAGACCAAGTGAAGATTTTTGGACTCGCTGTTCTTTTGTCGTCCGCTCAAGAAAAATGAGATACACTTGTTAAGCGCATCTCATTTTTATTTTATTATTAATTATGTGTAATCAGTTTGCTGCTTCAAACTCCTTCAAGAAGCGGACGTCGTTCTCTGAGAAGAGGCGTAGGTCCTTAACTTGGTATTTGAGGTTGGCGATACGCTCAATGCCCATGCCGAAAGCATAACCTTTGTACTTGGTGGAGTCAATGCCGTTTGCCTCAAGCACATTGGGGTGCACCATGCCGCATCCGAGAATTTCCAGCCATCCGGAACCTTTGCACATGCTACAGCCCTTGCCTTTGCAAAGGGTGCATGAAACGTCCATCTCTGCACTTGGTTCAGTGAATGGGAAATAAGACGGTCTGAGGCGGATTTGAGTGTCCTCGCCAAACATTTCTTTGGCAAAAAGAAGGAGAACCTGCTTAAGGTCGGTGAAGCTGACTTTCTCGTCCACATACAGTCCTTCAACCTGATGGAAAAAACAGTGGGCACGTGCCGAGATTGCCTCGTTGCGGTACACGCGGCCAGGGCAAAGCACACGAATAGGTGGCTGTCGCTTTTCCATCACACGAGCCTGTACAGAACTGGTATGTGTGCGCAGGATAATATCGGGATGTGCTTCCACAAAGAACGTATCTTGCATGTCGCGTGCGGGATGGTCGTCGGCAAAGTTCATTGATGAGAATACATGCCAATCGTCTTCTACTTCAGGACCTTCTGCAAGTGAGAATCCGAGTCGTGAGAAGATATCGATAATCTCGTTCTTTACCAATGTGAGCGGGTGGCGGGTGCCAAGGCCAATGGGGTAGGCGGTGCGGGTGATATCAAGGTGGTTCACCTCTGTTTCCTGAACCGCAAAAGCATCGCGAAGTTCGTTGATCTTCTCTTGAGCCTTGTTTTTGAGCTCATTGATTTTGATTCCGATTTCCTTCTTCTGCTCAGCAGGCACATTGCGGAAGTCTGCCATGAGGGCTGTGATGGCGCCTTTCTTGCTAAGATATTTTATACGAAGTTGTTCAATCTCTTCTGCTGAATTTGCTGTGAGACCTTCAACCTCATTCAGTAAACATTGAATCTTTTCTAACATATTTGATGGTGTTTGTTGCAAAAACGCTGCAAAGGTACGAATAATAATTGAAATGTGAAGAATGAATACTGAAAATTAGGTGAGCATGATGCGGGTATATGTTTTTTTTTCTTCTTTCTTGTTACGGATGTTTGCAAAATCAAGCCTCTGTCCGTAGTTCTCGCATTTTATGATAATTGTAATTTGAGAACAATTGTGGGCAAAAACTTGATTTGACAAGTAGGATTGGAGAAATCTTCCCTCTTTATGCATTTTTGGAGATAAGAACAAGTAGGATTGTAAATATTGGTTTAGTATTTATGAATTGTGAATGAAAAAAACCGTATCTTTGCCACGTTTTTATGAATAGGGCATGAAAAAAGGTTTAATGCTGACCGCTATGGCGGCAGGCCTCTTGGTGTCGTGCAAAGACAGCAAGATGACAAATGTGTTTGACACAGACGAAGAAGCAGAGGAAGATTCAATCGAGGCGTTTGTGGGTGACACGCTCCATCTGTTTGAGGAGGCAGAGGAGCCTCCTGTGGCAGTGGATGAGCTGTTCAGCGATTTTCTGTATGAATTTATGGGCGATTCACGCTTTCAGCATCAGCGCATCGTTTTCCCCTTGCCTTGTCGTCAGGGTGAAGACGTGAAGTCGTTGTCAAAGCAGGAATGGGATACATTTAACCGCCTAGATGGCGAGGATGTCTTTGCTGTCATTTATGAGCGTGTACAGGACTTGGAATTACAGAAAGATACTACTATTAAAAGCGTAGCTATTGAACGTTTTGTCTTGAATGGACATGAAGTAGAAAAATATGATTTCAATAGGCGTAACGGCAAGTGGATGCTGACGGACCTGAAGAAAAAGCGTTTGGAAGATATGCCGAATGGCGATTTTCTTCATTTCTATGCGCAATTCATGGAAGATAGTGTGTTTCAGCGCGAGTCCTTGGCGCCCTCGATAAGGGTGGTGCTTACATCGGAAGATGGAGAAGAAGCCCCCGAGGTAGACGAGATAGATGCTGATGATTGGTTTGAGATGGCGCGCGAGTTGCCGTTGCCGCAAAATGCATTGGTCAATATCAATTACGGGCAGACATGTCTTGGTCAGAACCGCAAGACATTACTCTTGCAAGGACTGAGCAACGGCATGCAGATGCAGTTTAAGTTCAATAAAAACGGTAGTGGCTGGCAGCTGAAGGAAATAGAATACTGAAGAAAATACTTTCCCGGCAAACGTTTGTTGGAGCCTCTCTGTGGGGAGGTGGACAAATACTTTATTTCCTTGTTTCGGGGTAGTCATAATGATATGTCATCATTCTTTTATGAAAGAATACAAAAACTATAGCTTGCTTATTCACAACACATTCGGAATGGATGTGAAAGCTGAACGTTATGTGGAGTATGATAGTGAGAAAGACCTTCGTATGTTGATTCCTACACTCAAAGGTAAGGTGCTACATATAGGTGGCGGAAGCAATCTGCTCTTCACAGGCAATTTTGATGGAACGGTGTTGCACAGCGCCATCAGCGGCATAGAGATTGTCGAGGAAGTGGAAGGGGAGAACGAACTGCTAGTGCGTGTGGGTGCTGGAGTTGTATGGGATGATTTTGTGGCATGGGCTGTAGAACATGACTATGGTGGTGTGGAAAACCTTTCAATCATTCCTGGTGAAGTAGGCGCCAGCGCTGTACAAAACATCGGAGCCTACGGAGTGGAAGCAAAAGATGTGATAGTGATGGTAGAGACTATTGATCTGTCCAATGGGACAACGCGAATCTTTGCTAATGATGAATGTAACTATGCCTATCGCCAAAGCATCTTCAAAAAGGAATTGAAAGGCAAGTATGCCATCACATACGTCACCTATCGCTTGCAGAAGACTCCCGTCCTGAAACTGGAATATGGCAATCTTCTTGCTGTGTTAGGAGATGCTCTGAATGATGGAGAACTCCCCACCATTAAGCAGGTGCGTCAAGCCATCATCGACATTCGCAATGCCAAACTGCCTGACCCGAAAGTTCAGGGCAATGCTGGCAGTTTCTTCATGAACCCTGTGGTGAGCCGCGAGAAGTTCCTGTCCATACAGAAGGACTATCCCCAGATGCCTTTCTATGAGGTGGAAGGTGGGGTGAAGATTCCTGCTGGATGGATGATAGATCAATGTGGATGGAAGGGCAAGGCATTGGGCCGCGCGGCAGTGCATGACAAGCAGGCATTGGTATTAGTCAACCTTGGTGGTGCTACCTCTGACGAAATCATCACGCTTTGCAATACTGTCTGCAAGGATGTGAAAGAGAAATTTGGTGTTGATATTCGTCCAGAGGTAAACTTTATCTAAATCACTGTTCATTTCGTATGCGAATCACAATACTTGGCAGCGGAACCTCATGTGGAGTACCTCAAGTAGGGTGCCCCTGTGAAGTGTGCACATCAACAGACCCTAAGGACAAACGCCTTCGTTGTTCGAGCCTTTTGGAAGTGAACGGGAAACGCATCCTCATTGATTGTGGTCCTGACTTTCGTCAACAAATGCTCGGCATCGACTTCAAGCCACTCGACGCTGTGCTCATTACCCATGAGCACTACGATCATGTGGGAGGACTTGATGATCTTCGTCCTTACAGTATCTTTGGTGATGTGGATGTCTATGCAGAGAAATTCTGCGCCGACCATCTCATGGAGCGCATTCCATATTGCTTCACTCCCAAAGAGAAGCGCTACCCTGGAGTGCCCGCCATCAACTTGATAGAGATAGAACCACATGTGCCCATTGTGATTCGTGACACAGAGAAAGAGCTCATGTCTCCTCGCTATCTGGAAGAGCCTGTCAAGCAGAAGCGCCAGCAGGTGCTCGATGCGCTCAAAGCTGAGAAAGAGGCGCGTGTAGAGGGAGAGCACGGCGATGTGACCATCATGCCCATTCGTGTGATGCATGGACGTCTGCCCATTGTGGGCTTTCGGGTAGAGAACTTCGCCTACATTACCGACATGAAGACCATTCCTGAATCTGAACTGTCCTATCTGCAAGGAGTGGAGTACATGATCGTCAACGGCTTGCGCCACCACGAGCATCCTAGCCATCAGACCATTGATGAAGCCATCGCCTTTTCCCGTCGTTTAGGTGTCAAAGAAACATGGCTGGTGCACATGAGCCACAACATCAAGAAGCATCAAGAGGAAGAAAAGCTTCTTCCCTCCGGCATACACTTAGCCTACGACGGCGAAGTGATAGAGTTATTATAAGGACTTCTACAGATAGTATTCAATCAAGTGAGGGGTGCTTGTGCCATCCCTTACTTTGTTTTTTGCCATTAAATGGAATGTCTTATTATTCGCTCTTTCGATATCGTTTGATTCCGTTCTTTTTTATTTGGCTTGCCCGATGACTCATTGATGGCTTGCTCGGTAGTTCATGTTAGGCTTACTCGGTAACTCACATTAGTTTTGCTCGGTGGTCTTTTATTATATGATAGGGTGCGTGTTTGCAAACACGCTGAGTGGATGCTCTTAAACACGCACCGTGCGTGAGTATAATCGTGCACCGTGCGCTATTATAATTGCGCAGGGTGTGGAATTAATGTCGCGCAGGGTGCACAACTAGTGTTTAGAAGAATTGAGGCTTATTATTTTTCAGTTTCTAAATATTTATCCGTACTTTTGTACACCCAAAACATAGTAAGTTAACTGAAAAGATTTGCAATGAAACCAATGAAAACATGGATGATGGCCACCATCCTATCATGCTGTGGCTTTGGAGCGCTGACATCGTGCAGCGACGACGAAACTATTATTGTAGTGAAGAATAAGCCTGTGGAGCTTCAATGTGTGAAGCCTGACTATCTGAAGCCTGGTGACAAGGTTGCGCTGCTTTCCCCCTCGTATTTCACACCGATGGAAACAGTGGAGGAGGCGGCAGATGTGGTGCGCTCCTGGGGACTGGAGCCCGTGATTGGCCCCAACGTGGATAAGATGGCTTATGGACGACTGGGAGGCAGCCCAACTGAGCGTGTCAGCGATATACGCTGGGCCATGAGCGACCCCAGCATCAAGGCTATTATATGCAATCGGGGCGGATATGGCACCATACAGCTGATTGACTTGATGACATTGGCTGAGTTGAAGGCATCTCCCAAGTGGCTTGTGGGATTCAGCGATATATCTACATTGCACGGGCTGATGAACCGTGCGGGCGTGATGAGTATACACGGCACGATGGGCACGTTTCTGGCAAAGGGAGGCACAGACAAGAGCTGTACGATGGTGCGTGACTTGCTCATGGGCAATGTGCCTCGCTATGAAGTTCCTGCTCACACTCAGAACATCTTGGGTATGGCAAGCGGTGTGCTGGTGGGTGGAAACCTCTGCACGATTGCACCTAATCATGGTACGCAGGCTGATGCCACAAGTGGCAAGGACTTGATTCTTTTTGTGGAGGAAATAGGCGAGACGATGCGTAACGTGGACCGCCAGATGCGCATCTTGCAGATGAATGGCGTGCTGGACCGCTGCAAGGGTGTCATATTGGGCGAGTTTGCTGGTTGTGGTTCGGAGTTTACCTACGAGAGTATTGAGGAGATGCTGCATAAGATGCTGGAGCCTTATCATATTCCAGTGCTTTGTGGCTATCCTGGAGGTCATGGCGACGTGAACCTGCCGCTGGTGCTGGGTGCCCCTGTCACCATCGATGTGCGTGCCGATGGAGCCATAGTGCAATTCGACATTGAAGGTGTTCAGCAGGAGGTGCGCACGGCTCATATCGCTGCTGCATCCACGCCTCTTTCTGCTCGCATGAGGATGGCAGGCAAGAGAGAATGAAGATTTTAGACACAAAAGTGTAAATTTCTGATACATTTCAATGAGGCTGTTCGGTGGTAGTTCCATACCTTTGCGACGAACTATTTACCACAACCTAATTGTTTACAATCATGAAAAAAACATTTCTGTTGTTGCCGTTGCTGGCAATGGCGTTGGGGTGCAACTCGCCTGAAGAGGCTGAAAACCCCATCCTCACCGTGGAGGGAGGACAGATTCAAGGCGTATTGGCTGAGAATCCTGGTGTGTATGTATATAAGGGCATTCCATATGCAGCTCCTCCTATTGGCGACTTGCGTTGGAAGGAACCACAGCCCGTGGTGGCTTGGGATTCTGTGCGTGTATGCGATAAGTTTGGTCATCCCGGTTATCAAGGTGTTCACTATCCCGGTTTCTATACCTCGGAGTGGGGGTATGGTGATGAGGCTCCTTACAGTGAGGATTGCCTCTATCTGAACGTGTGGACCAAGGCTCCCGGACAGGCGGATAAGAAATTGCCGGTAGCTCTTTGGATTCATGGTGGCGGCTACCACGAAGGGTGGGGCACAGAACCGGAGTTTGATGGCCAGGAGTGGGCATCGAAGGATGTTGTGCTTGTCACCATCAACTACCGCTTGGGCATCTTTGGTTTCATGACACATCCTGAGCTTTCAGCAGAGAGCCCTCATGGTGTGTCTGGCAACTATGGCATTCTTGACCAGATTCAGTCTCTGAAATGGATTAAGGAGAATATCGCGCAGTTTGGCGGTGACCCCGACAATGTGACCATCTTTGGCCAAAGCGCTGGCGCAGGAAGTGTGCGCACGCTGTGCGAAAGCCCATTGGCTCGAGGCCTCTTCCATAAGGCTGTCATCATGAGCGGAGGGGGTATCAATGTGCCCGCCAAGGATGGTGAGGAGGCTAAGCCTGCTACACCCATGAACAGGTTCTTCACGTATAACCCAACTCTGGCTGAAAGCGAGGCTGAAACAAAGAAGGTGATGGATTGGGCTGGTCTGACCGACTTGACGAAGCTCCGTGCGGCTTCTACTGAGATTATGTACACAGTGGGACAACTTTACAATATGGTGAACAAGAGTGACCTCTTCCTCATGCAGCGTCCCATCGTGGATGGTTATGTGTCAATACAGTCCTTTGACGAGGCTGCTCGTCAGGGTAAACTTGCCGATGTGCCTTACATGATTGGCTACACGCTGAACGATATGGGAGCGATGGCTCCAGGTATTGCGGAGTTCTGCAAGGTGCGTCAGCGTCAGGGCGGCATGGCATGGGCCTATGAGTTTGCCCGTCCTTTGCCCGATGACGGCAAACATCCTGAAATCACAGACCGGCTGAAGGGGGCTTTCCATAGCAGCGACCTCTGGTTTGTGTTCAAGAGCTTGAAGCATTGCTGGCGTCCTTGGACGCAGGGGGACTGGGACCTCTCGGAGAAGATGCTTACCGCATGGACCAACTTTGCGAAGTACAGCAACCCGAATGGTGAGGGCAGAGGTCTTGGCTGGGAACCATGCACGGCAGAGGCACCCCAGTTCATGCTCTTCAAACTCGACGACAAAAACGCCGAGGCATCCGAGATGGGCGAACCCATCCTGCCCGAGCAGAAATAAATCCATTATAATGTAGAATAAAATACCTCATTCCTAATAATAAGGAAGAGGGTAGAGATGAAAATAGTCCGTGCAACGTGGATGTTGTACGGACTATTTCTCTTTATTTGAAGCGACCTGCTTCTATTCTACGTAAACAGTCATTCACCCTTAACACCTTGTGAAGTCCACAGGTGACCCTCTTCCTCACTCATAGGACCATAGATGTAGATGTTGTCGCCCGGATTGATGGTCTTTCCCGGAAACTTGCGCCAGTAGGCCAACTGACCATTCTGGCCCAAGTTGGCATTGTTCTCGATGCCTGGATAGGTGCGGGCATTTGCACACATCACAATCGTGATAGATGATGGTCTCGCCTTTCTCTTTCGCAGTCACCTTTCCTGTTTCCGGGTCATAGTCCGCAACAGAAGGGTTGCTGTTCGTCCAAATGATGTCATCAGCCGAATAACCCTTGATGAGCGGAGTGCCCGTGAGGATTCCCTCACTTTCATTAATTAGAAGCGACATTTTCACCTGAGACAGCGACACATCCTTCTGCTCCGCAGGATCATCAGCGTCGGAATCACAAGAACCGCATGCGGAAAGACATACTGCAGCCACGATTCCGAGCATCAAAAACAGATACTTACACATAGTTTTATCTCTAATTTTGGTAAATTTAGGTAGTAAATAATAGTAAGTACAAATTTAAGAAAAAGTAATCCAAACTACAAAAGAAAAAGACAAAATTCTATCACCAACATCTCTGAGAGACAAGAGAATGACAAAACCCTCATTCCTGTCATAGGACAGAGGGTCGAGATAGCATGAGAGCGTGCCTTTGACACACCCTCCTGTTTCTTTTCCGAAATTACTGAGCGGGGCGGTCTGTTTCATGGACTTCAGCACACGCTTGGAAGCCTTGCTCAAAGCGAAAACCATCGTAGCAAACAATAAATATTCACATTTTATTTTGTATAGTATTTTCATCACCGTATATTTGCAAATATGTAAATAACTCATATGCGCAAATACATTTTCCTGCTTATGCTTAGCCTACTCCCCTTGAGCCTCTCCGCTCAGGAGCAGCAAATCGGAACCTCATTTCTCCTTTCTCGTGGCGTGCCGGCCGACTCAATCCGTCTGGAGGAACTCATGGTCGAGGGAGTCTGTCATGTTTTTTCCAACCATTCGCCTCGTGGCGGATGGGTCATCGTTGCCGACAGCAAGTATGCCGATGTGTATCCCAGCCAAGTTTTGGCCTATTCGCTTCGTGGCTATTTCGGGGGCTCCCTCAATGGCACCTATCGCGACATCTTTGCCTACTATGAGCGTTGTCTGAACCGCCTGCAGAGCGAGCACCACCCCGACATACAGCTGCAGCGTCTCACAGAGACGTGGAAAGCATGCGAGCCGCTGATGGGTGACATCTCTTGGTATCAGCTTCAATTGCCGATTGAATGGGAAGGCAAGACTTTATCGGTCAAGTCTGGATGTGTGGGCACAGCCGAGGCGCTGTTGCTCAAGTATTGGCAATATCCCGACCGCATCCGGGGACAGGTTGAGTTTATGCTGGACGATGTCACTCAAAAAAGTCTCCTTTGCAAGTTGGACGGCATCACCATCAATTGGCCAGACTATGCACCTGTCATTCCCCGGGACAAAGCCAAACAAGACCTCATTGCACGGCTGCAGGCTATGTGCAGCATGACGCTTTCGCCAAAATATGGAGAAGGCTCAACCTCTGCCAATTTTCATCAGTTGAAATATAGCCTGGTGAACCATTTCGATTTCTCCCCTCGGATGAAACTCTTGCGTCACGGCCTCTTCGATGTCCCCACCATGTTGAATGCGGCCTACACCGACCTGCAGCATCAACGCGTGGTCGCAGTTACAAACAAGGGGCACGCTTTCTTGCTGGACGGCTATTCAGATGGTATGTTCCATTTCAATTTCGGTTGGGGAGGCAGCGCAGACGGATACTATCGCCTCTTCACCCACGAGGCCTTGCTGACGAATATTATGGTGAATATCGTGCCGAACGAAGCCTCTGCAACTCCCACAGAACGCACCATTGAGGTGAAGAAAGCGGGCACGCTGGTCGAACTCCTGCCCGAAGCTGAAGCCATGAACGTTGGCAAGCTGACCCTCATCGGCAAACTGAACGGAGCTGACTGGCAACTGCTGCGGCGTATGGCAGGTGCCGTCAGCGTCGAGCAGCCATCTGCCTCCATCGGTGTGCTGACTGAACTGGACCTCACCGGAGCACGCTTCGTGGAGTCAAAACACCATTTTCTCCGTCTTCCCTCCGCTGAAATCGGTCTGAACGGCCATTTCTCCAAGAACGTGACCGTCAAGATGGGGGAGGAGAGTGTCACGCAGACGAAAACAGTAAAATACGATCTGCGCAGCATGAACCACAAGATGTTCACCGACCTGAAAGGCTACGATACGATGCGCCGCAACTTCATGGTGGACGAGGAAGTGCCCGATTCTGTCTATTGGGTTCGCCTCTTCCTTTGCGAAGACGCGCTGCCTGTTTTCATGTTTCATGGATGCGACAACCTGAACACCCTTCGCATCGGCAAGACCATCGGACATGTGGACCATGCGTGTTTCAGAGATTGTGTCAACCTCGAGCACCTTGTTTTTGAGGGTAGTGATGTGACTTTCTCCGAAAGCGTCTTCGCCAATGCACGTCGGTTGAAAACCATTGCTGTACGTAACCGGGAAAACCTCAAATCTTCCATGTTCAAGCAAATCTTCACCTCCTCGTTGCAGATTCTGCCCCCCGGAGGATTAAAAAAATGAAGAACCTTTGAGCTCGGCGAAGCCAATTGAAAGAAAAGGGGCACAACATTTCGTTGTGTCCCTTTCTTGTTGTATGTCGAATTATATGTTTAGTCAATCATCTCGAAACCAGTGTAGGGCACGAGTGCCTTAGGAATGCGGATGCCTTCGGGGGTCTGGTTGTCCTCGAGGATGGATGCCACGATGCGAGGAAGCGCAAGGGCTGAACCATTGAGGGTGTGGCAGAGCTGAACTTTCTTGTCTGCATTGCGGTAGCGGCACTTAAGACGGTTAGCCTGATAGGTATCGAAGTTAGATACAGAAGAAACCTCAAGCCAACGGCCTTGTGCCTCGCTGTATACCTCAAAGTCGTAGCAGATTGCAGATGTGAAACTCTGGTCACCGCCACAGAGACGCAGGATTCGGTAGGGGAGCTCAAGCTTTTTCAGAAGGCCTTCTACGTGGTCTAGCATTTCCTGATGGCTTTCCTTGGAGTGCTCAGGCTTGTCGATGCGCACAATTTCAATCTTAGAGAACTCATGCAGACGGTTCAAGCCACGTACGTCCTTGCCGTATGAACCAGCTTCGCGACGGAAACACTGTGTGTAGGCACAATTCTTGATAGGAAGATCTTTCTCGTCAAGGATGACATCGCGGTAGATGTTTGTCACAGGCACCTCTGCTGTTGGGATAAGGTAGAGGTCATCCACCTCGCAGTGGTACATCTGACCTTCCTTGTCGGGCAGCTGGCCTGTTCCGTAGCCGGAAGCGGCATTCACAACCGTAGGAGGCATGATTTCTGTGTAGCCAGCCTTGCATGCCTCTGCAAGAAAGAAGTTGATGAGGGCACGCTGCAATTGTGCGCCCTTGCCGATGTAAACGGGGAATCCGGCACCAGTAATCTTTACACCGAGGTCAAAGTCGATAAGGTTGTATTTCTTGGCAAGTTCCCAATGTGGGAGTTTCGCGTTGCCGTTGGATGGGATGGTGTCCCAGTTGCCCACGGTATCTCCAGGCTTGCATTCGCGTAAAGAAGATTTTACCACCACGTTGTCTTCTGCACATGAGCCTTCGGGCACTTCATCGTAAGGGATATTGGGGATGGTGCAGAGGTGTGCTGTCAATTCCTGCTCCGCATTCGCCTTTACTGTTTCGAGTTCAGCGGCGCTGGCTTTGAGTTTAGCCACTTCTGCCTTGGCCGATTCTGCTTCATCTTTTTTTCCTGCCTTCATCAGCTGTCCGATTTGTGTGGCGTACTTCTTGCTCTCTGCCAAGATGGCATCAAGCTTCGTCTGAGCCTCACGACGCTGCTTGTCGATGGCAATAGCCTTTTCCACAGCGGCTTTTGCCTCAGGGAAATGCTTTTTCTCGAGACCCTTAATCACTCTGTCGGTCTCTTCAGTAATTAACTTGAGTGTAAGCATATGTGTCTATGAAAGTGAAAAACTAAAAACTAAAAACTAAAAGCTTAAGTTTCCCCCAAAGCGGATGGCAGATTCTTTCACTTTTAGTTTTTAACTTTTAGTTTTTAGTTGTTTGATTTATTTTTTACTTCAGCAAGTCCAATTCCTTGAACACGTCAACAAGAATGGCAACACAACGGTCAACCTGCTCCTTGGTGTGTGTAGCCATGAGCGCTACACGGATAAGCGTGTCTTGTGGCGCGCATGCTGGTGGCACCACAGAGTTGACAAAGACGCCTTTGTCGAATGCCATCTTGGTTACTTGGAAGGTCTTGAATGCATCGCGCACATATAGTGGGATGATAGGGCTTTCTGTATCACCGATTTCGAAACCAGCCTGCTTGAACTGCTCCAGCGCGTAGTTGGTGATTTTCCAGAGGTTCTCTTGGCGCTCAGGCTCCTGTTGCAGAATGTGGAGCGCTTCGAGTGCAGCAGCAGTAGCTGCAGGCGTGTTGGAGGCACTAAAAATGTAGGTGCGGCTATTGTGACGGAGCCAGTTGATAGTGTCACTGTCGGAAGCGATGAAACCGCCAATAGAAGCGAGACTCTTAGAGAATGTACCCATGATGAGGTCTACATCGTTAGTTACACCGAAGTGGTCACACACACCACGTCCGTTCCGGCCAAATACGCCCAAACCATGTGCCTCGTCCACCATGACAGTGGCATTATACTTCTTCTTCAGCTCAATGATTTCAGGCAACTTAGCCAAGTCACCTTCCATAGAGAAAAGACCATCAATCACAATCAGCTTCAGAGCGTCAGGAGTGCATCGCATGAGCTGGTGCTCAAGATCTTCCATGTCATTGTGCTTGTAGTGGAAAAACTGTGAGAACGAGAGACGGCGGCCATCCACGATGGATGCGTGGTCGCGGTCATCACCGATGATGTAATCATTACGGCCTGTAAGACAAGAGACAACACCCGAGTTCACTGTGAAACCAGTGGAGTACACCAGCGCTTCATCTTTGCCCACAAACTCGGCCAGTTCTTTCTCGAGTTGGATGTGAAGGTCGAGCGTACCGTTCAGGAAACGCGAACCTGCACAGCCTGTGCCGTATTTCTCAATGGCTTTGATGGCAGCCTGACAGATGCGTTTGTCGTATGTGAGGCCCATATAGGAATTGGAACCAAACATGAGGACTCTCTTGCCACTCATGGTGACTTCTGTGTCTTGGTGGCTGTCAATTTCACGGAAGTAAGGGTAAACACCCGCATTGATGTATTTCTGCGGTTCCCTGTACTTACGCATTCTTTCTTGTAGTAAACCCATAGTTAAATGGTGCGTTTCAGTGCTTGATGGCGCCTCGTAGTGCATTCATGTCGCATGAAAAGACACAAGGCAACTCACTGAAAAAAGCACACTATTATATTATTATTTTTTCATGTTAAAGTCTATACATGACTCCAAAAACGGTGCAAAGTTAGTAAAAAAAGAACTTTTCTTCCTTACGTTTTCTGAAAAAAAATAAATATCAATGAAAAACATCCGGCCTTTTGAAAAATTGGTCTAAAAAAGTCGTACTTTTGCAGCAAGAAAAGAAACGGGAAAATGTCAAGGCCTCATTCCCTCCTTATTATACATTAATATATTAAGAAACGCAAGGCTTTCGGGAATGCGTATACGTGACATATTCTGAAGGTATGACAGAGAAGAAAAATATAGAATTTATAGTAAATCCTATCTCAGGAACTTCGGGCAAAAAGTTTGTTGCAAAGCTCATCGAAGAATATCTGGACATGGGGCGCTATAACGATTATAAAATTTTACAGACAAAAAGGGCAGGACATGCCACTGAGCTTGCGAGGAAAGCTGCACAGCAGGGAATGGATGTTGTGTGCGCCATTGGAGGCGATGGCACGGTGAATGAAGTGGCTAGTGGATTGGTGCACTCGCAGACGGCATTGGCCATCATTCCTTCAGGCTCTGGAAATGGATTGGCACGCCATCTGCGTATTCCTACCGATCCGCTTAGCGCCATCAAGATTATTAATCACGGGCAGGTGCATACAATGGATTACGGATTGATGAACAATCGCCCATTCTTCTGTACCTGTGGTGTAGGTTTCGACGCCTTTATTTCACAGCGTTTCGCAGAGTCTGGGAAACGTGGCCCTGCTTCTTATTTGGAAAACATTCTGAAAAGCAGTCTAAACTATCATCCTGAGACCTATGAGGTGGAGATGGTGAATAAACTTGACGGAAAAGATGTGCACGAAACGTGCAAAGCTTTTCTCATCTCGTGTGCCAACGCATCTCAATATGGAAATAATGCCTATATCGCGCCTTCTGCATCGGTACGTGATGGCATTATGGATGTGACGATTCTTGAGCCTTTCACAGCCATCGAGGCTCCTCAAATTGCCATCCAGCTTTTCAACGGTACCCTCAGCCAGAATTCCCGTATTAAGACTTTCCAATGCCAGAAACTTACCATTCATCGCTCATCAGCAGGTGTGGCGCATTTTGACGGTGATCCGATACAAACAGGCAAGACTATTCAAGTGGAGCTTGTTCCTAATGGGCTTTTGTGTCTTTCTCCGCGCGAAGAAGGCGTCCCAGATGTGGAAGAACGTGTGCAGAGTTTCATTACTGAAAACATACGCAATATGTACAGCAAGACAGAGGAAATAATTCAGGAAAATCTGCGCCGTAGCCAGAGGATAGCGCAGCTCAACAAAGACCTCTTTCGTAAGCTGACGGGCAAATAAGAGCTCATAATGAAAAAAAAACAAGAAAAATTTTGTTAACTCGCTCGAAAACGTCTATATTTGCAAAGTAACAGACAGGATACCTTACTTTATGAGAGAAGAGTGAGACTTCTGATACATATGAAAAGAATTTATTTTACAACCTTAAATAATTAATAAAACTTAAAGAAATTATGGCTCAGAAAAGAGTTTATACCTTCGGAAATGGACAAGCAGAAGGTAATGCGCAGATGCGCGAGGCTCTCGGTGGTAAGGGCGCTAACCTTGCCGAAATGAACCTCATTGGTGTGCCGGTGCCTCCAGGCTTCACAATCACTACAGATTGCTGTAATGAATACTATGAAGTAGGTGAGGAGAAAATCAAGGAACTTCTTCAAGACGAAGTGAACGCTGCTGTAGCCCATGTGGAAAAACTCATGAACTGCAAGTTTGGCGATGTGAATAATCCACTGCTCGTATCCGTTCGTTCAGGTGCTCGTGCATCTATGCCAGGTATGATGGACACTATCCTCAACCTTGGTCTGAACGACAAGGTGGCAGAAGGTATGGTTAAGAAGACAAACAACCCTCATTTCGTATATGATTCATACCGTCGTTTCGTGCAGATGTATGGTGACGTCGTGATGGGTCTGAAGCCTGTGAATAAAGAGGATATCGACCCATTTGAGGAAATTATCGAGAAAGTGAAGGAAGAGCAAGGCGTAACCCTTGACAAGGACCTCTCCGTGGACTCCCTCAAGAAACTTGTTGAGCTCTTTAAGAAGGCCATCAAGGAGCGTACTGGACAGGACTTTCCAACAGACCCAATCGTGCAGCTCTGGGGTGCTATCTGCGCTGTGTTCCGCAGCTGGATGAACGAGCGTGCTATCCTCTACCGTAAGATGGAAGGCATTCCAGACGAGTGGGGAACTGCTGTCTCTGTGATGGCAATGGTATTCGGTAACATGGGTGACACCTCTGCTACAGGCGTATGCTTCTCACGTGACGCTGGTAACGGCGAAAACCTCTTCAATGGTGAGTATCTCATCAATGCTCAGGGTGAAGACGTGGTGGCAGGTATTCGCACTCCACAGCAGATTACCAAGATTGGCTCACAGCGTTGGGCTGAACGCGCCGGCATCTCAGAGGAAGAGCGCAAGGCTAAGTATCCATCTATGGAAGAAGCTATGCCAGCCCTCTATGCTGAACTGAACGACATTCAGGACAAGCTGGAGAAGCACTACAAAGATATGCAGGACATGGAGTTCACCGTGCAGGAAGGCAAACTCTGGTTCCTCCAGACTCGTAACGGTAAGCGTACAGGTACCGCAATGGTGAAGATTGCTATGGACCTCGTTCGCGAAGGTCTCATCGATGAGAAGACTGCAATCCTCCGCTGCGAGCCACAGAAGCTTGATGAGCTTCTCCACCCAGTGTTCGACAAGGATGCTTTGAAGAAGGCAAAGGTGATCACTCAGGGCCTGCCTGCATCTCCAGGTGCTGCATGCGGTCAGATTGTGTTCCACGCTGACGACGCTCAGGAATGGAACGCGAATGGCCACAAGGTTATCATGGTGCGTATTGAGACCTCTCCAGAGGACCTTGCAGGTATGGCATCAGCTGAAGGTATCCTCACAGCTCGTGGTGGTATGACTTCTCACGCAGCTGTGGTTGCTCGTGGTATGGGTAAGTGCTGCGTATCAGGTGCAGGAGCCATCAACGTCGACTATAAGTCAAAGACTGTTGAAATTGAGGGTGTCACTTACAAGGAAGGTGACTACATCTCTCTGAACGGTTCTACTGGCCAGGTATATGCAGGTGAGATTCAGACAAAGGCTGCTGAGCTCTCTGGCGACTTCAAGGCTCTCATGGACCTCTGCGACAAGTACACGAAGTTGCAGGTACGCACGAACGCTGACACTCCACATGATGCTGAGGTCGCTCGTGCTTTCGGAGCCAAGGGTATCGGTCTGACTCGTACAGAGCATATGTTCTTCGATGACCAGAAGATTATTGCTATGCGTGAGATGATTCTCTCCGACACTGTTGAAGGTCGTGAGAAGGCTCTCGCTAAGCTCCTCCCATACCAGAAGGCAGACTTCTACGGCATCCTCAAGGCTATGGATGGTCTTCCCGTGAACATCCGTTTGCTTGACCCACCATTGCATGAGTTCGTTCCTCACGACCTTAAGGGTCAGCAGGAAATGGCAGCAGCTATGGGTGTGGATATCAAGGTTATTCAGCAGCGTGTGGCTTCTCTCGCAGAGAACAACCCAATGCTCGGTCACCGTGGTTGCCGTCTCGGCATCACCTTCCCTGAAATCACAGCTATGCAGACACGCGCCATCCTTGGTGCCGCTTGCCAGTTGAAGAAGGAAGGTTTCGACCCACATCCTGAAATCATGGTACCACTTATTGGTATCCTCTACGAGCTCAAGCAGCAGAAGGAAATCATCCAGAAGGTTGCTAAGGAAGTATTCGCTGAGGAAGGCGTTGAAATTCCGTTCGAAATCGGTACGATGATTGAGATTCCACGTGCAGCCCTCACTGCAGACAAGATCGCTAAGGAAGCAGAATACTTCTCATTCGGTACGAACGACCTCACTCAGATGACCTTCGGTTATTCTCGTGATGACATTGCCTCATTCCTTCCAGTATATTTGGAGAAGAAGATTCTGAAGGTTGACCCATTCCAGGTACTTGACCAGAACGGTGTTGGTCAGCTCATCAAGATGGCAGTAGAGAAGGGTCGTGCTGTACGTCCAGGTATGCGCACCGGTATTTGCGGTGAGCATGGTGGTGAACCTTCATCTGTGAAGTTCTGTGCTAAGGTTGGCATGAACTACGCATCATGTTCTCCATTCCGTGTGCCAATTGCACGTCTAGCTGCGGCGCAGGCAGCCGTCGAGGAATAATCGCAAGGTGCTGAAAATTAGCTACAAGAAAGGCAAGTATCTGGCTGACAGGTACTTGCCTTTTTAGTTCTTTTATCACTGCGAAACGTGAATCTATTTGTATATCGGTCCAAAGTTTTGGCAAGCGCGATAGTCAGCACCCTCCTTGTCCATTCCGAAAGCATTCCATGCGGCAGGACGGAAAATGTCCTTGTCTTGAATGTTGTGCATCGACACGGGGATGCGCAGGATAGAGCATAGCGTGAGCATGTCGGCACCGATATGCCCATAGGCAATTACACCATGATTAGCCCCCCCCAGCAGTTCATAACCGAATAGACATCCTTGAAGCAGTCTTTCATCGGGTCGAGGCGAGGTACAAACCAAGTGGTGGGCAATGTGGGATCAGTACGCTTGTCTCGGATATTTCATGATGATGTTTATTGCTTAATAACCTTCTTGTTTCCATGGATATAGATGCCATTGGCTAACTTGTTTAAGTCAGTTCCCACAAACTGACCGGCCAGATTAAAGATACGATTGGAAGCTTGTTGGGGGGATAACGTTAATGAATTGCTCATATTGTCAATGCCAGATATTGACTCACCTAAATAGAGTAACTTGACCTTGGAAGCACGGAACTCCTGTTCGGCTGCCCCAGAGGAAAGGTCGGCCTGAAAGCCGAGTAATACGTCCTGAGGCTCGTCGAGATCGAAGTATATGCCACGAAAGGTGGTGTTGTCCCTGCCTGCATCGGCAATAGGATCGAAAGCTATTGACTGTGTTTGGATGTCTTTGGTGTCGAGCGTATGAGAGGCAGCGAAGATGTAGGCTTGTGTAAGCTGATAGTTGGCTTGGTAGGCTGCACCGAAATAGTATTGTCCGGCATCAAGGTTCACCTTGCGATAGACGCGGGCATTGGTAAGGTCTCCCTCAAAATTGTTTTGGCGATCATCCCATACACCGAGCGTCAAACAATCGTAACCAGGATAGCGGTCGAGTCCATTGCGTGTGCCGTCATTGCCTGCAGGAATGGTGTAGTTCTCAACGATCCAGTTTTTTGGTGAGCCATAGCGCGTAGAGGTTGACTGTCCGGTCTTGCGCGAGAAGCCACTGGCTTGCAGCAGTTTGTCCTTTGTGATATCGGTTTGAGTGTGGTTTCCTGTGCTGGTGCTGTAAAGTAGCTTCACCTCGTCGATGCGAAACTCCTGGTTGACATTGCCACCCTGCATATTGGCTTGGAATACGAATACCACGTCCTGCTCTGTTTCGAGATTGAACGTGATGCCGTAGAACTTGCCGTCGTTGGTACAGCTGCTCATAGGAAGCCTGGCGATGGCTTTGCTGCTAATGGTGGAGGTGGTCAACGGCTCTGAGGCAACATAGATATAAGAGGTACCTAGATTGTAGTGGGCATTGAACGTGGCTCCGAAGTAATAATGCCCTGCTGGCAGATGCACCTTGCGGAAGATGCGTGCATTAGTCATGTCCGTTGATGTCGGTGTGGCATCTTCATCACCCCACTTTCCCATCATGAGGGTGTTGCGTCCAAGGAAGTTGTCGATACCGTTCTTGGTGCCTTTTGAAGCATCTTTCTGAGGTATGGAATAGTTCTCAACCGTCCAGTTCATGGGTTTACCAAAACGCGACCCCATTTCTGTGGCCGCGAAATTGTTCTTTTCGATAAGGTGTTCCAGTGTGATGTCCGTCATCCCGATGTCATCGGGTGTACCTCCCTTATTGTAGACACTCTCATTGAAGATAGCGTAGGTGGTGCGAAGGCTGACGATGGCAGCTGCTTGCTCTTCATCGGAACCAGTGAGCATAGCACGGGCTTCTTCAATTTTCTGTGCGAAAGCTGCTATCTTGACGGGATTGGGCTTTCCTGTGTTATACGATGCCAAAGGCTTCACTTCATTGAGTTTTTCCTCATAGAGCTGGATGACTTCCCCCAGCTTCTCTGGAGTTGCATCGACGGTGATTGCGAATACCGCCGAGGTGACGCTTGAAATATTAGATGGGACTTGAATTGTCAAGGCATCAAGCTCATTTTCAAACTCCACGTCTCCATATCCCAGCAGAGTGACTTTCTGTACTTTGCCGCTATAGTACTCCGAGATTCTTCCCAAAGATTTGATTTTAAGCGTGCTGCCACCCGTTGGCACCGCCATGGTGAAAGCGTAGATGGTGCCGTCGGCTCCTTCTGTGAATCGCAGTTCCTGAGGAGAGTAAGAAACATCGCCAGCCACACCTCCGCCATAGAAGGTGTTGATGGTACCAGTTGCGCTTTCTCCCAAGGTCTTCCATGCCTTGCTGCCATAGACGCCCTGTCCGTTGATGTCCATCCACTTACCTACGTTTTCGAGCATCGTGACACAGGCATCCTCCAGACTTCCGTCAGGCTTCATGGGGATGTTGAGAGCAGCATTGCCATCACGGGAAATAGATTCGATGATAAAATGGACAACGCTGCCTGCATCGTAGGTGAAGCCTGGGGCGTAGAACCAGTCGCCAACCGGTGCTTCACGAATCCAGGGCTGCGACCTGTCGATGTGATCGGGCCAGCCAAACTCAGCGGTGTTCACGGCACCGTTGGTAGGACTACGGAACTTGATAATGCTGAAACCATCTACCTTGCCACGTGTTTTCAAAAGGCGGTTATAGTAGTCGGCCATCACCGTCTGCATAGCATCGCACTTATAGCCAGTACCTGTACCATTGCCTGTGAAGGGACCTTGCACGGTACCGTCGGTATAGATGAAGTCGGGGTCGTAGTTGGCTGTCACGTCCATCATGCGGAGTGCCCACTGTGTGGCATACCACTTACAATAGTCAAGATGGCGACTGAAGATACCTGCATCGGGCGGACTCCAACTGTCGTTGGCACGTGCGGCTACGGTCTTGTATTCACGCAGGTTGATGCCGTAGAGCAGTCGAGGATCATAGCCTTCCCACCATTTACCCTTGCCGTCTTCCAGTGTCAGATTTCCATCATAGGGAACACCAGCATACGTACCGCTCTTGTCTGAGGCGAAAGCCGTCTGCCACCACCACCAGGTATATTCGTGATGGAAGGTCACACCATAGCGCATGCCCTCTTCTTTGCAGGCTTTCGCCCATTCGCCCAGAAGGTCACGCTTAGGGCCGATGTTTACCGAGTTCCAGGGCTGGTATTGTGAGTTCCACAGGTCGTAGTTGTCGTGATGCACACCCTGAATCATCAGGAAACGGGCACCCGCCTTCTTGTAAAGCTTTGTCAGATAATCAGGGTCGAGCTTCGTGGGATTCCAGTCGCGCAGCACCTCCTTATAGCCCACCTGCGACGGATGACCGTAGCGTTGCTTGTGGTTCTTATAAGCAGTCGTACCCTCATAATAGAGTTTACGGGCATACCAGTCGCCGCTCTCGCCAGCCGCCTGTGGTCCGAAATGCACCCAGATGCCGAACTTCGCATCGCGCAGCCAGGCAGGTTCGCCAGGATAGTTTGCCTCAATCGATGACCATGTGGGCTCGAAAGGACCTTCTGTGATAGGCAGGTCGAGCTTCACTTCGGCAAAAGAACTGGAATTTCCCAACGCTACCGTATTCTCGGCTTTAACTTCCGGGATGGCAGGGAATTCGGGAACTGGTGGAAGCTGTTCGCCTGCCTTTTCTGTCTGGGCATTCAAACTCACTCCTTGTACGAGGATGCCGCAAAAGAGCATGGCTCTCGTGAATAGAACAGTTTTCTTCATGTCAAATCATTTTAGAAGTTTTTGATTGTAGTACAAAAGTAGGAATGTATCCAATAATTGAAAAGTGTTATGCAAAATAAATGCAATAATTCTCAAAACAATGACATATAAAGTCAATATTGTGCAAATTTTGTCGTATCTTTGCCGCAAAAATCCACAACTTCATATGAAAACATTTGATTTAGCAGTATTGAGTCTGGGGCATTTCCACGGAAGCGATTGGAACTTCGGTCCTATTTGCAGCGGCTTTTCCCGGCTGTATCTGGTAGACGAAGGTGAGGCAATAATCAAGTTTGGCGGTCGCTCTCACCGTCTGACGTCGGGACACATTTATTTGATACCTTCATTGCTGACACATACAGATCATTGCGATTCGATGTTTGGACATTATTACATACATTTCGTAGATTGTTCCAAACGCATTCTCGACTATTTCCACAAGTACGACATGCCTCTCCAAATGGATTCCACATTGGAAGACCTACAAATCATCAAAAGATTGCAGTCACTTTGTCCTAACACATCCTTGAAAAACCCTTTACCTGAGACATACGACAATTCCACCAGCATGATGCAATTGATTCAGCGATTCAAGTTCCTTCCTCTCGGAAAGCAGATGGAGGTGAATGCTTTACTGATGCTCCTATTATCAAAGTTTTTCGACAAAGCCAAACTACAAGAAAACGTCAGCGATCAACGCGTCTTGAAGGCAATGTATCAAATAGGAAATAATCTCGACAAGACCTTCTCCATAGACGAAATGGCAGAAGAAGCCCATTTAGGAAAGTACAGGTTTATCCGCCTCTTTAAGCAACAGACCGGATATACACCAGTTGAGTACATCATTCGGCAACGTATCCTTCATGCACAGATTTTGTTCATCGATGGAAATCACACCCTGAAGGAGGTGGCAAGCTTGGTCGGATACAAGAACTTCGCGTATTTCACTAGAACTTTCAAGAAAGTCACAGAACTCACCCCCTCCGAATTCATACGTCAGAACAAATAGAAATCGTCATTTAGGATAGTTAAGGTTTGATGCGTATGATAGACCAGATTATTGCTTATGTCTTTAACTTCGAGCGTAGAGCGATAATTACAGAAAATTAAATTGATCAATGCGGAAATAACCAAAACCAACATTGATGAAATCAATCCTTTTTTCTTTTGATTGATGTGAAAAACTGGAGAAAGTATGTAGCATACAGCATAATTTTTTCAAAAATCAAACACATTCTGCAAGAAAAACGTGCAGAATGAACGTAAAGTCAAAAGAAATCATTACCTTTGCAAACAATGTTTGCAGAATGTGCTGAAAAGTCGTAATGCAATCTGTGATCTAACAGTTAGTGTTTAACAATTAAAATATCGAAATAAGTAGTCGAAGTGGCAAAAATGGTCGGATATTTTGAGGAAATCGGGTGCAGAATGTGCAGTACATGCTCATAATGTTTTCCAAATGTTTCCCAGATTTCTGTAATGTACTGATAATCAGTCTCCGTTAGCCGCCGCCCAGGCAGCTGTAGAGGAATAATTAAACTCTCTGATATAATAAAAGGGACCTGTCCGTTTGGACAGGTCCTTTTTTGTGTCTTCAAGTATGCTTTCGACGTTTTGGAGACAAAAACGTCGCATAATATGCGATTATTTGTGGATTTGTTTGGCTATTCGACAATAATTTCGTATTTTTGCCGCAGAATTTGCGACGTTAATCATTGCGTAATGTCGCACAAAGTACGAATACGTTATGTATATACACGAAAGAGACAATTGGACGGACTTCCGCTGGGACACGTCCCAAGTGTCACTCCTTCAGGAAAAAGTATTCCGTAAGCAGGGTTTGCTTTACGGCAGGCTGAGTTCGTTGGGATTTGACAGCAAACTCCGTGCTATGGCAGAGAATCTGACTTACGACGTGGTATATTCTTCGGAGATAGAAGGCATACGGCTGAACGTTGATCAGGTTCGTTCTTCCATTGCCCGGAAGCTTGGGATAGAGAACGTGGAATATACCGCGCCATCGCATTATGTCGATTCTGTTGTTGGTGTAATGCTTGAAGCGGTACAGCACTATGACATGACCCTCAGCAAAGAGAAACTGTGTGCTTGGCAAGCAGCTTTCTTTCCAACAGGCTACAGTGAAGGAAGCCAGATAGAAATAGGTCAGTACCGCACAAACGAGGAGCATATTGTCAGCGGGATGTTCGGACGTGAGAAGATTCATTATATTGCGCCGTCTCCAGATCGTGTAGAAGAAGAGATGCAAAAGTTCCTCACTTGGTTCGACAAGGATGAGCCTGTAAGCAGCGTTATCCGTTCTGCCATTGCCCATTTCTGGTTTGTGAGCATACATCCCTTCGAGGACGGTAATGGGCGTTTGGCACGCATCCTTTCAGACATGCTTCTTGCTCGTGGAGAGAAGAGCGAGTTCCGTTTCTATAATGTTTCATCACAGATTAACAAGGACAAAAATCACTACTATGACATTCTGGAGCGGATGCAGCATGGCGATGGCGACATAACGGAGTGGTTGGTGTGGTACATGCAGAAATTGGTGGATGCACTTGACGAGGCAGACACCATCGTCACCACAATCCTGAACAAGAGCTTTTTCTGGCAGAAGGCATCGGCAGTACCAATGACCGAGCGTCAGACTCAGATGCTCAATCTCTTTCTTGACGGATATGAGGCAAAGATAACGTCAAAGACATGGGCAACATTGGCGAAATGTTCGAAGGACACGGCGATACGTGACATACAGGATCTTGTCGATAAGAACATCCTGATAGAAGACATTCCTGGAGCAAAGCGTCCAAGTTACTCCATCGTCTATGATGCAGAGGACTTGACACCGATGTAAGTATTACAGAAGAGAATGGCATTCAATACCTTAAAGCATTGTTCAAGGGAAAGAAACCAATCTGCGAAAGAGTCCTGAAACTTGATGCAGACCGATACCAAAAAGGCGATTTGCCATTGTCCAATCTGCTCAGTAAATATTGCTCGTATATCGCAGAAAACAACAGAGACTTATAATCCCCTTTTTGTGCCCGACACAGGCCGCAGCCTGGTTCGGGTGGTGGTAGCAAGAAACTAATTACCCACAATACATTGGCCGTTCCTGACCGATGGTTGTGGGTTCAGTGTGGCCTGAATAGAGCACTGTATCATCGGGGAGGGTAAGAATCCTCTTGTAGATGCTGTTGTAGAGTTGCACTTCGTTTCCACCTAAATATTGCGTGGAGCCAGGACAGTCGCGGAAGATGGTATCACCGACAAAGGCAACTTCGTCTTGCAGACTATGGAAGATAACGCTGTCAGGCGTATGTCCAGGAGTATGGATGACCTTCAAGGCGAACGATGGATTGGCTTTCAGACGAATAATGTCACCATCATCAAAATACTCTGCTCCGTCCAGATAGACATTTCTGCCACAATAGGCACTCAGGTTCCAGCGGGTGTCGGTCAGGTATTTTTCTCCATCACGATGGATGCAGTAGGGGATGCCCAAGGTCTGGGCAATCTCACTGACAGCCCCCGTATGGTCAAAGTGACCATGAGTAAGAAGGATTCGCTCTATCGTCCAACCGTTCTCCTCTATCTTCTGCAAGATACGACTTGCCTGTGCGCCTGGGTCGATAAGGAATCCGTGGCGCGTCTCGTCGTCAATGTAGAAATAGCAGTTGACGGCGAACACATCCTTGACTACAATCCGGCGTATCATATACGACAACCCTCTGGCCCACACTGATGGGCATCCTCGCCAGCAGTATTCTCCTGCTGATCTTTGAGTGCCTTCTCCAACGTATGTTTGAAGGCGCTGACAGACAAGGCACCGGGGATGACAAACTTCCCGTTGAACATAAAATAAGGAACGCCATGCACGCCATACATCATGGCCTCACGCTCGTCGAAGCGCACCTCTTCCTCAAACTGGTTCGACTCCAATACGTTCTTTGCCTCCGTCTCGTCAAGTCCAGCCTCACGAGCCACACGGAGCAGCACGTCGTGTTCGGCCAGTTTCTCATTACGAGTAAAATAGGCATCAAACAGCAGTTCACTCACGCGGTCTTCCAACGCTGCATCGTGCTTCGTCTGTGCCAATTTAGTAAGACGGTGGGCATCGCGGGTGTTGGTGTAGAGCGTGGTAGCATAGCGGAAGTCGATACCTTCGTCGATGCCAAGCTGCGAGATGTGGTCTATCTGCTGTTGGGCTTCCTCTTTAGAGAGACGATACTTCCTGGCAAAACGGTCAACGGTGATGGTCTCAACCGTCTTGGGCGCGTCGGGGTCAAGCTCGAAAGCACGTGTCTCGATTTCCACCTCATTCTCCAGTCCAAGTTCCTTGATGGCTTTCTTCAGACGGGTCTCGCCGATGTAGCAGTAAGGGCAAGCATAGTCACTCCAATAAACGATTTTCATTGTCTTAATCTCCTTTACTTTATTGATGGTTATTACTTGTTTTGTTTTCAGGGAATCAACTGACTCTGACAGTACTCTAAGCGGTATCATTAGCGTCATAGAAACCGCAAATAGCCGGATAAATCTGTTAAAGAATCCCATAATTCTCACACTTTTGTTATGAATTTCGGTGCAAAGGTACGGAGTTTAAGCGAAAGTTTGTATATTTGCACTCGTGAATGATTCGATAAGATTTATCGATAAAAACGATATAACATGGAATTGAGACAATTAAACTACTTTGTAAAAGCCGCTGAGACAGAAAACTTCTCCATCGCAGCCCAGGAATGCTTTGTGGTACAAAGTACGCTTTCGCAACAGATCAAACAATTGGAAGATGACCTCGGCGTACAACTCTTCGAGCGCATTGGAAAGAAGGTGTCGCTGACCGAGGCAGGTAGGCAGTTCCTGCCTTTTGCCCGTCAGACACTGGAGTATGCCGAGCAAGGCAGACAGCAACTTCAGGACATGGAAAGACTGAAAACGGGAAAACTCCGCATAGGTGCAACCTACGGACTCTCCGTGTTGCTCACCAGGACGATGCAGCGTTTCTGTCCGCAATACCCAGACATCCAGTTTGACGTCCGTTTCGAGCGCGCCGATGAACTCATTACGTTGCTTCATAATCGCGAGATAGACTTTGCGCTGACCTATAATCTTCTGGAAAACGAGCCGTTGCTGGAGGAGATACCACTCTTCGAGTCACGCTTATGTGCCGTTGTAGCAGAAGAGCACCCATTGGCAAAGTTTGAGGAAGTGAAGCTCAGTCAGCTGAAGGCTTTTCTTACAGCAGTTCCTGCAAAGGGCATGAATGCCCGCGCGATGATTGACGGTCTGCTTCGTGATCACAGTGTTGACTTGAAACCTCTCATGGAAATCAACGAGATTTACACGATGATTCACATGGTGAAGTCATGTCACCTTGTAGCCATTCTCTCCGAATCAGTCATCTATGAGGAAGAAGGCTACAAGGCTATTCCAATTAAGGAAGCCAAGGAAACCATGCATGCCTCGCTGGTCTATGTCAAGGGGATGTATCAGCGCAATGCCGTAAAGGAATTCTTCAAGCGTATGCAGATAGGGAAAATCTGAATCAGCTCAAAACAGTACATAAAGGGAAAAAACAGTCTGTTAATAAGACAGCTGCATATAATAGTCGTATAAGTTTATATATAAGAACATCTAAAATAAGTAAATACCATTGTTATGGTATTGCACAAATGCTAAGAAAGGTGTACTTTTGCAATTGATGATACGAATTGTCACATACGAGCCGCAATACAAGCAGGACTTTATCCAACTGAACAAGCAGTGGATAGAGA
>ONLY01000013.1 GCA_900318775.1 uncultured Prevotellaceae bacterium | reverse complement strand
TAGGTCGCCGCCTTCTTTCTGGAGCCCTCCGCACAATAATGTGGAGGGCTCCTTTTTTTTGTCCGTCATTTTGTGTACCTTTGCAGCGTCCAGGCGGAGCCTCCCGCCAGCTGCTGCGGGTCGGGCAAGCGGCTTTTGGCAGTGCAGGAGCCGCGGGCGCTGTCCCTCTCGACTGCGGGGAGCCGCTGCGCATGCGGCAGAGGCACTCCTGCCACCAGGGCTGAGCTGGCAGAAAGACAGGCCCGATTCAGGGCACCGTATATGCGAAGGTTGCTGCTGCCTGAGAAATGGTGAGAACAGCCGTGCAAGCTTGTGAATTGTTATACAAACTTGTGCTTCAGACGAAAACTGCTGTACAAGCTTATGCTTAAGATGGAAACTGCTGTACGGGCCTTTGTCCTTAAAGGGGTGCAGTGATACACCGAGGATTGGCTTTTGTTTTCTCTTGCTGGATGTTTTAATCAGGGTGGGGAACGCTATGTTGGAGCAGGCGTGAGGGCTATGGCGCCTTAAAGAATAGTTCCTTTCGTATTGCCTCCATCAATATTGGTTGATGATGAGAGGGCGCTGATGCCTTTAGGGCGTATGCGGTGTTGCTAATCTTTCCCTAATGATGCTACCTATATGTTAATTGGTTATTGATTTTTATTTAAAGACCGCTTGAATATGGCCTATACAGATACTAAATATCCGACGCTTCGCGAAACCAAATTCGTAGATTTAATGCAGCGCCGTGTGTTCAATGTCCTTATCATTGCTAATCCTTATGATGCTTTCATGTTGGAGGATGATGGGCGTGTGGATGAGAAAATCTTTGATGAATATGCTAAGCTGGGATTGCGCTATCCGCCTCGTTTCTTCCGTGCTGCTTCGCAGGAGCAGGCTGCTGGCTTGGTGGATAAAACTCAGTTTGACCTTATCATCTGTATGCCAGGCACGGCAAATAATGATGTGTTTGATATTGCTCGTGGCATTAAGAATGAGTTTCCCACAGTGCCTATCGTAGTGCTGACTCCCTTTTCACATGGTATTACTCGCCGTATGGAAAACGAGGATTTGAGTGCTTTTGAGTATGTTTTCTGTTGGTTAGGGAATACTGAGTTGCTGCTTTCTATCATCAAACTGATTGAGGATAAGATGAACTTGGCGAACGATCTTGCTGCAGGTGTACAAATGATACTGGTGGTGGAGGACAGCATCCGTTTTTATTCTTCCTTGTTGCCCAATCTTTATCAGTTTGTTCTTCAGCAGAGTTTGGAGTTTGCTACCGAAGCGCTTAACTCTCAATTGGAAATGTTGCGTATGCGTGGACGTTCCAAGATTGTGTTGGCTCGTTCCTACGAAGAGGCGTGGGCTCTTTATTCCAAGTTTAGCGACAATGTGTTGGGCGTCATTAGTGATTGTCGTTTCCCGATGTTGGCCGATAGCAAAGAGAAGGATGAACTGGCTGGTTTCAAATTGCTTAGTGCCATACGCGAGGTGGATGAGTATGTCCCTCTGGTGCTCGATTCGAGCGAGGTCGATAAGAAGCCATATGCAGACCAGTGCAAAGCTGCTTTTATCGACAAGAATTCCAAGAAGATTAATCAAGATATTAAAGACGTGCTCACCAAGCATTTTGGTTTTGGTGACTTCATATTCCGCAATCCCGACACGATGCAGGAAGTAGCGCGTGTGCACAATCTGAAGGAGTTGCAGGACAATATTTTTACTTTGCCTGCAGATTCGCTCGGTTATCATTTGCGTCACAACAATGTTTCTCGTTGGCTGGCTTCCCGCGCCATATTCCCTGTGGCGGAGTTTTTGAAGAAGATTACATGGAAAGTAGAGAATGATGTGGATGCCCATCGGCAGTATATCTTCGATGCTATTGTCAGCTACCGTAAGATGAAGAATAGGGGTGTGGTAGCCATTTTCCATCGTGACCGTTTCGATAGTTATAGCCAGTTTGCTCGCATTGGTGAAGGTTCCTTGGGAGGAAAAGGTAGAGGTTTGGCTTTTCTTGATAACATCATCAAGCGGCGTATAGACCTAAATGCCTATGAGAATGCTTCTGTGCAGATTCCGAAGACGGTGGTGCTCTGTACTGACATCTTTGACCGTTTCATGGAAACCAACTCGCTTTATGAGGTGGCGCTTTCTGATATTCCTGACGAGGAGATTCTGCAGCATTTCCTGCATGGACGTTTGCCGGAGGAATTGGCAGACGATCTCATGTCCTTCATGGATGTGGTCAATGGTCCGGTAGCTATCCGTTCTTCTTCGTTGTTGGAAGATAGTCACTATCAGCCCTTTGCTGGCATATATTCTACTTACATGATTCCGCGTGCCAGCGACAAGTATGTGCGTCTGGAAATGCTTTCCAATGCCATCAAGAGTGTCTATGCCAGCGTGTTTTATCGTGCTTCGAAGGACTATATGGTTGCTACGTCTAATGTGATTGACCAAGAGAAGATGGCTGTCATTTTGCAAGAGGTGGTAGGCCAGAAGTATGAGCATGGCTTCTATCCGACTATTTCTGGTGTGGGCCGTAGCATCAACTACTATCCTCTTGGTGATGAGAAGGCTGATGAGGGTGTTGTGGAACTGGCATTGGGATTAGGCAAGTACATTGTAGATGGTGGCCTTTGTCTGCGTGTTTGTCCGTATCATCCAGACAAGGTTTTGCAAACCAGTGAGATGGAGATAGCACTTCGTGAGACTCAGACTAAGTTCTATGCGTTGGACTTGGATGCAAGTGAGGGAGCTGATGGCATGATGAATTTCCAGGTCGATGATGCCTTCAACCTCAAGACTGTTACGGTTCGGGATGCTGATCATGACGGTTCCTTGAAGTGGATTGTTTCCACGTTTGATCCTTACGACCAGTGCATTTACGATGGTTACTATGAAGGCAAGAACCGTAAGATCATATCTTTTTCAGGAGTATTGCAGAATGGTGTGTTTCCACTTCCTGAGTTGCTGCAGAAGGTGCTTTACTATGGCCAGAAGGAGATGGCTCGCCCTGTCGAGATAGAATTTGCGGTCAACCTGAATGAAGACCGTAGCGGCGAGTTCTACCTGTTGCAGATTCGTCCGATGGTGGACAATCAGATGCAGTTGGATGAAGATATCACTCTCATTGCTGATGATGTGTGCTTGTTGCGAAGCCATAATGCTATCGGGCACGGCATCGTCAACGACATTTACGATGTGGTTTATGTCAAGACCGATGAATATAGTGCGGCTAACAATCCTGTTATTGCGGACGAGATTGAACGCATCAACCGTGGTTTCTTACAGCGAGGTGAGAACTATGTGCTGGTAGGGCCGGGTCGATGGGGCTCTAGCGATTCATGGCTGGGCATTCCTGTCAAGTGGCCCAACATTTCTGCTGCTAAAGTCATAGTGGAGGCGGGTCTCAGCAACTTTAGGGTTGACCCGAGCCAAGGTACGCACTTCTTCCAGAATCTTACTAGCATGGGTGTTGGGTACTTCACTATCAACGACTTTATTGGTGATGGCATTTATTGCCAGTCCCTTCTCAATGCGATGCCGGCTGTTGAAGAGACTGCCCATGTGCGCCATGTGCGGTTCGAGAAGCCTCTTACCATTAAGATTGATGGCATGAAGAAGGAAGGAGTTGTTGTGTTGGCTTGAGAACGTCGGGGGGACGATAGCTGTGGTGTTATGGCCGTTCCATCGTGAGGACATCTGTTGTGAAGTCCACAACCGCCATTCGGTGGGTAACAAAAATAATTGTGCTATTATTGAAATGCTGCTTGAGATTCTCGAGCAGCATTTTTTCTGTCTCGGGGTCAAGGGCCGATGTTGCCTCATCCAGCAGGAGCACGTGACAAGGGTGGAGCAGGGCGCGGGCGATGGCGATGCGTTGGGCTTGCCCTTCCGAGAGTCCTCCTCCCTGTTCCGCGCATCGAGTGTCTAGTCCTTGTGGCAGGCTGAACACAAAGTCTGCCATTGCCCATTCGAGCGCTTGCCGCATATCTTCTTCGTTGGCGCCAGGGTTACCCATTTGCAGGTTCTCGCGGATGGTGCCAGAAAAGAGCGTGTTCCCCTGCGGAATGTATGAGAAGTTGGGGCGCAGAGCGGGGGACAGTGGATGTCTGTCATCGGCATACGCTTCCACCTTTCCTTTTGTTGGCTCAATCAGGGCGAGCATCATGCGGATAAGCGTGGTCTTGCCTGCTCCTGTCTCGCCCAGGATAGCTGTGAATGAACCTGGTTGGAAGTCGTGTGAGAAGTTTTTGATGATGGAGCGTCCATCCTCTGTGTAGTGGTAGGTGACATTGTCAAAGCGGATGCCCATCTTGCCCGTCATGTGAATGGGCTCTTCTTCCTTTTCCAAAGGGAGTGCCTCTAGTTCCATCAGTCGTTCGCACGAGGCGATGCTGTTCACAAAGATGGGCAGCAGTCTGGCCACATCAAGCATGGGGCGCTGGATTCGGTTGATTAACTGGGTGAATGCCATGAGAACGCCCACCGTGATGAGCCCTTCCTGCAGTTGGAAGAGTCCCCATACCAAGGCGGTGAGGAAGGCTCCGGCAAAGCCGATATTGACCAGTGTCTTGGAGAGGATGGAGAAGCGTGCGCGTGTCTTAATTTGTTGGCGCAGGAGTTGTTGACGTTGTTCCAAACGTTCCACCATCATGTTTTCCTGGCCCAGAACCTTAATGACCATCTTGTGCTGAATGCTCTCTTGGATGATGGCTTGTATGGCTGAGTTGCTGTCCTTGATGGTGCGTACGATGCAGCGCATGCGCTTGAAGTAGAATCTTGAGAGCAGCACAAAGATGGGAGAAATGACAATCACGATGACGGCTAGTGTTGGGTCCATGATGTAGAGGTAGATGAACGAGGCCACAAACTGGGCAATGACGATGACGGTGGTGGGCAGGATGTCTGTCATCAGTTCCACGATGTCGTCCACGTCGCTGAAGAGACGGTTCAGCACATCACCGCTGTGGTATTTCTCGATGCCTTGCCAACGTCCCTTGATGAGCCGGCGGAAGAAAAACTGCTGCATGAGGTTCTGTGTCCTCACGCCCAACACGGCACTCACCCATGTAATTGCGATGTGCAGCAGCATTTCCGACAGGAAGATGATGGCCAGCAGAGCCGCCATCCAAAGAATGCTGCCCCCCTTGGCATGGGTGGCGATGTCGGTGAGCGAGCGGATGGTGTCCACGCTCAGTAGTCCCAGCCCCACCAGTGCAAGACCGATGAGCATGTTCAGGATGGCTTGCAGGCGGCAGCGCTTGTGGTGTTTCCACAGCCAGGCCATGATTTCTTTCACCGAATATTTCGTCTTGTTGTTTTTCATTCTGCTATGTCTCAGTTCTTCTGCTGCTGTCGTGGTGCACTCCTTAGGGTGTGCTAGAATATGCCAAATTCAGCCTTTGTTTTTGTCTCGCTTCCTGCACCTCTCAGGCGGTGTGACTCAGACCGATGGTGCCGGTGTGACTCAGACCGTGGGTGGCGGTGTGACTCACACCGATTTTGTGCTTGCAGAAGCCCCTGTTTAAGAGTGTTTCGGGAATCTCATATTTTGTGGGGTCTGTTTTGGGGTATGACTGAGGCCTTATCCTCTGTTGTCTGCTCCCCACATCATCTTCTTCCGCAAGGTGGAGAAGAAGCTCTGTCCTTGCCGCGTGACAACTTTCACGCAGTAGGGTGCTTTTCGGATGCGCAGGTGGATGTTGTCCGGATAGCTTTGGCTACGTCCATCAAGCGAGATGAGGAAACTGTGGCTGCGGCTTTCCACGCGCAGAGAAATCTCGCTGTTGTCGCACAGCACGATGGGGCGCATGTTCAGGCTGTGAGGTGCCACTGGTGTAAGGCATATGGTGTCGCTCTGTGGCACAATGATGGGGCCTCCCACACTAAGCGAATAGGCCGTGCTGCCTGTTGGCGTGCCGATGATGAGCCCGTCTGCCTGATAGGTTGTGAGGTACTCATCGTTAATGTTGGTGTGGATGGTTATCATTGACGAGATGTCGTGCTTCAGGATGGCAATCTCGTTCAGCGCAAAAGGATAGTCCTTCAGCTCCATCTCGTCGCACGATATGTTCAGCACGCTGTGCTGCTCCACGTCGAAGTTGCCCTCATAAAGGTCGGCAATCGTGGCCTCGATGTGGTCGGGCGAGAAACTGGCTAAAAAGCCCAGACGTCCTGTATTGATGCCCACGATGGGTATCTCCTTGTCTGCCACACGACTAGCCACGTCCAGAAACGTTCCGTCGCCTCCCATGCATACTACGTAGTCAGCCTCAAACTGGTTGTCCTTGATAATTTCACACGCTGGGACGCTAATCTTCAGGTTGTTGGTCAGAAACTGGTGAAATAGCTCTGGCATAGCAATCTCCGCTTTCCGTTCGGAGGCAATGGCGAAGAATTTCTGCACCGCAGCACTCTTGCGCTCTTGATACACATTACCGAAAAGGGCAAACTTGAGCTTTTTAGTCATATTTATGATTTTTTATTTGTCGGATATGACATAAATGTCGTATTTTTGCAAGTGAATCGTTCGCAAAGGTATAGATTATAATTTATAAAACCTTGTTCATCATTCATAAAAAGCCGTGCGAACCGTATAAAACGTAACTTCTAATTGATAATTTACACCAAAACTTGACGCATTATGGAAGAATTGAGCATCCTTGAGCTCGCATCAAAAGGTGGCTGGATCATGATTGTGCTGGCCATCCTCTCAATCATCGCAGTGTACATATTCGTAGAGCGTTTCCTGGCCATCCGCAGTGCCGGCAAAGACGACAAGCTCTTCATGGACCGCATTCGCGACTATCTCAAAAACAACGATGTGAAGTCTGCCATCAACTTCTGCCGCAACACCAACACGGCTGCAGCCCGCATGATTGAGCGTGGCATCTCTCGTATGGGCAAGCCTGCTGCAGAGATTCAGACAGCCATCGAGAATACCGGCAATCTTGAAATTGCCACGATGGAAAAGCGTCTTCCTGTTCTCGCTACCATTGCAGGCGGTGCACCGATGATTGGCTTCCTTGGCACCGTTATCGGCATGGTCGAAGCCTTCTGGCAGATGAGCAACGCCGGTGGAAACATCGACATCAGTCTCCTCTCAGGCGGTATTTATCAGGCTATGATTACCACCGTGGGCGGCCTTGCTGTCGGCATCATCGCCTTGTTCGGCTACAACTATCTTGTGGCCAAGATAGACGGAGTCGTGAACGAGATTGAAGCCAAGTCTCTTACATTCATGGATATTGTAAGCGAAGGAGAATAAGCCTATGTTCAAGAGAAGAACAAAGGTCAGCCCGACGTTCAATATGGCGTCGATGACCGATATCATCTTCCTGCTGCTCATCTTCTTCATGATTACGAGCACGATGGTGTCGCCCAATGCCATCAAGGTGCTTCTGCCTCAGGGCAAGAAGCAAACGACAGTGAAGGCAACAGCGCGTGTGGTGATTGACAAAGATCTCAATCTCTACGCAGCCGCAGGCAACGAACAGGAAGAGCCCGTCACGCTGGAGGAACTGCCAAAAGTGCTTGGCGCACAGGTCAATGACTCTACAGAACTCTTCGTCTCCCTCTATGCCGACGAAGCAGTGCCCTACAAGAATATTGTTGAGATATTGAGCATAGCCAACGAGAACCATTTCAAGATGGTGCTCGCCACTCGACCACCTTCTCAAAATGACTGATAACAAGAAGAAAAATATTAAGGCCGGGCTCTCTACCGTTCTGGTGCATGCGCTCATCGTCGGTCTGCTTGCCCTTCTCTCTCTCTCAAAGGCTCAGCCCAACAATGAGAAAGAGGATGGTGTGCCCGTGCTCCTCGGCATGGTTGAGGATGCAGTTGGTGAAGACTTAGGCGGTTTGCCTGCAGAAGAAGCCTCTCCCGAAGGAGAAGAAAACCTGACGGATGAGACCGCTGTGGAAGAAGTTCCATTGGCTCCTCCGCCAACACCGAAGCCAGTATCGGCCCCCAAGCCAACTCCTGCCCCCAAACCCCAATCTGCAGCAAAACCGCTCATCACACAGGAACAGGAGAAATCTATAGCCGCTGAAGAGGCTAAGAAGAAGGCGGCTGAAGAAGCGAAAAAGAAAGCTGCCGAGGAAGCCCGCATTAAGGCTGAAGCCGCAGCCAAGCGCAAAACCGCAGAGGAAGCAGCCAAGAAACGTGCAGCAGAAGAGGCCGCTCGTAAAAAAGCTGCCGAAGAAGCGGCTCGAAAGAAAGCCGAGGAAGAGGCTCGCAAGAAGGCCGAAGCAGACCGCAAAGCCGCTGCCGCTGCTAACAACCGTGTGGCTGGCGCATTTGGCAATGCTGGAAACAAGGGCAGTAGTGGCAACACTACAGGCAATGGCGCACAGGGTTCACCTACAGGCAATAGCAATATGGGAGCTACCACAGGAGTGGGAGGTATTGGCACAGGTCCATCGGCACAAGTGGGCAATCGTACTGTCGTCTATCTAGCAAAACCTAACTATGCAGACCCTAACAGTGAAGGTACCGTGCTTGTAGCCATTAAGGTTAGCGCATCAGGTTCCGTCATTAGTGCTAGCGTGAGAAGTAGTACCACATCTTCCTCTGCTCTCAAAAATGCTGCTATTGCTGCCGCCAAGCAATCTCGCTTCTCGACAGGCGATAAAGATGAGGACGGAACAATCACATACCGATTTAAACTGAAATAAGAATATGATATACGCATTTCTCGCCACAGGCTTCGAAGAAGTGGAAGCAATTGCCCCCATTGACGTACTCCGTCGTGCAGGGCTTTCTGCCAAGACAGTGTCTATCACCGATCAACTCACCGTTACAGGTGCTCATGGCATAGACGTTGTTGCCGATTCCATGTTTGCCGACAACGACTATACAGATGCCGACCTCCTGTTCCTTCCTGGTGGCATGCCTGGTGCAGCAAATCTCAATGCTCATCAGGAACTTTGTCAGGTCATTCTTGATCATCATGCTGCAGGAAAAGCCCTCTCAGCAATCTGCGCTGCTCCAATGGTGTTTGGTAACTTAGGCCTTGCCCAAGGCAAGCGCATGACTTGTTATCCAGGCTTTGAGCAGTATCTCATTGGTGCCAATTACACAGCCGACCTCATAGAGCACGATGGACTCATGTTCACAGGCAAAGGTCCTGCTGCTGCCCTTCCACTTGGATACATGCTCGTGGAGCATTTCTGTGGCAAGGAGGTGGCCGATCAGCTGAGGCAAGGCATGATGTTTAGTTGACAGCTGATAGCTTTTGGCTGATAGCTGATTTATTATAGTTGACGAATGTCAGTTAATGTTTGACAGTTGCCAATTAATAGATGTTGTTGATTGGTTTATTGTTGGTCATTGGCATTAGCTTATCTGCTGGCATTTGCACTCTACAGCTGATGCTAATAGTTGAGTCCTCAATAATTCCCAACCAGAATGACTGTTTTCCCCTATTGACTTGTCTGTAGTTCAAAGGGGCATGAGTTTCCCCTAAGGAACTTGTACATCATTTAAGGGGACTTTAGCCGCATTTCTGGAGGCATGAACGCGTGAGACGATTGATATTTATAGTATAATAAAGAAAATGAACGCCGTCATTATAGTAGCAGGAGGCAAGGGACTTCGCATGGGTGGGGATATCCCCAAGCAATTTTTGCCCATAGGTGGGAAACCGGTTCTGATGCGCACCATAGACCGTTTTCTCCAGTTTGACGCAACAATTCAGGTTGTGTTAGTTCTGCCCGAGAGCCAGCAAGGCTATTGGCGAGAACTTTGCGAAAAGTATAACTTCTCACAGCCTTACACATTAGCCAATGGCGGTGAAACCCGTTTCCATTCCGTCAAGAATGGCCTCGCAAAAGTATCGCCGGCTGCAACCCTTGTTGGTGTTCATGACGGCGTGCGCCCTTTTGTTTCCTTTGAAACAATTCAGGCCACATATGAAGCAGCCGCTCGTACAGAAGCTGCTGTTCCTGTCATTAATGTTGTGGAGACAATTCGTTATATCGTTAGCGATAAGGATTCAAAAACGGTACCTCGTTCTGAATATCGTCTTGTGCAAACCCCTCAAGTTTTTTCCGCATCCTTGCTGCGTGCCGCTTATAATCAGCCCTGTTTGGCGAAGTATTTAGAGGGTTCACTTCAGACTGTTGCAGAAGTCTTTACCGATGATGCCTCTGTGGTGGAGAAATTCGGGCATCGCGTCACTCTAGTGTCCGGAAATCGCGAAAATATCAAAATCACAACACCTTTTGACCTTGCTATCGCTTCTGCGTTGTTGTAGAGGCTGTTTTGTTCTCTATTTATAGAAAAAACACCGAAAATCGTTACATTATTTGGTCAAAATGTCTGTTTTTTATAGTTTGAAGGCATTTTTTGTATCTTTTTATTTTGTTGGAGAACGAAAACTCTATACATTTGCGATGCTATTCGAAACAAAAGGGCAAAATCTAACTCTCTGTGTATAACTAATCAACCTACTAGTATGCAAAGAATCTGTACATATTTGTTAACATGGCTTATCGCTTCAAGCTTTGTTTTAGCTGAAAACCCTCCGCTTCCGAAGCCTCAAGATCCTATGCACAATAAGACGAAGAAGGTTTTAGACCAAGGTCGTAATATATGTATATGGGCTAATGGAGATATGTATGAGGGAGAGTTGAAAGACGGGAAGATGGACGGTTATGGCATTTATAGATGGTCTGATGGAGATATCTATCAAGGTTATTTCCGTGGTAGCAAGCAGAGCATGGATGGAGCAGCATATTATGCTGAATCGAACAATGTATACGAAGGTATGTGGCGTGACGGAAAGCGCGAAGGTCGCGGTGTGCTTCGTTGGGGAAACGGAGATATTTATGAAGGCGAGTGGACTGCTGACGTGCGCTCAGGTGAAGGCATCTTCCATGCAGCCAATGGTGATATGTATGCAGGACACTATGAGAATAACCAGCGCAATGGTCAGGGCACTTATCGCTATGCTAACGGTGATGTGTATGCCGGCAATTGGGTAAATGGCGAAAAAGAAGGTGAGGGTCGCTACATGTTTGCCAATGGCTCTTGCTATCAAGGTCAGTTCGTCAATTCTGAATTTGAGGGCGAGGGTACCTACATCACTGCTAATGGCGCTGTCTATGTAGGACACTTCCATGAAGGTCTTCGCCATGGATATGGAATCTACCGCACCGCATCAGGAAAACAGGTGGTAGGTGTATGGAACAGAAATAAACTGGAAACAACTTACAGCTCTACATAGAATCCGACGGTACAACCAGAGGGGGTAGCAGCTAGTGAAAATAAGGCAAAGATAAATTAATCTATCTTTTTCCTTCTGAGAAAACAGCATGTTTCGTTTGGGATATGGCAAAGAATCTTTATCTTTGTAGCCACTAACCCAAACGAAACATTTGTATGATACAAGCACGAACATTTTTGGCAAGCCTCCTTATGGGGCTTTCTGCTTTGAGTCTCTCTGCCCAAAACTTGCAGAAGGGTACATATGGTTATCTCTATTGCCATATGAGTGACAAGGGTGAATTTACCGCTTATGCACTCAGTCGTGATGGGCTTCATTACCATGACCTCAATGAGGGCAAGGCTGTGATGGACGCTTCGCAATTGGCTGGCATTGAAGGTGGTCAGCGTGATGCTTATGTATGTCGCAAGTCCGATTCGGGAAAAGGCTATTTGATGGTGACGACAGATATGTGTGTTGCGAAGAGCCATGAATGGTATAATTATGGCATCGATTTGCTTAAGAGCGATGACCTTATCCATTGGACTTCTACGACTTTCGACTTCCGTAAAGGCAACGCTATCTTCTGCGACCCTGAGAGCCCTGACATTATTGCCGACTGGAGCAAGATCAACCGTGTATGGGCTCCACAAGTCTTTTGGGATCCAGATTATGTGTGGGCGAACGGTGAGAAGGGCGGTTACTTTATCTACTATTCCATTTGGAGCTTCAACGAGAGCGACACGTATGACCGCATGGTGTATAGTTATGCCGACAAGAGTTTCACGAAGTTGACCAAGCCGCGTGTGCTCTTTGATTGGGGCTATGCTACCATTGATGCTGACATCAATTATCTGGAGAGTGATAACAAGTATCATATGCTTATCAAGAAGGAAGGCGGACATCCGGGTATCTTCCAGACGAAGGCTGATAAACTGACAGGTCCCTGGCCTGAGCCAGACGAACATGACTTTGTCAGTTTTGAAGGCAAAAAGAAGTGTGAGGGCAGCAGCGCCTTTCAGATTGTGGGAGAGAAAGGCTGGCGTGTGGCCTACATTCAGTACAGCGACCGTCCTCGGCACTACCGTATTTGTCAGGCTGACGAATACCTAAAGGGTTTTCATGATCCAGTAGATATAGAGGGTGTCACCGCTCCTCAGCATGGTAGTTTCATGCGATTGACCAAGAAAGAATATAAGCGTTTGGAGAAGCATTTCAACGGAAGGAAGTGAGATAAAGCCTTCAAACGGCAAATGAAGTGAGCCCCGAGAGTTGCGTAAAACACTTTTGGGGCTCACTCTATTTTATTATAACAGGCATCTTTGGGGCTGGGCTGCTCCACCAGACAGGCAACTTTGCTCAATTCACTCCGTTCAACAGGTTTTCTGTTGAGATAGATTCCGATTTGGTTATTTTCGTCAAAAGGGGGGCTTATGGCTCTTTTTGTTGTAGGTCTTCTTGGGGAATCTGTATGGGTAAGTCGTGGCGTAAGGCTTCGATGTGAGGCGACATGATTTCCACGCCTGCTGTGTGGAAACAGTCAAGGATGTTTTGGTGAAGCGTGGAATAGATGACAGGGATGGACTTTGTACGTTCTGTGTATCCATTGATTTCATATTCCACATAGAAGTCGTCAAGTGATGTGATGCGCACGAACGGTTTTGGGGTGCGCTTGATGCCATCGGTGGCATCGGCAGCGTTGAGCAGGAGCTGTTCAATCTTCTTCCAGGGCTCGTCATATCCGATGGTGATTTTTGTATGGACGATGACGCCATAGCGGTGGGCGGACGAGGTGAAGTTGGACGTCTGTGCTCCTAGCAGGTTAGAGTTGGGGATAGTGATGATTTCGTTCTTGCGTGTGCGTATTCGGGTGACAAGCATGCTTTTCTCGATGACTTCGCCGTCGGTGTCTCCAAAGCGGATGAAGTCGCCGATATGGAAAGGACGCATGTAGGTCATTACAAGTCCTGCCATCACGTTGCCCACCACGGAGGTGGAGCCTAATGACACGACTACGCCGATGAAGACAGAAACGCCTTGGAAAATCTCTGAGTCTGAGCTTGGCAATAGCGGCCATATCATGACGAGCATGAAGGAGTGGAGTAAGATGCGCAGTATGGTGTAGGTGGGCATGGCCCAGTCGGTGTAGAATCCGTTGATTTTGAGTCTTCCTGCGGCAATTTCGTTGGCGAAATAGCGTATGAGCTTCAGCAGATAGTGGAAGCAGAAGATGATGACTGCTATCTTGAAGAGTTTGGGCAGATAGGCTACAATGGACTTGAAGATGTCTGTGAGTGGGTTCCAAACGAAGCTGAAGACGGTGTAGGTGAAAGTTTTGGTCTCGGGGAAAATGGAGAACATGAGCGGCACTGCGATGAGCAGCACGAGAAAGATGAATAGTAGCCGGACCAGGTTTAATACGAATACGATGGCGATGCCGAGGCGGTGCGTGTCAAGTAGCGGATAGTTCTTGATGCTGACAGACTTGATGGTGCGTAGCAATTTGCGTGTGATGCTGAATTTCCAGAGACGGAAGAGCCAGATGATGCCCCAGATGAGAAGCACCATTACAGCGATGATGAGTGCCACCCATCCTATGCTTTGTAGTTTCTGTTGCAATCCGTAGGTGTCGTGCAGCTCATGCACTTTCTTGCTGATGATATTGCGGTATTGTTCGGCCAGGGCGAGACGTTCGGTGCCCATCCATAGGGCATCCAGGTCGGTGACGCTTAGGATGACGTCTTCACCCACCATCACGTCGGAGGAGACTTCGCTGTCAAACACATAGATGGAATCCACAAACATTGTCAGACGTTTGCCCACGTCATTAATCTTGCTTTTTGCTGCAGCTACACGGGCTTGGGGCAGCATGCCTCCTTTGCGGGCGTAGATGACCAGAAGGGTGTCTCCATCGATAATGAGGGGGGCGCCTGTGGTGACGTTGCGCAGTGAATCTACGCGCGCTTTGCGGGCTGCCTGTCGCAGCGAGTCTTCCTTGGCGTTCTTGCCGGTTCGTTCCAGCTGCTCTTGCATCATGATGCCTCGCAGTTTCAGCTCCTGCACCTGACTGCGCAGCTCATTGACGATGGAGTCATTCAGAGCCTTTAGGGAGTCTAATGCTGTAAGCGTGCCCGTTTCTTCACTCTCCTGGCCGAAGATTGTGGTAGTGCACAATAAGGTGAGGCAGATGGTTATGAATCGTATTGTTCTGTTCTTCATCGGTTGTATGGTTTTGGATGCTTGTGGGTTTTCTAGGCGGCAATGATTAGGATGACATTCATTTTCTGGTGTCTGTTCTCAGATGTCAGCTGATAGCGCCCCAGTTGATGTTGCTTTTCCGCAGTTCACGCAGCCTTCGCCAGAGGATATCGTTTTGTGGGTTGCGTTCTTCGGGGTCGGAGGCGATGACTGCTTGGGCTGTGTCTCGGGCAATGGTGAGGATTTGGCCGTCCCGGGCGAGGTTGGCTATCTTGAGATCGAATGCCATGCCCGACTGCTGCGTGCCTTCAAGGTCGCCTGGGCCTCGCAGTTTGAGGTCTTGCTCGGCTATTTCGAAGCCATCGGTTGTGTCCACCATCACTTGGATGCGCTTGCGTGTGGTCTCGCCTATTTCGAACTTGGTGACGAGCACGCAGTAGCTTTGGTCGGCTCCTCGGCCCACACGTCCTCGCAGCTGGTGAAGCTGACTGAGTCCGAAGCGTTCGGCATTCTCGATAATCATGACCGATGCATTGGGCACGTTGACGCCTACTTCGATAACGGTGGTAGAGACGAGGATGTGAGTTTCGTGGTTGGCGAAACGTTGCATTTCTGCATCTTTATCGGCAGGCTTCATCTTGCCATGCACCTTGCTCACCTTGTAGCCGGGGAAGGCTTTGCTGATTTCCTCAAACCCTGCCTCAAGGTCTTTCAGGTCCATCTTTTCTGTTTCCTTGATGAGTGGATAGACGATGTAGATTTGCCGTCCTAGCTGTAGCTCGCGGTTCATGAGCTGGTAGATGCGAGGGCGGTGGGCATCGAACATATGGACGGTGCGAATGGGCTTTCGGCCAGGTGGCAGCTCGTCAATGACTGAGACATCGAGATCGCCGTAGAGAGTCATGGCGAGGGTGCGGGGAATAGGGGTGGCGGTCATGACGAGGACATGAGGCGGCACGCTGTTTTTCATCCATAGCTTGGCACGCTGTGCCACGCCGAAGCGGTGCTGCTCGTCAATTACTACGAGCCCCAGCTTATGGAAGAGCACATTGTCCTCGATGACTGCATGGGTGCCCACGAGGATGTGGATTTCGCCCCTTACCAGCCCTTCGAGCACAGCGGTTCGCTTCTTTCCTTTCACTGTGCCGGTGAGCAGTTCAACCCTGATGGGAAGGTCGCCCAAGAACTCGCGCAGGGTGTCAAGATGCTGCTCTGCCAGTATCTCTGTGGGCGCCATGATGCAGACCTGGTAGCCATTGTCGATGGCGATGAGTGCCACCATGAGTGCCACCAGCGTTTTGCCGCTTCCCACGTCGCCTTGCAGAAGCCGGTTCATCTGTCGTCCCGATTTCATGTCAGCCCGTATTTCTTTGATGACTCGCTTCTGGGCATTGGTTAACTCGAAAGGCAAGTGGTTGAAGAAGAATCCGTTGAAATGTTCTCCGATGGTGCTGAACATGATGCCGCGATACCTCAGTTGGCGGTCTTTCACATAGCGCAGAATGTTGAGCTGCACGTAGAAGAGTTCTTCAAACTTGAGTCGCAGCTGTGCATGCCGAAGGGCTTCGGGTGATGAAGGGTAGTGTATGTTGCGCACCGCGTCGTCATAAGACATGAGGTGGTGCTGCTGCGCGATGTATGGGGGAAGCGTCTCGGCCAGTGGCTCCTTGAGCAGCTTGAACATATTGGCGGTGAGTTTCGCCATAGCAGCGGAGTTCAGTCCGCTGCGTTTCATCTTCTCGGAGGTGTTGTAGGATGGGCATAAGCCTTTGAACACGGTGGGTTGTGCATCAATCTCCTTTTCGTGCAGGTTGGCGTTCGGACTGTTTCCTTCAAACAGGTCTCCCGTTGTGCGTGCTTGGGCTTTCAGGTATTCTGGAGCTGGTTCTATTTCCGGATGAGCTATTTGGATGTGCCCGTTGAATACGGTAGGCTTGCCGAAGACGATGTAAGGCTTGCAGCAGTCATAGCTTTTGGCGGCATACTTGATGCCTTGGAACCACACCAGGTCAATGGCGCCCGATCCGTCGGAAAAGTGCGCGATGAGTCGCTTGTTGCGTCCTTCGCCCATCGAGTCGAAGGAGAATATCTGTCCGCAGAGCTGCACGTAGGGCATGTTGCCGTCTATCTCGCAGATTCGGTAGATGCGGCTGCGGTCCACATATTTATAAGGATAATATGCCAAGAGGTCGCCAACGGTGGTGATGCCCAGTTCGTTGGCGAGGAGCAAGGCGCGGTTGGGTCCCACACCTTGCAGGTATTTGATGTCTTGGCTGAGGATGTTCATCGCATTGCAAAGGTAGCATAATTTGGATGAAGAACAAAACAAACCTTCTTTTTTCTCTTGGAAGGGCATGAATGCAGCGGATTCAGTGAGGTATAGGCTAATTCTCGGCGATGCATCTTGGTTATTCATAGGTTATGAACAATTATTCATAACTTGCGAATAATTATTCCAAACTTATGAATAATTGTTCCTAACTTGTGAACGACTTCCTGAACGGAAGAATTCCAACTCTGCCTGTGGAGTAGAGTGGTGTGGACAAAAAGAACGTCCTCCACATTTGATGTGAAGGACGCGCAATCGGAGATATGGGTGTATGAGAAAGTCAAAACTTAGAATTCTGCTATTTGGATGTTGGAGGTGTCTGCAGGACGGTCCAAGAGGAAACGGTCTATGAATGCTTGTACCTCAGGCCATTGACGCTCGGGCAGTTGGCAGTGTCCGTGTCCGCCTACGATGCTCCAGCCCATGCGGTCGCCGATGCCGAAACGCTCCCATACCTTCTTGGTTGCTTCGGCCGAAGGGAGCATGGCGCGGTCGGAAAGCCATACATAGTCGGGGTTGCCAAGCAGGAGCAGCGCACGAGGGCAGACCATCGCGCAGAGTTCGTGCTGGTCATAGGGGAGGCGATAGACGGAGTCGCCGCGGAAATTGTCGCGTTGGCTCTCCATGAACCAGTGGTAGTCCGTTTTGTCAATGTCCTCCACTTTCTCGGTCGATTCGTGCGACTTGCGCCATGCCGCAGCGCCGCCGCCGCCCGGCTCCTGGGCAATGGTGAGAGCAACACGCTCGTCGAAGGCGCCGCAGTAGAGTGCCATCTTGCCGGCATAGGAGCATCCCGTCACGCCAATGTGCTGGGTGTCAATCTTGGTCACTTCGGGACCGAGCTGCTGAAGGCCGTCGATGAGGCGGCTGAGGCCCCAGGCCCATTCGCTGTATGCGCCATTGGCTGTTAATTGGGGGTAGAGGCGGTTGAAGGGGTGCTCGCCGCGTTCGTGGTGCTTGCCAAACTGGCCGTAGTCGTTGACTTGCTTCTCGTGGAAGGTCATGGTGGCAATAGGACGCTCCTCAAAAAGTTGCCGAGGCAGCGAAATCATGCTCGTGCCAATCATGAGGGCATAGGGTGGCTGGCCCACCTTTGGGTAGCGTATCTCGGAACGCAGGGTGAGCGTCTGTCCGTTTACGGTTACATCAACTACCAGAGTGTCTTCTTCCATGTGAGCTTTGACTTGCTGGGCCTCAACGGATGGCTTGGTGCCGATACCATAGTGCTGAATCATGTGGCTGATGTCGCTGCGGCGTTTTGCCCAATCGGAAAAACTGGCCACGCCTTCTAATGCATCAGGCAATTCGCGGATGACGGGCAGTTGGTCAGGTTCGGGCATCACAGGCTTGGCAAAGTGCTTGCCAGTGTGCTCTACGGGATAAACAAGTGGTGGATTCTGTGCCCAACCTTTTGTAGGTATCAATGCAGGCACGAGTAGCAGAGTTAGGTAAAAGATTGTAGATTGTTTCATGATGTGTTTATTTGACAACGACTCGGTCGCCTAGTAGCTTGGCGAGTTGCCGTTGGGTTTCGCTCAGTTCTTTAATTTGGCGTATGGTGTCCATCAGGCGGTTGGCGTCGTTCTTTACTTCTGGACGGGTAAGGTCGGAGCTGCACTGCCGGAGTTCCTCTTCAATAATGGCATTCTTGTAGTCAAGAAGCAGTCGAGAGAGGTAGGTGACCTTCAGCTCATCTTCTGTTTGGGTCATTTGGTTACCGCTGCTCAGCTGATAGCGGTCGCTGATGAGGTCAACGGCTTCACGGCTTACTTCCTCATCTTGGTTGTTCATCAGGAACTTGCTAGCCACGAAGCCAGGATCGCTGGCGTGCTGACTGGCCAGCGAGAGCATCTTGGCATAGAGAGGTGAGCGGAGCTGGATGCCATCGTAGTTGAGGTCACCCTGCACGAAGGTGGCCAATGGAGTCTGTGTAGGATTGCCCTCAGCGTCCTGCCCGTCAATGAGCTGCTCTCCATATCTGGTGACAAGGGTGAGAATCAAGCGCTCAAGCCCATAGAAGCGTTGCTCTGCCAAACCTTGCTTGGTGGCAAGCGGCGTGGCAATGGCTGGAGCTTCTTCCACGGGTGGCATTGCCTCCATCGGCGGTATGTCGTCGGATATGTCGCTCGGCAGTGGGGGCATAGCAGCCGTGGTCGCAGGAGTGTCACTTGTGGCAGCGGATTGCTCCAGCAGTCGTGCCTGGCGTTCACGCTCGCGCTGTGCCTCTTTCTTCAGGTTCTCAAGGATGGCTGCACGGTTCTTGTTGGCGCCTCGCATGAGAATGGCTTCCTCCATGTTGAGGATTTCTGCGCACTCGTGCACATAGGTGGAGCGGATGATTTCGTCGGGAATGACAGCAATGCTCTTCACGATGTCCTCGGTGAGCTGGGCGCGCTTGATGGGGTCGCGCTGTGCATCCTTCAGCAGGAGATTGGTCTTGAAGAGAATGAAGTCGGTCTGGTGAGCAGCCACATATTCTTTGAACTCCTGCGCATTATGCTTGCGTGAGAAACTATCAGGGTCATCGCCATCGGGCAAGAGGAGTATCTTCACGTTCATGCCCTCGGCAAGGAGCATATCAGTGGAGCGTGTGGCTGCATGGATGCCAGCCTCGTCACCGTCATAAAGGAGGGTGATGTTGTTGGTGAAGCGGTGGAGCAGGTGGATTTGTGCTTCATTCAGCGCAGTGCCCGAGTTGGCCACTACGTTCTCGATGCCACACTGGTGCATGGCCAGCACATCGGTGTAGCCTTCCACCATATAAACCATATCTTCCTTGGCTATCTGCTTCTTGGCCTGAAAGATTCCGTAAAGTTCGTTGGCTTTGTGATAGATGATGGAGTCGGGTGAATTGACATACTTTTGGTTGACCCCCTTGGTGCGTGCATCAAGCACACGACCACCAAAAGCAACGACTTTCCCATTGACAGCTATCCATGGGAACATGGCGCGTCCGCGGAAGCGGTCATAGATGGTGCCGTTGTCCCTTTTAACGCATAAGCCTGTGTCAATGAGGTATTTCTCGTTATAGCCCTTTGCCTTCGCCTCTTTCGACATGGCATCGGGGCTGTCGAGGCAGAAACCGAGACGGAACTTGGCAATGATATCATCGCGAAAACCACGGCTGCGGAAGTACGCAAGTCCGATGGCGCGTCCGTCTTGGGCATTCATCATGGTTTGGCTGAAATACTTGGCGGCCCATTCGTTGACAGCGAACATGCTTTCACGCTCGTTCATCTTCTGCCGCTGTTCATCGGTCATCTCTTCCTCTTCGACGGGGATGCCGTATTTCTTGGCCAAATGTTTCAGTGCTTCGACATAACTCATCTGTTCCATCTCCATGATGAAATGGACAGAGTTGCCGCCCTTGCCACAGCTGAAGCATTTGCATACACCACGGGCCGGAGAGACAGAGAATGAGGGAGTTTTGTCGTCGTGGAATGGACACAATCCTTTGTAGCTTGCACCAGCACGGCGAAGCGTGACGTAATCGGAAACGACATCAACAATGTTGGCGGCGTCGATAATACGGTCGATGGTGGATTGTGGTATCATATCAATTAAGGAATTGGTGGATAGGAACGGGACACCCTTGCTGGACGCATGGAAATCCCTCATTCCTTAGCTCTTAATTCCTAACTAGGCTTAAGAATTCTTTGCGCTTCTCGATGTTTTCGAAAACGCCTGTATAGTACATGGTTTGTGTGGTAGAACCTTGCTTTTCAATACCACGCATCTGGACACACAAGTGCTGTGCCTCTATCACAACAATGGCGCCAAGCGGGTTGAGAGCCTGCTGAAGGCACTCGCAAATCTGCTTGGTGAGGTGCTCCTGCACTTGCAAGCGGTGAGAAAATATGTCAACCATGCGCGGAATCTTGCTTAGTCCAACAATATGGCCATTGGGAATGTAAGCCACATGTACCTTTCCGAAGAAAGGCAGGATGTGGTGCTCGCACAAGGAATAGAACTCAATGTCTTTTACGACTACCATCTGGTTGTAGTCTTCCTGGAACATGGCGGACTTCAACGTAGCAATGGGATCCATCGTGTAGCCCTTCGTGAGGTCAAGAAGGGTTCGTGCCACACGCTCTGGCGTTTTCGCCAGACCTTCGCGTTGTGAATCTTCGCCTATAGCCTCAAGAGTTTGTAAGCAGGAGGTCTTGAGAATCTCTATCTGTTCTTCTTTGTTCATTTCGTTCTTGTAGTAGTTATTGGTAGATGAACACCTCGCTCTTGACAATGATGGCTCCTTGGGCAAGGCGCGCATCACGAAGCTTGTCAAGGTATTCGACGGCCTCCTCTCGGGTGGCAAAGTCGCCTACACGGCAATGCCAATTGGGGGAACCGAAATTAGTGTAGGCTTGTAGCTCAGGGAAAACGGTAGTGACACGGGCACCAGCGCGGCGGGCATTGGTCTCGTCGGCCGTTGTGCTTCCTCCCCAATAGACTTGGATACGGTAGCCGCGTGCGCGGGTCTTCTTCCCTTTCTGTATGCCTGGCAAGTCTTTAGGAGACTCTTTCTTCTCAGGGGAATATTGCTTTTTCCCATTCACCATGTCATCGATGATGGAGTCTTGGTGTACCGTCACTGTGCCTTGCCCCGCCACTTTACTCTTTAGGTGGTCGGTGAAATTCTGCGCAGACATGGTGATAGCACACAAAAGGAAGATAAGGGTGAGTGAAAGAAGCTTTTTCATTGTGAACGATTGAGTTGAAAGTTAGCGTTGTCTATTGCCGTCTTCGATTGCATGAAATGAGTATGTACGATGCACGAGTGCCCGTGCGGGGTAGAGTCGTGCATCGTACATGAGAGTGTGTGGAATTATTTCCAGGCGTCAATAATGCCCTTGAAGTCAGCCACCTTGAGAGATGCGCCACCGATGAGGCCACCGTCAATGTCTGGCTTTGCGAAGAGCTCAGGTGCATTCGAAGCCTTGCAAGAACCACCGTAGAGGATAGAAGTCTCAGCTGCGATTTCCTTGCCATACTTCTCAGCAACAACTGAACGGATGTATGCGTGAATCTCTTCTGCTTGCTCTGCTGTAGCAGTCTTGCCTGTGCCGATAGCCCAGATTGGCTCGTATGCAATCACGATGTTCTTGAACTGATCTGCAGAAAGGTGGAACACGCTGCCTTCAAGCTCAGCCTTTACAACGGCATTCTGCTCGTTAGCCTCGCGCTGTGCCAAAGACTCACCGATGCAGAAGATTACCTTCAGGCCATTGGCGAGAGCCAGCTCAACTTTCTCCTTCAGAATTTCTGGAGTCTCGTTGTAGTACTCACGACGCTCAGAGTGGCCAAGGATAACGTACTCGGCGCCTGTAGATTTGACCATCTCGGCAGAAACTTCGCCTGTGTAAGCGCCTGAAGCCTTGTCTGCGCAGTTTTCTGCACCAAGGTTAATCACCTTGTGGTCGATGATTTCAGACACTTTTGCAAGGTGAATGAATGGAGTGCAGATGATTACATCGCAGTTTGGCTTGTCTGCAGCGAGAGCCTCATTGAGGCCATTTGCCAACTCGATACCTTCCTGGAGATTCTTGTTCATCTTCCAGTTTCCAGCAACAATTTTCTTTGCCATAGTGTTTTAGTTTTTTTTGAGTTAAACGTATATGTTATTTTGTTTCTCTTTCTCTTTCTGTTTCGTTTCTTTCCTCCTTATCATTATCTCTTGCTCTCTCTCATTGGAGGAATTGTTTCAAATCTTCTTCTTTAGGCAGGTTGTAGTTGCTCCATTTCTTTAGGATAACTCCATTATGAAGGAGCACAAGGCCTGGCTGCCCACGCACTACTGTCTTCAGCATCCGCTCTTCAGCCAGCGAGAAGCTGTATTCGGCACCGGTGTGGTCACGCCAATAGCGTTGGTCGCGAGCCCCGGAAGAAGCCGTGAGGCAGTAGAACCCCAATTGATGGTCTTGCGTATATTCGTAGATGGCATTAACCTTGTCAATACAGCCTTCATCCGCATTTCGTAGATTGGGGATAATGAGCAAGAAGGTGTAGCCCTCATTGAGAAGAATTTCGGGTGTAATATCTTCTTCTTCCATATTGGTAACATAGAAGTCAGATGCGGCTAAGTCGGTTCCCGTATGAGGGATGCGGCGTGTCTCTACGTAAGTCCATGTGGAGTCTGGATCTTCATCCTCTGCAGTCAAAGTAAGTGTCTGCCCATCTTTCTCGTAGATGATTGCAATATCAAATCTCGGCTTATTATTGTTCATCACTACTTCTTGCAAGTTTGTGCCCACTTTGTATGGTCGAAAATCAAATAGAGGTAGGCAAATGATGCAATAGATGGCATAGCCGATGATGGTACATAGCGACAGGAACATGACGAGCCATTGGAGGTTGGGCGTGAGGAAGTCCTTTTGAAGTCGGTAATAGCGGCAGACGAACATAGCGGCAGCTAACAGTACTATGTTTTTGATGAGGGTTGCTGCATTGCTTAAGATAATGACATCACCGAAACAGCCACAGTCGGATACGGGATTCGCAATGGCAATGTAAACCGTCAGAAGTGTCATCAGTATCATGAATACGACGGTAATGCGAGAAGTCCCCTTCCTGTATATGCCAAATAGTGAATATACGCCTAAAGTGAATTCAAAGAACGCGAGGATGACAGCGCATCCGAGCAAGAAAGTGTCAGGCAGTTGAAACCAAGCTATAGCCAGTAGATAGTCCTGTAGTTTGTAGACCGTCCCCAATGGGTCGTTTGCTTTGATGAGGCCGCTGAAGATGAAAGTGGCGGCTAATAGAAGGCGGCAAATATTTACCGCAACGGTCAAGGCCAGCGTTTTAGTTTGCTGCGTCATCTTTCTCTATAAGGGAGGTTGCGGATTCGGAATGTTCTGCTAATTTGATTAGGCCGAAAACAGAATAATTGATCATGTCAAGATAGTTGGCATCGATGCCTTCTGAAATAAGCGTCTGGCCATCGTTGCCTTCAATCTGTTTCGTGCGGTTCAGCTTCATGAGGATAAGGTCGGTGTAACTGCTGATACGCATAGAACGCCATGCTTCATCATAGTCGTGATTCTTGCGCAGCATCAGTTCTAGTGCTGTTTGGGCATACTTGTCATAATATTCCATTGCATGTTCAGCGTCCATGTCTTCAGTTTCCGCATAACCCAACTCTAATTGTATGAGCCCCACAATGCCGTAGTTGACAATGGCCTGAAATTCAGGATAGATGCCTTCGCCTACCCATGAGATGCCTTTGGTCTCAAGGCTACGAATGCGGTTGGCTTTGATGAATATCTGATCTGTCACCGACGATGGACGTAAGATGCGCCACGCAGCTCCATAATCGTGTAGTTTCTTGCAGAAGATGTCGCGACATCCTGCCATGGCCTGCTTGAATTGTTGCTGAGTATCCATAATCCTGCTTATGAACTGCAAAGTTACGACTATGTGCGCACAAAACAAAGAAAAACTACGTTTTCTTTTGTTTTCCATGTGGGTGCGTACACAAAAAAGGCACCAAGCGTAAACTTGGTGCCTGCTATTGTGTGGCATATTGAATCTATGCGTGAGCTCTGCTTATGAGCACTTGATGGTCTGTCCTGTACGCAGGATAGAGGTGGATTTAATGCCATTGAGACGGCAGAGCTTCTCTACGGTTGTGCCGTGTTGACGTGCAATGGAAAAGAGTGTATCACCCTTCTTTACGGAATACGAAACAGCCTTATTGTTTGTTTTCTTTCTTGAAGACTGCTTGTTGACCGCATTCTGCTTTGTTTCAGCGCTTTCTTCTGAAGAGTCTGTAGTTCTGTCGTTTGTGTTAGCGGCGGATGCCATTGTGTGCTGGTTTTCGTTGGCTCCCATCTGGTTGGCGGTACGTGCAGCGAGGCTTCCATTTCTAATGCCATTCCGTATCACATAAAAGTCGCTTGTCACGTCTTGGTGCTCGAAGTCGAAAAGCAAAGCGGGATTGATGGGCTGTCCCAATACACGTGTCTCGAAATGGAGGTGAGAACCGGAGGATTTTCCTGTGTTTCCGCCTAAGCCAATAGGCTCTCCGGCACGAACGATTTGATCTTTCTTCACGAGTTGCTTGCTCAAGTGTCCATAGAGCGTCTCCAAACCATTTGGGTGGCGCAGTACTAAGTAGTAGCCGTAGCCACGCCCATTGTATTTGCAAATGCGTACCTTTCCATCGAATGCGGCACGGATTGTGTCACCAATATAGACCTTGATATCAAGCCCTTCATGCTGGCGTCCCCAACGTGGACCGAATAGAGAGTTGACCTTTCTGCTAGGGGTTGGCATACAGAATCCTCTCAAGTCTATTTTGTAATTGGCGGGGACAACGCCGCTGCAACCTCTAATGTTTTCAGTCCAATCGGTATAGATGTTGGCTGCGGGGTTATTGAGGTCAGCAGAAAGAGCTGCTGTATTGTTGAGTTTGACGTTTCGGATGTCTTTCAGTCGCCTATCGGATGGTGCCTGTCTTGCAATGGCATCTTGTGCAAAGCTGCTCAGTGAAACCATTGAGAAGAGGACAATTCCTATTGCTTTTGAAATGTTGCTTATAATCACGGTTCTATGGGTTTTAGTAGAGTTAGATATAGTGAAATGGGTTGTGTTAATACTCATCATTGGCATACAAGTATTGGAAGACTCCTGGTGTGTAATCGAAGATTTCTTCAGGCTTGAAGAAGCGGTTTAACTCAATAATTGCATTTTCAGGCGAGTCCGAGGTGTGGATAATGTTCTCTTGGAAACTCATGCCGAAGTCCCCACGGATAGTTCCGGGGGCAGCTTTTCTTGAGTTGGTGCTACCTGTCATCGAGCGCACGGTTTCAACAGCGTCAACACCTTCGTAACAACAGCAAACAACAGGAGATGCCATCATTGAGTTCTTGATGCGCTGAAAGAAGGGCTTCTCGGCTAAATGGGCATAGTGCTCATTGAGAAGCTCGTCTGTGAGCTGCATCATTTTCATACCTGCCAAACGCAGTCCTTTGCGCTCAAAGCGGGCTGTTACTTCGCCTACGAGTGCGCGCTGCACTGCACCTGGTTTTAAAATTACAAGAGTTTTCTCCATTGTTAGTTATTACCAATTATCTCGTTGTCTTCGAGTTACTAGTGTCTCACTTTATGCATTGAATATAATGCGTATAGACTCTAAATTTCCTTGCAAAGGTATAAAAAAGAATCGTGACTGCCAAGTTTGTATGGAATAAATTACGTTTTTTTTACAAATCGAGACATTTCTTAACCTCGGTCTCCACGTTTGTCAACTTCTCTTTGCAGAATCCTACAAGGCATTTTGCCTCCTTTAAATTTGCAGTGAGCGAATCAATGTCTGTTTCTCCGCTTTCTATCTGTTTTACAATTTGTTCTAGGCGCTTTATGGCCTGTTCATATGTCATTTTTTTGTCCATGTGATAGTTGATTTGAATGTACCGGATGCTAAAATGGTCTCTATTTCATCGCCTTCTTTTATCTCGTTTGCGTTTCTGATTGCTTTGCCGTTTATGCGTGCAATGCTGAACCCTAAACGGAGGATTCGGCTTGGTTCTGCGCTCTGCAACTTGCTTTCGTTTAAAAGGATACGGTTCCTTTCATTTTGGACGAGCAGAGGGGCATGGAGGCAGAGATTCTGATAATGTCGTTCTATTGTTCCTTTAGCTTGTTCAAGGTATAGTATACAGCAATTTGACAAAGATGTCATAAGCCGATGGAGTCTCAAATCTTCATGTGCTTTAACCTGTGCGTAGAGTAGAGGAACCTTTCCTGCTAGTAACTTAAGCCTATTGTTTTCGCTATAGAGTAGTTGTTGGGTTTGTTCTGTCAATCGGGCAGCAAAACTCTCCAGCAAATCCAATTCTTCCTCTTGGTGGTGGATAAGCCATTCTGCTGCAGCAGTTGGGGTCTTCACGCGTGTATGAGCAATGAGATCAATGATGGTATCGTCTCGTTCATGCCCTATTCCCGTAATGATGGGGAGTGGGAATTGGGCCACGTTCTCGGCAAGCTCTAATGAGTCAAATCCTTGCAAATCGGAGGTGGCGCCACCTCCTCTGATAATGACTACCGCGTCCCATTCGTCTATCTCTTTAGCGATGCGGTTAAGCGCAGAGATGATGCTGTCAGCCACATCGTAACCTTGCATGGTTGCTTGATAAAGCTTGGTTTTGAAGGCTAGTTCTCTTTTGTTGTGAATCAGCTGATTGCGGAAATCTTCATAACCTGCAGCTGTGGCTGAAGATATGACGGCAATGCGTTGTAGCAAGCGGGGAAGTTGCAGCTCTTTATTCATGGTGCTGATGCCTTCTTCTTCTAACTGTCGTAAGATTTCTTGCCGTCTTCGTGCCAAATCTCCTAGAGTATAGGTCGGGTCTATATCTGTAATGTTGAGAGAAAAGCCGTATAGCTCGTGAAATGTTACTTCTACCTGTACGAGCACCTGCATGCCGGTGGACAGTGTTTGCCCTGTAGTTTGTTCAAACATTGGTTTCAAAAAGGCCCATCGGTTTGCCCACACCTGTGCACGTGCTTTTGCTACCATGCCTCCTCCGTATTTGTCTTTCTGGACTAATTCCATGTAGCAATGGCGGTTCACGCGCAGTTCGCTGATTTCAGCCTGCACCCAATAGGTGTTGTCCAACGTCAATTCCAAAGTTTGGCGTACTAATCCGTTCAGCTCGTATAGCGTTAGCGCTTCCATTTTAGTTTATCTTAGGCCTTTTCCCTTCTAGCACATGCACAAACGTTTCATAATTCCGATCAATATGGCTTAATTCATATTGTTCTATTTTGAGCGAGAAGCGGCCGGGCAAGTCGTCTAAGCCAAAGTATGCTTTGGTAAGACATACGGCATTGAAGGCTCGGTCGTCTTGTCGTTTGATTAATGCCATACAGCATTTTCGTGCAATAGCCTTATCTTCTATCAATTTGAGTGTTTTGAAGATTAGATAATAGGATAAGGGTGTATCAGTCTTTAGTAGAATGCCCAATCTTGTAACCTCGTCCACGATGTGGAATGTCGTAAATAGGTCAATAGCTTGTTGTTCTGTTTGGAGCATTGGCATAACCATATTGCATAGTTTCACTAGCGAGACAGGGTGGTTTGTTTCTAAATGCTCATACAGTTTCTGTGTGTTGACGGTGCTGAAATTGATGGTATGGTCTTTGATTAGATGCTCAGCAGCTACCACACTTGTGATAAAAGCAGCTCTTTTATATTTAATAATGTGTAGGAGCGTTTCCCAAAATAAATCATTGGGCAATTGCGTCAGCACTTCTTCTCTCATCACACGCTCCATGCGCCTCAAGTCCATGTTGCTGAGGCCTTGTAGTGTGTGTGCCAGTCCGTCCCAATCGTGTGTGCTGATGAGGGACATCACTTTTTCCTTTTGGTCTTGGTGATAGGTGCGCACGTTGTTTTGAACGATGAGAGATGTTGAATTGGCACAAAGGTAATGATAATCAAATTATGTAGCAAATGAAACGGCAAAAAAGATTTTGCAAGATGCTCACTCTGCCTTATTGTGTCATGTGGGGTGGGTCGGTAATGCCTTTTGCTATGCGCCATCCGTTATCTTGTCAGAGAGAATTTCATGCTTAATCCGAAGTCTGCAGTTATAGTAGGATATGACGATTGTGACACTAATGGGGTGTTTTTCTGCCAATCGAGGAATCCTGAAAGGGTCAGCAGACGGCTGAAGGTATAGTCTGCCGATATAGCAATCTTGTAGGCGGTAGAGCCGTTCGTGGCAGTCGTCACAGCCGTTTGAATGTTGCGGTTCAGTGCGTTCTGCAGACGGTAAGAGAAGTCTGCGCGGATGTTCAGATCATGGCTCACTCCACGGGTACGTGCACTCGTGCGGCTGCTGGTGTCTTGCTTGTCCTTCGAGTTCTTTCCCTTAGCTTTTGTCTTTCGGCCTTCAATGCTCTGTATAGACTTTGCGCCAAAGAGGTTTAGGTCTTTGATTTTGTAACCAAGGCCTACCACGATGTCGTTTGAGAAGTTCTCTGTCAGAGCCACACTCGTCATGGAGAGGTTCAAGGTGCGTGTCTTCCGGTATTCCATCTTAGCTGTCATGCCGCTGTTGAACGCCATATCCACGCCAATGAGGGGTGAGAACGACTCGTTGATGCTGACGGTTGAAACGTTGTACATGGAGCTGGGGATAGGGTTGCCTGTAGTTACATCTTTGATGAATCCCCAGTCGCCCATATACTCCATGAAGTTCGAGTATGAGTTGTAAGCGCCTACAGAATAGATGCTCTTATAGGCGTGATTGATGTTGAAACTTTTGAAGTGGTCGGCGAACCATGGTGAGAGCTTCGTCAGGCCGCTATACTTCACGCTCCAGTTCGGCATCATCCGTGCCAATGCAGGGAAAATGTCAAGTGGTGAGGATACGGGACTTCCGCCGCAATAAGCCGTGAGGAAGGCTGGAACCATGACATCAGCGGAGTATTGTTCCACATGCCCATTCTCTGGGTTATAAGCCTTGCCGGCCCATTCCTCTCCGGCCATGGCTGGATAGGTGGCAGAGGCATATCGTTTTTCCAATCGCCTTTGGATGATAGGCAGATTATTGAGGAACTTTTGGAAGTGGCTTGAGTGGTAGTTGTTGTTGATACTGCCGCCTGACTCGAAGGCCGACCCGATGGAGATGACCGTCATGGAGAAGCTACCGCTTTGAGTGGTTGGCATGCCGTCATACATGAACTGAATGCGCTTGGTCTTATTCACCGTTCTGCTGGCATTCACATCTATTTTCAGGTCTCTTACAGGCTCAAGTGTCGCTCTCAATTGCAAATCCTCCATCGCAGCTGTGGTAGCAGGGGTGGTAATGTTGCTATTGTCTTGCATCAGCCATCCGTTGCGGGCTGCCTTCTTGATGTATCTGTCGCCTACAGCGCCAAACGCAAAGTCCAGGCCAGGAGAGAGCATGCCGTTTACATTCTTTTGGCCAAATGCGTCACCAACCTCCGTGCTGAAGCCAGGCAGTGTGAGCGCATAAGTGTTGCGGTAGGAAATGCTGATGTTACGTACGCTCATCAGTCCTCGTGCCACAATCTGTGCAGTCTTATACCATGAGGCATTCTCCAGTGGAGCTTTGGCTACTACCGATATCTTCACGGGAATCGTGTCATGGTTCTTCACCTTGATGGTATTGGCGTCAATCTTCTTGTAGGAGAGGTTATAAGTCTTTCCGCTCTTAGTTGTGGCTCGTACTATGAGACGCTTGGAATTCTGCCCGTGTTTTACTTCGATGCCAGTCGAGTCGTTCAGCACGACTTCCTGTGTGAAGCCTTTGGTCTTTCTGCTCTTGTTGGCATCGTTTTCTTTGCTGTCTGCCTTGCTGGAAGCATCTTTAGCATCCTTCCCGTTTTTACTGTCCGCCTTTTTGTCTTTTGAGTCCTTTGTCTTTGTACTTTTGGCGGTAGTGTTGCGGTTGTTTTGCGAGCTGCGGCTGTTGTTACGTCCGTTGCTGGCGAACCGCTTTTCTGTATCAGCCAGAAACTTCCATTTTTTGTACAGCGTTTCCAGGTTCATCTTTCCATTGATATTGACGGTGCGCTGTGTGCCTATGGTGTTTCCCAAGGACGTTCCATCCTCCAGCTCTGTGCCTCGAGTCCAGTTGTAGTTCGCGTTATAGGTAGCATCGGCTGTCATCCAGTCGAGCAAAGGAATCTTGTTCAGTGGCACTTGGTATGAGCCATTGAAAGTGCTTCGATAGGTGAGTGGGCGACCGAATGACTTCAGGCTTCTGATGACAGAGTCTTTCCATGCTGAATACTCGTCGGGATAGAGGTGCTTGTTTACCACAGTATGTGGCTCTTCTATTTCAGCGTGAGTAGATGAAGTCCATGACATCTTCAAAGCCTTAAAGATATCCCACTTTACGGTCAGGTCACGATTCCAAAGGATAAGATCTGAGAAGGTGACTGGCAGTTTCGTCCCGGCATCAATGTCGCGTTCCTGAAACTCGTAGTAGCTGCGTGTCAAGTCTGTATTGAAGGCTATGTTCTGTGGCAGCCACTGGAGGTTTTGTGCCTTCAGAATGTCCAGCCACTTTGACTTGCCCTTCAGGTTTTTGAACGGCTCCCATGCTTTATATTTGGGAGTATAGTTGTAGCTCAGGTTCAGTTTCCAGTTCTCTTCGTTCTCATATACGGTGGTTTCGCCGGTTTTGTATCTTTGGCTATAGCTGTAGCTGAAGGAGAAGTTGGCTGGGTCATACGGCATAGGCTTTCGGCTCTGTACACCAGAACGCCAGTTGCTCATTGAGAAATTCTTGTTCTTCACCACAGATTCTGTCAAGCTGCTTAAAGAGTCGCGTGCTGCTGATGTGGCACACTCGTTCAAGGCATCCTTCAGCAGCATGTCCGTATCGAATGGATTGTACTTAGGCGACAACTTTTGCCAAGAGTAGGAGTAGTAAAGAGGCAGAGTCATCTTCCACTTCTCGGGGAAGAACTTGCCCAGCTCTATTTGAGTGGTGATGCTCCATTCATATAGGTTGTCATTCCTGCGCTGGTTCACACCATCCTCTAAGCCGCCAAATCCCGCCGTCTCCACATGCCCAGTCACATTCACCGATCCCAAGTCGGACAGCTGTACGTTCAAATTTCCTTGAGCGGCCCAACCACTGTCGTTTGTGTAGTCTTGCATGCGGAGCTCGTTCACCCACACTTCCACACCGCCCGTTTTGCGTCCGTTGTTGCGCACACCAATCATCATGGTCTTTATTTCGCCCAGCGATGGGTTGCCGATGATGCTTATTTTGTTGTTGGGGTTGTCCTGGTCATAGATATAGTACAGTTCCGTGTAGCTTGCCTTGCCCGAAGCTCTGTCTTTGTTGCGGCTATGCTTCAGGTCTGTGAAGAGTGAGAAGTCTATGTCAAGCATGTTCTCTGCAGGCCATACTGCTTTGCATCCTTGTGTGCTGTAAGTGTCGTAATGTCCAGCAGGTGTCAGTTTCAGTGGAATCTCATATTCGTAATAGTTGCTCTTGTAGTCGCTGCCCATACGCACAAAGATGCTCATTTGGTTGTCCTGCAGCTCTGTGTCACCTTCCAGCGCGTTGGCGTGTATAAACATCTGCAGGTGCTTGTAGTGGCGGAAGTCCATGTTCATGGTTTTGTACACGGCTCTTGCATCGCCGGTGGCCAGATTCTCCACCGTCAGAGCCAATGCCTGCTCGTTGTCCTGAGTGAGTTGAGGCTGTGAAGGGTCAAGCACGCGGGTGATGCCAGGAGGCAACACATAGTTGACAGGAGTTTTGTCATTGTTCTCCTCTATATTTACGGCCGATGGAACCAAAGTGCCACTTACGCTGGGTTTCTCGCCTGTGTAGAGTGTGTGGGTGTAGTTCCGCCATTCGCCAGCCACGAGGTCAAGGTTGGCCAAACGTACCACGATAGGCTCTTCAAAGCCCGTCATGTACATACGCATGAAACGGATGCTTGAAAAGTCGCTGATATTGCCTTCTTTGTTTTCGAACTCCTCTACAGGAATACGGAACTGATACCAAGTGGCGCTTTCTTTCTTGCCGTTGCGCAGACCCACAGAGGTTTCGCGTGCATCGACGATGAAGTTCCTGCCTACGACCATGTCTTCTGGGCGCAGACTAACGTGGTACTCGAAGAAGTTCTCATACTCATTCATCGTGTAGTCCGAGTTCGCGTCCTCTGCATCAGGAAGGCTCTTGTAGGCGGTTGAGTAACTTTCACCCGATTCGCTGGTGTTCGGTGAGTTGCCTTGAGGTGAGTTAATGCGTTTGTAGCGGTCCAAGATAGAGGTGTGTGCAGCATCAAAGTCACTGCCGCGATAGTAGTGGTAGTCGTCGCCTGCAGGGTCCTCATAGATAGAGTCGTAGGCTGCGGCAGTAACCTTCCCCTTCATGGCGTTCAGGTAGTCGGCATAGATGCCAAAGGTGCGTTCGTCCTTGTTGTTCAGACCGTTCAGACCGATGTCTTGACGTTGGCGTGCGCCACTTTCGTTCGAGAAGGAATAGACCACCGATTTCTCGCTGGGCACACGTCCCCATGCAGTTTCTGTGTAGGTAGAGGCAGAGCTGACGGGCATGCCGCTCTCGTAGAACTTCTTGCCGTCTTTCAGTACATCCTCGCTGATATCACCTAGGTTGATGTAGAAGTCGCCGCCATAACGTCGGTCGTCTTTTGTGTAGATAAAGGGGTCGAGCATCCAGAACTCGATGTATTGCACGTTGCTAGTTTCGAAGTCGCTCGTGTCTATCTTGCGCATCATGCCGCCCCAGCGTTTCTTTGGGTCGTTCAGCCGTGCATTCTCATCCACGTCTGTATCAAGGTTGTACGGACCGCGCTCGCTTGGGTAGTAGGCCAGGTTTAGAATGTCCAGGGTGTTGCTTTCGCCCATGTTCGTCTCGCGGTTTGGGTACACCTCGCGGATGTACACTTCTCGGACATAATGGTTTGAAAGCTGGTCGAGGTCATTCTTGATGTGTGATGGCGTAAGCGATGATGAGCGGCGTGTGAATAGCGGATCTATGTTGTACCATGCCAGACGTGCACGATTGTAGCCATATCTCACATCATTGGTCAGTTTGCCGTATTGCAAGTGTGATGGCGTAGAAGAGAGCACCCACTCTTTGGGGTTGCTCACGTCAATGGGAGTCTTCGTGTTCTCGAAGTCATCCAAATAGGATGCGTTTCCCTGTGTGCCATGTGCTGTTCCTGCATCCAGCTGGGCATACTCGCCTGTGAACGAGATGCTGGATGGAGCGCTGAGTTCAAGGAATGGAAGCTTGTCCAAAAGGTTGGTCAGCCACTGCGAGTTTTGTTTCCAGTTCATGTGGAGTCCCCACAGCGTGTTGTTCAAAGGCTCTGAACCCATGCTTACCTTTGAGGTTAGTGGTTTCTCGCTCACTTTCAGCCATGTGCCGCCTATGTTGAAGTTCTTTGAAAAGTCGTATTCCCAGTTCACGCCCAGCATCGTCTTGCGCATGGTAGAGAAATCGGCTTGGTCTTCCAGACTGACGCTGACGTTTGTGCCGGCATCAATGATGCTCTGGTTGATGATGTTCACCACACCGCCTGAGTAATCGACAGTATAGTCGGTGCCTTCTGTGAGGGTCACGCCTCCAGCTGTCACTGTGACAGAGCCTTGCGGAATGTAGCTGTAGCCGTCGGAGAGGCGAATCACGCTGCCGTTCGAGGCTTTGTATTCGCCGACCAGCGAGAACTTGTTCTTTTCTGCCACTTGTTTCGCCACCGTCTTTGTGGAGTCGTAGAGCTCGTCGTAGCAGTACTTGTCGGCTATGGCGTCATTGCCTATTTTCTGTCGCAGCCAGTCGCCGAACGGTTCTACAACCGGAAAGATGACACGGCCTGTCTGTGCTTGAATTGTGTAGCCTTCCACGAAGTCAAACTTGCCGTTTGGATTCGCTTTCTCGTGGTCGTCCAATCGGTCCAGGTTCAGCATCTTCAGCAGGGTTGTCTGCTTGAACATTTCCTCGGGAATATAGTTCAGGTTCACGCCTGTTGTGTCGCTCAAGTACTTGATATCCAGCTTGAACTTCTCTTTCTGTACCGACTGTGCGTTCAGGCTATAGACGTTCTTCATCATCAAGTGCCAGTTGGCAATGCGGGGTGAGTTGCTGGTGTTCTTCAGCAGTTTCACGAACAACGCCTTGTCGTTGTCTTTCATGTCGGCCGAGAATTCACCCACTTGGAAAGTCTGTCCGTTGTAGGTGTACTCGTATGCCACAGCCAGCGCCTGGTTAGGTTGCAATGGCGCTTTCAAGCTGATGTAGCCGAGGTGCTGGTTCAGCGCATATTCCGATGATGTCAACAAGCGGGCATTCTCCACCTTCTCATACTCTACGCCTCCCTGCATCACATTGTCCAGCACGGTGCTTGTCTGGTCCATGTTGCGGGAGTCGTTGTAAGTGCTCGTCATGCTGGAATACAACATGTTGCTGGCATTGCAGGGATTGGCGGTGCCACCGTTGACCCATGTGGTGTTGCCCACTTTCGACTGCTCCGCCAAATCGACCAGACCGATGATGTTGCGTGTGTTTTCAGTTGCGCCACCAGTGTTTGTTTCCCACACCTCAATGCGGTTGATGGTGATGCCGCTTGTGATGTTGGGCAACGTGGCGCAGGCCTTGTCGTATGTGTCGTGGAAATAGTGGGCCAGGAAGAAGTGGCGGTTCTCGTCGTAGTTGTAGGCTTGGATGTCAAACGTGGACAACTGGCTGCCGCCTTGGCTGGTGACAGTCTTCGATTTTGACTTCTTCTGGCTCACCACCGCTTGCAGCCTCAAGCGGCCAAACTGCAAGTCTGTCATCACGCCGAACAGCGAGTTGGATCCTTTGATGAGGCTTGAGTTCGTTGGGAAAGTGATGTGTCCAGCCTCAATCTTCTTGACGATTTCGTCTTCCTTGCCCTCATAGGCCAGTTTCAGGTTCTTGGAGTCGAAGTCGAAGGTTGATTCTGTGTTGTATCTGATGTCGAACGACATCTTGTCGCCCACCTTCGCGTTCACGTCAGCATTGATTTTCTCGTCAAAGTCAAACGCCTTAGTGGTGCGGTTGCGCTCCGCCATCGATGGGTTGTCAACGAATTTGTAGTTGTAACCAAACTTCAGTTCAGCACTACCTCGAGTACGAATCTGCACGCCACCAGGACCGAATATCTTCTCGGCAGGACCTAAGTCGAAGTGCATGTCCGAAAAATCGAACTTTTCCTTGCCTTTCGTCACGAACAGGGAGTCGTTCCGCGTCTTGAAATACTTGTTGAAAGACTGCTTTTCAGACCATTGTAGGTATTCATTCGGCGTCAGCATCCAAGGTTGGCTCAAGAATTTGTCACCCAGCCTTGTTCCTACCTTGTAGTTGCCCGTTTTTTCGTCATACACAGCGGTGTCGGGCTTGATGTTTTCAGGTGTTCTCAAGTCCAGTGCATACTTTTCTCCATGCAGTTCCTGTGGATGGTCAGTCTTCTGCACTTTCACCGTGTCGGGCGCAGATACACCTAATGACGAGAATGCACCGCTATTGCTTGCTCCAGCAATAGCACTCATGCTCGTCATAACCAGTAAGATATATATAATATTTCGAAGTGTCTGCTTCAAAACGATTCTTCTCGGTTGTCGAGGCAAAAGCCTCTTCTTACATGTATTCTACTTGAAGAAACGTTAAAAACTCCACATTATTGTATTAGAAGGGGTGGAAATTTACGATTATGCGGTTGTGCGGTGAGATTACTAACCATCGTACAACCGAAAAGCGAAGCGACCGTACAACCGAACGAGACGGAGGCAAAGTTACGTTCCTTTCATAGCATAACCCATCAAGAAAAACTAAAGATTCTTTTTTCTCAAATGCCTTCTTATTGCAGTGATGATGGGATAACTCAAAATAGGGACTATCACAAAGAATACGCTCCACCAAGGAAGGAACAATCGCAGTAAGAATATAACGAGACCCCCTGGCCAGATACAGGCGAGGTGTGCATAGGCATGATTGTCCAGGAATCGTGATATTTCTGATGAAGCCTTTTTCTTTTTGGCTTTGTTTGCTTTTATATTTGTCATGCGCCAACCAACAAATGGAAACATGATAAACACCATATAGAACATGAGTATTATACCGAACTTTTCTTCATAATAGTAAGAAGAGAAATCTGACGAATCTGCTGCATTGGATAGCTCCCATAACTTGGGTATATCTCCAATCAGCCAAACGATGAATGTGATAAATGCAATAATAACCACAATACCGCCAAGGCAGGAACATCCTGAATTGCCTGTTCCTCTATTGTCGTAAAATGCAGATGCTAATACGGCTGCTAACTTGTTCATTGTTATTAATGATTGTCAGTTAATACCTTTTGTTTTGTCCTCCCATCGGAGTATAGATGATGTGAATGAAAGGCTTTTTCTCAGCACTCGTTTTCTTGCCTTTTCCTCCTTTCTTACGCCCTTTCTTTCCGTATTGCCTTTGGGCTTCTTCCCTCGCTCGTATCCACTCATTATGTTTTTCTGCCTTTCGTACGAAATATCTTAGCAGCATCAATTCCTTCACTTGATCATATACAGCTTCTCGTACATTCTTGCCGCACCGCACCCGTACATGCTGCAAGTCGATGAAAAAGCTGTCCACATTCTTCTCGCATTTGAAAGGGAGGTACTTGTCAAGTATTCTTTGCAATTTAGGAATCATAATTTTTATTCCATTGATTTAATCATTGATTCGATGAATTTGTTTATCCATCATTCTTAGTTGTCTGCAAAGTTTAAATTACCTTGTGGCGTTTCTTCTATGATTCCATTTGTTTCCTTGATTGCCTTTTTCTTTGTTTTCTTTTTTTTCTTCTTCTCATCCTTTTTTTTAGCCATCTTCACACTTCGCCTCATCAGTTCAAGCGCAATTTCCTCGTCACTCATTTTCAAATCAATATCATAGGCTTTGGCTACGGCCTTATCATTTGCCTTGTGAGCTTTTGCCAAATTTCCTTTCAGAAGCTCATATTGACTGGCAAGACACGATGGATCTGCTTTCCGAGCTTCAAGAATTTCTGTCGCAGTCTCCGCGATAGCATTCTTCTGTTCCTCATCCAATTCTTTCCAAGGGAAATTGTTATAGACAATACTGGCGGAATAACGGTAATCGCTTTTCAATCGTCCACACACATATTTCACCCATGCCATGTGGATGCGCGATTGCATGATGCCAAACAACCATTTGGATGATGTCGGAATAATAAGGTTTGCATTGGTACTAATTATATTAGAATCTATAAAACCCATGGGAATGTATTTACGTTTTTCTGAGGAATGACTTGGTACAAGAATATATTCATGTTCAGGTTGTCTTATTTCCATAAACCGATGTCCTTGTTCTGCACACTCTATAGTTGCTGCCTTTGTGCTGTTCAATCTAAACTCTTCCACCGCATTAATACGCTTCATCACCAAAGGCATCTCTTTCAGTTCGTCAACTGGAGTCTCGTCTGGAATCCATAGACAAAAACGCTTCTCATTATGCAGGAACTCTCTGGCTCCCATCAATGGTCTCACATATTCCTCTGCTAAAGGTTCATTTGTAATAAAGTCTATATAATCCTCTGCTTCTATAATGAGATTGCCCCCATCCACGGGGATACTTCCCTTCATCATCCCAGCCACGTTGCCTAATGGTTCTGTACGACTCTCGATAAAGATGTCTTCTGCATCCATCAGATACCCATTGATGTGTTTAGCCTCTTTGGCTGGCGTGCTCTCTTGATAGATAAACCGATGATTAGAATTGTTTTGTTTGCCAAAACCTATAATTACACAATGAACATGCGCCATTTCATCAGCTTCGTTATCCCAACGGAATGTTTTCCACGCAAAAGAGATGTTGAGTTTGTAGTGTTGTACTAATGGTTTCCACAAGAGTGCCACTTGTTCGCCTTGTGTAATACTATTGGTGGATACCAAAGCACATTTTACGTTTGATTTCTCCTGCACATATTCGGCCGCTTTTGCATACCAACCGCATACGAAGTCCATCTTCCCAGGATTTTTCCACACTTTTTTCCTTCCAATTTTGCTTGACATAGCTTCCTTAATTGACGCTTTCTGTACATTCGTCATCTTGCCATACCCTTGGAATGGTGGATTACTGATGATATAAGTGGGTGAAGTTGCTTTACGTTTTACCAAATCTGCCCAATCCGTCCATAATGCATCTGCACACAGAATATTTTCATTCTTTTCAAGAGGCAGAGGGTCGAGTGAACAATGCAGTAGTATCTCTGTTTCCTGTAATTGCTGACAGGCAGCAATCCATAATGAAGCACGTGCCACAGAAGCCGCAAAATGGTCGATTTCTATACCGAAAAATTGATTGATGTTTACCATGCATGGGTCGGATGTTTCAACCTTCCCAAAATAGTGCAATTCAAATTCTTGCTCGATGGTCTGCAACTCTAACTGATGTAACGACTTGTAAATTTCGGTGAGAAAATTTCCACTTCCACAAGCGGGATCGAAGAATCGCATACTCGCCAACTTTTTACGATACTTTTCCAACTTTCCATACTTGTCATCTTTCTCGACCTTGGTGCCAGTAGGCATTTGGATTAAAGCTTGCAGTTCTGATTTTAAATCATCCAAGAAAAGCGGGTCTATAACTCGATGGATATTCATGGGTGTGGTGTAATGCATTCCACCCGAAGTACGAACATCCTTAGCCACAGTGCTTTCAAAGATACAGCCAAAATTAGTTGGGGAGATTTCATCCCATGTGAACCGTTCTTTTGATTCCTTCAACACTATATTCCAAGCACGAAGGAGGTGATTGCGGACATCATTATTAATGACAGGTGTCTTGTATTCCTTTGTGTATTTGAACAAACCTCCATTGACATATGGGAAATTGCGTATGGTCTTATCCACCATATTAGCAGATTTCTCTCTATCTTTATCATTTGTATCAAGCCACTGAAACAAACTATCAAATTTTTCACTCAATTCTTCAAATGAATATTTCTCTAAAAAAGTACTGAATTGTGCATCGTCATATAATCCCGCATCCTCAGCATACAGGCAAAACACAACACGTACACAAAACATGTTGATCGATTGTAATTCTTCTTTGGAAAGCGATTTGTTGGCAGAAACCAAAGCGTTATACAAATCTCTCACGTACTCACTTGCCGTATTTGAAATCTGCTCTTCACGCTTTTCATCTTTCTGTATAGGTAGGTCGTTGTATGGCTCAACCAAAAAGCGTAGTTCTTTCCATCGTTTAGGAAAGTCTATTAGAGGGATAGCACGAAAAGGAGCATTCTTGTGGTAACTATCCCATATTCGGAATTCCTGAAAATTACAAGCAATCACATAACGTCCAGTATCAGGCTTATCCATATTATTAAAGTAACGAATACCCTGTTCCAAGGGGGTTAGCATAGCACCATCACTTTGCCTTTCTTTCAAATCGAGATTGATATCATGACTTTTCTGCTCAATGACCACTTTCGATGTCTTCACATAAACATCGATAGCCTTAGTTGTGCCATCAAACATGACAGAACGTTGTACTTCTATTTCATTTCTGGATTTAGGTAAGCCAAATACATCTTCCAACAAATCTTCCCAAAAGGTCTTGTCATCTTGCCGTTCCTTTCCTTTTCCATTCCATTTGTTGACAAATTCTTTAGCCGCCTTTTTAATTTCAGATTGTTTACGCATGTCGTAATTACGCGATTTAGGCAAAGCACTTATCGGATTCTCTTGGGCTTATCTATGGCAAGACCTCTATACATGATAAAAGCGTGTCCGCTCTTATCAGATATAGAGGCCCTGAGATTGCCCACCAGAAAGATAAGTGACGTCCACGCTAAAAGCGCGAACATTCACAATTATCGAATTCTCTGGTAGTTTAGAAATTTCTCAGGTTTCTATATCTTCCTAATAACTGCTCATGTCGTTATTGTTAACCAATATGTCACACCAGCACCTCCGCCGAGGCTATATGCCGGTGATTAGTTGCAAAGGTAGTGCATTATTTCGATTGGACGAAAAGAAAGCACGAAGATTTTTTCATCCTCGTGCTAATTTATCGTTGGGAAGGCTGTAGCGTGTTAGCGTCGTGACGGAGTGCCTGCGGAATAAAGACAGTAAACGGACCTCTTTTGTAACATGTTTATTTTAGAGCGTGTAACATTTGTAACACACCGTATGTAACATTTGTTACACAGGGTGTGTTACAAATGTTACATAGGCACTGTTACGCCTGTGACACATGGTGATGTTACAGACGTAATTTGAGTGTGCGTATGTAGAGAGGAAATAATCGAACTTAGAGCATCTTAAGGGCCAGTTTGATGACCTTCTCGACAGGTGCGGAAGGCTCGTCCTTAAGGATAGATTTGACGGTTTTGGCCACAGGGGCAGGTGGAAATCCGAGCATTTTGAGCGCCTCGCATGCTTCGTTGTAAATCTCGCTGTTCTGAACAGCGGGTGCAGCGCTGTCGCCTGCGGGTGAAGTGGCTTCGAGACCTAAGGAAACAACCTTGTCGCGCAGTTCCACAATGATGCGTTGGGCGGTCTTAGCCCCGAGGCCCTTGACGGTCTTGAGCATGCGCTCATTGCCTTCCATGATGAGGGTGGCCAGTTCGGGGGCGGAGAAGCTGCTGAGCATGGTGCGTGCGGTGTTGCCGCCTACACCACTGACGCTGATGAGCATGAGGAACAGTTCGCGCTCCTGCTTGGTGGCGAAACCGAAAAGGGTCCATGCGTCCTCACGGATGGATTCGTAAACAAACAGACGGGCTTCGCTTTTCCCTTGCAGAGCCGTGTAGGTGTTGAGGGAAATATTGAGCAGGTAGCCTACGCCGTGTGCCTCGAGTGTGGCTTGGGTGGGAGTGAGTTCGTCGAGTATGCCTCGGATATATTCAATCATTGTTTAGAGTTTATTGGGGCAAAGGTACGAAAATAAAGTGAAGAGTGAAGAGTGGAAAGTGAAAAATTTGAGTTGCTTTTCCTAATGACGGACAGCCCGAATAGTGAGTAACTTAGATTTTTCACTCTTCACTTTTCACTTTTCACTTCAAATAGGTTTGACAACTTCTTTGAGCCATGCTTTATGCTCTTCGTCAAGGCGTGGCGCAAGCCGCTCGTATACAGTCTTCTGATAAGAGTTGAACCACTGGCGCTCTTCTTCTGTGAGCATCTCCACAAGGATGGGAGAGGTGAGGATGGGGCAGAGGGTGAGGTGCTCGAAAGTGTAGTAAGGCCCGAACGTGATGCCTTCGGTGGCAGGTACCACCAGCATGGTGTCCTCGTGGCGCACACCGTGGCTGCCTTCGATGTAGATGCCGGGCTCGTCGGTGATGGTCATGCCGGGCAGGAGCGGAGTGGGGCGCCATTGCATGCGGAACTGGTGGAGGTCGATGGCCTCATGCACGGACATGAACTGGCCCACGCCATGCCCAGTGCCGTGCAGGTAGTTGATGCCATGTTTCCACATGGCTTCGCGGGCAAGGACATCGAGCTGAGTGCCGCAGGTGCCCTTTGGGAAGACTGCGGAGCCAAGGCGAATCCAGCCTTTGAGCACCAGTGTGTAGTCGCGTCGCATCTCCTCTGTGAGAGGTCCTAATGGAATGGTTCGTGTGATGTCGGTGGTGCCGTCAAGGTATTGACCGCCAGAGTCTATGAGTAGAAGGCCTTCTGCCTTGACGGGGATGTCTGTCTCAGGTGTCGGGTCGTAGTGGACGATTGCTCCGTGATGTGCATACCCCATAATGCTCTCAAAACTGATCCCTTTGAACAGGGGCTGTTCAGCGCGGAACTCCTCCAGTCTCTTTGAGAGGGACAGCTCGGTCTGTCCGCCTTTGGGCACGTTCTCGAGGGTCCATTTAATCCATTTGACCATCGCCACGCCATCCTTCTCCATTGCATTGCGGAAGCCGCATATCTCGGTCTCGTTCTTGAAAATGAGCATCTGTTCCACCACGCTCTCTTTGCGGATAGGGGTGCTGATGGCAGAATAGACGGCAAAGTTAGTCTTTTCGGGTTGCACGTAAACCGGCATGCGGAGAGCTTGAAGGTCGGCGGTGATGGCATCATACTCGCGGATGCTCACACCTTCGTCTTTCAAATAGCTGGCCACTTCGGGCATGACCTTTTCTTTACATATATATAAATAGGCGTCAGCGGGCGTGATGAGCACATAACCAAGCACAAAAGGCGTGTATAGCACATCGTCGGCGCGCAAATTGAGCGTCCACGCCACTTCTTCAAGGCTGGACACCACAATGGCGTTCTGCCCGATTTTCTCGCGGATGCGCTGAATCTTTGATGCCGCACTCTCGCCAGTGTATTCTAATCCTTGAATAAAGGCTTTGCTTTGTGGAATCGCAGGGCGGTCGGTCCAAATTTCAGCGTATGGGTCAATGTCTGTTCGGAGGGCAAGGCCGTATGCTTTGAGCTCGTTTTCCAGATTCTCCACTTCGGCTGTGGTGTTCACCCAACCGTCCACCGCTACGACGCTGCCTTGGGGAAGCATGCTGCCCAGCCACTCGGTGATGGTGGGGGTGCCTTCAATCTTCTCTTTCATCAGTTCGACACCCGTGCCGGCCAATTGCTCTGCGGCCTGGAGAAAATAGCGTGAGTCGGTCCATAAGGCCGCCTGGTCAGTTGTGACCACAGCGATGCCTGCGGAACCGGTAAATCCGGTCAGCCAGCGGCGTGACTTCCAACGTTCGGGCACATATTCACCTGCGTGAGGGTCGGTACTAGGGGTGATGAAGGCACTGATGCCTTCGCGGCGCATAATAGCACGAAGCGCCTCTATTTTCTCTGTTGCTTTCAAAATGTAACGATTTGGGGTTGAAACAATATTTTGGTGCTGTAATTTTTCCACAAAGATATAGAATTTAGAGTAATTTTGAAAGTTTTTCTTTAAAAAAGATATTTTTTTGTTATAATTTTTGTTGTTTTTGTGGAAAAAGTCTAACTTTGCACCCGAAATCAAAAAGCGCAGGTACGAAGCACCGCTTGCAACGCTTTATTTTTAGGAGTTTTCAGCAAGGTGTTCCGGATGCAACAAAATAGAACGACGAACAGTTTTATATATCAACAACATTAAAAACCGTTTTCACAAATGGACGCAAAAAAAGTATTGGAAGACCTGAAGCGTCGCTTTCCAAACGAACCTGAGTATCATCAGGCAGTAGAAGAAGTTCTCGGCACAATCGAGGAAGAGTACAACAAGCACCCAGAGTTCGACAAGGTGAACCTTATCGAGCGTCTCTGCATTCCAGATCGTGTGTATCAGTTCCGCGTTACTTGGATGGATGACAAAGGCCAGATTCAGACCAACATGGGCTACCGCATCCAGCACAACAACGCCATTGGCCCCTACAAGGGCGGTATCCGTTTCCACAGCTCTGTGAACCTCGGTATCCTGAAGTTCCTCGCATTCGAGCAGACCTTCAAGAACTCACTCACTACACTCCCAATGGGTGGTGGTAAGGGTGGTTCAGACTTCTCTCCACGTGGCAAGAGCAACGCTGAGGTGATGCGTTTCTGCCAGGCCTTCATGCTTGAGTTGACTCGTCACATTGGTCCAGACGTAGATGTACCAGCAGGTGACATCGGCGTAGGTGGCCGTGAGGTAGGTTACATGTTCGGTATGTACAAGAAGCTCACTCGCGAGTACAGCGGTGTGCTCACTGGTAAGGGCATCGAGTTCGGTGGTTCTCTCATCCGTCCTGAAGCAACTGGTTACGGTACAGTTTACTTCCTCCGCGCTATGTTGAAGACTAAGGGCGACAAGATTGAAGGTAAGAAGGTGCTCATCTCTGGTGCTGGTAACGTGGCTCAGTATGCTGCTGAGAAGGTGCTCCAGCTCGGTGGTAAGGTGATGACCATGTCTGACTCTAACGGTTACATCTACGACCCAGACGGTATCGACCGCGCTAAGCTCGACTACATCATGGAGCTGAAGAACGTTTACCGTGGCCGTATCAAGGAATATGTTGACAAGTACCCAACTGCTAAGTACGTTGGTGACGGTGCAAAGCCTTGGTTCGAGAAGGCTGATATCGCTCTGCCTTGCGCAACTCAGAACGAGTTGAACGAGGAGCAGGCTAAGGCTCTTGTTGCTAACGGCGTTATCGCTGTGGCTGAGGGCGCTAACATGCCATCTACTCCAGGCGCTATCCGCGTATTCCAGGAGGCTAAGATTCTTTACTCTCCAGGTAAGGCTTCTAACGCAGGTGGTGTATCTGTATCAGGTCTTGAGATGTCTCAGAACTCAGAGCGTCTGTCTTGGTCAGCTGAAGAGGTTGACGCTAAGCTCCTCTGGATCATGCATCCACGAGAACTGCGTGAAGTACGGCACAGAGGCTGACGGCTACGTAAACTACGTGAAGGGTGCTAACGTTGCAGGCTTCATGAAAGTTGCGAAGGCTATGATGGCTCAGGGCATCGTATAATGCAAGCCTGTTCAACGTCTAGTTTGGCTAGAACATAAAGAATATAATATATGTGTTGGCGCATCGAATTTCGGTTCGATGCGCTTTCTTTTTGTTGGGTATGCTTGGCTGTTATGAAAAAACGCTGTAACTTTGTGGCTGATTTGTTACGAGATATGCTTATATGATTGAAAGACTTATGAAGACAAAACTGCTACTAACCGTGCTTGCACTTGCCATCTCCGGAGCTATGAAAGCTCAAGACTGGGTGGACGTGCATCGCAACTATGGGGGAGAATCATGGACCATCCCTTTGCGGATTGAACAATTCTCTCAGTTCGACTTCTCCGATGACGAAACGTCCATGCGGGGGTACACACAGACGAAGGATGGCGCTGAACTGATGGTGCCTTTCAGCGTTGAATATCTGGAAAGCCTGACGTTCTCTTCCGACCTGACGGATGAGGAAAAGGGGCACAACAAGTATCGTGTGTTCACTATGAACATCACGACAGAAAATGGAGTGGGGATTCAGGACAAGGAAACTTGGATTAACTGCCATATCTCCATCGATGGAAAAGGCGAGTACTCGAACTTTTCGGGCACGGGCCGCATCAAGGGGCGTGGCAATTCCAGTTGGCTGTATTATAAGAAGAAGCCTTATAAGTTCAAACTGGACTCAAAAAGCAAGCTGCTGGGCCTGGAGAAAGCGAAGGACTGGAACCTGCTTTCCAACTATCGCGATGTGACGGATATGATGAATGTGTTTGCTTTTGAAACAGCTCGATGGCTGGGCATGCCTTTCACCAACCATACACGCTTTGTGGAAGTGTTCCTCGATGGCGATTATGTGGGCGTCTATCAGTTGACGGAGAAGGTGGAACTGGGCCCTAATCGGGTGGCGATAGATGAGGATGAGGGAGTGCTGTTGTCGTTTGATGCGGATGACGGTCCTGATTTGAGCCCTGATGCAACAGACAACTTCTGGAGTGAAGTGTACGGATTGCCCATGTGTGTGAAAGAGCCGGAGGACTTGCCGCAAGAGCAGATGGATGCCATTAAGGCTGACTTCGCTGTTCTGGAGCGGGCTGTAAAGGCACGTAACTATGAGTTGGTGAGCGAACTGATGGACATTCCTTCGTTTATAGGCATCTTGCAGCTGCATGAGTTTCTGTATAACGTGGAGATTGATGCGCCACGAAGCTTGTACGTGTACAAAGACAAGGGAGGTAAGTACACCTTTGGACCTGTGTGGGATTGGGATGCCGCCTTTGACTTCGATTGGAGCAACTGGACGGAGAATCATACGTACTTCACCAGCTACAAGAAACTGATATACGGGACGGACCCTGTGAAAGCCACGGGGGCGAACTTCCAAATCAACAAGTTCTTCCGTGATATGTTTGGCGATGCAACGTTTGTGGCGCAGTACAAGCAGGCTTGGCAGAATGTGAGCGCTGAGATATACTCTCGCAACTGGGAGGAGATACAGAAGTATATAGCGGAGATGGAAAAAGGCGCCTACGCCCGTGATGTGGCGCGGTGGCCGTTGAAGTACCCCAATAAGCCGACTAACAATTATGTGGTGAAGAATGAGATTCAGAAGATGTCCACTTGGCTGAAGAACCGTAAGGACTATCTTGACGGAGTTATCGCGGGGTATCCTGCAGGAACCGAACCAGCTGTGGTGATAGCTGAACCTGTCGTGAAAGTGGAGAATGGAGCCGTTTATGTGACTGCGGTGATGGAGTTTGCCAGTGGCTATACACAAGATTATCGTATAGCGATAGACAAGAACGAGATAGAGGCCTTGTTGGGCGGAGCGCCCACGGCGCTTGTCCCACTGGATGCGGATGGATATGAGGGATGGAACACGGCGGCAGGCACTTATGGCGCATGGTTTGATGCCAATGGCGACACCGCCAGCTATCAATGGGGGAATGTGCATGTATATATAGAAAGCAACGAACTGTATTCGTGGAGCTATGGATGCCATCCCGACAATTGCAAGAGTGGCGATGTGCACACCGTAACCATGCAGTATCAGCGGGGAAGCAAGACCGTTGACGTGATTGTGACGTTTACTATAAAATAGAGAATATGAAGAAGAACCTTGAGACCATCTGCATTCATGGCGGATGGAAACCATCGAAGGGCGAGCCTCAGCAGCTGCCCATCTATCAGAGTACAACCTTCAAGTATGACACCAGCGAGCAGATGGCTCGTCTCTTTGACTTGAAGGATTCAGGATATTTCTATACGCGCTTGGCCAATCCGACCAACGACTTGGTGGCCAAGAAGATTGCTGCCCTCGAGGGCGGTGTGGGCGCTGTGCTGACTTCAAGCGGTCAGGCGGCTAACTTCTACGCCGTGTTCAATATCTGTGAGGCAGGCGACCACTTCATCACCTCCAACACCATCTATGGCGGCACGTTCAACCTCTTTGGCGTGACCATGAAGAAGCTCGGCATCGAGTGCACTTTCGTCGACCCTGAATGGGATGACGAGCGCATCGAAAAGGAGTTCCGTCCTAACACTAAGTGCTTCTTTGGCGAGACCATCAGCAACCCTGGCGGCAACGTGTTCGACATTGAGCGTTTTGCCAAGATGGCGCACAAGCATGGCGTGCCACTCATCGTGGATAACACCTTCGCTACACCTATCAACTGTCGTCCTTTCGAGTGGGGCTGCGACATCGTGACGCACTCCACCACGAAGTATATGGATGGACACGCCACTCAGGTGGGCGGTTGTGTGGTCGATAGTGGCAACTTCGACTGGGCGGCCTATAGCGAGAAGTTCCCTGGCTTGACCACTCCCGATGAGAGTTACCACGGTCTCACCTACACGAAGGCGTTTGGCAAGTTGGCGTACTGCACCAAGCTTGTCTCTCAGCTGATGCGCGACCTCGGTTCCATTCCAGCTCCTCAGAACTCCTTCCTTCTCAATCTCGGATTGGAAACGCTCCATCTCCGTATGCGTCAGCATTGTGCTAATGCCCAGAAGGTGGCAGAATGGTTGGAGAAGAACCCGAAGGTGGGTTGGGTGAACTACTGCGGTCTGCCCAGCAACAAATACTATGCCCTTGGTCAGAAGTACCTGCCCAACGGCTCATGTGGCGTCATCGCCTTCGGTCTGAAGGGTACTCGCGAGGATGCCATCAAGTTCATGGACAACCTTGACTTCATCAGCATCGTCACCCACGTGGCAGATGCCCGCACCTGCGTGCTGCACCCAGCCAGCCACACCCACCGTCAGATGTCTGACGAGCAACTGCGCGAAGCAGGTGTGGCTCCCGACCTCGTGCGCCTCTCCGTTGGTATCGAGAATGCCGAAGACATCATTGCTGACCTCGAACAGGCAATGGCAAAGATGTAGCCAGTTTTGAGTGTTTTTATAGGGCACTCAGTATCATCATTACCTCAAGCCCACCACCGTAATTACGTTACGCCTTGTATCGTAATTACGGTGGTGGGCTTGTCTATAGGCGTCGGAACGCGTTATCTCCTTTTCCTAAAAGGCATACGTGGATACGCTCACTTCATATCCGTCATCGTATTGTCTATCTCCTTCATGTATTTCTCACTGAGTTTATTGATGACTGTCTGAGTCTTCTGCATTCCTTTGGGCAGAAAGCCAAGTTCTTTCGCAATACTGATAAACGCCTGATTCTGCTCTGTGTAGAACTTCAATATTTCCTTATAGCCTCCACTTATTACTTCCACTTTTTCTTTTTGAGGTATATTAGGCGATTTTTTTACCGTCTTAACAAGATCTTGGAAATTAGCGTCTAACATCTCGTTCTGTTTGGCAATCTGAGCGATAGTTTTGTTCATTACGGAGAAGTTCCTTGTTCCAATGTAAGGTTTTAAGGACATATAAGTTGCTTTGATGGTTTCCATACCTGTGTTGATAGTCATCAATTTTGCCCCCACCTGAATCTTCAGTAATTCTAGCTGTTCAGGTGTAGGAATGAATTTATCCTTAACATGGGCTGGAGTAAAGCCTTCCTCATTGTAGCCCGGTATCGTGTCTATCACAACGTCGTCCAAGATGACAACATCGTCATTCCCTCGTTTCTGTCGTTCATTCAACAAACTTTTTCCCGAATAGCGTCTCACGCGGCGCTCATAGTCTTGGTCCTCATCGTAATAGCCGTTGTGTACGGTGATGTTGTAGGTCTCGCCGGGCACGAAGTCGAGGTTAATCCAGGCGGAGCAGAGCGAACCGTCGGGGAAGATGCAGCGCAGGCGTCCCGCCATGGGCTTGTCGAGTTCTGTTTGCCACTCAAAGCGCTTGTTGATGACAGGCACGCAAGCCACATAGTCTTCATCTCCAATGTTGGCAAGTTCTTCACCCGACTCAGCGATATAAATGTTGTAGAGCGAGTCTTTGATGTTCTCGTCCACACGTCCCACAATCTTGAAGGTCTTCTTCGATGATTCCAAGTCCTTCTCATAGATGTCGGGGCGCAGAGAGGTGATCTGATAGATGGCGCCAAGAATCTTTCTCTTATCGTTGGAGAGTGTCCATTTGATAGCGTATGCGTCGCGTAGTTGAGGATTCTCAGCGTTCTTGGTGCAGAGCAGCCACATTTCCTCTTTGTTCAAACCGCGGACGAGGTAGCTCTTGTTCTTTCCGTTTCCATCAACAGCCTTCAGCGAGAAAGACTCGTTGGTGCCTGGTGACAGATGAAGCAGTTGATAAGAGGTGGGTTCATCTTTCTTGAATGCTTCGCTGATGTTTTTAAGATTGAGTGATTTGTCGTTTCCGTCTGTCCACTCTGAATTGTTGGCGACGAAGTAGGTGATTCTTACACTCGACTCAATCAGGTTCGTATTGGGGTTCTTGTTGATGGAATAAACCTCGTCAGAAGGATTTCCCCAAGTCATGATGATGTCGTTGAACAGCGTCTTGACGTGGATGGGTGTGGTCTGCTGACCCTTTGCCCGCAGCTGGGCATGGATGGTTGCGATGGTGCTGCATGCGATGAGCAGCAAGATGAATAAGCGTTTCATAGTGTTCTTGTTTTTATTGCTGTGCCATTTTTTCTAATGTGTATTTTGAAATCTCCAGTTCCAGCTCCACCCATTTCAAGTAAGCCTCGTTGGCTTGTTTCTTCATCAGGGCGATTTCCTCTGGAGTGTATTTGTAGTTCTCGGGACGAGTGATAGGGATGTCTCGCTCGGTCAGTATGACGGTAGCAGTCTCGTTGCGAGGAGCTTCTGGCGCTTTCTGCTCGGCAACAAGCTCTATGACTGCAGCCTCTTCTTCTGTAGCAGCCTTTTCAAGTACAGTCTCCTGTGCCAAGAGCGGTTGAGTAGTCGTTGCTGTTGGGTGTTTCGCCTTGGGCTGTTCTGCCACTTTCTCTTCTTGTGGCGTGGAAACCTTTTGAAGTGCTTCCGCTTGAGGTGCTTCTGCATCCGTCTTAGACTTTTCTACCTTCGCGGCAACAGGCTTTCCCGTTGACATCCCGTCTTCTGGCGTTCCTTTGGGTGGGGTGAGGAAGACGACTATCAAGGCTGCCACGCATGCCGCTGCCACCATAGGCCAAAGCACGCGTGAGCGTCTTCTTTTCGTGGCCTTCTTCGCCATCTCTTCCTCCACGCGCTGCATCAGCCGTGCGTTGAGGTCGGCAGGCATCGGTGGCAAAGCCTCTTCCTCCAGCCTGATGGCGTCACGAAGGTTCGTGTCCTGTTGGCGTAATGTGTCTATATAGTCTTCTTTCATGATTGTATCATTTGAATGATTTTGCAAAGTTTCTTTCTCGTTCGGAACAGTTTCGAAGCGATGGTGGTTGTCTGGGAGTCTGTCACATAGGCAATGTCCTTCAGGCTCATCTCCTCATAGTAGAACATCGTGATGAGGCTTCTCTCCTCAGGCGGCAGATGCTTCAAGGCAGCCCGTATCAGTTGCACCGTCTCGGGGTTGGGATGTCCCAAGGTTGCCTCCACTTCTGTTTCCGACAGCCTTTCCGCTTCTCCTTCCTGATCTTCAAAGTAGATGACCTCTCTCCGCTTGTGCCTCAGCCAGGTGATGGACTCGTTGTAGGCGATGCGTGACACCCAGGTCTTGAAGGATGCCTTCTCCTCGTTATACATATTTATATTTAGAAAGACCTTCAGGAACACATCCTGATATACCTCCTCGGCATCCTCCACGCTCGGCAACAGCCTCACCACCTGGTTGAAGACATGTCTGCCATATCTTTCAACCATCGTCTGCTGGGCCATGGGGCTGTGCTCCTTCAGCCCCTCTATCAGATTCGCTTCTATATCTGTTGCCATCTTTTCTTGAGGTCTTCTATCTGTATATACGATGATAAAAGCCGAAAAATTGCAAAGTGTGAAGAAAAAGTGTAAAAAAAATGCATTATCTTTGCAAAGATAGAGTGTTTTCCCCATGAGGGCATAAAAAAACGACTTTCAATGTCACCTTTTGCTCTTTGTTCTTGTTATGTAGATGAACTGGTTCAAGAACAAAACAAAAGTTTAACAATAAAATAAGAAGAAAATGGGAATTAATGGACTTTTAGAATTTTCAACAGTGATAGGAGCAATCTTGTTTTTGCTGCCGCTTTTCATGGGATGTGTTCTTTTTTTCTTGGTCATTTGGATGATTATTCGCAATAAGCGGAACGAGACCAATAAGCGTGTGGAGGTGGCGTTGGCAGCCATCGAGAAGAACCCTGGCATCGATGTGGAGGAGTTACTGAAGAAGGTGACTCCGAAGCAAAAGTCCCTGAAGGAGAAACTGGTCAACAAATTGCAGTGGGGCACTATGATATCGTTGGTAGGACTTGTCTTCATTGGATTCGGAGCATATATTGGCTATGAAGGTGGTTGGGATGCCGATGACCCTGTGGTTGCCGCTGTGTTTGGCTCGATTATTTTGGCCGTAGGCGTTGCTTTCTTCATCAACTATATGATAGCGAAGAAGATGCTTGCCAAAGAGATTGAAGCAGAAGAACGTCGACTGTCCCAACAGGCTTAACCCGTGACACGAGAAGAATTCATCACCCACGTGGAGCGTGAGCAGGAGGCACTCAGAGGCTTCTTGCTTGCTCTCTGCTGTGGCAAGAAGGATGATGCTGACGACTTGGCACAAGATGCGCTGGTCAAGGCTTACCTCTCCTCGGCAGGGTATCAGGACAAGGGAAAGTTCCGTTCTTGGCTCTTCAAGATTGCCCACAACACGTTCCTCAACCACAAGGCGAGTTGTCGCACGATGGAGAGCATCGAAGCGGCACGAACACTCATTGGCAATACCTCTGCTGAATCCTCCTTTGCCCATCAAGACCTCTATCTCGCCCTTCGCACCCTCCCTCCCAAGGAACGCTCTGCCATCACGCTGTTCTACCTCAGTGGATACAGCATCAAAGAGATCGCCACCATCACGGAATCCTCCGAAGATGCCGTCAAGCAACAACTCTCACGAGGACGCAACAAACTAAAAGAAAGACTGAAGATATGAACAAAGATAAAGCCCTTGAGGAACTTTTCCTCGCTCAAAAGCCCCATTTCGACGACAGCGATGCGTTCATGGCATCGCTCACCAAACGTCTGGATGCGGTGGAGTTCATCAAACAACATCAAGAAGCAGCCCTCCATCGCTACAAGATGGCGATGGTGGTCGCCTTTGTGGCAGGCATCATCGGTGGTGCTGTCGGCATGGTCTTCCTTCTTTCCACGCCTGCTAATGTTCCTCTCTTCACTTTCCGTATCCAATTCATCTTTCTTCAGTGGCTTAGCGAAAACTCCCGCATAATTGTTGCCGCAGCCCTCTCCCTGCTGATGAGTGTTGGTCTCATCAGCATCACCTATAACATAGTTGACATGATGAACATTCGTGCCCGACTGAAAGGTCAGCCCTTGCCATGATGACACATCCCCTTTATGGGCGCTTCCACAACCTCTTTGCCGACGTCGTCGACATCGACCAACCGACATCGTTGATGTCGGCAAACCGATGTCGACGACGTCGATTTTGAGTCACTTCTTATTTTGAAGAGTTGTCATCCCTGTCACTCCCTTCCACACACCGCGCGGGGCTCTAATCCGAGTAATAGGAATTAATCCGTGATTAAATATAACAAACTCCGTTCACATCCGCTCAATCCACTCACGGAATTTTGTGAGAGTTCCCCAAAAATTACAAATTATCCTAATTAGGATAATTTTTCTTTTGGGGATGAAAAACGCCTCATTTTGTGGCAAATGAGGCGTTATTTCATTCGGTGGCGTTTGTCTGTCGTTCAATCACCTGAATGCCATCCAACGAGAGGAGGATGCCATCGGGTGCTTTGTCCAGTTCCGCTTTCTGCTCCTTCTGCAGATAGATGGGGTAGTCCTTGCCGAGGGGGAGAATCTTCAGTTCCACGCGTTTGCCGACAAGGTCGGAGAGGCGGACGAGCATGGGCTTGCCGTTCCAGAAGTTGTCCTCGACGAGTTGACCATCTGCATAAATGCGGGCGACATCCCCACGGTAAGAGATTTGGAGATAGAGGTCAAGATTCTTGTTCAGCTCGTTCAAGTTGCAGATAACCCATGTGGCTGCCTTGCCGAAATCTTCCTCAGTCGGCTGTGCTGCCACTTTCTGACTACCCATCTTTATCTCACGCAAACCGCCATGCTCTTTAGCAAGCGCAAAATTGACTTTGGTGGGTAGCGTGTTCCACGTCTCTTCCATGATGCGAGCTCCATCCTTGAAGAGAATGCCGCAGTGGGAGTAGTGGAGTTGACCGTCTATCTTGTAGGCGGTTCTGGCTTTCTCCTTCGAGAGGACGCAGAAGGTCATGCCTGCTGCCTTAAAGGGCTTGTTGAGTTTAGCGTTGTAGGTCTTCCCGTTGATGGAGAGTTGAGGCTTCTTGCCGTCAACGGAAATGAAATAGAGAATGCCGTCGGCTTTGCAGAACGGCTCAACAGTTGCCCAACCAATAGTAGCGTCAGGAGTTACTTGCCAGTTGCGAGGAGTAACGTATGAGGTGCCGCCTTCGTTGAGGATGCGCACGTAGTCGTTGAAGAACTCGAAGGAACCGCGACGGGCATAGTGCTCCGAGAGGGTGTCAACGTCCATTTGACTCAACTCGTTGCCGAAGTCGGCAAGAAACTGATGCAAGAGTCTGCTTTCGTTCCATGAGACAGGGTTGGGTTGTCCCATCTCACCGAGTAGGGTCTGGAAGTCGTAGCTCATGTGAGGCATGTCGTTGTAGTTGGTCACAGGGCTTGCCTGTGTCTCTGCCATCGTGTGCTTGGGGTTGTAGGGGTTCGTACCTCCATGATACATATAGTAGCCAGGGAGGTTGGAACCAGAACCAAGCTTGCAGATAGCGAGCGGCTTCACTTCCCGTCCGCTCATATTGATGCGCCGATGGTAAGATGGCATCATGCCGCCACCCAGTTCGCAAGTGAGGTAAGGGTAGGCAAGGTCGGTAGAACTCATTTCTGTGCTTTGGTTTTTTCCCAGCGCTTCAGTGGCAATCACCGCTGAAAGACGTGTGTCTTTCATGATGAACGCATTCTTGTAGTCACCTGGCATATCCTTCAAGTCTCTGTCCCAGAAACCGTCTGCGTAGTCGCCATAGAGCGGCAACAGTTTGCCGAATTCCTCTTTCCCGTTCAGCTTGGGCCAACCTGTGCGAGTGTAGAAAGGTGTGTCGAAGCCAATCTCCACCGCCATATCTTTCAGAGCCATATAGTACGACCAGGGACCTCGGCACTCATTCTCAATCTGTACACCCACAATGGGACCGCCGTTCTTCCACAGCAGGCCGTTCACTTGCGCAAAGATGTTGCTGTACAGGTTGCGTGTGGCCTCCATAAAGCCTTTTGCCTCAGTGCGTAGCTTGTACTGCTTGGGTTCATTCTGTGCCTTGTTTGTCAACCATACGGGAAAACCGCCTTGATAGACCTCGCCATGACAGAAGGGGCCAATGCGCAGCACCACGGGCATCTGCTCTTCTTTGCAGATGGTGATGAACTTGCGCAGGTTCTTGTTGCCGCTCCAGTCCCACTTTCCTTCTTCTTCCTCATGGTGAATCCAGAAGACATAGGTGGCCACAACTGTGATGCCTCCTGCCTTCATCTTCTGAATTTCGCGTCGCCATTCCTGCTCTGGCACACGGGCATAGTGAATCTCGCCCATCACAGGCAGCACATGCTTCCCACCAATGATGAAACCTTTGCTGTCAACCTCGAACTTTACGCCGTCAGGGTTGATATTCGTGCCTAAACGAAAAGTCTCTTGCGCCACAGTTGTTGCGGCACAAGAGACGATGATGCTGAAGAATAAATGTCGGATGTTCATTAAAGCTTATCTAATTCTGCAATGTTCTTTGCTACATCCTCGTCTGTGACGGTGTAGTTCTGCAAGTCGCCGTTGATGTAGGCCTCGTAGCTTGGCATATCGATGAGGCCATGGCCAGAAAGGTTGAAGAGGATGACTTTCTCCTCGCCAGTCTCCTTACACTTCTTAGCCTCGCGGATAGTGGCGGCAATGGCGTGAGTGCTTTCAGGGGCAGGGATGATGCCCTCAGTGCGGGCAAAGAGCATACCAGCCTCGAAAGTTTCGAGCTGTGGAATATCCACACCCTTCATCAAACCGTCTTTCAGCAACTGAGAGACGATGACACCAGCACCGTGGTAACGCAGGCCACCTGCATGGATGTTGCTGGGCTTGAAGTTGTGCCCCAACGTGAACATAGGCAGCAGGGGAGTGTAACCAGCTTCGTCGCCAAAGTCGTAACGGAACTGGCCGCGAGTGAGCTTAGGACAGCTGTCAGGCTCGGCAGCGATGAATTCAGTCTTCTTGCCGTCGAGGATGTTGTGACGCATGAATGGGAAGGCAATGCCACCAAAGTTGGAACCGCCGCCGAAGCAGGCAATTACCATGTCGGGATATTCGCCTGCCATCTCCATCTGCTTCTCAGCCTCCAAGCCGATGATGGTTTGGTGCAGACCTACGTGGTTCAGCACTGAACCGAGTGTGTATTTGCAGTTGGGAGTGGTAGTGGCAAGCTCCACAGCCTCGGAGATAGCAGTGCCGAGTGAGCCTGGGTGGGTAGGGTCTTTAGTGATGATATCCTTGCCTGCACGGGTGGACATGGAAGGAGAACCCGTTACGGCTGCGCCAAATGTGCGCATGATGCTGGAGCGATATGGCTTCTGCTGCATGGTTATCTTTACTTGATAAACAGCGGCATCCAGTCCATAGAGCTTGGCTGCATACGACAAGGCTGCTCCCCACTGTCCAGCACCGGTCTCGGTAGTCACGTTCGTGGTACCCTCCATTTTGGCATAGTAGCACTGTGGCAAGGCAGAGTTGATTTTGTGAGAACCGAGCGGGCAGGCACTCTCGTTCTTGAAGTAGATGTGGGCAGGAGTGCCGAGCGCTTCTTCAAGACCGTATGCACGCACCAATGGCGTGCTGCGGTAGTATTTATATTTCTCACGCACTTCCTCGGGAATGTCGATCCATGCATGTGTGGTGTCCAGTTCTTGTACACAGCACTCTCTTGGGAAGATGTGTGCCAAGTCGTCTACTGTCAGCGGTTGCTTGGTGACAGGGTGAATAGGGGGCTGAGGCTTGTTGACCATATCAGCTTGGATGTTATACCACTGCGTTGGAATCTCGTCTTCCGCAAGGATAAAGCGTTTTTGCTTTGTGCTCATTGTTAGTTTCGGTTTTAATTATAGTAATGAATGATGGCACAAAGATAAGAAAAATAGTGAATAATGAAAAGTGAAAAGTGAAAAAACTAAGTAACCAACCATTCGAATAGCATGTAACATGTTTTTTTCACTCTTCACTCTTCACTTTTCACGAATCTTTACTGCTAATGTCCATTTTCGTGTCCGGGCAACCATTCAATTCTGTCATCGTTGATTTCCTTTACAATCATCCAATTCATCGGGACGAAAAAATGTTCTTTGCGGACATCCATCATGAGAATCTTGAGACCATCGTCCTTTGTATAGTTGCCCACCTGAACATGGAAGATGCCTTGCAGTCGGTCATAAGGCTTGGCATCGTTGACGCTTAGCTGCATCAACTGAGCGGCATATCTGTCACATTCCGTCATGTCGAACTTGTATTCAGGATAGCGACATTCAAGCCACGCTGCATAGTGGGTGTTCATGAATTCTATGATCATGGAACGCAGTTCCTCCACAGCCTTGATTTTGTCTTTTCCCTTGACAGGAAGCTCGTACAGCGTTCCTTCGATGAGGGAAGTCTTGTCATCACCATGTCGCCAGTTAAAAGCGATGGTTCCACCTTCAAATTCCTTGCTGTTGTCCTCCAACTGATATTTCACAGGATATTTTTTGGTATCCTTATAGCTGGAGATGAATTTCAGGAACAGGGCTCGGACGTCTTCTGCATGGGCGGCTTTCTTGTTGGCATTCCTTTTCTCCCTGTGATAACAAATTCTTGTATAGTTCTGAGCCTTGTCGCCATTATTAAAATAGTGGAACCATTCTGGGTAGTAAACGTAGGTTTCCATGAAATTGTTCTTGTCGCGATCTTCTGGCAACGAGTCGGTCAGTTCTTGGGGGGCAAGCACAAACTCGACCGAATCTCTTCCGTTTCGATGGCTCTCAAACTTGTAATACTTGGCTGCCTGTGGACGGTATTTGTTCACTAAATGCAGGATGCCTTTTTCGACATACTCGCGAATCGTCCGTTTGGTTTGTGCCACACTATCCTCAATGGCTTCCCGCTCTGCCACCAAAGCAGCGACAGAATTGTTGGTCTTGCTTTCGTTCATCAGGGTAGTGTCCATTTCAATGGCGGGAACACCATAATCCTCATAATATCCGAACCATTCATAATAATAACTGGTGGTAACGGAGTCACTGGCAGAACTGGTCACAAAGACATCCCCCTTCATTGAGGCGATTCCTTCAAAGAGTTCTGTGAAGGTGGATGGCATGGGCAGTTCGTCATCCATCGGGTTGTTTTGGCAGGCACACACACTCACGAGCAATGTTGCCCATATCATGATTTTTTTCATTGTTTTCATTTTTAATTATAAGATGTAATGGGTTGGTTGTTTGCTATCAGAGCCTCTCCTTTGCTTCTCATTCTCCGCTCGATGTCCTCAAAGGATTCGTAGGTGTTCATCCTGTCAGAAGAACTGGCACAAGCGCTCTTTGCATGCTCCATGTCGTAGGCTCTGACCAGATGGGCATGGAGGGCTGCGTCTGCTTTCTTCTCCTCTGGTGGTGTGAACCACAACATCGCAAATCCGACCACACAGGCAGCAGCCACCCAAGGCCATAGGTTGACCTTGCGTTGAGGCCCCAAGGCCATAGGTTGACCTTGCGTTGAGGCTTCACTTCCTCCCTTGCCTGAGCCAGCGCCTCCTCCTTCAAGGTGTCTGATGCCTTGAACTCACATTGAAGCTTGAGCATCTGCTCGATGTCCTCCAACCCTTCGTTGAAGTCCTCCTCGGGAATGTTGATGTTCTCGTTATTCATATCTTTCAATCATTATGTTTTCTAACCACTCAACTCTCAACTTTCAATTTTCAACTCTCAACTTATTCTTTAAGTGCATGATAGCATATCGGTATCGTGACTTTGCTGTTGCCTCAGGGATGCCTTGCAGTTCGGCTATCTGCTTGAAGGTCAAATCGTCGTGGCATTTCAGTCGCACGATTTCCGATTGTTCCTGAGGCAGCGTATCCAGCAATTTATTGATTCTCACAAACTCCTCATGTATCTGTCTGTCGCCTTCGTGAACAGGCATATCTTCTGCTTTGTCGAGTGGCACCATTCGGAGTGGGTTTCGTCGGAAGTAGTCATTGCAGGCATTGCTGATGGAACGGATGACATAATGCTCCACGCTCTCCACAGGCATCTTCTCCTGCAGCCGTCGGAACACGCTCAGCAGCACCTCCTGCACCACATCTTCTGCATCCTCCCTGATGCCGATTCGCATATAAGCAAAACGGAAGAGCCAGTCTTGCCGCTCCACGACAATCCGCTCTAATTCTGCCAATAACTGTTCCGTTTCCGCGTTCATCTTTTTGAGTTAATCGTTATCTAATCACTGCCTCTTTCCGAGTCATTTCTACTAACAAGACGCAAAGATGACGAAATAGATTTAATTGACCTCATTTTTTTGAAAAAAAGCCGTACCTTCGCAGCAAAATTGAAAACGATTATGATGAATGGACTTTACACGATATTGCTGCTCATCGGCAGTAACATCTTTATGACGCTGGCCTGGTACGGACATCTGAAACTGCAACAGATGAACATTTCCAACAGTTGGCCCTTGTGGCTGGTGATTGTATTCTCATGGGGCATTGCCTTCTTTGAGTATTCACTCCAGGTGCCTGCCAACAAGATGGGCTTTGAGGGCAATGGCGGTCCTTACTCGCTGATGCAGCTGAAGGTGATTCAGGAGGTGATATCCCTGACTGTCTTCACCGTTATCGCCACTTTCATGTTCCAGGGTGAGCAACTGCGCTGGAACCATGCTGCAGCCTTCCTCTGTCTGGTGGCAGCGGTGTACTTCGTGTTCCGCGAGTAGCAGACAGAAGCACACCGATGTGCAAGCCTACTGCAGAAACAGGGGCTGATACAATACTCCACTGCCCGTTGGAGGCGTAGTGGGGTCAAACTGCATCCATCCGATGGTATAGATGGCTTTCCGTTTGCTGCAATAGTATGACAGGCTAACGGGTTCGCCTGTACTATTGGCACCGACCGTCAGGATAAACACCCATTTGCCATCCACCCATTTGGGTTCGGTCAGACCGCGCACTTCGTTGTTAATCATCGCACAGAGCAAGTCCTGCTCCGAGGCAGAACTTTGCAGTTTGTCCTGCAATTGAATCTCTATGGTCATGGTTTGCTCATAATCGTCATAGTTAGGGGGTGTCCATGTAGGTGTACCGCTCTGGAACTTGCCCGATGATTCCGTGTCTTCGTGGTCGCTTGAGCAGCCCCACGCCACGAAGGCGAGGGCTGTCAATGCTATGATGATGGACTTTTTCATAATGCTAATTCAGAATTATTAATTGTTAATTATTAATTGTTCATTATGAATTCTTAATTCTTAATAGATTTTACTTTACCGTTGTAGATGTAGCAACCAGGCTGCTTGGGCGCACTTGGCAACTGAATGCCCGTCAGCGTGTACCACTTGCCATCGGCATACATCGTTGAGTCAACAGGGGTGAAGTTGATTTCTGTAGGCATATCTGGTGTACCCAAAAGACGGTCTGCCTCGTAGGAAATCAGACTCTGGGTCGTAGCCACTACCTCGCCACCGCGCTCCAGCGTGAAGGTGAGTCGCTCGGATGACTGCGTGTCACATCCGATGTTCAGGTAGTAGTTCTGCTCCTCATCTGCTACAGCCTCTGCCAGTTTGTCGGTACCGCGGTAAACAACTAGGACATCTTCTGGCTCTGTCTCCACACCTCCTACGTTGGCCACGATGTTCATCGTTGTCGATGTGTTGACCGCACTCGTGCGGCGAGATGCGGAAGCCACATTGAGGTTGCCGGTGTAGCGGTTGTCAGCCCAGTAGAGCGGATAGCTGAACGACACCTCGTTGCTTGCCTGGCGCTTCAGCATGTAACCCTTGCCGGTTTCCAGATACTGGAGCGAGCCCTTCCATACGAGCACATTGTTGGCAGTCTTTGTGGCCACCGCAAATGCTTCTTGCGACTTGATGACATCGCCTTCGCTTGCCATCTCGGTGTAGTCGCTCAGTGCTTGAGCAATCGGCAGGTTGATGGTCGAGAGGTAGGCAATACGGTTCCAGCCCTTTCGGAGCGTGATGTTCCTAGATACCTGGAATCCTTCGAAGTAGGCAGTCTTGTCGTTGACAGAGAAGATTCGGTACATCAGAGCCGGGTTCAGTTCGATGGGCTTATCCTCATCGTCCCACTTGTTGATGTATTCCGCAGACTCCTTGTCTTTCTTCTCCTTGCGGCAAATCCACTTCTGTACTTTAGAACCATTGACCGATGTGATGATATCGCCAGCCTCCCATTTCGCGGCATTGTTCAGGAATTCTCCGACTGTCGTTTCTTCATCCTCAGGCTCGACATTGAACGATACCCAGTTCCATCCCTCGTTCAGGTGCATTCGCTGTACACTGCTGAAGTCATTTTCCAAGATGACTGGATCAGAAGTGGTTCCGATGAAGCCACCAGTCTGGAAGGTATAGACTTTATCGTCAGCAGGCACCAGGTTGTACATCTTGCCTGTTGAAGCATTGAAGAACTTGAAGTACAGGACAGGCGCCGTGCCGTCGTCGTTCGTATAGCCGTAGATGGTCAGGTAGGCAAGTGCCTCGTTGGCGTTGGCGGTCTTGTCCACCTCAATATGTGCCACACCCAGTGTCTGCTTCTGAACGTCGAACACACCGAGCAAATCCTTTTCCGAGTGGGTCACCACACCATCAATCTTCACACGTGCCACCATCATCATGCTTTGGTTCTTCTTCTTCACTTCCTCACTAACAGTCCATGTGGGTTCATCGCCACGAACCTTCAGCGTGATAGGCAGTGGTTCGGCCATGCCGTTGCCGCCCACCAACGAGATTTGTTCGGTGTACGTACCTATATTGATATAAGGTGAAACCGTGAACGTGATGGTCTGCTCGTCCAGCGCATTGATGGTGCCGCTGGTTTGTGAAGCCGTGATCCAGATAGGCAGGTCGTTAATCTCATAGTTCTGCGTCTGTCCGCTCTTGTTCTGGATGTTCACCACGAATTCTGTGCCACAGCCATAATCGACGGCAGTGTCAATCTTCTTGGTTTCCCAGCGCAACGGGTTGCGATAGACGTAGAGGTTCATGGTCAATGGACTTGCCATCAGGTTGCCCTGCATGTCAGGAATTTCCTTCACGGTCACATAGACGTTCGTCTTCTCGACCACGAATTCAGGCTCCTCCAACTCAATGAGCAGTTCGTTGTCCTTCGCCACATATTTATACTTAAGGTTTTCCAACTGCGCATTGCTGTGCATCGGCGCATAGTAGTTGCGGTCAGCAAGAGCCTCATCAACAACCAGCAGCGTGTCGCGGCGCTCCAGCAGGTTTCCTTGTGAGTCCACATAACGTTTGATGCTGATACCCGTAGGCTGCAGGCGCATCTGGTTGTTGTCCATGTGCTCCGAGCGACCAAAGTCGAGGTAGAACATCAGCGGCTTCGTCGTGCTGATAGGTGTGTGGGTCGTGTACTCGTAGAGCAGGTTTGTCGGCAGCACACTTTCGAACATGCCCACTTCGTCGATGTTACCCGTCAAAGCGTCCGTCGCGCCATCCTTGTGGTAGGTGGAACCCAGTGAGATGATGTCGCCAGCGAAACCGCTCAGGCTGTCGGCAGCAAACGTCTCTATCAGTTTCTTGTCGAGATAGATGTTGGCCACATTGCGGTTGCGTGACACGGTCAGAGCGAAACTATGCCATTGGGTGTCACTCACATACTCATCTGTCATGTTTACGTAGCCAGCAGAGCGCACATACAGTTCAGAATCCTTCACACCGATGTTGAGCTGATTCTCCTGTCCGCGTTGTGCCTCACCATTCGAGAACAGTGTACCGTTCGGGGTGTTGGTGCGGAACCAGAACATCAGCGTGTAGTCATGGTTCTTCGAGCGGTTGAACTGCTGGTTCGTCTTCAGTTGTATGCCGTTCTGACCGTCCAGTTTCATCGAGATGCCGACAGGTCGTTTCCAGGTGTGGTTAGCTAGATTGAGGTCTAAGCTGCCTGGCGCCTTGTCATAACTGAAGCTGCCTTCACCCTCGTTCAGTTTGTAGTAGTCGAGCAGACCGCTCTCATAGCCGGTCAGTGTCTTTCCGCTGTAGTCCTTCAGGTCGTCGCCGTCCATCGGGCGGTTCCAGAGTCGGAACTCCAGCATGTCACCTTTGAACATCTTCTCATGGTCGTTATCCACACCGATATAGAGTGGTGTGTTCTGCTCGTACACTCCATTGATGGTCTTGGTGCCGATGAGGATGCTGCCATCGTAGAGGGTGAGCGTCATATCCTTCGAGCCCTGTTCGAGCGTGTAGGCAATCTGATGCAACGCATTGTTGAACTGAACCACCTGGTCTGATGTCACTTCGGTGCCGTTCACTCGGGCAATCAAGTGGCGGTCTTCTGTGAGACCCAGCCTCAGTCCCTTCTCGCCACCACCATGCGCAAACACGGTCATCGCACCTCTGTCGGACGATGGGTTCACCATCACATCGACGGTGAAGCTCTTGCCCTTCATGTTGCGGCTTCCTTGCGTGAAACCGAGGGTGTTCTCACCGTTGAAGGTGAGGGATGTCGTCGTGGAGATGTTGGTGTTGATAGGCGTGCCCAACACTTCAAAGTTGTTGATTTTGCTCAGGTAGTTGCTGGCAATCGGCTCAGAGAAGGCAATCTTGATGTCCTCGCCGATACCCAGCACACCGTTGGCAGGTTCAGGCGTGCCGAACGGACGTGGCAGACGTGTGTCCTTGATACCCGTCAGGATGGGCGAAGCGTTGGTCAGGAAACCGCCCGCGTGACGTGCATACACCACTGCCCGCAGGTCATAGTACTGCTCCACGGGATCCACCTCACCATAGAATGGAGCCACGATGATGCCGTTCGTCGGGATGGTGTCGGTCACACCGCTTGCCTTCTGGCGCAGCGAATCGTTTGCATAGTATGAGCAGACGCTCACCCAGTCCTTCTCGCCCTGAGTGGTCAGTTTATATTGCAGTTCAATGTGGTCGAATCCACGGCCATTCACGTTGAAGCCCTCGATGCGCACAGGCATGTACCACGCCTTGCGGTTGCCGTCGTAAGGATTCTCCGTGTTCACCACCCAGTGGTCACTTGGGGTGGTCACCTTGATGGCGCCAGCCGATGGAACGAAGTGGGCGGCGAAGTTTGTCGTGAAGATACGCTGGGGGTCTTCTGGGTCCATCAGGCTGATGCCGAGATTCTCGTAGTCAAAGTCATCGCCTGGATAGACGGTGATTTCCTTCGTGAACACATTCACCTTGCCCGTCACGGGATTGACCGGAGGTGCGAGCATGATGCTCGTGCCTGTGCCAGTCAGAGGTGCACCGTCCACGCAAATCTTGGCTCCCTTCGGATTGCAGCCCGAAGGCAGGAAGTAGGTGAACGCCAGTGTCGCGCTTTCAGGATAATCGGTCTCGTTGGCAAAGTGCAGGACATAACGTGCAGGCTGGTCAAATGGCACGTTGCTCTGTACGGGCTCTTCAATCCAGATGCGTGGCTTGTCCGCTGGGACGGTCGCTACATCAAGCACTGTTCCGGGCTGGAACCACTTCGTCACACGCTCACCCTCGTATGGCTGGCAAGTGACACCGCCAATGGTGCGGAAGATGAAGCTGGAGTAAACCTTTCTGCCCCAGTCGGCATAACTCAACGCATTCGGTGTCAAGCGTCCGCTACGCACTTTGTCGAGCATATCCAGCGTGTAGTTGTTGAAGATGTTGACAGTCGAGTCGAGTGTCTGCTCCGTCTGGGTGCGGTAGACTTCCACCGTCAGCCTTGACTTGGCGGCTGTCGACAAGGTGAAGCCAATCTTCTTGGAATGCTGTTCGGAACTGTTGAATTTATCGGTGAAACTACCTGTCACGATAGGGGTGAACTTCAGGGAAACGGTAGTTCCGATGGTCTTGATTTCGATGCGCTCCTGCGCGTTAGGGTCACGCACTTCATTATACTCATCGATGCCGATTTGTCCACCTTTCTTAATCATCAACTTATCCCAACCTTCCACAAAGGTGCGTATCATGTTCGTGGTGGTTCCTGCCACATTGCCCAAACCTGTGAGTCCGGGGTAGCGCAGGTAGCGTGACAGATTCTCGCTGGTGGAGAAGCTTTCGCTGTACTGGATGGAGGACATGCCGCCATCGAAGTCGTAACGCTTCACCAGGTTGGAAGGAAGCAGCGTGAGTTTTTCTTCCTCGTTCTTGGAAAGGAAACCAATCCATGTGCGCACTTCTTGGTTCAGGGCACCAATACTGTCACCAGTCTCGTACTTCTGTCCCTTGCCGTCCACATAGGTTGCCTTGCTCTTCGCTGGCCAGTAGATGGTGTAGCTGAAGCCAAAGAGGTCATCGTCCTCGTCCACGTTGCTGACGTAAACGGCATATCCCCGTTTGTCCGCCAGTGCCTGGGCAGTGGCTTCAGGAGTGGACTTGGACATCAGTTTCGAGTTGCGGAACTTGATGAGTTCTGGCAACAACTCGGTCTCAATGTAGTTCTGTGAGTGAATGAAGGTAGATGACACGGTGGGTGAAATCTGTATCACTTCGTCGCGTACCAGATAGATGGGCTTGCCTTGGTCGTCGGTACCTTGTGCAAGCACCTTCGTCGTGCCGACTGGTACTTTCACCATGGTGACGGTGGTGCTGTTTTGCTGTTGCACCTCAAACGTGCCACCTTCGTGCTGCTTCACCAGTTGGTACATGCTCTCAGGGATGACACGCACAGCCATAGCGTCCTGCACGATGATGTTGTCGGTGGTGCCCATGAAGAGGTCAGCCTTGCCGGCAATCCACTTCGCGCCAGTCTTGGTCTGGATGCGTTCGCTGATGTCAACGTTGTAGTTATAGACCCACGACATGCCGAAGGCGGTCACGATGTCGAGGTTCATGCCTGTGGTCTGCTGGGCGGTGATGAAGTCACCATGCGTGGTTCCGTCTCCTCCTGGTGGAGCCATGATGAAACCAGCATACACGTTGGTGCCCGTACCCTTGGAGATGCTCAGGTTCACACCCAGTGAAGCATTCAGGTCGGCGGAATAGCCATAACTCAGCTTCGAGCCCTCTTCCATGTAGGATGAGCTGCCGCTGCCAGGAGGATCTCGCAAGATGTCGAACAGCTTAGGCGTGCCTGCAACGATGGACTTGCGTCCGTCGGCTTTCGGTTTGGACGCCATGACATAGCCTCTCAGCATCTCACCGTTGAACGGCTTGATGTCGTAGAAACTGCCGTCGTATTCCAGCGTGATGCTGACACCCTTCAGTGCCATGTCTCCCTCCATCGTGAAGGTAGTGTTCTGAGGGGTGAAGATGTAGGAAGCACCGCCCTCCTCGTCCAGTTCGATGGTCTTCGACAGGTCACCGTCGTTCGTGCCAATCAGGTAGTTCTTGATGGTCACCTCGCCACCGTTCAACTTCACGATGTCTGGCTCACGGTTCACATTATTGTTGTAGTAGTACTTTTCGCAGGCTTGCAGTATCCAGCCGTAGGGCGAACCTGCCATGAAGACGGGATAGCCGAACGAGTAGTGGCCGATGCTGTCAGTCTCGGAGAGTTTCTCGTAGTAGTAGAGGTTCACGGTGGCCTCATTGCCGACGTTGTCAGCAACCTTCATCTTCTTCACACCGTAGTATTTCTCGTTGCCACTGTTAAACTGGGTCACCTCGACGGTTGGCATAGCATGGTAAACGCGGCTGTATTCGCAGGTGTCGCCCTGCACTTTGAACGCGAGGTCAACGGTCTCACCCACCTTGCCCTGCTGGAACAGGGTAGCGTAGCCTCGACCTGATATCTCCACCACCTTGTACTTGGCAGGATGCACTTTCAGTTCGTATTCGCCAGTCCTGCTGTCGGGACGGATGGTGATGGAGTGGCGTGTCACATTCACCTGGGTGGTGTCCTTTTGGAAGCCTTGGGCGTTCTTCGCACCGAAAGGCACAATGTAACTGGCGGACTTCACGGTCTCGTCCTTGGGTTTGCGGATGAGCCATGAGGTGTTGTCACCTTCCAGTTGCATCACAATCTTCAGCGAGTCACCCAGGTTGTTGGTGGACAGTGAAGAGCCGAGTGGCTTGCTGCCCTCGATTTCACCACCCACTACGCGACCGCGCAGCACCACGGTGGTGGAGTCCCAAATGTAAACCTCGGCAACATTCTTCTCGAAGTTGTATTGGGTCTTGTCCTCCACGTCGTCGGGGTTCAACAGGAACCCGTTGTCAGCCAGCACGTGTCCCTCCTTCACGGCCTGCACGCTGTGTGGACCGTGTGGGATGCTCAGGCTGAAGGCACCTTGGTTGTCGGTCTCAATCAGGTTCTGGCTGGCATCGTACATGGGCTTGCCGTCCAGTTTGAACGATACGCCCGGCACGGGGATGCTGGTGTCGCTGTAATAGACGTTACCCGAGTAAACCACATACTGGTCTTGGTAGAAGTTGTAGTTGGTGAGCATGTTGGTTTCGCCCGTGAACGTGACGGTACCGCCGCCCGTGAAGGCCTTCATGCCTCCGTTCACCTCCACGCGGACATCGAACTCACCCGTGCCACGATAGACCAGACCTTTCTTCTCGAAGTAGCCAGCCTTGTCAGTGGTCACCTTGTATTGCGCGCCATTGAGCGACTTGGAGACAGGGTCTTTCGGTTCAATGGTCACCTCCACACCAGCCATAGCGGTGCCGTCAGCCATACGCACATAACCGCTAATCATGGCAGTCGGTTCGCATTCGCCCGCCCAGACTTCAGACCGTACGATATGTACACCTTCACACTGGGTGACACTTTCCACCATGTAGTCGTAGGCTTGCTGTACATACACCTTCTTGTCCTCGAAGAAATTCTGCTGGATGCTCCTGGCGATGGTGTCAGTCCACTCAGCATTGGCATCGCTCGTGTGTGGACGGCGCAGGACGCGGAAGAAGTCGCTCTCGCCACCCGATGTGCCCCAGTTCAGCACCACGCTGCTCTGTTTGGTGGTGGTGCGGAGCGAGTCGATTTTAGCGAGGTTCATGAACTTGTAGTTCGCCAAATCGCCTTGGTCACTCTTCTGCACCTTCACCACGAGCGTGTCGGGATAGAGCCCGTTGACCGACGTGCCGAAAATCCTCATCTGCGAGTTGTTGCGGAGCAACATGAGGTCGAAGTCATATTCCACACACTTGCTGGTCAGATTGTAGGTGAACTGATGTTTGTCGATGGCATCCCTGTTGTCCGAAAGGTCGATGATGTTCGTGTAGCTGTTCGTCTCGCCCCTCGTGTTGACACGCAGTTTCAGTTGGGCACGTGGATCCCACATGACGATGCCGTTGTAGTCGCCCACTTCACGAATGGCGGGTGCCACACTGTTGCCATATTCCAGCCAATCCCTTCCATACACGGCAAGAAGGTCGGCAACGCTCATGTCTGCGGCACTCTTTCCTTGCAGTACCTTTTCGGAGAGCAGTGGCTCAATCGTCGTGGTCTTTGGGACGACAGCATTGTTTCCAGAAGCCACATCATAGTTCCATCCACTGCCCAATTTAGACACGAGACCTTCGATGCTATTGGCATTCTTATAGTTGTTACCCACTTCGCCCCAGTTGTGGTAGGTGTAGTTGTTGGTGTTGGCACCATTGTTGCCATAGCATGTACTTGCATCCGCATAGTTCATGCCACAGTGAGCAAACCCCTCGTAGGTTCCGTTTTCCAGACAGTTGGTGATTATATTGCCTGCCCCCTTTCCCCAGCCGACGATAGCACCGAAATACAGACCGCTGACGGTACTTGAGGCCTTGCCGTCGAACAGGCAGTTGTTGATGGTGTAGGGATTGGAGGGACTGTCACCGCAATGTCCCACAATACCACCGGCGTGAGTGCTGGTGCAAGTGATGGCTGTTGATACCCACACATTCTCAATCGTGATGCCAGCGCCCTCCCTGTCACCCGTGCCGATGAGTCCAGCACTGTGGATGCCACCACGCACCGTTCCCGTCACGTGCAGGTTCTTGAACGTAGAGCCACCCTTGACGCGAACGAACGGAGCCATATACGGAGAGTTCTCGCTGTTGAGGTTCACATTCAGCGTGTGGCCGTTACCGTTAAAGGCACCGTAATAGCCCTGTTCGCAATTGACCGCCTTGCTGATGCTCAGGTCAGCTCCCAAGACCGCATTCACCTCGTTGCCGTCAGCCTCCTTCACCATATCGACGAACACCTCCCAGTCGGCAACGTTGTTGATGACGAAGTGAGCCTTGCCACCATCGTTGTACGAGCAGTAGGCACGAGTGTAGTAACATTGGTCATCGAAGGTCACCGTGGCAGTTTGGTCTGCACGCACGAAAGTGCGGCAGTTGCTCATGTCGCTGGGCAGGGATTCGGGGTCGAACATACAGCCCGCAAAGTTGATGGTCGTTCTTGACACCGCAACACCCACAAAACCTGCATTGTTGTTCGACCTGTTGCCTTGCAGCTTGCCGTGGAACGAACAATTCTTGAAGTTGACAGTGGTGCCCAACTCCATCATGCCGATGAAGCCACCGCTGCTGGCATCACCATTCACCTGGCTGGTAAGGGAGGCTATGACGTTACAGTTCTCAATCGTCACAGCGCTGGCGTCATAGTTCACCACGCCTATCAGACCTCCCATGAATTTGGCTGTTGACGTGATGGAACCAGCCACAGTCAGATTGTGAAAATAGCCACCATTGACCTTACGGAAGGGGGCTGCACCTTCTTTGCGGTAACTGTCGAACTTGAGGGTCAGCGTATGCCCACCGCCATCAAACTCTCCAGCGAAGTCGTCAACCCAATACAGGAGATTGTCGAGCGTCATGTCTGTAGCCATGACGGCATTCACCTTGGTGTAACCAGACGCTACAATTTTTCTGAACACCTCCCAACTGTTCTCGTCCCTCAGCACGAAGACTGAATTCTTGGTGGCCTCCTCCTTATCGGTGTATAGAGTCTTGAATGCATCCCACTCAGCCTGATTGTGAATCAGCGAGCGTCCCTTGCTGTCAAGGGAAGTCCCAAAGTCGAAATTGAACTGTACGAGATGTGACTCGTCCGTCCATGTGCCCAAACGTTTCACAGTGACATTCTCAAGTTGTGGAAGCATGAGAACAGATGGAGAGAGGGAGGTCTGGTAGCCTGAGCCAGGTCCCCACGACCACATGGCAGTGGCGGAGCGGCGGATGCGGTAGGCGACAGGATTTCCCCTGTAGGAATCCATCAGCGTCCCGTCCTCATAAGTGTAGTGTGTCTTGTCCTCTTGGTCATAATCGACCATCGCAATGGTGGTCCAATAGGGATTGGACGCTTCGGTTGCTCCCATCAGGTTGCGTTGAATCTCGAAGAAGTCGCCATCGTTGACGTCCGCTTGCTCGGGATTATCCACCGACCATGACATCTTGGCTGTTCCCTGCTGGGTCAGTTCAACCTTGAAATTCTTGGGATGGTGCAACATGTCGTATGAGAACTTGGCTGACTCGATAGGGGTGGGCACTTCCGTGTCTTCCATGTTCACCACCTTGGCCTCCAAGTAGATGTTCTCCCATGTATGGTCAGCAGGGAGATAGGCAAAACCGACCATGTCCGAGGTGGGCATGTCTTTAGTGTATGACTGCTTGGTCACGACATCGGTATAGTGCAGCTTCATCCACTTGATGCTCTTTGCCGTGACATTGTAAGTCATCATGATCTGATTGATGTGTGCACGGTCGTACGACAACATGGGGTCGGTCAACGTGATGTTCACAGCTGGTGCGGCAGGACAGTCCCAACTGAGCAATTCCCTTCTGCCCGTAGCGTCAGGTACATGCCAGTCGCCTCCTGCACCCCAGTCCACGTGTGCCCACACCTTCAGGGTGAGGTGCCTGCCACGCAGGGAGTAGGGCACCGTCCATTCCACCGTTGTGGTGTAGTGGTCTTCGTCATCATCGTTGGGGTTCAGTTTGTATTCGATTTCACCGTTAGCATTGGTGAACGTCTTTTTGCCCCCTTGGATTTTTCCGACCAACGCGAACGTACCGTCCTTGTAGGCCTTGATTTTACACCCATCATCCACCTGGTTGTGGTTCTTGCACGACCAGTCGAAGAGTGCTTCCTCGCCACCTCCATCTACATAGATATAGACATGTCCCTCCTTCACACCGTCGTTGGTGCGGTAGAGATTACCCGTAGGCAGGGTGAACTGCACTTTGTCCACACCTAAAATCATGGCGGTGTAATGACTCGCGTTGTACGTGAAGTCGTCGGCACGGACTTCCAAGGGCTGTCCGAGCCCCAACAACACGAGCAGTGTCAGTAAAAGTTGTTTGTAATTCATGATAGTTTTGGTTTTAATAGGTTTATGTTATATGATGATTCTTACTCCTTTAAGGGAATCTTGGTGAAGAGATAAAGGCAAAGGTAATGTTTGAGTGTGAATAATCCAAATGTTTACCTTTTTTTGTTAAAAAAATGTAAATAAGGGTAAAAAAGTGGGTTTGTGTGGCGTTTAGGAAGGAAAAAGTAAAGGAAAGATGAGATAATCTCAGTCCGCTTGTCGGCAACAGAGATGTTGCTACTATATTCACACTATGCCTCATGCCCTTGATAGGGGCACAGTCAGCGCCTCTGAATCGGTGTGACTCAGACCGCCACTACCGGTGTGACTCAGACCGATACCCTCGGTGTGAGTCACACCGTTTTTGTGGTGTTGTAAGGGGTATGTAAGGGGCTTGCTTTGAGGGAATAAAGTTGTATGAAAGAAAAGAAAGATGTTGCGTTACATCTCCATAAAGGTGCGGAGTGAATAGGCTCCCAAGTGGTTGATTTCTAGTTTGTTCACTTCTGCGAGATGGTGCTCTGCCTTGTTGCGGTTGCCCATGCCAAGGTAGCCGAGGGCAAGCATATAGTGGCAGTGGATGCGGTTCTGGAGGTCAAGGTCGCCGTCCCACACAAGGAGGTCGGGTAATGATACGGCGAAATAGTCCATGGTGACATGGTCGAATATGTGCTGCTGGCCATAGTTGATGAGTTTGTGGAAGAGTCCACGTGCCTTGTCCTCTTGTCCTAATGCGCGGTAGCAGAGGCCTGCATAGAATATCTTGTCTGGTTTAGCGTCGTTGTAGTACATGGCGGCAGCGGGTTCGGTCGGACCTTCCGTTCCTTCTTCGTAGCGTCCGAGAAAATAGAGGAAGTCGTTGTCCTGTGCTCCATGCAGTTTCCCTTCGCCGAGCGAGTGTGGGAATACGAGACACTCTTCGAGCAGCTGTTTGGCCTCTGTTGAAACAGGGTCTTCCTTCAGCAGCTGTTTGGCGATTTCGACGCGGCTCATTTGATACTGTCCGCTCACCTTGCCTTCGCCCCCTTCCCATGGGTGGAACACATGCTGGTCGATGATGGTTTTCGCTTCCTTGTATCGGCCCAGGAGGTTGAGCAGGGTGGCGTGTTCGAGGATGAGGTCATCGCGCTGTGCCACAAGGCGGGGCCGTTTCTCGTAGTTCTTGAGGCGTTCGGCATGAGGGCGCTGCAGCTTCTTGTAGAGCTGATCCAGTTCCATGAAGACGCGTGCATCCTTCTGGTTGAGGTTGAAGGCGAGCTCCATCTCTTGCAAGGCGCGTTGTGGGTCGGCTTCCTTGTTGTAGTAGAGCAGGGCGAGGTTGCGGTGCACGGTGGGGAAGAAGGGATCGAGCTGCTCAGATTGTTCCCAATAGGTTTTTGCTTCGTCATACTGTCGTTTGTCGTAGTAGAGGCAACCGAGATAATAAGGGGCTTTGGCTCCTTGTGGATGAGCTGCAATGGCTGCCTTCAGAACGTTGATGTCTTCCAGACGGTTGGGGAAGCAGCAATAGCTGTCTGCTTTTTCTGCTTCAGCGAAGCATGCTTTTGCTTGGTCTATTTTGCCTTGTCCTGCCTTGAAACTTCCTATATAATATAATGTAAGGGGATTTGCCTGTTCCTGATGTTCCGCCACAGCAGGAAGAGCGAGCACGTTAATGGCTTCCTGCCAAAGTCCTGCCTGTGCGTAGTCGAGGGCAAGCTCGTGGTAGTTGTATATATTGCTGTGCATCATCTCCTCCATTGTTCTCAGTACGGTCTCGTCGCGGGTGAGCAGGTGCTTCTCGAAGAGGATGCCGTAATTGAAGTGATCGAGGCGGAGGGACTCTTCGCACAAGGCGAGTGCTTCTTGGCTTCTGCCAAGTTTGCGGAGCACAGTAGCTTTGAGTGCGCGTGCTTTGTGGTTGCATTGGTTGAAGATGAGGCAGCGGTTGAGCTCGTCGAGGGCATCGTCAAGTCGTTCTTGACTGATGCTGATGCATGCAGCCTCGAAGTAGCCTGCGTCGGCCCAAGCCTTGTTCCAGGTGGATTTCCAGAAGAGTTCGTAGGCTTCTTGCATGCGATGCTGGTATTTTAGGGTGAGGGCAAGGTTGAAGATGGCTTCGCCGTCATACGGATTGGGGTTGCGCTTCTGCCAGATTTTCATGGCTTTGCGCAGGTAGGTCTCAGCCTTGTCGAAGCGTCCGCGGCGCAGATACCACAGGCCAGTCTGGTTCAGGCAGCGCACGTCGTTGGGGTCGCGGCGCAGGGCCTCCTCGTAGTAGTCGAGAGCAGACCATGTGGCATGACGGTACTGCTCCAGATGCAGTCCTGTGAGGTACAGCTGGTCGTTCGTCTTTGTGTCTTCGGGCGCAAGGGCTGCTTCTGCTGCATCGGGAATGGGACGGATGTCGTCAGGCTCGGGTGTCCAGACGAGTTTGCCAATGCGCAGGATGAGGTCTCCCCATGTGTAGTTTTCCACGTTGACAGTCTCGTCGAGGATGCTTTCGGGCGAGAGTGTCACAGTCTTGCGATAGAATTCATGTCCTTTCTTGTCTGTCAGCACCACCTCTGTTGTCTGTTTCGAGGTGCCCAACACCTTGAAGTGCACGCCTCCGTTTACTTCCTCAATGTTCATCACCACGTCTTTTGAGGCTTGCTTCACCACACCCAGCTCGCGATAGGGCATGAAGTATTGTGTGAACTGCTTTTCCTCATAGGGCATCAGCCATGTGAAGTCGGGCTGATTCTCTGTATAGACGCCTGCCATCAGTTCGATGTATGGGCGGAAGCCCTGTCGGTCAATGCCCCAACGCTGCATTTCCTCGGGAGTGGCCTTGTCGGTGAGGTTGCGGTCCCAAGCGCGGCCAAAGTCTCCGTTGCCCCAGGTCCATTGTTTTTTGCCAGGCGAGAAGTGGTGAGAGGCCACGTGCAGCATGCCGCCGTGGGTGTCGTTCTCATAACCACCTTCGAAGTTGTATTTGGAGTTCACAGCCATGTAGGAAGTAGGCACCTTGATGTTCCGGTAGTTGGAGATGTCCACACCTGCCGAGTAGTCCATTTTGTAGTATGTGCCTGTGGCGATAGGGAAGGAGGACACGGCGCGTTTTCCGTGGTCGAACACCGCGTTCACATCTGGCGGGAACACGCTCTGGTAATCATCATTCACCTCTACGGCAGGATTGGCCCACCAGAGGAAGGTCTGTGGGAGTGGAGTGCGGTTGCTCACTCGGCCCTGTATTTCCAGATAGGCGCAGCCTGGGCGAAGCGTGAAGCCTGCCGCTCCTTTCTGGTGGAACATGCGCTCCATCTCGTTCACCCACACGGTCACGGAACCGTCTTCGTTCTCCACAATCTTCGAATCCACGGGCGTGTAGGTGCTGGGGCGGTGGTGCTGTGGCCAGTTGAATTCGATACCACCTGAAATCCACGGACCTGCCAGGCCCACCAGCGCAGGCTTGATGACATGGTTGTAATAGACAAAATGGCGCTGCTTGATTTTGTCATACGCCATCTGCACTCTGCCCCCCAGTTCGGGCAGAATCATCACTTTGATATACTCGTTCTCCAGGTAGATAGCTTGCCACTCCTTATCCACCTTCTCGTCGCTGATGCTCTCCACAACAGGATAGGGATAGACGACACCGCTGGAGCCCTGATATACACGTTTCTCAAGGAAAATAGGATTTTTCTCGGGCTTTCCCGCTTCGTAGGTGGGGATGACCACCTGCTCTTTCCATGCTTTGACTGACATAGGTTGTTGTTATTTCTTGATTAGTTAGTTTGTTCCTGAATGTATTTTATTTGCTTGTTCATAACTTACGAACAATTATTCCAAAGTTATGAACGACTTCCTGATGCGGTAAGTTCTTGCTCCAGTTCTGACAGACTCTTGCCTTTGGTTTCGGGGCAAGTCTTGAAGAGGTACACGAAGGTGCAGAGGCAGATGCCGCTGTATATCCAGAACGTGCCGCTGCTGCCAAGGGCTGCATTCATAGAGGGGAAGGTGAATGTGAGCGTGCAGCACCCCACCCACAGGGCGAAGGTGCAGGTGGCCATGGCGATGCCGCGCACGCGGTCGGGGAATATCTCGGAGAGAAGCACCCACGTGATGGGGCCGAGGGTCATGGCATAGCACGAGATGGCCGCCACGACAAGTGCCACCATGAACACACCGGTCACGCCGAGGTGGTAGCAGGTGCCCAAGGTAAGGTAGATGAGGCCCAGCCCACAGGCGCCTATCAGCATGAGCGTGCGTCGTCCCCATCGCTCCACTGTGTAGAGGGCCACGAAAGTGAAGAGCACGTTGGCTATGCCTGTGATGACAATGTTGATGAACATGCCGTCAACGTTATAGCCTGCACCCACAAAGATTTCTTCAGCGTAGTTGAAAATGACGTTGGTGCCGCACCACTGCTGGAAAACAGCGATGATGAGGCCTAGAAGGAGAACTCGTCCGTATTTGCTTTGGAACAGTTCGCCCAGCCCCGCCTTTTGCGAGGAACGCTGTGGCTCGTCAGCAGCAGCCTTCAGCTGCATATACACGGGACTTTCCGGAATGAAGAAGGCCATTACCAGAAAGGCTGCGGCCGGAACGGTCTCGGCCCAGAACATCCAGCGCCAGCCCCATGCGAGGTCCCAGGCCATGTTGGCAGGGTCGCTCGTCTCGCGCGCCAAGAGCATGTTGATAATCTGTGCCGCGAGGATGCCAAGGACAATGGTCATCTGATTGAGGCTGACCAGGCGGCCGCGGATGTTGGCGGGGGAAACCTCGGCTATATACATGGGCGAGAGGGCCGATGCCACACCGATGCCAATGCCGCCTATGAACCGGGCGATATTGAACAGGGTAAAGTCATTGACACATCCTGTCATGATGGCGCTGATGGTGAACAGCACAGCTGCTGTGATGAGCAGCGGCTTGCGGCCGTGGCGATCAGCCAAAGCACCAGCCACCATGGCGCCGATGAGGCAGCCGACCAGTGCTGTGCTCATGGCCACTCCTTGCATCACAGGGTCGTTGGCAATATTGAAAAACTCTTCGTAGAAAGGTTTCGCTCCGCCGATGACCACCCAGTCATAGCCAAACAGGAGCCCACCCATGGCTGACACGGAGCAGATGAAGTAAAGGAAGCTTTTTTTCATAAAGCTTTGTAGGTATTGTAGATTTCCTTGCAAAGGTAAGGCTTTTTTCTTTTTTTATATATAAAATGTTCCGGAAAATATCATTACCTTTACATCGCAAATGACAAATATAGACTATGGCTTTGATTAAGACGGTGTGCGGTCTCACTCCCAAGTGGGGAAAGGACTGCTATTTCAGCGAGAATGCCACGATTGTGGGCGATGTGCAGATGGGCGACCAATGCACGGTGTGGTTTAATGCGGTGGTGCGTGGCGATGTGAACTACATCAAGATAGGCAACCGCGTGAACATTCAGGACGGCTCGTGCCTGCACACATTGTATAAGAAAGCGGCTATCGAAATAGGTGATGACGTGACTATCGGCCACAATGTGACACTGCATGGATGCACGGTGAAGAGTGGCGCACTGATTGGTATGGGCGCTACGGTGCTGGACGATGCGGTGATTGGCGAAGGCGCCATCGTGGCCGCAGGAGCGCTTGTGCTGAAGGGCACGCAGGTGGGCGATGGCGAATTGTGGGGCGGAGTGCCTGCCAAGTTCATCAAGAAAGTGGATCCGCAACAGGCAAAGGAACTGAACGTGGGTATCGCTCAGCACTATATCATGTATGCTGATTGGTATAGGGAAAGTTGAGCGGTCAACGGATTAGCACTTTTTCCCCGCCCTGTGTGATGTAAATGTCGGAAGTGATAGGGAAAAGAATTGAATTGGACCTTTTGCCTTTCTCCTCTGTCCTTATCATCTTGATGGCATCAGGTAAGGACTGATTGCCAGGGATGGAGAACTGGAAGGAAATGAGTCCGTCGCTCTCGCTGATGTTGCTGAGGGTGAATGGCAGGGCCCTTGTTCCATGCGTATTGTTATGGAACAAGGTTCCTGCGTATTGGGGGTGTGAAAGGCTGTCAAGCACGGTGACGTCCTGAGAGCCTGGAAATGGCTGTCCACGGTATTGTGTTTCCGAGGTATCGTATTCGCTGCTACGCCATGAGCCATATGTTTGATTGGCAGGGATGATGGTCATGCGCGGATGGGAAGAGCTTGTATTGACTATGTTTAAGCGCCATGCATCTTCATCCTCATCAACGTGGCAGGCAAGCATGCCGTGCATGCCCGTATTCTTTTCTACGTAAGTTCCCCATCGATTCGGTTGACGATTTTCAAGCAGAAAGTATTCAGAAGGGTAGGCCTCGTTGCGGATAAGGTATGCCACAGGTTCGTCTTGCAGGTCGGGCATCTCAGTGATGGCTTGGTCGCTTTTGAGCACGATGGGTTCAAGCCATCCGCAGAACCAGCGTTCGTAGGCTGTGAATGGTGGAGGACACTCTCCGCGGCCGTTGGGCCCATTGTATTCGCCGTGGGACATGATGTCCCAGGCACCCATTCCGAATGACTTCGAATAGTTTGTACTGTAGAAATCGGGCAGGCCAAGGCAATGGCTGAATTCGTGGCAGGCTACGCCGACACTATTCATGGTGCTGCCTACGGCCCCGCTCAGTTCGCTGGAGATAGCATAGGTGTTGATGGTGCAGCCATCGATAGAGATAGGACCATCGCCATCATTGTATCTTTGCGCATCTTCCAGCGTCCACTCGTGTGGCCAAATGGTGTTGGGGGCTGCTCCTGCATGCTCGCCATACCCTGCGTAGATAACGTAGACCTGCTCAATCTCGCCATCTCCATCCCAATCATAGTCACTCCACGTGAGGTCGTAGTTATTGCGAGCTAATTGACAGGCTTCAGCAACGAGTTGGGCGGGGTGCATATCCTCGCCGGCGTCATCGTTTCCTCCATAATATGCCATCTCCTTGGACGCCGTAACTGGACCTACGACGTCGAATGTGAGGTCGAATGCACCATACGACTGGTCGTGGAAGTAGTCATGGACAGAGCCTTGGCTGTTATTGCCGCTGTAGCCCTCTTGATTGAACATCTGCCGGAACTTGGTCAGCGTGCTGGTGCTCTTCATATACATGTCGGGAAAGTTGACAAGAAGGACCAGCCCCTTTTTCTGAGTTGTGTGGATGGCCTGTGCGCTGCGGATGCTGCGGCGTTTAGCTGCAGCGCGGATGACACGATGCGCATTGCGGCTATGCAGGCGTGTGCTCCACACTGTGGAAATGGAATCGGCCAATTGGGGCGCCAACACCCAGCAGTCATTGACTTCGTCAGGTATGACTGGCACTCCGTCAAGGGTGGTGTAGAAGTGGTAGTTCTCATCGCCATGCAGCACAATGGTGAGAGGGGTTCCATCGGATCCTTTCACCGTCTTCTGTATTGGCTGGGCAGGAATGCACCATGCGGTGATGGCAAGCAACCACAGCATGACTATGTATATATACTTCATTGTTTGGCTAGTGATAGTGAATTGCCAATAACAGACCGTTGGTGGCCTTCTTCATCTATTTGGCGTTTCAATTATATATAATATGTGTAATGATTGTGGCAAAGATACGGGAAATGTGGGAGAACAGAGGGATTGGCTGGCAAGAAATTGCAAATGTGGGAGGGGAAAGTAACAAGATTGTAAGGAATTGTCACATGAAACAAGGAGTGTTTGAGCGGAATGTCATACCTTTGCGCTTCGAAATTCTGCCTCTTAATGGCAAAGCTTGAATTGCAGAATTAGAGACCAATCATATCACGAAAAATGAAGAAAAACTTATTAACTATTTTAATGATGTTGCTCTGCGCATTCGGTGTGCAGGCGGAGAAGATTGACAAGATTGTTAATCTCGTGTCGGGAGGCAAAAACCGCTCTTATCGGCTTTATGTGCCAAACAATGTGCAGGCGAACGCCCCCTTGGTGGTGTCGCTTCATGGCGCTAATGGCAACCAGTGGGGCAATATGCCTATGAGAACTGCCGTGGCTGATGAGGAGGGCTTTATCGTTGTCTATCCGCAGGGAAGGGTTGTCGATTTCTATCTGGCCCATATGAACACAACAGGTTGGGATGCTTCTGGCGAGGAGAATGAGGATGTGGACTTCATTAAGGCAATTATTGAAGATGTGGCTAAAGATTACTCTATAGACCGTAAGCGTATCTACTGCTGTGGTTTCTCCAATGGCGGCATGATGACTTATGCTCTTTCGAACACTTGCAGTGAGATTTTTGCGGCCTTTGCCTCTATCAGCGGTTTCCCTCTGAATGAGTTCCACTTCCGTCATACAGGTGCACGCCCAGTTCCATTTCTCCATATTCATGGCAAGGCAGATGACTTCGTGAAGTATTCCCTCATGCCTGTCATTGTGGATGAGATGGTGGCGAGAGTAGGCGCAAACCCTGTTCCCGTGAAGACGAGTGTCAGCGGTAAATATGACAAGAGTGTGTATGAGGCAGGTGAAGGCGGTTTCCCTTATGTTTATTATGAGATAGATGGCATGGGGCATAATGCTGGCACAAACAAGACCCCTGAAGGACTATCGATGTCGGATGATATTCCAGAGGATCAGAAGACAGGTTCTGCTAAGACCATGTGGAACTTCTTTAAGCAGTACACGCTGGATGCTCCATGCGATAAGACACTGAAATGGCGCCCGCGCCTGGAGACGGAAGGGTATCATCCAAGTGAACATGGTTGGTATGTGAACAAAAGCAAGTATTTGTTGTTTTTTGGAATGGATGTGCGCAAGGCTGACAACAGCGACAATAATGTTTATCGTTCGTTCCAAATGGACAAGGGCAACTACAAACTCTGCTTCCATGCCGATGGCGCAGTGGGCAAAACAGTGACTGTGACCATCAAGAAAATCTCGGGCACAGGCGTCAAGCCTACGGTGTTGGATGCCACGGTGGAGGTTGGCAAGGATGTGGTGCTCCCTTTCCGTGTGGAGGATGGCTATGGCGAGTACCGTTTCACGATGACTCGTCCTTCTACTGCTGATGTCATTTCCATTACGAACTTGGCTCTTTACACTGCAACAGAAGACGAGGTGACAGCGGTGGAAGCCCCTGTGGCTCTTAACAGTGCAGTTGCTTTCTATAGTCTGACAGGGCTGGCATCAGCACTTCCTCTGCCTGGTGTCAACCTCGTACGCTGTGAAAATGGCGATGTTAAAAAAGTGTGGGTGAAATGAGATGAAAACGTGGGCCTAAAGCGTAAGCCGTATTGGGGGCTTGCCCTCAGAGTCCCTTTGGGCTTTAGCATTGGACCTATTCTTTTCTGTATTCGAGGAGATAAAGGGAAGTGCGCACTTGACATCTGCAATGGCAGGCCAAGTGCGCACTTCTTATGTATGATGCTGCATGGTACGCAGCATCTGAGGCTTGTTACTTGTTTGGAAATTCTAAGATGAAGCGGGCACCATGAGTGTAGGACGGATCAAGAGTAAGGGTTCCACCTAAGTTTTGAGCATGCTGTTTGGACAGTCCAAGTCCGAGTCCAAGGCCTTCATCAAAGTTGTTGAGCTTGACAAAAGGCTCAAAGATGCGTTCGCGATCATCTGGGGCAATGCCTGGACCCGTATCTTCCACGATGATGCGAATCACCTCTGGTGTCTCTTCTGCGATGAGTGTGATTTTGCTGCTTGCAGCAAACTTCTTCGTGTTGTAAAGCAGTTCGCGTATGGAGCGGTGCAGATAGAGACGGTTGGTATGTATCGTCTTGTGTTCGGGCAGACGATTGTCGAAGTGGAAATCAACCTCAAGAGGTGGCTTTTCGCTGAAATCTTGAATGCTTTCGTTGATGACATCGAGTACTTCAACCTCTTTTGTGCAGTCAAGTCCTTGATGGAGGGTGGCTGCTCGTGAAGAGTCATAAATCATGTGCGCCATGCGGTAGATGGTTCTGGTGTTTTGTTTCATGGTGGCAATCATGTTCTTACGCTCTTCTTCAGAAAGCTGTCCGTGGGTGTCGCTAAACACTTGCATGAAACCTGCAATGATGTTGAGGGGTGTGCGGATCTGTAAGGAGATTTCGTGGATGAATGCAGTCTTGCGCTGGTCTGCTTCTTGTGCCAATTCGTTGGCTACAGCAAGGTCGTGATTGCGCTTCTCTGCTTCGTCGTTCATGCGCTGGATGTTGTCTATCTTCTCGAGAATGGACTCATGCATGGAGGCAAAACTGTTTTGGAGGTAGCCCACTGCATCTATTCGTTGACTGCGAGGAATGTAGCTTTCGAAGTTGCCGTTGGCAATGTGGCGAGATTGGTTGGCCAGCTGCATGATTGGGCGCGTAACATGTCCGATGATTTTCCAGCAGAGGTAAAACAACAGTGCCAGGCCAACAACTAACAACGAAACAAGAATGTAGGTGAGTCGGTAGTAGCTCTCGAATATGTCTTTCTCAGGACAGACTAATGCTAAACTGCAAGTGGTGTTAGGAATAGGCTGGTAGAAAACCAAGCATGGCGCACCATCCAGGCGTATACGCATGTTGCCAGTTTTCCCTTCTGTCATCTCATGTCCTAGGGTGACAACGTCTGGGTGTTTCTTCGCATCGACTGAGGAGAAGATGCTTTGCTTTAGGAGTTTCAGGCGGTCGGGGTGAACAAAATAGCGCCCATCAGCCCCTAGCATCATACAATAGGAGTTAAGGTAGGGCTTTTCAGCTTTGATAACCTCGGAAATCAGAGCCATAGAGAGGTCGGTGGAGAGCACGCCAATGAACTGGCCTTTTTCATCGTGTAATGGTTTGCTGTAGGAAGCAATCATCACAGGCGAAGAAAGAGAACCCTCTGTGAAGTCGTTATAAGGCTCGACCCAGCAAGGCTTGTTTGAGTTCCGTGCCGCTTTATACCATGTTTTACTGTAGTAATCGTAGTCGGCTTCTATCACAGTTTCCACTTGATTTGCATTGCGGAGCGAATAAGCGGAGAAATTGCGTCCTAACTCGGGAAAGAATCCTGGCTCCATGGTCACAGAACAGCCGTTTACATGAGGATTAACCTCCACGACGCGGTGGGTGTAGTTGAGTAGCGAGTCGGGGTTTAGGTTGCGCATGACGAACCATTCCGTGGTATTGGCAGCAGCTTCTACCTCACTGATGTATCCTGATACACGTAGAGTAATGGTGTTCAGTGTCTGAGTGGCACGTTCTTCCGCCTCTTGTTTCAGCAGTTGGCGCGATCGTACATATAGGAAACCCGTTGAGAATATGAATACGGTGAAAACGATGCCGAGGATGCCAAGACCTAACTTCAGTGATAGTGATTGGCTTATTTGTTGGAATGAGTATTTCATGATTTCTTCTTTTGCGGGAATTGAAGCATTTTGTCAATCAAGCTTGTGATGCCTTTTGCATTGGCAATGACATTGTCGGTCATCGCATGGATATCAGCTTCCGTAAGGTTCTCGTAGTTGGAGGATAACTCTTTCATGGCACTTTCTAGCAGTTTTACAGGTGGTATCATCTTGTCTGCTATCTGATGAATGAGGCGTGTCTTTAAACGACTGCTCTCTTCAACTTTGTTTTTGATTTCCGAAAGCTCGTCGTTACGTTGTTGCAGTTCTTCGGAAGCTTGGTTCATCTCGTTGATGTGGTGCACTAAGGAACTCTGCATAGTGCTGAAACTGCGTTGAAGCACACCAATCTCATCTGTACGGTCGGTTTGAGGAATCGTCGTGGAGAAATCGCCACGTTTGATTCGCTGCGCAGCTTTTGCCAGCAGCCCGAGCGGTTTGAGTTGGTGCCCGATGAAAAAGAGGCAGAACACGAAAATGATGGCAATGCCAAGAATTGTAAGAGTCAGTGTGGTGTAGCGTAATCGTAGATTTGCACTGAAGATGTCGCTCTGAGGACAAACCATTGCAGCGCTCCAGTGGCCCTCGTTGAGCGATTTATAGAGCACATAACTGGCAGTGCCTTCTTTTAATTCCACAAGGCTTTGCCCTGATTCGCCTGCGAGCATGGACTTTATCAACTCTCCTACCTTGGGGTCTTTGCATTCCTTGATAAGGTCGCTGGCCATGCGTTGATAGAGATTGGTGCTATCGGGATGGATAAGATAGGTTCCTTGAACGCCTAATACAGTACAGTAGGAGTTGGGGAACGGCTTGACGGCTAAGATAGTGTTGGATAGCTTTGTCAAAGAGATGTCGGCAGACAAAACACCGACAGAGCGTCCGTCTCGGTCATGAATGGGGGTACAACATGCTATAGTGGCAGATAGTCGGGTGTCGCCAGGTGCATGAGGGCGAATCCAGCATGTGACGTTTTCCTTGATTGGGATAAAGAATCTGTTGTGCGCCACATACGGCATCGAACTGTTGAAATTAGGTTCGATGGTCATTGGGTTGTGGGTGGTCACTAATTCACTGTTCTGCTCATCGGCCCAATAACTGTAAGTGATGAAGAGCTCTCCTTTCTCTTTGTAGTAATTGGGTTCAAAGGCAAGGGCGCATCCGATAATGGTAGGGTTATTTTGGACTAATTGTCGAGTGTAAGGGACTAATGCGTCAGGGTTGTTGAGGTTTTGTTCAACGTACCAGGCCATATTGCGTGTAGCTACATTCACTTCATGTAGCTGATTGTCGATGTGGGTAACTGTACCTGCTAGCATCTGGTCGGCTTTTCTTAATGACTCGTTTTCCAGCGTGAGGTAAGAATAACGGAACAAAAAGGTGAGGGCGGCAACAAACATGAGAATTACCGATGCCAGAACTAGAAGGCTGAGCCTTGCAGGCAGTTTCTTCTGCAAGAATCGAATTGGGTTTAACATAGTTTTATTGGTTTTGGGTGCAAAAATGCATTTTTTTTTCGATATGAACAAAAAAGAATAGAAAGAATTTACATATTATGTGTGTTCATTGCAGTTTAAACGTGTTTTGTCGCAGGATGTGAGGGAAGGAGAGAGGCGCGCTGATACTTCTGCAAGTATTTAATTAATAGGTGAGAAGTGTATGAAAGGATTGTGAATGTAACAAATTTGAAACGATAAGATACATGAAACAAAAGCTTTCCCACAAAATCGGGTTACCTTTGCAAAGTCTTGTAGCGCCAATGCATAGTTGTATGTTAAGCGTATGTTTGGTATGAAGACAAATTCAAACACAATATCCTAAAACCCTTCAAAAAAACAATGAAGAAACTATTTACTGTTATGTTCTCTTTCTGTGCTTTGATGGCATCGGCACAGAATCCTTACCTCCCTTTGTGGGAACATTTGCCCGATGGTGAACCTCGTGTCTTTGAAGATCCTGACAATCCAGGCAAGTTCCGTGCATACATTATTGGTTCACATGATGTAACCTACACCGCCTATTGTGGAAACGACATCCGCATGTGGTCTGCTCCTGTTGAGGACCTCAGGCAATGGCGTGATGAAGGTCCTATCTTCAGCCATTATGTGGATGGCAAGTGGGACACCATGTATGCACCAGATTTGGTGGAAGTGAAAGACCCGAAAACTGGTAAGAAAACTTATTGGCTTTATCCTCACTCTCGTGGATGGCGTCGTGTGGCAATGGTATGCAAGGGCGATCGTCCTAACGGTCCATTCACTCCCGTAAATCTGACTCCTGATGGCCGCCAGTGTGTGGATGGATCACTTATTGACTTTGATCCATCTGTGTTCATCGAGAATATTACGGACAAGAAAGACCCTGATTTTGACAAGGGGTATCGTGCTTATGTCTTTTACGGATTCCAGCACTCTACGGCTTGTGAACTTGATCAAAATACGATGTATTCAAAGCGCCCTGGCACAGAATTGATAGATCCATTTATTCCTGCCAGCAGTCGTGATGGTAAGCTCTTGGATAAGGCAGGCAGTGAGTATAAGGCCCTTTACAAAGGACAGAATCCATTGGATTTCAACTTCTTTGAGGCATCTTCTATCCGTCAGGTAGGAAACAAGTACGTGATGGTGTTCTCTGGTTATAGCGGTCAGGAATATGGCGTAGGTGCCACGAACTCTGCTTTGCGTTATGCCTTTGGCGATTCACCTCTCGGACCTTGGCGCTCTGGTGGCGTTCTTGTTGATTCGCGTGGCGTGGTGCTGAATGAAGATGGTTCTAAGCTCATCACTACTAATGCTGGTCACAACACTCACGGTTCCTTGCAGGAGATTAATGGCCAGTGGTATGTGTTCTATCATCGTCCTCCACGTGGCTTCGGCAATGCTCGTCAGGCAATGGTCGCTCCTGTGAAGATTACATGGGACAAGAAGCCTGTGGCTCAAGGTGGTGTCGTGAAGATTACAGGCTACGACCCATATACAAAGGGCAACGAATGGACAGCTAAAGCCAGCAACGGTGATGCCTATACAGGTGCAGAAGTTACTTCTGAAGGTTTCCAAATCTTTGGTCTTCCTCCTTATGCTTACTATTCAGCAGGTCTTGCTTGCTTTATGTATGGTCCTAACGCCAACAATTGGATGCAGGACAATCATGATGTGTGGAACAACTCGATGGACCTTGCCGGCATTCAGAATGGTGGTATCATCGGCTTTAAATACTTTGGTTTTGGCGGCTTGGCAAAGGATGCCAAGGGCGTGAAAGCCTTTGAAGGAACGAAGAAGGGTGACAACACCAACATCTATGTCAATCTGACACATGGAAGAAATGGTGCTTTCAAGATACACGTTCGTTTGGATGATCCATGGAAAGGTAAAGAAATTGCGACCATCTCTGTTCCCGCCTCCGACCAGCGCGAATCTGCAGTATTCGGTGCCAGTGTTCCTGCTGTTGAGGGACTCACCGGAAAGCATGCCATCTATCTTGTAGCAGAAGGTAATGAAATCAAACAGCCCGAGCCATCTCAGCGTCCTCAATGGGGTCGCCAGCAGCAGCCTCAGCGTCCTCAGGGACTCTTTGATCTTCACGGAATTGGCTTTAGAAGAGGCTCGGAAGTGGCCAGTGTCCCTGTTGTTCCAACGGTTACAATCACGGTTGATGGCAAGAACGTAAATCTTCCTGCTAATCCGATGTTCTCAACAAACGACAACGGTTTCATGGATGCCACCAATTACCAGGCATACGCACCTCTCAAAGCTAATTCTGTTATTAAGGCTACGGCTGATAATCCTTCTGTTTCGTTCCAGATTGGCAAGGTTGTTGATGGCCGCGCAACTGTGAAATGCACCTATAAGGGTAAAACTAAAACATATCTTCTCAACTGATGAAACAGTTTTATTTAACTATATGTGTTCTGTGCACCGCCTTGATGGCTGGTGCACAGAATGCTGCTGATTCAGAACTTCCTGAAGTCAAGACGCAGCCCACCATCCAAGTAAAGAACCCATTTATTTGGGCAGATGCTCCCGATCCAGACATCATTCGAGTAGGGGATTACTACTATCTGGTGACTACTACCATGCACCTTTTCCCAGGTGCTCCCATCATGCGGAGTACCGACCTTGCACATTGGGAAACGGTGTCCTATCTCTTTGACGAAATCAAGGATACTCCTCGTTACGATTTGAAAGAAGGCACGGTGTATGGCCGGGGTCAGTGGGCAACCACACTCCGCTATCACAAAGGCACATTCTGGGCACTCTTTGTAGCGAATGATGACCCGCATAAGTCCATGGTATTCAAGACAACAGATCCTGCAAAAGGTTGGAAGCTCCACAGCCGCCTGCCTGCTTACCACGATTCCTCTCTCTTCTTCGATGATGACGATCGTGTGTATGTATTCTCTGGCAGCGGTGACATCAACCTTGTCGAATTGACGCCTGATCTTACCGCAGAGAAGCCCGGTGGCATCCGAAAGAAGCTGCAGCTTAACGGAAAGCCACAAGGGTTGCATGAAGGAAGCCGTGTCATCAAGCACGATGGCATGTACTATCTCCTTTGTATTGCATGGCCTCGCACAGGCCGTGAAGAGATTGCCTATCGTAGCAAGAACATTGAAGGTCCATACGACTCGAAGGTTATTCTTAAGAGTGACTTCGGCGGTTTCCCATTGGCGGGTCAGGGCACCATTGTCAATGGCAAACATGGCGAGTGGTACGGCGTGATGTTCCAAGACCGTGGTGGCGTAGGACGTGTGCTTACCGTAGAGCCATGCTCTTGGATTGATGGTTGGCCTGTTCTTGGCACGAAAGGGGATGGTAAGATTCCTGCCACTGTTACCCTCGATGGTCTGTGCTCTTGTCACCAGAATCCCGATTATGCTCATATCGAGAAGGATTATCAGTGGAATCACAACTACATTAAGAGTGATATAGCACGTCTTCCTCAGAAAGGCGAGAAAGTTCGTTTCGGAGAGAACTTGCGTGACGATGCCACTTTCCGTATGACAACTCCTGTTCAGGGCTTCGTCTTGAAGACTTCGGAGATTGCAAAGTCTATCTTTGATGCCCGCAATACTCTTACGTGGCGCATGTGGGGCGGAACCTGCTCAGACACTATATGCCTTGATGTTCGCCAAATGAAAGATGGCGATTGTGCAGGTTTTGCCGCATTTAATGGCGATTCAGGCCTTCTGACCATTAAACTTCAGAAGGGGCAATACACTCTAACTATGAGTGAAGAGAGTGTGCAGCTGACAAACGACACGAAGGCCATCACCGACGTGGCTACGAAAGAAGTTGAAACGGTCAAGCTTCCTAAGGGCAAGGTGGGGAAGATTTATCTCCGCATCGACGGTGATTTCAACCCTGGTCGTGACACGGCTAACTTCTACTACAGTCTCGATGGCAAGACCTTCACTCAGATTGGTACCCACGATTACAAGATGCGCTTTGACTATCGCCGCCTCTTCATGGGCACTCGTTACGCTGCTTTCTACTATCCTACATCGCAGGCTGGTGGACAAGTTGTCTTGGCGTTGTGATGCACATTATATTATATATACAACAAACACATTCATAAACTTCCTAAATCAGTTTTAAACTAATCGTTATGAAGAAAACTATTTGCTCAATGCTTCTGGCTTCGCTCGCACTGACTGCATCAGCGCAGTTCGGCCGAAATCCAGACGCAAACCCTGACAAGGGTTACAAAGACACTTATCAGGGCTATTTCACTGTAGGTGTGGCCGTCAACATGCGTAACATCAACGACCCTGCTACGGTGGAAATCATTAAGAAAAACTACAACAGCGTAACAGCAGAGAACGACATGAAGCCAATCTCTGTGCACCCCAAAGAAGGAGTGTGGACATGGGACAATGCCGATGCTATCGCTAACTTCTGCCGTCAGAACGGTATCAAGATGCGCGGACACTGTCTCTGTTGGCATTCTCAGTTCTGCGACTGGATGTTCACTGACAGTAAAGGCAAGGAAGTAACCAAAGAAGTTTTCTACAAGCGCTTGCGTGAGCACATCCATACTGTCGTGAACCGCTATAAGGACGTTGTATACGCATGGGATGTGGTGAATGAGGCTATGTCTGACGCTGGTCGTGGCTGGCGTGGTCAGGAACCTAACCCTTACCGTGAGAGCCGTGCTTACAAGCTCTGCGGTGATGAGTTCATCGCTAAGGCCTTCGAGTTTGCTCATGAGGCAGACCCTAACGCCATTCTCGTTTACAATGACTACAATGCCTTCCAGCCCGCTAAGCGCGACCGCATCTACAACATGGTCAAGAAGATGCAGGCAGCAGGTGTGCCTATCACCGGTATCGGCATGCAAGGACACTACAATGCTTATGGTCCTGATGAATCCGAAGTGGAAGAGGCCATCAAGAAGTACTCTGAGCTTGTTAAGCACATTCAGGTGACAGAGCTTGATATTCGTCTCAATGAGGAGATGGGTGGTCAGCTTCAGTTCTCACGTGGCCAGGAAGGTGCTGCTCCCGCTCATCTCGTAACCATGCAGACCGACCGCTACATCAAGCTCTTCCGTCTGTTCCGCAAATATAAGGACATCATCGACAACGTGACCTTCTGGAACGTGTCTGACCGCGACTCATGGGTTGGTGTCAACAACCATCCACTTCCTTTCGACGAGAATCTCCGTCCTAAGCAGGTGTATTACTCGTTGAAGAACTTCGATCCTTCTTTGGATAATGCCGGTGCTCCTATTGAGGACTTCAAGCCCAATGAACTGAACCAGCCTGGTCAGCAGTACCCCATGGTGAACTCTCAAGGCTATGCCCGTTTCCAGATTAAGGCTCCTCAGGCGCGTTCTGTCATTGTTAGCCTTGGTTTGGGCGGCACTGGCGGCACAGTGCTGAAGAAAGGCGAGGATGGTGTTTGGACTGGTACCACCGATGGTCCTATGGACGAAGGTTTCCACTACTACCACATGACTATTGATGGCGCTACCGTCAACGATCCAGGCGCAAACAACTATTACGGTTCTGTGCGTTGGGAGAGCGGTATTGAGATTCCGGCCCATGACCGTGACTTCTATGCCCTGAAGAACGTGCCTCACGGTAACGTGCAGCAGGTGCTTTTCCACTCTCCAAGCACAGGTGCGGAGCGTCGTGCATTCGTTTATACTCCGGCTGATTATGCTACATCCAAGAAGAAGTACCCCGTGCTTTATCTCCAGCATGGTTGGGGTGAGGATGAAACGGCTTGGAGCAGCCAGGGACATGCCAACCTCATCATGGATAACCTCATTGCAGAGGGCAAGTGTCAGCCATTCATCATTGTGATGACTTATGGCATGACTAACGACGTGCGCTTTGGCGGTATCGGCGGGTTCACAGCCAAGGAGTTTGAGACAGTGCTCGTGGACGAGCTTATCCCATACGTTGACAGCCACTTCCGCACTATTGCCAAGAAGGAAGGCCGTGCTATGGCTGGTCTCTCAATGGGCGGTATGACTACCAAGCTCATCACTCTGCGTCGCGACGTGTTCGACTACTATGGCCTCCTTAGCGGTGGCACATATGCACCATCAGACTTCGAGGGCAAGGCTAAGCCACGCCTCATCTTCACCTCATGTGGCTCGAAGGAGAATCCAGAAGGCGTGAACAAGTCTATTGCAGACCTCAAGGCTGCAGGCTTCAACGCTTACGGTTATGTGTCTGAAGGCACTGCCCACGAGTTCCTCACATGGCGTCGTAGCCTCAAGGAGATGGCTCCGCTGCTCTTCAAGTAATACCGCAGACAAGTATGAGGTTTAAGGCTTAAAGCGCCTCTTGCCGGCGATTGTATGCCACGACCTCATCGTATGATACAGAATATTCCAGCAAAGGGCTGTGCCGATTGGCACAGCCCTTTGTGTATGATAACCACGAATGAGGCAGCGGTCTTGATGAGTTGAGCGTACAAGGTTATCTCCAACCTCTTTCTGGTAGCTTCATCTTGTCCTCTCTAATACAATGGGCGGCTATTGCTGTGTTTTGGTAGGTAGCAAGGAGAAAAACGTGGCTATAGGGGCTTTATTCGCGTTCTTTGGGTGGGGAGAGTGCGATGATAAGTACCTTTCATCCTCTTGTGTGCTGAGGCAAGGTACCTGTACAAACAAAAACAGCCCTTCTCACGAAGAACTGTTTCCCTTGACTAATTAACTAACTAACTAATTATTAACCTATTTATGCTTTACTAACTTTTTCTTTTCTTGGTGGCGGCTCAACTTGTGAACCGTTTGTTTGTAATCGAAATCCTTTGTGTTTCTTGATTACGATACAAAGTTACGCACTATTTATAACTCTCTCTTTCTCTTATGTTTCATTTTCTTTCACCTTTGTATATATTCCTCATTTTCTGTGATTTGTATCATAATTGTAAGTGAATGTATCATCTGTATATAGAATTTGTGTCTTGAATCAAGTGCGTGTTTGCGATGGCGGGGTGGATTCTTTTTGACTTGATGGGGAACGCTGCTGTTTGCACGAAGGCCAATACTATTCCATTTGATTTTTGTATGTCGGTTCAAGAGCCCTTTTGCTGGGGGATTGTATCGTGATGTAGAAAGCGGAGATTGTTACGTGCTGTTGAGAGCCATTTTCAATGGGAGGGTGTGCTAAAAACATGGAAGCCTGCGCTACAAATCGTAACGCAGGCTTCTTCTTTTATCGTTAGTATAATTTTGTCGGTATAATTTCTGTGTTTATGAAACGGTGTGAGTCAGACCGATAGTGACGGTGTGACTCACACCGGCATGGTCGGTCTGACTCACACCGCAATTGTAGCGCAGAAAGGATAGTTTTGTCCTATGCGAATTTGTGATTCACCTGGTTTCTGCGTTCGGCTGAAAATTGCTTCGTTTGTTTCAATTTCTTCAGTCTGTGTTACCTGTGTTTATCCCTTTACCACGCTGGTGCCGAGGGCAAAGGCCTTTTCGAGGTTGCCTGTCGTGCTGAAGATGTCAGCCTTGGCCGAGATATTGTCGAGGTAATTGATGAGTTGTGCCTCTGGAATGCAAGGCAGGACAGGACTTCCGTATTCGAGTTGGCCGTGATGCGCCAGCACGCAGTGGATGATGAAGTTGATTTCGCGTTTTTCGATGCCGAGGTCGCGCAGAAGGGTGTTCAGGTAGTTGGCGGACATGTAGATGTGTCCCAGCAGGAAACCATTTTCCAAGCGTTCGCCTTCTACATTGTACTCGCATAGCTTGCCCCAGTCGTGAAAGAGGATGCCGATGATGATGCGTTCTATCTTGATATCGTCAGGATAAGGATAGACGGGATAAACTCCTTCAAGGAGGTGTAGCATCTGATAGGTGTGATTGAGCAGTCCTCCAGGAAAGGCGTGGTGCACGCTGGTGGCAGCAGGATATTTGCTGTAAGGCGTGAAGAGGGCGTCTGATTGCTCTCGGATGAAGCCGATGAGAGTGGCATCGGTGCAGTGGGTGAGGAGTTGCTCGATGCTGCGGTCCCACTCCTCACGCTTGATGGGGCGTGGCACGAGGTTGTAGAGAGGGTGTTGCTCGGTGGGGAAGGAGCCTACAATCATGTCCATATTGGAGGCAGACTTCTTTCCTTGGTTATCACGGATGGAGATGAAGGTGACGAGCTGTCCCACTTTGGGACCGCTCGTTTTGGGTACGTCAAACACGCAGATGGTTTCGTTGCCCTCCGTGTTGGCAATCTTGAGATTGACATAGGGTGAGTTGTTGCGCGCCACTGCGTCTTGACGGCTGAGTACAATATATTCTTTATTCATAATTAGAAAAATGAGTGTCAAATGTCTGGGACCTGCGGCCACTTATTAGAACCGTCCTTGTCCGCCGCTGTAGGTGGAGAGGGTTGCGGCTGCGCCACCGTTGATGGTGCCGATGCTGCCCATGCCGTTCCAGATGGTTTCGTCCACAGTGATGGCATTGGAGCTGCTGCTGACCTTCATGGTGGTGGTTCCCGAGGTGGAGACTACCAGTGCGCTGCCACCCGATGCGGGGGTCTTGAAGGCAAGGACAGGGGTGCCGTTCGAGCAGAGCGCATACCAGGTGCTTTTGCTCCATGAACTGCTGCTGTTGTTACCTGGAAATCCCGGACGATTTCCGCCAGAGCTGGAAGAGCCTAACTGGTAGCAGGTCTGGGTGAGTTGTGCTCCACTTTCGAGTCCGCCGATGGCCACGATGGTGCCTCCTGTGACGTAGAGCTTGTAGCCTTCTTCTGTATTAGCATCCACTCCGACTTCGGGCGAAGATGAGCCGATGGTGTAGATGATGCCGCTTTTGATGTATGTGTTGCCGTTGGAGTCGATGCCGTCATTGCCCGTTGAATATGCGCAGGTGGTACCTCCATTGATGGTAAGGTGGCTGGCTGCGTTGATGGCATCGTCGGACGATTGTGCATAGATGGTGCCTCCCGTGATGTCGATGGTGCCCTTGGATTCGATGCCTTCGTGATAGGAGGCGGTGACGCTAATGGTGCCGCCTGAGATGGCGATGTTGCCGTCGAATTTGATGCCCTTGGGTGATGACTTGTAGTTGGAAGCAAGGCGCTCGGTGGTTTTTGACGAAGTGGTAGTAGCAAGCGTCTTATTGGAATAATAAACAATGCCGCCAGTGGTCTTCACGGTGATGTCACCTCCTTTGACGTAAAGGTTCCCGTCTCCGCTGAGTCCTTTGCCGCCAGCTCCAGTGGCGGTGAGTTTGAGCGTGCCGCCAAGGATGGTCATGTCGCCGTCACTCTTGAGGGCAGAGCAGGCCGAGGTGGACGAGAAGGTCGTGGTGGGGTTGCCGCTGCTGTCTAACGTGTAGTCAATGGCACCGCCACCAGAAACGGTGAGGTTGATGGCACCACCAGAGATGTTCATGGCTCCATCGCTCTTGACGCCTTTGGCGGCGGCGGTAGAGATGGTGCCGCTGATGGTTCCGTCCAGCAAATAGACGTTGCCGGAGTTCTCTTCTTCGTGGTCGTTGGTCTCTGCGGTGGCATCGATATCGTCATCAATGCTGGCCTGGATGCCGTCATCACCAATGTTGCTGAGAGCAATGGCGCCGCTCTCCATGAGGAAATACTCGTTGCAGTTGATGCCGTCGCCTGCGGATTGCTTCACGTTGACGGTGCAGTTCTTGATGGTGAGGTACTCGCCCGTCTTGATGGCGTGCTTGTATCTGCCATAGACGTTGAGTGTGCCCTTGCCCTTGAACTCGGCGTGTCCCTTCACGTAGAGGGCAGCTTTCTGTGCCATGTCGTCGGAAGGTGAGGCACAGTCGGTAAGAGAGTTTTCGGTATCCTTTTTTACGCTGATGTTGATGCGCTTGCCGTTCTGGATGTGGAGGGCTGCGCCTGAATGGACTGGAGTGAGGTTGGTGAGGCTGACACCGCAGAGGTCGATGGAGCACTTGTAAGAACCTTTTAGGTAGAATTCTCCGTCGCTGGAGGTGCCTGAAAGCGAGTAGGTGATTTCATTTCCATCCACATCCTCTGTGTTGCTCTGTATGATGCCCACATGAGCGCCTGTGACGATGGGAGCGACGTATTGTGCTACGTTGCCAGCTACAGTCACCTTGGCGCTGGTGCTTTCGTAGGCCACTGTCACTTCGTTGTCGGTCACCGTGGCATTGTCTATGTAAATCTTGTTAATATCGGCAATGTTGAATTTCTTTCCGCAGATGGTCAGCTGGGTGCTTCCCGTATAAGTCATGTCGCCTGCTTGGGTAGCGGGGAACTGATATGTGACATTGCCCACTACGACGTTCAAAGTCTGTGCCGATGCGGTGAGGGTCAGCACAAGGATGCTTATCAAGAAGAGATATTTTTTCATTGCACGGCGATTTTAAGGGTTTGATGGGAATGTTTTACTACATAGACACCTTTCTGCAGGGCAGTCTTGGCTTGTCGTATGTCTTCGTACTTGCCGAGCGAATTGCCTGCCAGTGTGAAGACTTCCACTTCTGAATCTTTAGCTTCTTCCTCCGTTCCTGTACTGTCAATGGCAGATGTGGCGCTTGAGAAGTACATCTTCTTGAGATCGGACAGCGAGATTGTGGTCACCTTTCCGTTGTTGTCTGTGGCATTCATCTGGCCATCAGAAAAGGTGATGACAAGTCCTGTCGCAACTACCGATTGCTCGGTGCCGTTAGTGTCCAAGAACGTCAGATATGGGTAGTCATCCGCATGTGCCATGAGCGTTCCGGCTAATCCTAAAACAAATAGAAATTCCTTTTTCATGTTAGTTTGTTAGTCAGTTAATTGTCCAAATAGGTATGATAGAATAGTCGTACAAAGGTAACGGAAAAAAGCGAAGTGTTATTCCTCAAGAGGTGTTATTTTATGTGAAAAAGCTTGATATTGTTTTATATACAAGGAAAAAAGCTTACCTTTGTAACATTCAACACGAACATGATATGACTCATTTAACTAACTCATTCATCCTGAGTGCAGCGTTGTTCTGTATGACGGAACAAGGACATGCACAGCAGGTGACAACATTCCAAGTGACAAACCAGCGGCAGCAGACCATAGATGGTTTTGGTGCCAGCGATGCCTGGAGCATGTGGCAGATAGGGGAGTGGGAAGACTCTTTGCAGACGAAAGTGGCAGACTGGCTCTTCTCATCCGAGAATTTTGCTGATGGCTCGCCGAAAGGCATAGGGCTTTCTATCTGGCGATTCAACGCAGGGGCAGGCAGTGCAACACAGGGTGACTCGGCACAAATCAATCGTGACACACGCACGGCTTATTTCGAGCAACAGACAGGGCAGCGGCGTTTTCTTCAATTGGCGAAGGAACGTGGCGTGCCCACCTTCTTGGCGTTCTACAACTCACCGCCAGTGCATTTGACACAGAATGGGCTTGCCACCAACACAGGCCGTGGCGGCACGTTCAACCTGAAGGAGGATGCCTACGATGACTTTGCCGCTTACATTGCGGATATGCTCCAAAAGGCTGAGAAAGAGGATGGCATCCACTTCAGTTATGTGTGCCCTGTGAACGAGCCCGATGGACACTGGAACTGGCTCGGCCCCAAGCAGGAAGGCACACCGGCGACAAATCGTGAGGTGGCTCGCATCGCGCGAGAGATGAGCCGTGAGTTTCAGCAGCGTGGCATCACCACGAAGATTTTGGTGAACGAGTCGAGCGACTTCCGCTGCATGTTCTCCACCCATGAGACGGATTGGCAGCGTGGCTATGAGATTCAAAGCTTTTGGAATCCTGACTCCACTGAGACTTACGTGGGCAATTTGCCCAATATCGCCCGAGTGATGGCGGGGCATTCCTATTGGACCAACACGCCTGTTCTCAAGCCGGGTGACAGGGGGTATGAACGTACAGGCTTGTATGGTTACCGCAAGCGGCTGAAGGATGCGTTCGACAAGGTGGACGCGGACTTCTGGATGACGGAGCTCTGTATTATGTCGAATGATGAGGAGATTCATGGGGGCGGCGGATTCGACTTCTCAATGGAGGAGGCTCTGTATGTGGCACGCGTGATGCACTACGACTTGACTGTGGCCAACGCCCGCTCATGGCAATGGTGGCGTGCTGCCGGAGGCAATTATAAGGACGGGCTTATTCGCATGTACGTGAAAGGTGAATGGACCGGAGGACGTGGGCAAAGGCGTGGAGTGGTGCAAGAGAACATGGTGCGCGACTCCAAGTTGATGTGGACACTTGGCAATTTCTCCCGCTTTGTCCGTCCAGGTGCTGTGCGTCTTGGCGTGCAAGGTGAAATGGCTGTTGATGGCCTCATGCTGTCGGCATACCGCAACACTGATGGCACTCTTGCCGTTGTTGCCATCAATTACGGGAAGAAGGACTCTGCCGTGAGTATCGATACCAAGGGTGGAAAGACCGCTGTTGCTTACCGCACCTCTGATGTGGAAGGGGAAAATCTGAAGTATGTCGGCAAGGTGAATCTGAAGAAAGCCACTCTTCCTGCCCGTTCTGTGACTACTTATGTCATCAAGTAACTGTTAGGGAGAACAAGCATGCATCTGGGCTTGACCCAAAGGCATTTCCATTAGGGCAAATGACTTGTTGGCTATACGCAGGTCCCTTGCCGAGCAAGCCTTCTCGCTGATACCGAGCAGAGCACCTGTGGAAGGCTGGGCAAAACATAAGCGCCCCCTCAAATCCCTTTGTGATAAGGGAGTTGAGGGGGCGCTTTCGTAGCTGTATGTGTGGCCGTAGCTTCTTTCTTATTGGAACACGAAGTTGTGAAGCGTACAGAGCGATTTGCCTTTCGTCTTGGACTTGAACACGAAGAAGATGGCACGCTTATACTCCAGTTTGCCCACGTCTGGCAGAACGGCACTCAGTTCCGTGGGTTGCTGCGGCATGTCAGCACGCAGTTCGATAGTGCCTAGTAGCATTCCTTGCGAATCCCAAGGTCTGTCAGCGCGAATTTCGATGGTACCATCTACACCTAGTGGCGTGGCATTCAACAGCAGACGCACATCCTTGCGTCCATATAATGGCCCTTTATCGCCGTATCCGCTGTGTCCGAAATTGAAGTATTTGTACCCTACAATGCTTCCGTCGGTGTTGTTCACTACGTCGTTGGTGTTGTAGCGCAAGTCATAAGGTGCGGAATACTTCTTCGTTGAAGACAACGCTTCTTCCTTCGTCATTCCTTCTTCACCACCATAGCTGGCAGCCACATACGAACCATAGAAGGTGTTGTTAGGCCATTCGTGGGTGGCAGGCTTAGGACCTGTGTACCAGCATGCAATACCCGCAGAGTGCCGCTCCAGCGGGTTGAGGCCGTCAAGGGCAAAACCTTCTGAGGTATATTCACCTTCGGTAATTTCCACCTTGCCACCGATGCCTTCTTCTACATTCACTAAGATAGGTGCCACCATTGCCTGGCGAGCATATTCGTCTGTGCCTGTCTGACGGTGGTAGAACACATACCACTGCCCGTTGATTTCGCAGATGGAACCGTGGGTGTTGCCGTCTGGAGTTGCCGAAGCGATGACATTGCCCTGCTCATCCTTCTCACGTGCACGGCCGTCGATGATGGTGCCTCCGTAAGTCCAGGGACCGAGTGGATTGTCGCTGTAGCAGTAAGCCAATGTATAGTTGGACATGGGTAATCCGAATTCTCCTTCTTCTGTGAAGCGACTGTAGATGAACACGTACTTGTCCTTTATCTTGCGGATAGACGATGCCTCGAAGAAGCGAAACTTCCCCTCTTGGTAGCGTCCTGAAATCATATCTTCTACAATTTTAGTGCCAGACTTTACCGTTGCCATGGTCTTGGGGTCAAACTCTGCTGCATAAGAGCGCTCAAATCCCCAGTAGCCATAAACGCGTCCGTCGTCATCCACAAAGACGGCGGGGTCGAACTGCAGGACGCCATCTACCTGATTGGGATTGCTCTTGCTCCAGTTGCACACTTTGAACGGTCCGTCTGGACGGTCGCTCTTTGCTATCAGTCCGTTGCGGAAACCTGTCTGATCATTAGGAAACAGGTAGTAGGTCTTTTTCCCATTGGCATCTGTCGTCATGGTGACATCGGGTGCAAAGAGCACATCTGCGGTGCCCGCCGAGTCGAAAGGCTCGCCATTGGCATTCTTATCCACGACGAGGATGACGCCATCGTAGCGCCAGTTGTTCAAGCTGTCCACTGAGGCAGACCATACCACTTGGTCACGTCCGCAATAGTTCGTGATGATGTTGTCGTGTGAGCCATATAAATACACACGATACTTCCCCGGATGGTCGGGGTCTTCAAACACGTAAGGCTCTCCGTCGGGTATGTGCTCCCATAGAGGCATGAAGGGATTGCCGACGGTGGTGAGTTGTGCTGTTGACATTTCAATAGGTTTTGTGTTACAGGATGTTGCCAATGCCGCGCAACAGGTAGCAGCGGTTGCAAGCTTCAACAGTTTGTTCATGATGGATAGTAAAATAGTTTTTGCAAAGATAGTGTTTTTTTACTACAGGTTGTTCTTGAATGTCCAATAAATGTGTGTTTTGGAGATGTGAAATCTCTGTAGTCATGAATGGTGGGCAGTCAAGCACTCCTTATATATAATATATGTGTAATATGCTTGTATGTCTTGGACGGCCTGTCCCGATAGGGGGGGTGCGTAGATTTCTTGCTTTCCGCCTGTTTGTAGATAATTATGAGCTGTCGTTTCCGACTTATCAATCGCAGCCTTCGCTTTGTCAATTGTAGGCTCCAGTTGCGTTTGAACATCTTGGGTTATACAGGCATTCCTTGTATCGGAAAATCGTGGAGAAGAAAGAGTATTGGTGGTGGCTTCAGTGTATTCTGCTAAGTGCTTCAGGCGTGTCCTATGGGGTAGTAGCGAAAGCGTTGTATTCCATTCGATGAGAAAATTCTTAGAGGTGAAAAAGAAAAAAAATGAAGAAATATTTGGATTTGTTAACAGAGTGATGTACCTTTGTCTTTCGTAAACCCCAAGACAAATATCTATGAAAACAAAAACTATTGGCAAGAAGCTTCTTGCTTCTCTCGGTGCAATGTTGGTGTCTTCCATCGGAATGGCACAGGTCGACGTGGAGTCGAATAACCTTTTCTCGAAAGTAGACAAATTGATTGATGGCAACAAAAAACTGGCAAGTAAAGTTGATACCAATTATATCAAGACCCCTTGTCAGCCTTGGCAGGTTAGTGTCACGAGCCGTGTGTCGCAAACAGACTTGCAAATGCACTCCATTGTTGATGGAGGTGAATTATTCGATGGAGAGGGTTCGATGCCCTTTATCAGAGGTGTGGGTGACATGGCAACAGATCCTCGCATCATGACCAAAGTGTCCACATCGTTGGGTGTGAAAGTGGGCTATAAGGGATTGAGCGCCAGCTATTCCTTCCCTATAGGTGGAGACAAGAGTCAGAACATTACGTTGAAGAGCGCGGGTCGCTGGTATGCTGTGAACCTTCGCTGGCACAAGTTCAAGACGAAAACCGTGAAAACGCACTATGCAGGAGCTGTGCAAGGCCGAGAGGTCGAGGATTATAATGAGAAAACGGAAACCTTTAAATTCTCTGATTGGGGAGAATCCTACGGATGGGATGAGACTGAAAAAGAACAATTACCCTCAAACATGACCATCAAGACCTTGATTTTCGATGGCTTTTACATTTTCAACCATAAGAAATTCTCTTATGCTGCTGCTTACAACCAGAAGACCATTCAGGCTCGTTCGGCAGGCTCACCTATCGCGGGAGTGATGGGCTACTATGCGGATTTCAAATACAATGACCCACGTAATGCCGAATTAATCTATTGGATGGATGGAATCGGACGTTTGCGCCAATATCAGCTGGCTGTGGGTGCTGGCTATGCCTACAACTTTGTTCCAGCCAAGGGATGGCTCATCAGTGCTATGGCGATGCCGATGCTGACAATGGTGAACCGCACTCGCATCAACACTTACAATAGCAATTTTAAGGACCTTGCGAAAGACAATCTTTTAGCGTATATTATTGTAGAAGCGATGAAAGAGGAAGGTGTAGAAGGCCTGGATGATGTAAATTTTGACTTTTCAGACGATTGTGAAATACAAAGCACAGGCGTACACTCGCGCAACAACCGCCTTGCCCTGAACTTCACTACGCGCCTTTCTGTCACTTACAACTGGAAACGCTACTTCGTCAATGCCAACGGACAGTTCAATAACTTTAACTACAAGCATAGACGCCAGCATGGTCATCTGAACGACTGGTACATCAATGCGTCTATAGGCGTGAGACTATAAAGCGGCAAAGGTTATTGCTAAAACGGCTTTGGGCAGATTCTTCTGCTTAAAGCCGTTTGCTTTTGTGCATGAAATGGCGGGATTGAACAGAAAAAAGAAAGGATTGCACAAAAACGCGTGACACAAATTTGTGTAATTAGAATTATCTTATTATCTTTGCAACCAAATTCGAAATAATGGCAACATTTAGTAACACATCTCTATTGAACCTTTTGGGACTTCGACTTACCGGGTCGGAGGTGAGAAAGGTGTGTATGTGTTATCAAGCATAACAGTGTAAAATTCATGTTTAACCTTTCTCACATCCGTGGGGAAGGTTTTTGTTTTATAGGCCTGAAGGGCAAAGCTCTGGCGGACTGTAGAGCGGAAAAATAGGAATAGCTACACTCATGGTTGTGAGAACTAACATTAAAACTTAATATGGCAGACAGATTATTTATCTTTGACACGACGCTCCGCGATGGCGAGCAAGTACCAGGATGTCAGCTCAACACCGTTGAGAAGATTCAGGTGGCCAAGCAGCTGGAAACGTTGGGCGTGGATGTCATCGAGGCTGGTTTCCCAATCTCCAGTCCTGGCGATTTCAACAGCGTGGTGGAAATTTCAAAGGCTGTCACATGGCCTACCATCTGTGCACTGACACGTGCCGTGGAGAAGGACATTGACGTGGCTGCAGAAGCGCTTCAGTATGCAAAGCATAAGCGCATCCATACAGGTATCGGCACTTCTCCTTCACACATTAAGTACAAGTTCAACTCGACACCCGAAGAAATCATTGAACGTGCTGTGGCTGCCGTGAAGTATGCCAAGAGATATGTGGAGGACGTGGAGTTTTATGCAGAAGATGCAGGCCGTACGGACAACGAGTATCTGGCGCGTGTCATCGAAGCCGTGACGAAGGCTGGCGCAACCGTTTGTAATATTCCTGACACGACGGGTTTCCGTGTTCCGAACGAGTATCACGAGAAGATAAAGTATCTGTATGAGCATGTGGATGCTTTTGCAGCAGGCAAGTCTATCCTCTCTACCCACTGCCATAACGACCTAGGCATGGCTACGGCCAATACGGTGGCAGGTGTGCTGGGTGGCGCACGCCAAGTGGAGGTGACTATCAATGGTATCGGTGAACGCGCCGGTAACACTTCATTGGAAGAAGTGGCGATGATTTTCAAGACTCACCCAGACCTCGGCATTGAGACCAATATCAACACAACGAAGATTTATCCGACGAGCCGTATGGTTTCTTCGCTGATGAATATGCCCGTGCAGCCCAACAAGGCCATTGTGGGTAAGAATGCCTTTGCCCATTCAAGTGGTATTCATCAGGACGGCGTGCTGAAGAATGCGTCGACCTATGAAATCATGGATCCCAAGGATGTGGGTATTGATGATAACGCAATCGTGCTGACCGCTCGAAGCGGGCGTGCCGCCTTGAAGCATCGTCTGCATGTGAATGGAGTAGAAGCTGAAGGCGAGAAACTTGATAAGATTTACGAGGAATTCCTCAAACTGGCCGACAAGAAAAAGGAAGTTACTGATGACGATATCCTTGTGTTGGCAGGAGCAGAGCGTAGTGCCACGCACAATGTGAAACTCGACTATCTGCAGGTGACTACAGGCAAGGGAGTCCGCTCCGTTGCATCCATTGGTTTGCAAGTGGCCAACGAGCATTTCGAGGCGGCAGCATCGGGCAATGGTCCTGTGGATGCAGCCATCAATGCGCTGAAGTGTATCATCAAGCGTAAGATGATCCTCAAGGAATTCACCATTCAGGCTATCTCGAAAGGTTCTGATGACATGGGCAAGGTACACATGCAAGTGGAATACAATGGGCACCTCTACTATGGCTTTGGCGCAAACACCGACATCGTCACCGCTTCTGTTGAGGCATATATTGACTGTATCAATAAGTTTAGAAACTAAATAATGGGAAAGACTTTATTTGACAAGATTTGGGATGCTCACGTCGTACAGAACGTGGAAGACGGTCCCACACAACTCTATATTGATCGTTTGTACGCACACGAAGTGACAAGCCCGCAGGCGTTCGATACATTGAGAGATAAGAACATCAAAGTGTTCCGTCCCGACCATGTGGTGGCAATGCCAGACCACAATACTCCCTCAGATCAGCAGGACACCATTAACGACCCTGTAGGACGCAAGCAGGTGGAAACACTGGCAAAGAACTGTGCTGAATTTGGCATCAAGCACTTTGCTATGGGCACGAAAGATAATGGTATCATTCACGTGGTAGGTCCAGAGAAAGCGCTTTCATTGCCTGGCATGACTATTGTGTGTGGCGACTCACATACATCTACACATGGCGCAGTGGGCGCTATCGCAATGGGAATCGGTACGAGCGAGGTGGCTCAGGTGCTCGCTTCTCAGTGCATCCTGCAAAGTAAGCCTAAGACGATGCGCATCAATGTGGAGGGAACTCTGCCAGAGGGTACTACAGCCAAGGATGTGGCCCTATACATCATGGCGCAGCTGACCACTTCAGGCGCTACAGGCTATGCTGTGGAATACGCTGGTTCTGCTGTACGCAACATGAGCATGGAGGGACGTTTGACCCTCTCGAACCTCTCCATTGAAATGGGTTCACGCGCAGGCTTGATTGCTCCCGATGAGACGACTTTCGCCTATTTGAAAGGACGTGAATATGCGCCTAAGGGTGCTGAGTGGGATAAGGCAGTGGAAGAGTGGAAGAAGCTCTGCAGCGATGAGGATGCTGTGTTTGACAAAGAAGTGACCTATCGTGCTGAGGACATCGCTCCTCGCATCACCTACGGAACGAATCCCGGTGCCGGTATTGCTATTGACGAGTGCATTCCAGCACTTGAGTCAATTCCTGAGGCAGACCGTTCTCAGTTCCTCAGCATGCTCGAATACATGCAGTTCGAGCCAGGTCAGAAGCTTGAAGGCCTGCCTGTTGATTACTGCTTCTTGGGTGCTTGCACCAATGGCCGCATTGAAGACTTCCGTGCTTTCGCCTCTGTGGTGAAAGGCAAGAAGAAGGCTGATAATGTTGTGGCATGGCTGGTGCCTGGTTCATGGCTGGTGCGTCAGCAAATCATTGACGAGGGTATTGACAAGATTCTTGAAGAGGCTGGCTTTGAGCTTCGTCTCCCATCTTGCTCTGCTTGTCTTGCCATGAATCCCGACAAGGTGCCTGCAGGCAAGCTCTCCATCTCTACCAGCAACCGCAATTTCGTAGGTCGCCAAGGTCCAGGTGCTCGCACCATCCTTGCCAGCCCATTGGTTGTGGCAGCATCGGCAATCACGGGAGTAATAACTGACCCAAGAAAATTTTAAGTGAAAAGAAATGGCTAAAGAAAAATTCGATATCATTCAGTCAACCTGCATTCCTATTCAGATTGACAACTGCAATACAGACCTCATTATCCCTGCCCGTTACTTGGCAAGCACAACTCGCGACCCCAAGTTCTTTGGAGATGCCTTCATGCACGACCTCCGTTTTGATGCGCAGGGCAATCCAGTGGCAGACTTCGTGATGAATAAGCCTGAGTATGCAGAGGCACCTCGTAAGGGCGTGCACGAAATCATTGTAGGCGGCCAAAACTGGGGTTCTGGCTCCTCTCGTGAGCATGCCGCATGGGCTATCGCTGGTTATGGCGTTCGTGTTGTCATCTCCAGCTCCTTTGCAGACATCCACCGCAACAACCTTCTTAACTGCTTTGTGTTGCCCGTTGTCGTTAGCAAGGAGTTCCAGCAGGAGCTCTTTGACAGCATCGCTGCCAATCCTCAAACAGAGGTGAAGGTGGATGTGCCTAACCAGACCGTGACGAATATAGCCACTGGCCACTCAGAGCACTTTGATATCAACTCCTATAAGAAGTATTGCTTGATGAATGCCTACGACGATATTGACTTCTTGCTCTCTAACAAAGAGAAGATTGAGTCATTCGAGGCAAAATAGTTTTGTCTGTTTGGATTCTACATAAAACGAAGTAACCCCAGAAGTGATACGTAAAGCTTCTGGGGTTTTATGATGGTTATACCGAAAGGGAATAACGTCTCAAAACTGAAGTCTCCCGCATCGATGAACCGATGAGGGAGACTCCGTTAGTGAATATGTTGAAGCATCTCTTTCGACATGCTTTGTTTGTATTCTTGCTCTCTTAGCTGATTAGATGAACCTCTTTTATGCCAGCTTGTGGCATGTATAGTTCCTGTACAAGATGTGAAAGCGGAGTGTCAATTGGACTTGTAGCACTTCCAAATGCTGTCAAGCTTGGCCTGAGGCAGTTTCTTTGTAAAGAGGCTGACGAGGAAGACGACAGGGAAACCGCCTACCATAGCGATGGCGCCGCAGTCAATAGGGTTGAACGGTGCGTCCTTGCCCAGCAGCATGTTGACCACTGTGAAGCCGACACCCCACACGAAGCAGGCCCACACCGATGCCGTGGTCATGCCGCGCCAGTAGAGTCCCAATAGGAAGGGGGCCAAGAATGCACCAGCCAAAGCTCCCCAGCTGATGCCCATGAGTTGAGCAATGAACGTTGGAGGGTTAAGTGCGATAAGTACAGAAATGACAATGAAGAATACGATGAGCACACGCATGATAACCACCTTGCGACGCTCAATCTTTTCTGCCACTTCGTCGTCGATTTCGCCACCTTTCACTTCGTCGGCTCCGGCACGCTTGTCACGGTATATGAGGTCGAGTGTCATGGTTGAAGACGAGGTGAGCACGAGGGATGCCAGTGTTGACATGGAAGCAGAAAGCACCAGCACCATGACCAGGCCGATGAGCAGGTCAGAATTGACTGCCGTGTCGAGCATTGTCGGGATGATGTCGTCAAATTTGTAGTTGTTGCGTGCCTCGTTCCACATCGGTTCTCCAAACAGACGGCCAAAGCCACCCAGGAAATAGCAGCCACCAGCCACGATGAAGGCAAAGATGGTGCTGATGATGGTGCCACGCTTGATGGCGCTCTCATCCGTGATGGAGTAGAATTTGCCCACCATTTGAGGCAGGCCCCAAGTGCCCAGTGATGTCAGTACCACTACGCCTAACAGGCTTGCTGCATTGGGACCGAACCATGAAGCGAAGTCGCCCGGCTGGAAATCCTTGTAAAGTGGGTTTTCAAGGTCATGCGCTGTAGGCACAGCCTCCTTCATCTTGTTTACGGCTTCCACAAGGCCGCCTTGACTATTGAGCACTACGGCTATTACGGCGATGATGCCACCCAGCATCACGATGCCTTGGATGAAGTCGTTGATGGCAGTCGCTCTGTAGCCGCCCAGAATCACATAGACAGCAGTCAGGCAGGCCATAAAGATAATGCAGTACTCGTAAGTAATGCCGAATCCCATGTCGAACAGCTTAGAGATGCCGCTATACACGCCTGCAGTGTAGGGTATCAAGAATACAAAAGCGATGATGGATGCAGCAATGCGTAGGCCCTGATTAGCGAAGCGAGTGCCGAAGAAGTCTGGCATTGTGCGTGAATTGATATGTTGGGTCATCAGTTTTGTGCGACGTCCCAGCACAAGCCATGCAAGCAGCGAACCGATGATGGCGTTGCCGATGCCAATCCACGAGCTGGCAAGGCCATACTTCCATCCAAACTGGCCAGCATAGCCCACAAACACTACGGCAGAGAAATAGCTCGTGCCAAATGCGAATGCCGAGAGCCATGGCCCCACCGAGCGACCGCCCAGCACAAAGCCATCCACGTTCTTGGCCTGCTTGCGTGAGAAGATGCCCACATATACGGTCACAGCCAAGAAGATGATGGTGAGAAGAATCTTGATAATCATATGAGGTCTTTAATGGATTTTAGGTTATTAGATGTTTCCGCCCGTTTCCATTGGCTCTGTGATGAGAAGGGAGACGGGCGGAAAACGTTCTTATTTCAGTCTAACCTGCAATTGGCACATAATGGCGTGGTTGGCGCCTTTCTCGAAGCTCTTTCCTTTTGCCAAAAGCTCACCAGTCATAGGATGGTGTCTTTCGAAATCCTCCAGATAAGCGCTCTTGTACACATACTGCAACTGCACGCGGCAATTCTTGTAGAACCAGTATTGCAAACCGGCAATCACCTTGTGCTGATCCATGTCTTCCTTCACGTTGTAGTTGAAGAAGTCGTATGAACCGATCACGTCCAGGTGCTTGGCCACAGGAATGGCGGATGTCACATAAGCGCCACGGCTGGTTACGTCGTCGTCGCGGCCTTCCAGGTACTCGCCACGGACTCTCAGTCTGTTTGACTTGTAGAAGAAGCCGGCCGACCAGCGGTTGCGCTTGTAGTCCTGACCAGGGGCGATGTTGACATATGATGAGCGGTCAACAGCGTGGCCACGGCCAATCTGTCCTGATGCAGACAAGGTGAGCTCAGGGATAGGCTTGAAGTCTACTTTGCCGATAAAGTCTTTCTCATTGTTGCCATCCTTCTTGTTCACGCCCTGGCCATTCATGATGCCCACGCGATAAGCGAACTTTCCATTGTTCGTCTCACCCAGGAATTCCAAACCGAGGTCACGGCCATACGTTGTGCCAATCAGACGGTCGCTGCCGCAGCCGGCCAAGTATGTTACGCCTTCTGAGCATACTTCAATGGCCTCCAGCTCGGTGGGCGACATTGAGTTCTCAATGGTGTAGGCATGCTTGAACTGACCCAGCTTTGCGCTGAATGCCTTGTTGTTTGTGAATCGGTATGATGTCCAGTACTCATGCACCTCGCTTGAGAAGTCATGCATGAACATCGCGAACCAACGGTCTGTGATAGGCACAGCCACCACCAGGAACACGCGCTTCAAGTCAAACGTGTTGTAGTCCTTCTTGTTGCCTAGCTCGTCGTTCTCAACATTGCCATTGTGCTGATACGTGAAGCCAGCCTGTCCATAGGCATCAATCGATATACGCTTAGAAAGGTCCTGCGCCCAGTCAGGCATTTGACCAGGGCCTCTCTGGCCTTGCGGAGGTTGAGCACTCATGTTCACTGCGCCTATCAAGCACAGCATCATCGCAAGGATGGAAACTGAAAAGATACGCATAATGTCTTACTTGTTTGTGATTATAATATTGTGTGTGACAAAATTGCAGGCAAAGGTACACTTTCCTTACCATTCTGCCAAAGAATTGTGAAAAAATGTTTAACTTTGCACCCCAAATGAAAGGAGACAGTATGGAGAAGTTCATAGAAATCATGGACACGACGCTGCGCGACGGAGAGCAGACCAATGGGGTCAGCTTTGTGCCGCACGAGAAGTTGATGGTGGCGCGTATGCTGCTGTTGGACCTGAATGTGGACCGCATTGAGGTAGCTTCAGCGCGTGTGTCCGACGGTGAGAAGGAGGCGGTGAAAAGCATTTGCCGTTGGGCGCGTCAAGCAGGGATGCTGGATAGGGTAGAGGTGCTTGGCTTTGTTGATGGCACCACATCGCTTGATTGGATTAATGACTGTGGTTGCCGGAACATCAACCTGCTCTGTAAGGGCAGCGAGCGTCATTGCAAGTTTCAGTTGAAGAAGACGCTGGAGGAGCATGTGGCTGACATACGTCGTAGCATCAGTTATGCCGCAGAACTGGGCATTGGTGTGAATCTGTATCTGGAGGATTGGTCCAACGGCATGAAGGACAGTCCCGACTATGTGTTTGCCTTTGTCGATGCGCTGAGGAATTGTGGCGTAAAGCGCTTCATGCTGCCCGATACACTGGGCATCTTGAATCCCCAACTCACAGCTGCCTTTGTCAGCCAGATGGTTGCGCGCTATCCGGAACTGCATTTTGATTTCCATGCACATAATGACTACGACTTGGCGGCGGGCAATGTGCTGGCTGCGGTGCTGGCTGGCTGCCAGGGTGTTCACACAGCTGTGAATGGTCTTGGCGAGCGTGCGGGCAATGCGCCGTTGTCGTCGGTGCAGGCCATATTGAACGACCATGCGCATGCGCAGACTCGTATTAACGAAGAGAATCTCGGCAAGGCATCCACGATGGTGGAGAGCCTGTCGGGCATAGCAATTCCACCCAACAAGCCAATTATCGGTGAGAACGTGTTTACGCAGGTGGCGGGTGTGCATGCCGATGGCGACAACAAGAATAACCTCTACTGCAACGATCTCCTGCCCGAACGCTTTGGCCGCAAGCGCGAGTATGCGTTGGGCAAGAACTCGGGCAAGGCAAACATCTTGAAGAATCTGGAGGAACTGGGGCTTGAGCTTACGCAAGAGCAGACACGCCGCGTGACGGACCGCATCATTGAGCTGGGCGACAAGAAGCAGCTGGTCACACAGGAGGACCTCCCCTATATTGTGGCCGATGTGCTCAAACATAGCGCTCCCGATGACACGGTGAAACTCATTTCCTACATGGTCTCAACGGCTTATGGCTTGAAGCCTATGGCCTCGGTGAAACTTGAGGTGAATGGCGACGTGTTTGAAGAGTCTGCAATGGGCGACGGTATGTATGACGCCTTTGTGCGTGCCGTTCGCCATATCTATAAGAATAAGCTGAACCGCACGTTCCCCTGGCTCACCAACTATCAAGTCAGCATTCCGCCAGGCGGACGCACCGATGCACTTGTGCAGACCACCATTTCATGGACGTATAATGACAGGGCTTACCGCACGCGTGCCCTCGATGCCGACCAGACGGAAGCGGCTATCAAGGCAACCATCAAGATGCTCAACATCATTGAGAACGAAGGTTAAACAAGCCTGCGCATAGTATAAAAGATGTGAAAAACGAGGGTCCGATTTGGTTGTAATGCTGAAAAGCCCTACTTTTGTGCGCCTCCATAAAAAGGGGCGCATGTTTAATATCATCAATAGAAGCACTATGCAGAAGTACGAGAAAATCATTGTGGCAGCCATTGTGGCTGTAGGTCTCCTGATGCTGGGACTGTGCATCAAGGGAGGTATTGACAACTTCACGAACAAGGACCGCCGCGTGACCGTGAAAGGCTTGGCCGAGCGCGAGGTGGATGCCGACAAGGTGACATGGACCATGAGCGTGCAAGTGGCAGGCGACGACTTGAAGCCTTTGTTCAGTGTGCTTAACACGAAGATTGATGCCATCCAGCAGTTCCTGAAGGAGAAAGGCATCAAGGGCAAAGGCGAAGTGACTGTCAACACGTATGATGTGACTGACAATCTGGCCAATGCTTGGGGCAGCAATCAGCCACGCTACCACTATACCGCAAGACGCTCGCTGAAGGTGGTGTCGAAAGATACCCAGTTTATCAGCCAGTTGCGCCAGAAAGTGGATGAGCTGATAGACAGAAACGTCATCCTGGATTCCGACTATGCAGAATACGAATACACCCAGTTCCAGCAGCTGAAGCCGGAAATGATGGCAGAAGCAATCAGCAATGCCGAGAAGACTGCCAGCCAGTTTGCTGAGAACAGCCACTCCACCATCAACAAGATAGTGGCAGCTGGGCAAGGCGAGTTCTCCATCGATGAGGCTGACACCCCTTACAAGAAGAAGGTGCGCGTGGTGTCAACCATCACGTATTCGCTGAAAGATTAACAAGCAGACCGCATCAAGAAAGCGCCGGATGTACAACCGTATATCCGGCGCTTTTTTCTTCGATTGTTTTAGGAGAATAGTGATATGTCGCGGACAGAAAAGGGTGGGGATGTCTGCTTATTCATAACTTATGAATAATTGTTCCAAAGTTATGAACAACTCCGTTGCTGGGCACAAAGTGACTCCGTTGTCGGGCAAAAGACAACTTTATTTGTGGGCATAAAGCAAGTGTGGTTGTGGGCAAAAGACGAATGACAGAACGGAAGAAGGACTATTGGGCTATAGGATAAGCCTGCAACCGGTGGACGGGTGGGCTTGATATGTATTGTGCCAATCTTGCGTTTGATGTCACACGAATCGTGCCACATTGTCAGCTCGGTTTACACCGGCAGATAGAAATGAATGATGTAGATCTATAAAGAGATGATTGGTGCACTTCTTCTGTGACTGAGTGCCGTCAAATGATGCTGTTACATATTGAGAGCCATGCCTACATAATGATAAAAATATGTGACTCATGTAAGAAGACTTGGATACATTAAGGCGGAGCGTGAGTGGAATGAGTTTTTTCTAAGCTGACGGGTGTTATTCATTGCTTGATGCTGGGAAAGAGTTGATGTGGTAGGGTGGCTGGATTCGGCTCGTAGTCCTGATAGATCTTGTCGCCCGTGCTAGAAGTGTCTTTAGTCTTTGAAAGAGGATGTGTTATGCCCTAAATATAGGTTGATTGATGCCAAAAGAAAAATAACATCATACTACCATTAATACATTAGTGAGTTGCATATATCTTTATAAGAGAAGAGTCTATGCTTCTTCATTCCACATTATCCGGTATTGTAATATTATAATAATGATGCCAATTCCTATCGCGAGAGTGTTGGGTACTGATGGGTCTGTACAAAAGTCTAGACTCATTTCAAATATCTTTGGTAATTGTTCTCCTGATGCATATAGCATTTTTTTTATGAATGCCATTCTGTTGTATTATTCCAACCTTCCGATTACTCACCATTGAGAACCTTTGTTGGAACAATGCAACTGCAAAAGTATAACATTGTATTTTGGATGTGGTGACAAGCATTTTTTGGGGAGAGTCTTCCTGTATTAAAGAAGTGAAGTTATTGATGATTTGAAAGCATTATATTGAAAAAGAAATTGTGTTAAAAAGAAATATGAATAATGAGTGACGTATGTAAATTAATAGAAGTATATTTGCAGTATGGATTCACTAATTATTTCCATTTATTAAAGATAAAAAATTGATTGATGTAAACCTCCTCTTTAAATCATCATAAAGAAAGTGGATTAAGTCTATTATGAGGAATCTTATGTATGGATATTGGACAAAAGAACGGTGCCGCGTTGAGGCTTTGAAATATAAAAGTAGGAGTGATTTCCGCTTTAATTGTAAATCTGCTTATGGGGCAGCATGGGCCCACGGGTGGTTGGATGATATTTGTTCTCATATGAAGTTTATAGTAAAGCCTTCGGGGTATTGGACAAAGCATAGATGTGAAGCAATAGCTAAGAAATATGGAAGAAGAAGTGAGTTCCAGAAAAATGAACCTGCAGCTTATAGTGCAGCATGGAAAAATGGGTGGTTGGATGATATTTGTGTTCATATGCTTAGGCCTCACCAATATTCAATGGATGAATGCCGTTTAATTGCGTTGAGGTATCATGTTGAAAGGGAATGGCGTATCAATAGTACTGCGTCTTATATTCAGGCACGAAAGAATGGATGGTTGCCTGAACTAACTGCTCATATGAAAAAGATGCACAGATATACAAAGGAAGAATGCCAGGCTGAAGCCTCAAAATATGTAACGAGAAAAGAGTTTATCGAAAATGCTCCACAACATTACTTTCGTGCTTGTAAAAAACATTGGATTAAAGATATTAGCCAGCATATGAAGCGTATAGGCAATTATGAATTTCGTAAGATATACGTTTTCGAATTTGAAGATCATCATGCTTATGTGGGACTGGCAAAGGATCCTGGAGAGAGGGAAAAAGAACACCTCAGAAGTCCTCGATCATATGTATATAAATATATCAAGGAAACTGAGTGTAGATATACTTTTAAAGAACTTTCTGATTTCTTGCCTAAGGATATAGCAGCAGAACAAGAAGACATGTGGATAAATAGATACGCTGATGCTGGATGGATAATGATTAACCAAAAAGCAGGTGGCGATTTGGGATATGATCCAACTAAATACACAAAAGAAGTCTGTGCCCAAATCGCGAAAAAATATAAGTATAGGGTGGATTTTATAAGAGGAGACAAATTAGTTTACAATGCCGCAAGTAGAAAAGGCTTTCTTGACGAAATATGTGCGCATATGCAATTAAAACGTCAAATGCCAACAAAAGAAGAATGCGAAAGAATTGCAAATCAATATAAGACGGTTACAGAGTTTAACAAGAAAGATAAAAATATATATAGATATATCCGGAGAAAAGGATGGTTTGCCGAGTTGTGTGCACACATGAAAAAGAGGGTATATTGGACAAAAGAATCGGTTGTAGTAGAAGCACAAAAGTATCAAAGTAGAATGGCGTTTAGGAAAGGAAGTCTAGGGGCTTGCAATTATGCAGTTAAGCATGGACTTTATGAATTATGCTGTGCTCATATGAAAAAGTGAAATTGCTTCTTGTGAGTATGGCTTTGTTCCCTTTTTGAGAATAGTAGTACACGAATAGGAGAGGGAGTAAGAAGCATGTTGCCATTGGATTCCGCTCAAAGACTGAACCACTACGCTTTTAGGAGGCAGATAGCATATAGAATCTGCTTGCCGACAATCAGCAGTTGAATAAGCGGATGGACAGAGTGGTGAAAGTAAATAGGTACTGGGGAAAGAATAAAAAGGGAAAAGTGAAAAAGGAAAAATATATAGGAAATATACTTGTTGTCTGAAAAAGTTGTATCTTTGCGGTAGAAAATCATTGAATGATGGCATTGAACTTGAACGTCTGTAAGAAAAAACTGAAGGGATTCCGTAAGGTTTATGGAGCTTCTTTGGGTATTAATCGGATAGGCATATTCGGTTCTGTTGCTCGTGGTGAAAACACGGACGACAGCGACATAGACATCGTTGTTGATGTTTCCAATCCATCTTTCGCCGTTATGTCCAAGATACGGAGCTTGTTGCAATCCCTTTTCGACCAAAAGGTTGATCTGGTTCGCTATCGCAATTCTTTACGTCCTTTGCTCAAACAAAACATAGATAGGGAGGCTGTATATGTCTAATTGAATTCGTTTAGTGGTTTTAGTATTTCTCTTTCTTCCCACTTAGGCGCATCTTCTGCCACTTCTCCGTTCAACAGGTCTAAATTCATTTTTCACCATAACAAAAAGTTTCATCTTCCTTGAAACTTTTTCCACTTATCTGGAATGGAAATGTCAATATCAATGGATTGAAGGTGTACCATATCAGGAAGAATGCTTTGCCTAAATCGCGATTCGTATCGCTGTAAGAAGATTGGAGAACCACTGCCCATCGTGGCAAGGTTACTGGAGTGTTGATTGGGAGGAAAGTACACAAACACCGTTCTGCCTATTCCTTTTGCTATCTCAATAGCTGGCACCATGTCGCTGTCAGCAGATACAATAATGGCAATGTCATAATTCCGTTCGTAGGCATCCACCACTATCTGTGTTGCAATTCTCACGTCAGTTTCCTTCTCTTCGTGTGTTTTGATTTCGTACCCACAGTTTCTACAAATGATGCTCTTCTTCAGATAAGTGCCTAAAATAAGATGGAACTTACCATTTTCCTTGTTCGCCTGAAAAAAACGTCCTTGGTTTGTGCAAGCCTCAGGATCGTCTGGTCGTGCGGAAAAATATTTAACGGCGACCAGCTCTTGGTTGGGCTTCATGAACTTTTCAAATAAAGCCACGATGTTCAGCCAGTAATACTTCCTCCATTTAGGTTCCTTCTTTAGCCCATAGTAGAAGTTGAACCCATCCACGTAAACAATGACTTTCTTCTTTTCCATCTTTATAAATAAAATAAGCCGCCCCTTGCGAGGCGGCGAGCCTTAGCCTTTTTCATCTAAGGGGGATAAATTTCTGCTGCAAAGATACAGGCTTTATTCTATGCGCACAAATAAATTTCTATGTTTTTCAACATACTGCATTGTCTTTAATCTTTACTGTTTGTAGGTGTGTGTTCAGCAGGTTCAACGATAATATATAAAGGTTTCTTTGGAGAAATGTACTCTTTAGAGCCGTGAACTGCTCAATCCTTTTTCCTTTTAATCGTGCAGAATGCACACGGAGTTTACGAACAAGACCCAAAGTGAGACAGGAATGCTTTTGCTGTAAAGATGTGAAAGGAGTCGGGGCGTTTCTTTTTCTGAGTATTGGCAAGTGCTTTTTTTCTAGGTCCCACATCATCACCAACGATAAACGCATCAGTGTTGTTTGTTGGATCTCCTGACGGAACACTTGCCCCCAATCCTTTAAGGATGTCAGTGACAATTTCTTTGTTGAAGGTGCCAGACAATTTAACCTTCTTCCCATCAAAAGAATAAGAAGGTAAAAGATTATCTTCAATCTCCATATTCTCTATAGATACAGTTTCTGTCATTATCCCCTTTTTCTCCTTTTCTTTTTCTGGAACGTAAGGAATATGGTAAATGAATGGATTGCAATCCTCTTTCTTGCATAGCTCAATAAATACTTTGGCACATGCTTGAGCATCCACAAGAGCGTTATGCTTTGTTGGCATATCATCTTCTGTCAGAGATTTGTAGCATTCCTTCAGTTTCCCTAAACCCATTATTTTCATGCTCATTTCTTTAGTGTCGGCATATCCATTAGTAGTAAGCCCTGACAGTCCATAATGTTTTTCCAAATAATACAAGTAGTTTAAATCCGATGATTTCTGATGACATACAATAATGCAGTCATCCAGATTTTCAAGCAAATACTGATACACTTTGTCGAATGTTGGTGCATTTTCCAAATCTGAATCTTTGATGCGTGAAAGTGCTGTGGTTCCAAAAAAGTTTCGTTTTAATCCAGCAGCTGGGTGAACAATAAACTTCTTTTCTATTACTTTTTCGCCGTCAATGTATTTTGCAACACCCATTTCACACACGCTGAGCGGATTGTCACTCAACTTCTCAAAGTCGATGGCAATAAAATTAGGTACAAAGAAAAAAAAGAACATCATAATCTTGTTTATTTTTGATTATTATTTATATGATAAGGGGGATTTGTGATTCAGGTTCTCATAAGTTAAATAACAGAGGAACTTGAAGGAATATGATAAGCGATTATGAAAACATTTGAAAATAAAAATGTTGATGTCGTAGTATTATCTATTTACTTTGTTTAAAATTGAAACATCTTATTGTGAATGTTTTATATACAGGCTTTTCCTCAATAATAATACATAACATTATTGTAATCTCTTTGTTCTCTTGAGCGAGAATAGCCTCTTCTGTAAATTTGTAATTATGATTGCCTGAAGTGGTCGATAATGCAACAATAGGCATAATGTTCCACATCGAGGGCAGACTCAAGTAGGATCTATCTAACCATGTAATATAGCTTACAGGAGATAATACATCAGAAAGAATAGCAGATGGGGCAATGATTGTTCGTGGTTGAGGGTTTGCTTTTTCAATGTATTTAATACCACTATGTATACATCTTTCAGAAATTCCATTAATTACCATAGCGCATTGTTCCCAATCGATAAACATGGGTTGAGCACTTTTATTGGCTATAGTAATACCAAGAGAGCTTTCATTCAAACTAAAATTAAGAGAAATAATGGTATCTGTATATAAGGTTCCTTTGATATGGACAGTGTCGATTGGTGCTACAATCGTGTAATTACATTTGTAAATCTTTTTTGCATATATTGGGATACACAAAAAGAGGGCAATAATAAATAATAACTTTTTCATAATTATTTTGTTTTTAGGTCACTAGTGTCTCTTAAAATTATTTAAATTCAGAATTAAAGTTCTCATGCATAACGTTTTAGCCCAGCGATACCCTGTCCGGGTTTTGAAATGCTTACC
>ONLY01000027.1 GCA_900318775.1 uncultured Prevotellaceae bacterium | reverse complement strand
AAGAAGGGCACACAGATTCCGTGGATTACACAGATTTTGTTAATTGACAATTGACAATTGATAATTGACAGTTGGGCTGGCGCGGTGTTTCATATTGCTGCGCAAGAAATCTATCAAAATCTATTAAAAATCTGGGGGCAAGGCCCTGAAATAAGAGAGCCATTCTTTACTCCAAAAAATCTGGGTCATTCGTGCAATCTGTGTGAGATTACAATAACATCGCGACAGCCCACCTTTCAACTCTCAACTATCAACTGTCAACTCTCAACTGTCAACTCTCACCTTCGTCCCCTCCACCAGGCTCGAACCTCTGGAAAAATATAATTAACGAAAAATTAATGTTCCAATTAATGGTAATTAATGTTGAATAAACATATAATCATCATCTAATCACTCCATATAATTAATCATTAAAATTTATGTTGAACCTTTCACTATTGAGCTGCTGACCGAGTATGCCAAAAAGACTTCAGACCTCCTCCCTTAGACCTCCTCCCTTAGACCTTAGACCTTAGACATTTGACTTTTGACATTAGACATTAGCCCTCAGACCTTTCAACTCTCAACTGTCAACTATCAACTGTCAACTGTCAAAGATTGTCAATTAAATTAGGCCTTTCAAGGCTCTACCATTTCAGGGCACTGCCCCAAGATTTGTGTATCGATTTTGATGGATTTCTATCCGAAGGATATAAAGGAGATAGCCGCAGGAGGCGGCGTGGAAGAAGGTCGCAGAGATGCTTTGATGATACCGAGTTGTTTATTGGGAGTGGTAAATTTGGAGTGTATTGTAAAAAATGCTACCTTTGCCACAGAATCCTTTGTACTATATCTATGAAAATATTTCGAAACCTTACGGTAATAACCGTCACTACAGCATTTCTTGCTATTTCTGCCCCTGTTTCGGGGCGTCCCCTCTCGTTCCGTCAGGCGAAAGCCAATGCGCTTGCTTTTATCAAAAAAAGGTTGATAAAAGAGCAGATGACCGAAGGCAGGTGGTCTGTTATCAACAACGATTCGATTACCCTTGCCGCACAAAATGCCGGCTGCTACGTCTTCAATATTGGGAGCAACAACGGATTTGTGGTTGCTGCTGGCGACGACTGTGTTCCGGAAATCTTGGGATATGCCGACAAAGGTCATGTGGGCGCTACGATGCCTGACAACATGAAGGCGTGGCTGGACGAGTATGACCAACAGATGAAAATGCAGAAAACGCTGATGGCAGCTGCTGCCAACGGCGATAGCCCTGCTGCCGAACGGGAGGCTATCGCCCCTATGCTCACCACGAAATGGGGACAGGACAATCCTTTCAACCTCAAGTGCCCGAGCTATTTTCCCCTCATGCATTGTCCTACGGGGTGCGTGGCTACTGCTATGTCGCAGATATTGTATTACAACCGAAAGAGTTCCGTGGACAAGACTGCAGCCGACATTGAGGGATATACGACGAAGACGAATCAATACCAGATAGAATCTGTAGGAAGAGGCGCGAAAATCGATTGGGACAATATGCTTGACAGCTATTCTCTGCTCAGTCCCCAATCGCGCAAGCAGGCTGTGGCCAGCCTGATGAGCTACTGCGGAGCAGCCTTGCAGACGGATTACAGGCAGGATGGCGCAAGTGCCAACTCTGCTGATGTGGTCCAGACGATGGTGAAGTATTTCGACTATAGCAGCGAGGCTGAATACATTGACCGCAATCAGTTTACCACCGAAGAATGGGAGCAGCGCATCTACGACGAACTGAAAAAGGGATACCCCGTCTATTACAAGGGCCAGAAGGGAAATTATGCCCACGGCTTCGTCTGTGACGGCTATGACGGCAACGGCTACTTCCACATCAACTGGGGATGGAGCGGCGAATCGGACGGCTTCTATCTGCTCTCTGTACTGCAGCCAGAAATAGAAATCACCGCTGCCGGCTACTCCTTGTATCAGAAAGCTGCGGTTGGCCTGATTCCTAACGGAGTCTATGCAAGGCTCACCCTGACTGACCTCGCCCTGACAGGCACGAAGAGTTTTCCGACTGGTGCGGGCAAATCTGCTGAAGTTGACATGACGATGACACTCCAGAATAACTTCAGAGGAGGCTATAGTTTCAATACCGCTATGGGATTGTATAAGGACAGCGAGTTGCTCCAGGTGCTGCCTATGTCCTCATTAAAGGATATGGCTTCGGGCAGCAGCAAGACCGTGAGAACCACCTTGAGTGTGCCAGCAGACCTGAATGAGGGCACATATCTGCTGAAGCCGATGAGCAAGCAGGTGGCTCAGGAAGACTGGAAACAGAATGACGGTGTGGAGACTTGGTTCTTGACGCTTGAGGTAGGCAACGGCATGATGTCTTTCGAAAAGGGTGACCACGCTGCCACAGGAGTTGCTCCTGTCATGAGAGCAAACAATTCGAGCGACGACGGCAACGTCTATGATTTAAGCGGCCGCCGGGTGAAGACTCCCCAACGAGGCATCTTCATTAAAAACAGGAAAAAGATTATCTTCTGGTAATGCTCAACGATGTTCGTCCCCTCCCCGAAAGGCATGTGTGCGAGCGGGAGGAACAATGATATGTTTTGAGTGCGGGTATTGAAATGTGTGTGGAGTGTGTGGAGAAAACTAAAAGACGTCCAAGCGAGAAATGAATTCTTCTTGGACGTCTTTTCTTTTTTTCACTTTTTCACTCCTCACTATCAATTCCTCATTCCTCATTCCTCATTCCTCATTCCTCATTCCTCATTCCTCATTCCTCATTCCTAATTCATCAGGTTCATCGCTTTCAGGAATTGGCGTTGTTGCTTGTTGGGGTTCTCCACTCGTCGGATGGTCCAGTCGGTAGTGTTGATGTAGAGGCCTGCTTCGCGCAAGTAGCTGTCGTAGTCGATGTCGTCGGTGGTATCTACAAAACGGCGGATGTCCGTCAACGGCTGTCCTGCAATGTCGGCAGCCTCTGCCCAAAACTCCTCCTCCGTAAATCCTCGTTGCAGCTGTTTGTAATACTTCTGGTAGAGGCGGCGCATCACATCGTCGAGCGAGTGCTGCTGACGCGTCTTGCGGCGGATGTCAATGTCCATCAGCAGACCTATGACAGGACCCTTGAAATAGTAGTTCACCCTCACATCGCGCACGTTGTCGTCGTCGTTCATGAAGTTGAGCCAGATGTCATAACTGCTCTGCCGCAGACTCTGATGGCGCTGACCTTCGTAGGGAGCGTAGAGACCGAAATAGGTGGAGAGCAATTCCATGGCCTCGTCGGGCGTGGCGATGCCAGCATTGCGCAGCAGACGGAACTCATAGTAGCACGTGAGTCCCTCGCTCACCCAGAGCATCGGCGTGATGGCCTCGCGGTTATAGTCGATGGGCCACAATTCTGCGGGGCGTATGCACTTCACATTGTAGAGATGGAAGTATTCGTGTGCAGTGAAAGCCAGGAATTTCACGTGCGACCTACGCGATGGGAAGCGGTATGTGCCATCGGTGTAGCAAGCCTGCGAATTGAGGTGTTCCAATCCACCGCCACCTTTGCCCATGTGGATGAGGCAGTAGTTGCTGTAAGGGACATCGCCCATCAGCTGGGTAGCCGCACTGACAATCCGCTTGAAGTCCTCTTCAAATCCGATGTCCTCCATCCCCTCAGGCGTTTCGACAGCAAAGGTGTAAGAGTGTCCTTCGTGTTCAAACTCCTTCACATAGTGGTTTCCCAAGAAGAAGGGTGAGTCGTAGAGCGTGTCAAAATCCTTGGCCATGAACGTGTGGCCCTCCTTCGTTTGAGGCACCAACCCCGTGGAAATATGCTGCCACGAAGAAGGCATCTGGAAAGTGACTGAGACGGGATGATTGAGGTCGCCATCTACATGCATGAACACCCCCGCCGGAGCGATGAATGCAGCAGAACCATCCACCCTGCTCGATGCCACGTCTCTGCGGTTTGCGTAGATGCGGTACGAAATTGTTGCCTTTTGGCAGTCTGACATCTGCACGCGCCATCGGTTCATGCCCTCCTTGCGCCATGTGAGGCGGTTGCCCTCGGCATCCTTGGCCACAAAATCGCACAAGTGCTTCGGAAAGTTCAGCATTTCGTAATAGCCGGGAGCCCACATAGGCATATTGAGAACCAGCTCGTCTGTGTGCGTTCCCTCCTGTGGGGTGTAAGTCAAATCCACGTTGAGATAGTGCGCAGCCGTGTCAACGCCCACAGCGTATTGCAGATTGTAATTTCCCTGGGCCATCGCATCGCATCCTATCCACGGCAGCAGCAGAATGGCCAACACGCTGCAGATGTAGTTTTTCTTAGTCATTGTAATCATAATCGTTAAGGTTTTCGACGACAAAGATAATCATAATTATTCAAACTAGAAACCATTGGCTATGTATTTTTTTTCGGGGGGGAGAGTTGACAGTTGAGAGTTGACAGTTGAAAGTTGAGAGGTGAGAGGTCTGAGGGCTAATGTCTAATGTCAAAAGTCAAATGTCTAAGGGCTAAGGGAGGAGGTCTGAAGTCTTTTTTGTCATACTCGGTCAGCAGCTCAATAGTGAAAGGTTCAACATAAATTTTAATAATCAATTATATGGAGTGATTAGATGATAATTATATGTTTATTCAACATTAATTTGCCGTTAATTGGAACATTAATTTTTCGTTAATTATATTACTCCACGTGAAAGGATTAACATGAGTGATTAATGGTCAATTATATGGAGTGATTAGATGATAATTATATGTTTATTCAACATTAATTTGCCGTTAATTGGAACATTAATTTTTCGTTAATTATATTTTTTCAGAGGTTCGAACCTGGTGGTGGGGACGAAGGTGACAGTTGACAGGTGAGAGGTGATAATTGGGCTAGCGCGGTGTGTGTGTTGAGGGCACACAGATTGCGCGGATAGCACGGATTTTTGGAGCCTTGCGCGGCTTGGTTGTTTTTTTATTGCTGCGCAAGAAATCAATCAAATTATTTTAAATCTTGGGGCAAAGCCCAGAAATGAGCCTCTCCCGACCTCCCCTGAAGGGAAGGAGATAAGCCTCTGCGCGGCTCTGGGCTGGCGGTTGATAGTTGACAACACATCGCGCCAGCCCACCTGTCAACTCTCAACTGGAAAAGGTCGCGCCAAAACCTTAGCGAAGCTAATTTTTAATTACTCAAAGGTGAAAAGGTGAATTATTTGAATTAGGAATGAGGAATTAGGAATGAGGAATTGATAGTGAGGAGTGAAAAGGTGAATTCGTAAAAAAATGAAAAGACGTCCAAGAGAGAAATGAATTCTTCTTGGACGTCTTGCTATAAAAGAGTAAAATCTTTTCAGTTTATTGCAGAGCAGCTATGCTGGTGTACCGCTTCATGACTCTCTGATAGTAGCCTTCGGTACAGGCTTTGCGTGTCATGCATTTCAGGTCACCTGAGTTCCAGAGGCGGATGGCTCTCTCCATATTGCCGTCTGAATTGTAGTGTTCCTGGAAGTCGATGAACATTGCAATGCTCTTCTGCTTGTCGTAACGGTCAGCGTAAGTGTACTTTTTGTATCCAACGATACGGTTGCACTCGCGCACGAGGATCTCGGAAATCTGCAGATAACCTACGTAGAGCCCATTCCTAGATACTTTGTTGGGTTGGCATTCGCTCTCCACCATCGCGATGGCTTGAATGACGGCCCCCCATTTCTTCTGAAGGTCCATCTCTGTTGCAGGCTTCGCAGCCGCTGTCAAAGTGAAGACCATCAGCACTAATGCTAGTAATTTCTTCATAGTGTTTTACCTTTAGGGTTCCTTAAAACCGCTGCAAAGTTATGGCTTTTATCGCAAAAGACCAAACTTTTTATGTTATTTAGCATGTTTTTAAGAAACAAAACATGTTATTTAACATATTATTCACAAAATAACCCTATTTTGATGCAATTTTATGCATAATGGTCGGGCTGGTGTCACAAAGATTCTCTTTTGAGACTTGATTGGATTTTGATTGGTTTTTTTTACTGTTTTTGATTGGTTTTAATGGGTTGATAAATGTTGTTGATTGTATTTAATTTTACTCTTTATAGATGTATTTGATTTGTCCATCGATGATGTAGTAGCCAGGATGCGTGACACTGGTGAGACGCACACCCTGCAGGGTGTAGATGCCGTGCTTGAGGTCTTTCGTGCCTGGACGGAGTTCGGAGATGTGGTCCACGATGTCGTCCAGAGGGATGGATTCAAGACAGGTGAGGGTGAAGTGGTCAGCTTTGTACCAGCGGCCTTCCCTTACACCGATGGTGAGGGAGCCTGTCGTCTGACCTTCGTCGGCAAGCACTTCTATCCGGTCTATCACGGCCTCTGTCAGATAATGCGGACCGAAGGGATGTCCTGGCACGGTTGCGGTCTTGTCGCCAGCATAGAGGGTGACGGATGAGTGGTCGTCGGTGCCGAGCATAGCGGTGAGACGGTAGTAGCCTTGCGGAAGTCCTTCCACCACTTGTGTAAGCGAGACGGAAGTGGAGTCTGCTGCAATGAGGCTCTGGAAGATATAGGAGCCATCAATGCCTACGGAGCGGTAGGCATCAAAGTTGGTGCCATCTTTCACAGCGCTGACGCTGGTCACTCCTTCGCGCTTGCCAACGGTCCAGCCACTTGCATTCTTTTTCTCAAATGAAGGATTGAGGATGCTGGATGTGAAGTCGATTTCGACATTGGCCACTTCACCCAGCGTCTTCATGTAGGTGTCGCCTGCTTCGAGCAGTTCGGTGGCATACTTCTTGATGAGCGTTGAGGTGGTGAGGGTTGTTTCTTCTCCACGGTGAGAGTACTCCACTTCTGCCTCGTGGATTCTGTTGAGATAGGACTGATAGGCCTCTGCTGATGATGTGGCGCTGTATCTTTCCAGAATAGCGTAGGCATCGCTGATGCTTTGAGCCAGCTGCAGATAGGCTGGGTCCTTGGCCATATCGGGATAGATGCGGAATGTCTTTGTCAAATTGTCGGCGTGCCAATATCCTTGCAGGGCCTCTACTGCCGTGCCCTCATCGACGGGAACGAAGTATTGCTTCTCCTCGTCGTTGAGAAGCTGTGACTTGGCGGGTGTAAGCGTAGCGACATAGGTGCCCACAACTGCCTCATCGGCATTGGCCTGCGGCTGCGCAAGCACTTGCACGTTGGCTGCTGAGATGATGTTGTTGTCGGCGCTGGAAATCATGATGAAATAGGTCTTGCCGGCCTCAAGTGAGTGCACATCCACCATCGTTGTAGGAGAGATGCCCAACGAGGTGTGGCCCAGAATCTCACGCGCTGCCATTCCATCTGGAACTGGAGCGCTGAAAGGCATGGTGACCATCTGCCAACGGGCCACGGTGGGCTGGATGGCAAGTTTTGCCGATGCTGCCACGAAGGGGGCACGGGGCGTGAAGTTGTAACCGACGGTGAGCATGAGGTCGGCGCATGTGCCTGCCCGCACGATGTTCTGTCCGGTGGCCTTGCTGTCGTCTGCCACATAGACCAGAGCGTTGGGATTGACGGTCTGGCTCACCTCGCCCACATGGGTGCATTGGGTCAGGTCATAGATGGTGGCTGCTAGATAGGCTGACTTCTTGGCGAAAGTGGAGGTGTTGAACAGAGTGTTGTCAAAATGCCCCTGAAGGGTCAGGCAGTTGTCTTCATAACTGACAAGAGACATGTCGTTGCCTGCATAGTAGAAACGCACTTCGTTCTGAACGCCTTCGTCCATCGTAATCATGTCGGTGGTTTGGTGAACTGGGTTGTTCAGGTAGCCTCTGTAGTACTTCCCTACTTCGAATGGGCAGGAGGCTGAACCGGAAAGGCTGAAGGTGGCCACGCTTGCCTCTGCCCCATTCAATACGAGGTCTCCTGTCCTGTAGCCAATGGTTTCCCATTGCCCTGAAGTCTCATTGTAAACGTCGAAGGACATGCGGAGAGAGGTCTTGTAGCCATATGAAGCGGCATCGTATAAGGTGGCGTAAGCTGTGGTCTTGCTGTTATACACGACCACAAAGTCTTGCCCGTTCAGCGTCTTGCTTTCGCTGCTGCCGCTGACGCTGAGTTGTTGCAAATGAAGGTCTGAGGTCTTGGGTTCCACTTCAACGGGCACCTTGGCCAAGACGTTCTTGTTCGCATCGGCAATGGTGATGTACCAGGTGCGCTCGCTGGTGGGAGACGCAGTCAATTTCAGTTCCGCAGTCTCTCCCACTGGGATGACGGTCTCTGTATCCTTGGATTTTGCAGTACCCGATGGATTGCCGCTGGAAGTGGAGGCATACAGGTAGATGCCGCTATAATCCAACGTGGAGTTATTCTGCACTTTTACCGTGAATGTATTGTTCACATTGGCATAGACATGTGCTGGAGCAAGAAGGTCCACCTTGATGTTCCACTTTTTGGGATAGGCACCTATCAAAGCGCTCTGCTGGCCATTGAAGCCATTCATGCCGTTGGTCTGATTCGTGGTGTAGTATCCATCATAGCCATTACCGCTTCCCCACCCGAAGTTGAAGTAGAAGAGGTCGCTGGAGGCTTTGTAGCCATGCACAAATACAGCGTGTCCGCCATTGTCAGGGTGGACTCCCGTGTACATGACAGGACGGCCCTGCTGCAATTCGTTATACAGCAGCTGTGTCCACGCTTCTTGTCCATAGGAATCACGATAATGCACTGTGCCTCCGTTCATTCCGAAATAGGCAGAGAATGTATAGGGAATCTTTTCGATGTTGCCCGATGTGGACTCGCCATAGGTAAGCCATGTAGCGGCGCCCGTAGCAAACACGAATTCTGCTACGGCTTGCTTATACTCCTGAGATTCGGAACTATACGAGTCTTTCATCAAGTCCCACTTCATCGGTGTGTCTTTAGGCACACTACGGGTGACAGGCGCAGCGCCATACCCATAAGTGGGTGTGGAAGCCTGAAGTGTGGATGGCAAATCCTTGCGCCAGTAGTAGAGAATCTGGCTGGCTGCTGTGGCCACACATCCTGTCAAGGCCCGTTTGCCATTGGAGGTCAGCGTGGGACAATTGTCGTTGTAAGGACTGCTCTGATGCCAATGTGACGTGACAAAGGGAGCGATGTCCACACGTGTGGAAGCAGCTTTCCGCATAGTCTTACGCGCAGAAGCCAAGGTGGTGTTGCTGCCGTCGGCTTGCGCCTGTTCCACCATCTCCTGCCATCCGTCGAGCATTTCCTGCAGCGCTGGCGGCAAGTTGGAGGCGTCAAAATCGCCTGTCTCTGTATATCCCAAAACTTCGGGCAAGCAGTCGTCGCCTGCCACAATCACAAAACCTTGGTTCTCGCCCCGGCTAATCACATAGTATGGCGCTGTGGTGGAAGCTGCAGCAACGGCACGCCGCGCTTTCGCTTTCACGGAGAGAGTCATCACATGGCCTTCTACCATATACTCCTGAGCTATCTGCATAGCCCGCTGTGGGGTGATAGGGTCAGCGCTTGCAGTAAGTGCTGCCAACAGCAAACCTGCTGAAACATATAGGTTTTTCATATCAATAGGTTGTATCTTAATTAATAGGTCTAATAATTAGTCAATTCCATTCGGGTTGGTTTTGGAGGTTCCGCCCTTATTCAGGGCAGAACCCTATAGGGATGAGCGCAAAGCATCAATCGTCATCAAGCTTCAGCACGGCAAGGAATGCTTTCTGCGGCACGCTCACATTGCCTATCTGCTTCATGCGTTTCTTTCCTCGCTTCTGTTTCTCAAGGAGCTTGCGCTTACGGGAAACGTCACCGCCATAACACTTGGCCAGCACGTCCTTTCGCACTTGCTTCACGGTCTCTCGCGCCACAATCTTTCCTCCGATAGCTGCCTGAATGGCAATGTCGAACTGCTGGCGAGGAAGCAAGTCCTTGAGGCGCTCGCACATCCTGCGTCCCAGCGTGACTGCATTGTCCACATGGGTCAAGGTAGAGAGGGCGTCAACAGATTCTCCATTCAGAAGAATGTCTAGCTTCACGAGCTTACTCTCGCGGAATCCTGCTGGATGATAGTCGAAGGAGGCATATCCACGTGACACGCTCTTCAGCTTGTCGTAGAAGTCTATCACAATCTCGCCCAGCGGCATCAGGAACTCGATTTCTACACGATTGCCTGCAATGAAGTCCTGCTTCACCAGTTCGGCGCGCTTGCCCAGGCAAAGGGTCATGATGGGCCCTATGTAGTTGGCTGTGGTAATGACGGTAGCACGGATATAGGGTTCCTCCACATGGTCAATGAGCGTCGGGTCGGGCATGCCGCTGGGGTTGTGCACTTCCTGTGCTTCTCCATGCTTGTCGTACACCATATAGCTCACGTTTGGCACGGTGGTTATCACGTCCATATCGAACTCGCGGTCCAGGCGCTCCTGCACGATTTCCATGTGCAGCAGTCCCAGGAATCCGCAACGGAATCCGAAGCCAAGGGCGGCAGAGCTCTCGTGCTGGAAGGTGAGCGATGCGTCATTGAGCTGCAACTTCTCCAAGGAGGTGCGAAGGTTCTCATAGTCTTCGGTCTCAATGGGATAGATGCCGGCAAACACCATAGGTTTCACTTCCTGGAATCCTTTGATGGCTTCTGCCGTAGGATTGACCAGAGAGGTGATGGTGTCGCCCACTTTCACTTCTGTGGCCTGCTTGATGCCTGTCACGATATAGCCCACATCGCCTGTGCGCAACTCTTTCTTTGGCACCATGTCCATCTTGAGCGTTCCAATCTCTTCTGCCAGATATTCTTTTTTCGTGTTGATGAACCGCACTTTTTCTCCTGGACGCATCACGCCATTGATAATCTTGAAATAGGCAATGACACCACGATAGGAATTGAACACGGAGTCAAAAATCAACGCCTGCAACGGAGCGTCTTCGTCGCCTACGGGATGGGGCACTCGCTCCACCACCGCATTGAGGATATCCTCCACGCCTTCTCCTGTCTTTCCGCTGGCATAAATGATGTCTTCCAAGTCGCACCCGATGAGGTCTATGATTTCGTCTGCCACTTCTTCGGGCATCGCATTGGGCATATCAATCTTGTTGATGACCGGAATGATTTCGAGGTCATGATCAATAGCCATATAGAGATTGGAAATGGTCTGTGCCTGCACTCCTTGTGTGGCATCGACGACCAGCAAAGCTCCTTCGCATGCCGCTATGGAACGACTCACCTCATAGGAGAAGTCCACGTGTCCCGGAGTGTCGATCAGGTTCAAGATATATTTCTGGCCCTTGAATTCCTCTTTGTCACCATGATATGCATGCTCCATCTGGATGGCATGACTCTTGATGGTAATGCCTCGCTCCTGCTCCAAGTCCATATCATCAAGCATCTGTCCCTGCGTTATCTTGATTGTGTTGGTTTTTTCCAACAATCGGTCTGCCAAGGTGGACTTGCCGTGGTCAATGTGTGCAATAATACAAAAGTTTCGTATATTCTTCATAATTCAGTATCGACGGAAACAGAATCGACTTCGCCTGCCAATGAATCAGCAATTTCCTCATCTGTATAATACTTCTCAGGCATAGGACCATAGCATGCAGCCAAAGTCATCGTTGCAGCAAATCCCAAGAGGGTCAGTGCTCCTGCCGTGATTCGATTGACACAGTTAGCAAAAGTCTTTTTCATCATGTTCCCTTTTGTTTGGGGTGATAGTGCCTTCTCTTCATGCGCAACAAATACGCCTACGAGGCACAATGAAAGAACAAAGGTAGCAAAATTCAAGGCAAGCACAAAGAAAAAATATATTTTTTTGTATAAACGCTTGCTTTCCTTCCGCTGCTCATGCCACCTCTGCCACCTACACCCCCACGAAAATGACAAGTTACAAGTTTCGAATGGAAGCATAAAAAATGCGCTGTCCATCGTATGTGAACAGCGCATTTTGTCTTATAGTGTAGAAGCTACATTATTTGAGAGAGTATGCGTATGGATCCTTCTCGTCACCAGTCTCAACGGTGTTAATCTTGTCCTCACGGAGCAACCAACCAAGACCGAGGTTGAAATCTTTCTCTGCAAGCTTAGTAGCCTTCTTGATTTGCTTGAATGTCTGTGCTGACTCAGCTGCTGAAAGAGCGTTCCAAATGAGACCAGCAATGTTTCCTGCTTTTTCCTGTAACATAATCTTTTACTTTACCTTTAATTGTTAAACTTTCGTTTTTTTGAATTTAGAAACCATTCGATTTCCATCTTGAATACGTTGCAAAGATACGAGGTTTTGTTAAAAGAACCAAATATCATGTGAGAAAATGTTACTAAAAATGTGAAAAATCAGTAAAAACGTCTTCTTTCAGGACATGCAGGAGACATTTTTGACTGTGTGCGCACACAGAGAGCTTTTATACACACTTATGGGAAAATCGGAAGATTACAAGCCTCTGCAAAAGAAAAAGAGGACCACTTTATTCGTAATCCTCTTTTGAAAAATGGTATTCCACAATCTTGTCGCCTATGGTTGCGTCGTGATAGATGAAAGTGAAGCTGACGCCTGCCTCTCTGTATTTGGTGAAAGGTATGGAGTTGCGAACCAAACGGAGATTCACATCATTGATTTCTCCCAACTTGTTCATCATCTCCGTACGCTGTTCGGACGTGAGCTGAAGCGAGTAGTACTGAATCAGCTCACCACCCTGCTCGTCGGGCACATACACCATGCTGTCCAAGCAGGTCACCGCATCCATCTGCTGCGGGCAATTCGCCTCGGTGTATTCACGTGCCTCACGCTCAAAACGCTGGGCAAGTTTCTCCTGGCACGCAACCAGCAGCATCACCAACAGACCCAGTATAAAGTAATGTATACGCACGTACATATATTAATATAATTAGCGGTTCATCACCTGACGCAAAGCCTGCGCCAACTGGTCTGGGCAACTTGTGGGTTTCACGCCGCAAGTGATGCCTTCGAGTTTGCTGATGACATCTTCTGCCTTCTGCCCCTTCACCAACTGTGCAACACCAAATGTATTGCCAGGACATCCGCCCAAGAACTGAACGGAATTGATGACGCCTGTAGCCTCATCAATATCCAGTTCAATTGCCTTGGAGCATGTTCCTTTTGTTTCGTAAATTGTCTTCATGTATGCGGTGTGAAGGCTTACTTCATGTTCGTGTACACGTTCTGCACGTCGTCAAACTCTTCCAGGCGCTCTACCATCTTCTCGATAGTCTCACGCTGCTCGTCGGTCACTTCCTTCAAGTCGTTGGGCACATAGGTAAACTCTGCACCCGTGATTTCGAAGCCATTGTCCTCGAGGAACTTCTGAATCTGAGCGAAAGACTTAGGATCGCCATAGATGGTGATGGTTGTCTCGTCCTTGTCCTCGTCGTACTCTTCGTCATACTCGTCATTTACGCCATACTCAATGGCCTCGAGAATGAATTCGTCCATATCAAGACCTTCCTTCTTCTTGAAGGTGAACTGGCTGAAATGGTCAAAGAGGAATGAAAGAGAGCCTGTTGTGCCCATGTTGCCGCTGAACTTGTTGAACACAGAGCGAACGTCAGCCACAGTACGGGTGGTGTTGTCTGTCAATGTGTCAACAAACACAGCCACTCCGTGAGGACCATATCCTTCGTATGTCACACTCTTCCATGCTGACTTATCCTTGCCAATGGCGTTCTTGATAGCACGATCAATATTGTCCTTAGGCATGTTCTCGTGACGACAAGTCGCGATGACAGCACGAAGGTGTGCGTTGTTGTCAGGGTCTGGACCGCCTTCAGCCACAGCGATAGCAATCTGCTTGCCCAGGCGTGTGAAGGTCTTTGCCATGTTACCCCATCTCTTCAGTTTTCTCGCTTTACGGAATTCAAATGCGCGTCCCATAATTCTTGTTCTTTTCTTGTATAATTTATGATTACTGTTTATTCTTTTGCATCAAGTAGTAGCAAAGCACTAAGCAGACGGTTGGAATCAGGAGATAGATGTTAAACCCTCCCAACACTATCTGCACCAGCCACAATACCATCAGCGCATAGTACAGATATTGATAAATCTGGTACTTTGTCATCCCTTATTTACCACGAACTGTTGCGCCAGTAGCCTTGCAGATGTTCTGCTCAATCTTGGCCATGATGGCTTCGATGGCTTTGTCGTTGAGAGTTTTCTCTTCACTCTGAAGGGTGAAGTTGACAGCATACGACTTCTTGCCAGCCTCAAGGTTCTTGCCTTCATACACGTCGAAGAGCTTCACTTCTTTCAGAAGCTTCTTCTCTGCCTGATAAGCGGCTGCCTCAATCTGCGCGAACTCTACTCCCTCATCCACGAGCAGGGCGAGGTCGCGGCTCACAGCAGGGAACTTAGACAGGTCGTAGTAAGTGACTGTCACCTTCTTAATGAGCTTCATCAAGTTCGTCCAGTTGATGTCTGCAAAATAGACAGGAGCTTCCACATCAAGCTTCTTGGCCATCTTCTTGGTCACAATGCCGAATTCAGCAATCTTCTTGCCACCACGCTGCGTGATGGTAGTAGCAATCGAGAAGATGTCGTTCTTCTCCTCACCGAACACAAGTGCACCGAATGGAACGCCCAAACGCTTGAAGATGTTCAGCACGTATGCCTTCATCTCATACACAGAGGTTTCCTCGTCGGCATGTGCCCAGTTGCCATTCACACGCTTACCAGTCAGCCACAGGCCCAAGTGATAGTCTTCGCTGTAGGCAGCCAGAATTTTCTTTGATGACTCAGCGCTGGCCTTCAAAGCCTCACCGTTCTCGTCCACTTTCTCCTGATTCTTCTCAGGGTCGAAGTAGTAGCAGTTGCCGAACTCGAAGAATTTCAAGTCAGGCATACGACGATTTGCGTTGCGGGCAATAGACTCAAGGCCACCGAAGAGCAGCGTCTGGCGCAGCACAGCCAAGTCCTGGCTCAGCGGGTTCATCAGCTTCACACAATTCTCCAACTTGTAGGTCTCGCCTTCTTCATAGTAAGACACCTTGGTAAGGGAGTTGTTCAAGATTTCGTTGAAGCCACAACCCACCAGCTGTTCTGCCACATGGTTCTGCAGTTTGTTGCTCTTGTCGAGTTCACCCTTCACGGTGAGCGATGAGCGCACCTGAGAAGGAATCTCAATATTGTTATAGCCATAGATGCGCAGAATCTCTTCCACCACATCACAAGGCTTCTTCACATCCACACGGAAAGCAGGAGCCTTCACTTGCATGCCTTTCTCGTCTGAAGAAAGAATTTCAAAGCCGAGGTTCTTCAGAATGCTCTGCTGAGTCTCCACAGGCAGCTCCTTGCCGATGAGGTCTGCCACATACTGATACTCCACATCAATGATGGCATCCTGTGGAAGCGTGTCGTTCTTCACATCCACAATCTCCATGCTGATTTCGCCACCAGCCAATTCCTGCGCCAACATAGCTGCTCGCTTCAGGGCGTAAATCTGGCCTGCGGGGTCGATGCCTCTCTCGAAACGGAAGCTGGCATCTGTCTGAAGTCCATGACGACGGGCGCTCTTGCGAATCCATGTAGGATGGAAGTATGCGCTCTCAAACAGCACGTTCTTCGTGGTCTCATAAGTGCCACTACCCTTTCCGCCAAACACGCCAGCGATGCACATAGGCTCCTCTATATTGCAGATAGCCAGGTCGCGGTCGGAGAGTTTATGCTCTTCCCCATCGAGAGTGACGAATGGAGTGCCTTCTGGCAAGGTTTTCACCACCACTTTGTTGCCCTTCACCATATCGGCATCGAAGCAATGCAAGGGTTGGCCATAAGCCATCATGATGTAGTTGGTGATATCTACGATATTGTTGATAGGACGCTGACCAATAGCAGTCAAGCGATCTTTCAGCCACTTCGGACTTTCCTTCACCTCACAGTTCTTCACGCTGACAGCGCAGTAGCGTGGGCAAGCTTCGCCTGCTTCCACTTCCACGTCGAACTTCAAGTCGTTGCTCTGCACCTTGAAGTCATCTACCGATGGGCGATGCAAAGAAGTTTCGTAACCGTTCTGCTTCAGATAGGCATAGAAGTCACGCGCCACACCCCAATGCGAACAAGCGTCTGAGTGGTTAGGCGTGATATCCACTTCTATCACATAGTCACTCTCCAAACCGTAGTACTCAGCAGCGGGAGTACCCACTACCGTATCCTCTGGCAGCACGATGATGCCATCATGACTAGTGCCCACGCCAATCTCGTCCTCGGCACAAATCATGCCGTTTGACTCGATGCCACGCAGCTTGCTCTTCTTGATGACAAACTCCTTATCGCCATCATAAAGCTTGCAGCCCAGCTGAGCCACAATCACTTTCTGGCCAGCAGCCACGTTTGGTGCACCGCAGACAATCTGCTCCACCACACCGTTACCTTCATCTACCGTAGTCACGTGCATATGGTCGCTGTTGGGATGAGGCTCACAAGTCAGCACATGACCGACCACAAGTCCCTGCAGTCCGCCCTTGATGCTCTGCACCTCTTCCACAGCCTCAACCTCCAAGCCCATGCTGGTGAGCGCCTTGCCTACCTCCTCGGCTGTCATGTCGAAGTCTACATACTCCTTCAACCATTTGTATGAAATGTTCATATCGTAAAATTTTAGTATTTGTATCCTTTTACCTTGAATCTTCCACATGCACGCCTACACGCCTGCGCGTGAAAGAAATGCCACAAATCGGCCCACAAAAAACCAGAAATGGCTCATCGCCATACCTGATTGCACTGAAATGCGGCTCATTATATTCAAAAACGCTGCAAAGGTAGCAATAAAAAGTGAAAAGTGAAGAGTGAAAAGTGAAAAATCTAAGTACCTCCCCTTCCCGATGGTGGTAAATATAGATTTTTCACTTTCCTCTCCACACTTTTCTCCTCATTCAGTTTGTATTTTGAAGCTACGCCTCTTCGGCAAACCTTTTCAACTTTTCAAGAAAGATATGCCACAGAGAAGGCTTGCGTTCCTCAAGCTCATCATCAGCCCAAGACGCGTCATCCGCACCCAACGCATCTTCAGCCGCATCAGGCTGCTCTATGTTCTGGTCCGTTTCCTCTTCAGCCTCAACGTCAGCAGGCACTTCTTTCTCCTCTTCCTTGACAGGTGTCTCCACCTTTGTGCTTTTGTCTGTCTGGTAATACTTCTCGCGCAAGGCCTTGTAATGCTCGTTCTCATTGGTCTTCGCCTGCTCCGCCTTTTCTTCCGAATCAAAACCTGTAGCAATGACAGAAACCTTAATTTCATCGTCCAGCGAATCGTCCAGATAGTGTCCCCAGAGCACTTCGATGTTATCATCCAGTTCCTCCATGAACTCATTGATTTCACGAAGCTCCGACATCTTGGCAGGCGACTTCGTTCCGCTATAGACGATATACAGCAAGCGCCTGATTTTCTGTCTGTCCACATTCGCAATCAGAGGCGAGTTCAAAGCGTCAGACATCGCCTTGAAGATGCGCTTCTCGCCACTCGCTTTAGCCACCGACACCACAGCTGCGCCACTATCTTTCATCACCGTGCTCACATCTTTGAAATCTCGGTTTACCATTCCTCGCACCGTGATAATCTCGGCAATCGTCTTTGTGGCAATTGTCAGCACCTCATCTGCCTTCTTCATGCCGTCCTCCCAATCGAGGCCAGCATATTGGCTATCTTCCAACAGACGCTCATTGTTGATGACAATCAGCGAATCTACACATTGCTTCAAGTCATTCATTCCTTTCAGCGCCTTTTCTATGCGCCGTTTGCCCTCCATCAAGAACGGCAATGTCACCACGCCTACCGTCAGGATGCCGCGTTCTTTCGCTACACGTGCAATCACAGGCGCTGCTCCCGTTCCGGTGCCTCCGCCCATGCCTGCGGTGATGAACACCATCTTGGTGTCCTCATCAAACATTGCCTGAATCTCGTCCATGCTCTTCTCGGCTATCTCGCGTCCCAGCTCAGGGTCTCCGCCTGTACCAAGCCCATCGCCCAACTGAATCTTGTTAGGCACCATGTTTGCCGTCAGCACCTGACTGTCCGTGTTAACTACCAAGAATGTCACGTTTCTGACACCCTCTTCCCACATGTGGTGCACAGCGTTGCCGCCTCCGCCGCCCACACCAATCACTTTGATAATCTTTTCCGACTTGTCCACAATAGGAAAAGTAAATGGGGCTAATTCCTCATCTTTCATCATTCAATTCCAGATTATTAAAACATTGAATAAACAATGAACCAACCTATACGGGTTGGTTTCTCACTTTATCATATATTCTCGCTACAAAGTTAGCGAGTTTCATTGCATTATGCAAACTTCAATATCAGTTTTTTTTACAGAACTTACAAAATAAATTTACAACGGTAAAAAGTTTATAACTGTAAACGATTCTGCGACACCCGTAACACGCCCTGTGTTACATGTGTCACGCACGGTATGTTACAAATGTTACATAGGCGGTGTTACAAATGTTGCGCACGGTGCGCCTCTCAGATGTTGCACCCGAAGATACATGAAAGACACAAGGCATTGCACAAGTGCATTTATGTCATGCACCGGAAAACACTCCACCATGTTTGTAGATTTTTCATCATTCCAGCTTCAAAGACAAAGACATTTTTGTACCTTTGCGTCGAGAAAGTTCCTCGTCTATGCCGGATTGTAGTTCCTGCCGTGACTTGTGGCTTTTTCATTTTCCAAGTTCCAACCTACCTACTGCATACTCCATGATGACGACAGAGGAATCAGCCAGCAATAAATTTCCTAAATGCTTGGAGGAGTTTACAAAACGTGCTACCTTTGCAAAAAGTTGACAGAATTGAGCACAAATCCTCACCCTCTGTTGGCGAAACTTCATGAAGAATCACAAACTGATAGCTATTGACTTGGACGGCACGCTGGTGAGGAGCGATCAAAGCATCTCGCAGCGAACCATAGATACGCTCATTCACGTACAGGAGAAGGGCGTGAAACTGGCCATAGCTTCAGGACGCCCCACTTTCGGAACAGCACATGTAGCAGACACCCTCCGACTGCAGGACTTTGGCGGCTATGTGATGAGCTATAACGGTGGGGAAATTTACGATTGGCAAACCAAGCAGCGGCTACACGCACAAATGCTGGACAAGAAGCTTATCCCCTATCTGTACTCTTATGCACAGACACAAGGCTTACCCATCATGACGTATATCGGAAAGGAAGTGGTAAGCGAAGTAGAAGACAATAGGTATATCCAGTATTCTTCCATGCGCAACAGAATGTCTATCAAAAAGGTGGAAAACTTTATAGAAGCATTACAAGAGGAAGATATTGTCAAGTGCATCATTGTGGGAGACCCCGATGTATTGCCACCCATAGAGGCAGAACTACAAAGCACCTTGAAGGGGCGAGCTGGTGCTTTCCGCAGCGAACCATTCTTTCTGGAGATTGTTCCACAAGGGATTGACAAGGGCAAGGGGCTGTCCATTCTGCTCAACAAACTTGGCATGAAGCGAGAAGACTTGTTGGCATTCGGCGATGGATACAACGACATTCCTATGCTACAATTTGCAGGCACAGGTGTGGCAATGGGCAATGCCGCTGAAGAAATAAAAAAGGCTGCCGACAAGGTTGCACAAAGCAACAACGATGACGGTATAGCAATATACCTCGAAAACGAAATGAAGGGTTGAAGTCTCTTTGCAGATGAACTTCAACCCTTCACTTTTCTAATATCTCTTTACACTCTTATTCCTCTGGATAAGCCTTGTTGACAGCGGTAAGAGCATTAAGTGTCTTTGGGAAGCCAATATATGGAAGCATTCCTGTGAGCACAGCCACCATTTCCTTTTTGCTAATCTTCATGTTTTTGCAACCCAAGCCGTGACTTTCAAGCTGTGGCTGAGCGACACCCATTGAGGCGAGAAGGCAGAAGGTGACGAGTTCGCGGTGCTGCATATCAATTCCGTTACGGGTGTAGAAATCACCGAAGCAATAGCTTTCGAGAAACTCTACAATGTGCTCCTGACCCTTAGGCGCGTTCTTTTCCATCTGCTCTGCTGTACCAGCTCCGAAGATACCATCAATGTATTCGCGACCTTTCTCACGACGGTTCTCAGGCGTAGTGGTACCCTGATCATCGAGTGGCAACTTGATATCATTGTCTTCAAACACCTCATTCATCTCAAGAAGGAAGTCAATCATCTTGGAAAAGCCCACATAAGGAACGGTCTGATAGATAACCTCACGAATCTCTCTTGGCTTCACACCCACATTGAGGCATACATCCACATACACCTTGAACTGGCGCATAGCGTTGCAGCCAATGGTGCTAGCCAAGATGCACATACAACGGGTCTTTTCGAGCACGGGCTCTTCAGTAAGCTTGAGCGCCTCGTCGAAAGCAAAGTTATCGAATATCTGTGTCAGTTCAGGATCACGCTTCAGCGTATTGACAGAATTGCGCTGCGAGAAGAGCTTGCGTATCTGAAGCCGCGCATGTTCACTAATCTTCAATTCTTTCATGGTTATCGTACTGAGTTTTTAATGTTTCTATGGCAAAGATAGGACTTTTTTCTAATAGGACGAACATTTTTCACTTTTTTTTAGATGCGCTACTTGCAAATGCGCCTTTTTTTGAGTGAAAGCATAATTTCTTTGGGAAAAATCGTGTAACTTTGCAACCACATATAGATTATTACGCTAAAAAGATTGTACAATGAGCGAAATGAAGAAGAAAGAAACGATGACTACGGTGAACAAGGTACTCAAGCGATGCTGGATATTCACGGGTGTTATCATCTTTCTGATGTTTTTCTGTGTTTTTGCCATCTCACAGGGATGGTTTGGCAAGCTGCCTCCTGTAAGCGACTTGCAAAATCCTATCAACAAATACGCATCGCGCATCTACTCAAGCGATGAGAAACTGATTGGCACGTGGAGCTATGCCAGCGAGAACCGTCTGCTGGTGCCTTACGACTCCCTGCCTGAGAATCTCGTCAACGCGCTTGTGGCAACAGAGGATGTCCGATTCTACGACCATTCAGGCATTGATGCAAAAGCAATTGCCCGCGCGGTGGTGAAGCGACTGGTGATGGGCCAAAAGAGTGCAGGTGGTGGCTCGACAGTGACACAGCAGCTGGCAAAGCAGCTTTATTCGGATGTGGCCAAGTCGGACAGCAAGCGCATGATGCAGAAGCCCATCGAATGGTTTATCGCCGTGCAGCTTGAACGCTATTACACCAAGGAGGAAATCATTACGATGTACCTCAACTATTTTGATTTCCTGTATATGGGCGTGGGCGTGAAGAACGCTTGCCGCACTTACTTCGGGAAGGAGCCTATCGACCTGGACTTGAATCAATGCGCCACGCTTGTGGGCATGTGCAAGAATCCGTCGCTTTACAATCCCTACAAACGTGGAGAGAACGGAGAATACCAGCAAAGTGAACGATGCAGAGAACGCCGCAACGTGGTGCTTGGGCAAATGGTGAAGGCTGGCTATATCACACAAGACGAGATGGACCAGGTGAAGGAACAGCCACTGGCGCTGCTACCCAGACCAAGAATCACATCGCACAAAGAAGGCGCTGCTCCATACTTCCGTGAACACTTGCGCATCATTATGATGGCAAAGCGTCCTGAACGCAGCCAATATGCCTCATGGCAAGGACAGCAGTTCCATGACGACTCTGTGGCCTGGGAGACAGACCCATTGTATGGCTGGTGTAACAAAAACACGAAGAAAGATGGTTCACACTATAACATCTACACCGACGGCCTCAAGATTTACACAAGCATCGACACACGCATGCAGAAGATGGCGGAAGAAGCGCTGTTTGAGCATGTAGCTAAATATCTGCAACCTGCGTTCGAGAATGAAATCAAGTATTCAAAGACTGGGCCTTATAAGCAAATTCCGCTATCCAAGATGAACAAAATCATCGATCGCGACATACGCAGAAGCGAACGCTATCGCGTAATGAAGGCAGATGGATTGAGCGACGAGGAAATCATGGAGGCTTTCAATATTCCGGTTGACATGCACGTGTTTAAATACGGCACTTCATACGACAATCCCGAAGTGGTAGAAATGCGCATGAGCCCACGCGACTCGATTATCTATTACAAGCGGTTCCTGCGTGCAGGCGTCTGCGCCATCGACCCTACAAACGGACAAGTGAAGGCTTATGTTCCAGGGCTTGACTTCGAACACTTCGCATTTGACAATGTGTTGGGACCAGGGCATCGCCAAGTCGGTTCTACCATCAAGCCCCTGCTCTACTCTCTTGCGCTCTCAAGCCAAGGATTCACTCCGTGCGACATTGTGGATGCCAGCCCAAGGAACTATGGCGGATGGACTCCAAAGGGGCCTGCTCTCGGCATGGTACCATTGAAGACCGCACTCGCCCACTCTAACAACCACGCTTCTGTGTATCTTCTGAACATGATTCGACCACAGAATTTTATTGACTACCTCAATAAGCAACTAAAGATATCTACCTATCGGATGCAACCCAACTTGACCATTGCATTGGGATCGGGAGATGTAAGTATCGGTGAGATGGCAAGCGCCTACACCATCTTCCCTAGCATGGGCATCCATTATTCGCCTCTGCTGGTGACTCGTATCGAGGATGCAGAAGGCAACATCATCGCCAATTTCACACCACGCATGAACGAGGTGCTCTCAAAGGAGAAGGCCTACCAGATGATTTATATGCTGAAAGCTGTCATCAACGAAGGTACAGGTCGTGCACTACGCGGTGGAAAATACAACATCACAGCAGAACTAGGTGGTAAGACCGGTACGACAAACAGCAACGCTGATGGCTGGTTTATTGGCTTCTGCCCTAAACTGGTGGTGGCCAGCTGGGTGGGCGGTGACGATCCCGACATTCATTTCGGCAGCATGGCATTTGGTCAAGGCGCAAGGGCCGCACTCCCTATTTTCGGCAAGCTGATGAGAAAAATCTATAACAACAAGAAATTGGGAATTTATGAGAGTGACAAGTTTGACATTCCCGAAGATTATCAGCCATGCAGCAGTGACCTAATGACACTGCCCAGTGCGGAATCCATTCTTCATCCTGAAGAAGAAGAGGTCATCGATGCAGACGAGGCTTTCTTCTAAATATCTACAAATCAAAACAACTATCAAGATATGAAATTCATAGGAATAATTCCAGCAAGATACGCTTCCACACGCTTCCCCGCCAAGCCTTTGGCCATGCTAGGCGGCAAGACTGTGATTGAGAGAGTTTACCGCCAAGTGGAAGGCGTGCTTGACGACGTAGTGGTAGCAACTGACGACGAACGCATTATGGCTGCAGTTCAAGCTTTCGACGGGAAAGCAGTCATGACCAGCGTGGACCATAAGAGCGGAACAGACCGTGTATATGAAGCTTTTACAAAAGTGGGGGCAGGCTTTGATGTCGTAGTGAACATACAAGGAGATGAGCCTTTCATTCAAGCGCAGCAGCTAGAAGCTATACGAGCATGCTTCGAAGACCCAACTGTGGATATCGCCACATTGGTAAAGCCTTTCAAGCCGGAAGACGGTTTTGCAGCACTGGAGAATGTAAACTCTCCCAAGGTGGTGGTGAATAAGCGCATGGAAGCACTCTACTTCTCACGCAGCATCATCCCTTTCACCCGTGGAAAGGACAAGGCCGAATGGCTCAGCGGCCACACCTACTACAAGCACATCGGCCTCTATGCCTACCGTGCTGAGGTGCTGAAACAAATCACGGCACTTCCCCAATCAAGCCTCGAACTAGCAGAATCACTTGAACAGTTACGCTGGTTGGAGAATGGCTACAAAATCAAGGTGGGCATCAGCGAAATCGAGACAATCGGCATTGATACACCCGAAGACTTAGCGAGAGCTGAGCAGTTCCTACAAACACTCAAACACGAGGAATAGCCTTCAACACCCCCTCTAAGCGCCAGCACAGACCTTTTCGACACCCTGTCGAAAAACACTTAAAAACTCAAAATCGGGCCATTATCGAGCCAAATTTAGAGTTTTTTATTTTAAGAACGGTTAAAAAGCCGTTCTTTCTTTTTATATATCAGTTTTTAATACTATCTTTGTACACATTATTAATAATATATAAAGCCACTATAAATGGAAGATTTAGACAGAATCATTAAAGTTGAAATCAACGAAACGATGAAGAAGAGCTACATTGACTACTCAATGTCTGTCATTGTGGCCCGTGCTCTTCCTGAAGTTCGTGACGGTTTCAAACCGGTGCACCGACGCATCCTCTACTCAATGGACAAGCATGGTAACACATCTGACAAGCCTACAGTAAAGTGTGCACGTATCGTGGGTGACGTGCTGGGTCATTTGCACCCGCACGGTGACTCGTCCGTGTATGGCGCACTCGTGCGTTTGGCTCAGCCTTGGGCAATGCGCTACACATTGGTGGATGGACAAGGAAACTTCGGCTCTGTTGACGGTGACGGTGCTGCCGCCATGCGTTACACGGAGGCTCGCCTCAGCAAATTGGGCGAGGCTATGTTGCAGGACATTGACAAGGAAACTGTGGACATGGTTGACAACTTCGACAACTCGGAGAAGGAACCAACGGTGTTGCCCACTCGTATTCCCAACCTCTTGGTGAATGGCGCTACGGGTATTGCAGTCGGTATGGCAACCAATATCCCTACTCATAACTTGAGCGAGGTGATTGACGGTTGTGTGGCTTATATTGACAATCCTGAACTGACAAGCCTCGACTTGATGCAATACATCAAAGGTCCAGACTTCCCAACTGGCGGCATCATCTGTGGTGTGGATGGTATCAAAGATGCCTATGAAACAGGACGTGGACGTATTGTGATTCGTTCAAAAACTGAAATTGAAACGGAAGGAACGCACGACAAGATTGTTGTAAGCGAAATACCATATAACGTGAACAAGTCGGAGCTGATTAAAAAGATTGCGACACTTGTGAACGAGAAGAAGATTGATGGTATCAGCAATGTGAACGACGAGTCAGACCGCGATGGTATGCGTATCGTTATTGACATCAAACGCGAAGCTAATGCCAATGTAGTTCGTAATAAACTCTTTAAGCTCACAGATTTGCAGAGCACATTTGCCGTGAACTGCATCGCTATCGCAGACCGCCGTCCAAAGCAGCTTTCACTGAAAGACTGCATCCGCTATTTTGTCAACCATCGCCACGATGTGGTAATCCGTCGAACGAAGTTTGACAAGCGTAAGGCTGAGGAACGCAGCCACATTTTGGAAGGTCTTATCATCGCCTGCGACAACATCGATGAAGTGGTTCATATCATCCGTGCTGCAAAGAATCCACAGGAGGCAATGGACAACTTGATGGCACGCTTCAACCTCGACGAGATTCAGGCCCGTGAAATCGTGAACATGAGACTTCGTGCCCTCACCGGTCTGGAACAGGACAAACTGCATGCAGAGTTCGATGAACTACAGAAACTCATCGCTTACTTAGAACAGATTCTCACCGATGACGCACTCTGCCGCAAAGTGATGAAGGACGAACTCCTCGAAGTGAAGGAGAAATGGGGTGACGAACGCAAAACAGAGATTGACGTGACTGCCAGCGAGAACTTCGATCCAGAACAGTTCTATGCGAAGGAGGAAGTGGTTGTGACAGTGAGTCACCTTGGCTACATCAAGCGTACGACACTCACAGAGTTCCGTACTCAAGCTCGTGGTGGTATTGGTGTAAAGGGCGGAACTGCTCGTGACAAGGATTTTATTGAGTTTATTTATCCTGCCAATACGCACAACACGATGATGTTCTTCACACAGAAGGGACGCTGCTTCTGGATGAAAGTGTATAACATCCCTGAAGGGTCACGAACTGACAAGGGGCGTGCAATCCAGAACCTCCTCAATATTGATAGTGACGACAAGGTGACAGCATTCATCTGCATTGAGAATATCAATGATGAAGAGTGGGTGAATAGTCATAACCTCATCTTCTGTACACGCCAAGGCATCATTAAGAAGACGGCATTCATCAACTACTCACGCCCACGCAACAATGGTATTATCGCAATCAACCTGAACGAAGGCGATGAAGTGGTTGAAGTACTTCTCACCAGCGGTAAGGACGAAATCCTTATCGCAAACCGCAACGGTCGTGCTATCCGCTTCAACGAGAGTACCGTACGCAACATGGGACGCGGTGCAACAGGTGTGAAGGCCATGCGCTTGGATGAGGACCCAGAAGACCAAATTGTTGGCATGATTGCACTCACCAAGCCAGAAGGCTATGACGAAGAGCAAGACGAGAACGTCGAAGAAGTTGAGAATAAAGAAGAACGTTTCCCTGATATGCCAACAGTATTGGTTCTTTCAGAGAAGGGTGTCGGCAAACGTTCAACCATCGGTGAATACCGTATTACGAACCGCAATGGAAAGGGTGTCAAAACCATCAATATCACCGAAAAGACAGGCAAATTGGTTGCCATCAAGAAGGTAGAAGAAGATGAAGACATCATGATTATTAATAAGAGCGGTGTAACCATTCGTTTGGCTGTTGCTGACATTAAAAAGTCTTCTCGCAACACACAAGGCGTTAAGCTTATTGACATTCAGAAACGAAATGATGTCATTAGCTCTGTTTGTGTGGTGGAACATTCTGAAGAACCGGAAGATTTGAATGAAAACGAAGAAGGGATAGAATCCACAGAAAGCACCAACGAGTAAAAATAGAATGAGTAGTGAGGAATATTCTATAAGTCCTCACTACCCTTTTCCCACAACATAGAATATTCAACCTAATTTATCAACCTCATTAAACCAAATCGATTATGAAACAGTTAGTTATGATGATGGTTAGCCTCTTCCTTATCTCAGGCGCATATGCACAAGACAAGGAGGCTCTAAAGGCACAAAAAGAAGCTCAAAAAGAAGCCGAATCAACACTGAAGAAAGCTAAAAACATGTATGAGATGTCTATTCCTAATGCACAGTATGGACGCAAGGAAACAGACTTCCAACGCCTTGCAACTGCACTCGAAATGAGTCAATCTACTATCAACAACGAATACACTAAAAATAAAGCGTTAACATGGAAAGTTGCTGCAGATATTCAGAATGAGTATTATAAAAAACTTGATAATGAAATCAAAGCAGATCCTGACAATGAATCTTTGCAAGAGAACTTTGTTGAGACTTCAGCAAAGCTTTTGACCTATTGTATCAAATATGACTCTCTCCTTTGCTTACAACCTAAATTAAAGCCAGAAGAATATAAAGTAGCTCACACACAACACCAAAACATGAGTATCAATCCAGCAATTCAGCTGTTGCAAGCCGCACAAAAATATTCTAACAGCGAAAGCCAAGAGGATATTAAAAAGGGTGCCATGTATTCAAGCTTATTCCTTTATGCATTGGAAGAATCTTCACTGATGAAAGACTTCAAGCATGCAAGCCTTGAAGATTGGAAAACTTATGCAAAGGCTTTCCGTGCACAGTCTTACCTCAGCCTTGAAGGGACTCCAGAAGCAAAAATTGTAGATGTTTATCAGAAACTGATGGACACACGCTACAAAGGCATCGCATATCAATCTTTGGCAAACTACTATCGCGAAAAGGATATTGCAAAACAGAACCAATATCTCGCAGAAGGCATTGAAGCCCTGAAAGATGACCCTGAACAGAAGGAACTGCGTGCGAATTTTGCGTTCATTCTCATGCAAAACCAATTCCAAAAGGGAGAGAAAGACGCCTTTAAGAAAACAGCCAAACTTATTAAAGAAGAATTCTCTGATAATAGCAATGCAGTTAATGCATACATGATGGAAGGCCAGATTGCTTTTGAAGATAAGCAATATGATGAAGCTAAAGCGATTTTCCTTGAGGCTAAAGAAAAGTTCCCTGAAGAACCCAAATGTCTCCTCATGGCAGCGCGCTCTGCTTGGCAGAAAGCAATTGTAAGTGGTTCTAAGAAAGCCGACATGGATGAGGCTATCAGACTTTTCAAACAACTAGAAGCAGAGGAGGCTGATGAACCTGAACTATGGGGAGAATCTCTCTACATCCTGTATAACAATACCCAGCAACAAACCTTGGCTGCCAAATATAAAAAGTATTATAAAGGGAAGTAAACAGTAGATGGGGCAAATTTCCCCATAGCATAAAAAAAAGAAAGCCGGATAGAACTACAAGAAAAGTTCTATCCGGCTTTTCCATCTTACCGCACAACACTTCTTACCAATGAACGGTAGCCCTACCCATTCACACCCACTAACACAAACTATTCAACACATGATGGAACTAAAAGGACACAGAATCTATTAACCTGAACCTACGAAAAGATAAACTTCCTATAGAGAAGAAGAAAAAGCAGATTGATTGAATTCACATGCTTGCACGGCTGTTCTCACCATTTCTCAGGCAGCAGCAACCTT